>NZ_JBNRLQ010000001.1:0-554998 GCF_055804875.1 Enterobacter sp. K510 | reverse complement strand
TGAGAGCGAAGCGGGCAACCGCATGAAGCCCTTAATCAAAGTGTCGGGCCGCTTTGACACCCGCGATTTACCACCGGAACTGCGTGACAAAGTGAGCGGTGAAGAACTGGCCCTGTGGGTGCTGGAAAGCCTGAAAATGCGCCCCGGCGGTGACGAGGATATCCGGATGTACGGTCAGTAATAGTCCGTGGGAGGCTGCGAGAAACACTGTCTCCCAACATTTATCAATAAGGAATAAATATATGGAAATGAAATTCTGGTATTTACGCGACGACGATAAAGTCGTTCTGACGAAAGGTATGGAAACGGCTGTGATTTGCAATGCACTCAGGTATGTTGCCCGGGAAGAGCATTTACCGCCTCTCCCAACAGGACAGGACGGGTTGCGTTGGGTTGAAGAACAGATAAACCATGCACGGCGCTATGGTGCATTAGAACAAAACAGCTTTTCACGATGGCTGACAATAGCGCTAATGGGAGGGAGTGACTTCTGGCTGCAGGATGAAGTTAAAGATATTTTGAATCATACAGCGCCAACGCAGGAAAAGCTGGGTTTACTTGAAAAGCTGGCTGCGCTCAATCTTAAGCCATTTACTCGCCGTGAGGCGGTTAATAAAGACAGCACTGAAAGTATTGTCTATCGTCTTTGCGAGGCCGGTCTTCCTCTTTGGGTCATCGTGGATAATGCGCTGGATGCCTCAATACAAGGAATGGCTGACGCGCTTGAAGTCGCCCATTATTCCTTGTTCAGGCCTGCGGATCAGGCACTTGAAGGCCGTGGACCCTGGCTGGTGGCGGCCTGGACAAAGCCGCGATTGGTTCAGTATATACTCTCGCGCCCTGACTACGGCATCAATGCTTTATGGTTGGTGGCAGACATTACAGATCCTGATGAGCTCATCTCCCATCTGCAGGGACTAATGTATGTAAAGGAAGATGGCGAAATGAAAAATCGGTTTCGTTTTTATGATCCACGGGTGTTTAACCACTGGATTAACAACCTGGCGCCTGTCCGGCTGGCCGATTTTTTTGGTCCAGTGCAACAATGGATAAGCCCGGATCCAAATCCACTCATGACTGAACAACGCGTCTGGCAGTACAAGCTAAATGAAAAAGGTCTGGAATGCCATGCGCTCGCCGAACCTTCAGCAAGTGCAATAGCCTCTTAATATTTATTAGATGAATATTTTAGGGATTAAATATTGATGAATAAATTGTATCTGTGATTTTTTTTCGCAAAAGGAAATTTTTTTCAGGCGAGAAAAATTTTTCCACATAATTTCTTACATATTGCCGGGGGGAGAGAAATTTATTTCTATTCTCCCATGTTAATTTTTTAGCAATGAAGCTGTGCCTGACAGGACGTCATCCTTTCATTTTATAGCGAGAGAAAAAAGGAACTATTTTCTCGTGCGTTAAACGGTCATTATTCAAAGGAAACTGAAATGCCAACTCCATGTTATATCTCCATCCAGGGAAAAACCCAGGGCAATATTACTTCCGGCGCCTTCACTTCTGATTCCGTCGGTAACATTTATGTTCAGGGGCATGAAGATCAGATGCTCGTTCAGGAGTTTGAACACATCGTCACCGTGCCAACGGATCCGCAATCTGGTCAGCCGTCAGGGCAGCGCGTCCATAAGCCATTCAGATTTACCGTGGCGCTGAACAAAGCCGTTCCGTTACTGTACAACGCGCTGGCTTCTGGAGAAATGCTGCCACGGGTTGAAATGAAGTGGTATCGCACCTCTGTTGAAGGTAAGCAAGAGCACTTCTTCTCAACCATTCTTGACGATGCGACCATTGTGGATATTGATTGCCAGATGCCGCATTGTCAGGACATTCAGAAATCTGAATTCACGCAGTTAGTGAAGGTTTCACTGGCCTACCGTAAGATCACCTGGGAACATACCGTTGCAGGTACGTCCGGGGCCGATGACTGGCGTGCGCCGATTGAAGCATAAAAGTTATAAAAGGGCGCGTGCCGGGCGCGCGCTCTTTTTGATTAAGCGACTAAAACTACGACAATTGTTGAAGCTGAATTAGACCACCCCAGGCTTTTTGCTGTTTTTTTCCGCACTTGATACAATGCGTTGAAATTGCCCTTGCGCAGGTCATGCGCTTTGGTTAGTATTCACACCCGCTTCAGTGGGAAACGAAATAACGTCCCGCTTTTATGGTCAGAAGCTAATGTTACGCGGCAGCCCCGCAAGGAACAGGTTGATTATGTACGAAGCTCTTTTGGTAGTTTTCCTTATTGTGGCGATTGGCCTTGTCGGTCTGATTATGCTGCAACAAGGTAAAGGCGCTGATATGGGAGCCTCCTTTGGCGCAGGCTCATCTGCTACGCTGTTCGGTTCAAGTGGTTCTGGTAACTTCATGACCCGCATGACAGCTGTACTGGGTACCCTGTTCTTCATCATCAGCCTGGTGTTGGGTAACATTAACAGCAACAAAACCAGTAAAGGAAGCGAGTGGGAAAATCTGAGCGCGCCAGCGAAATCTGAGCAAACTCAGCCAGCTGCTCCGGCTAAGCCGACCAGCGATATCCCGCAGTAATAGCAGTATCAGTGCTGAGGTGGTGGAATTGGTAGACACGCTACCTTGAGGTGGTAGTGCCCTAACGGGCTTGTGGGTTCGAGTCCCATCCTCAGTACCAATATTCCGAAAGAAAGACATCGAAAGATGTCTTTTTTTTCGTCTGTAATTTACCTGGCAGACACCGACAAACAAAAAAAGGGCGCTTATCGCGCCCTTTTTTCTCACTGAAAAGGTTATTTCTTCTCGCTGTGTTCCAGGCTGTCCATCTGCGGCAGGCCCGTGCTGGCGGAGGCGGTAAGCAGGCCAGACTGCGCATAACCAAACAGCTTCTCGCGGGTATCGGCGATATCCAGATTACGCATGGTCAACTGCCCGATACGATCGTCAGGTGAGAATACGGAATCCCCTTTTTCCATGGTCAGACGTTCTGCTTTATAGGTCAGGTTGTCAGACACAGTATTCAGGATCGAGTAGTCATTGCCGCGACGCAGTTCAAGCGTCACTTCGCCGGTAATAGCGCTTGCCACCCAGCGTTGCAGCGCGTCACGCAGCATCAGCGCCTGAGAGTCAAACCAGCGGCCCTGATACAGCAGACGACCCAGCTGACGGCCATGGGCGTGATACTGCTCAATGGTATCTTCGTTATGAATACCGGTCAGCAAACGCTCATAGGCAATGTGCAGCAAGGCCATGCCCGGGGCTTCGTAAATGCCACGGCTTTTCGCTTCAATGATACGGTTTTCAATCTGATCGCTCATCCCCAGACCGTGACGGCCGCCGATACGGTTCGCTTCCAGCATCAGTTCCACATCATCGCTGAAGGTCTGGCCGTTGAGCGCAACAGGGTGGCCCTGTTCAAAACGGATGGTGACTTCTTCCGCCGGGATCTTAACGTTCTCATCCCAGAATTTGACGCCCATGATCGGGTTAACGATTTTCACGCTGGAGTTCAGGAATTCGAGATCCTTCGCTTCGTGCGTTGCGCCCAGCATATTGGAGTCGGTGGAGTAGGCTTTTTCCACGGACATTTTGTAATCGAATCCGCAGGCGATCATGAATTCGGACATTTCCTGACGGCCGCCCAGCTCATCAATAAAGTCGGTATCCAGCCACGGTTTATAGATTTTCAGCTCAGCGTTAGTCAGCAGACCGTAGCGGTAGAAACGTTCGATATCGTTGCCTTTATAGGTGCTGCCGTCGCCCCAGATGTTCACACCGTCTTCTTTCATGGCGGCGACCAGCATGGTTCCGGTCACAGCACGGCCCAGCGGCGTGGTGTTGAAGTAGGTCAACCCACCGGTGGTGTTATGAAACGCGCCACACTGGATAGCGGCAATGCCTTCGGCGACCAGCTGCTTACGGCAGTCGATCAGGCGGGCATTCTCGGCACCATACTCTTTTGCACGGCGTGGAATCGCGTCATAGTCATCCTCGTCCGGTTGACCCAGATTTGCTGTATAGGCGTAAGGAACGGCACCTTTCTGGCGCATCCACAGCAGGGCCGCGCTGGTGTCGAGACCACCGGAGAATGCAATACCAATACGTTGTCCAACCGGAAGATGCTTGAGAATCGTCGTCATAAAATAAATCCCTGCTTAATATACTGATGGTGAGAGACTTAACAGCCACGCCATGATGTGTTGTCACCGGAAGATGATACCGCTTAGCTTCTCATCATTAATGCATTTTTATGCAAAATTAGTGAGTTTTCATTTAAACATCTTTTGGCGACGATCGAAAGCGAAGAGTGACAGAATAGTTAAAAAAATCGCTGGCGTAGCCGCCAGGCGGGCGTTTAACGATGTGTCTTTCGCGTCAATACCCGCATCATTGCGTATTCCACGCTATGCAAATCTGTGCGTGGCGGCAGGTAAACCCCTCTGCCTGGCGTTCATTCTGCGGTTTCCGGCACGCGCGCGTATTTTTCCTTGCAATGAACAAAATCAATTGATTATAATGCTCGTCTTATCAGTAGTTCCCGGTGTTTACACCTGTCTTAACTTGCATTTAATGCATGATCGGCGTAGTATTTGCCACGTTTCAGGCGCGGGGTGGAGCAGCCTGGTAGCTCGTCGGGCTCATAACCCGAAGGTCGTCGGTTCAAATCCGGCCCCCGCAACCACTTTCCCTTAGTGTTCTTTTTCAAATATACTGTGAAGACGTTTGAGCCTTCCTCTTTTTGGATTTGAAAAAAATACTTCTGGAAGGTTCTCCAGGCCGCAGTTGCGGCTATAGGGTTCAGTTATCTAAAGCCCCGATTTATCGGGGTTTTTTGTTATCTGACTACAGAATAACTGGGCTTAGCGCCCTTTTTTTATGTCTTGGGGGTGGGTTTGTCCACATTAGAGCAAAAATTAACAGAGATGATCACTGCACCGGTTGAGGCTCTGGGCTATGAACTGGTCGGCATCGAATTTGTACGCGGTCGCACATCTACGCTGCGCATCTATATTGATAGTGATAATGGCATCAATGTTGATGATTGTGCTGATGTCAGCCACCAGGTGAGCGCAGTAATGGACGTTGAAGATCCTATTACCGTCGCTTACAACCTGGAAGTCTCCTCACCGGGTCTCGATCGTCCTTTATTCACCGCCGAGCACTACGCGCGTTATATCGGCGAAGAAGCAACGCTGGTACTGCGTATGGCGGTACAAAACCGTCGCAAGTGGCAGGGTGTAATTAAGGGTGTTGACGGTGAAATGATCACCGTTACGGTCGACGGTAAAGATGAAGTGTTCGCTTTAAGCAATATCCAGAAAGCGAACCTGGTCCCCCACTTTTAACAGTCTGGATTGAGGTGAAAGGCCCCCAATGAACAAAGAAATTTTGGCTGTTGTTGAAGCAGTTTCCAACGAAAAATCGTTGCCGCGTGAGAAAATTTTTGAAGCGCTGGAAAGTGCTCTGGCGACAGCAACCAAGAAAAAATACGAGCAAGAGATCGACGTTCGCGTAGAAATCGATCGCAAAAGCGGCGACTTCGACACCTTCCGTCGCTGGGTTATCGTTGAAGAAGTGACGCAGCCGACCCGTGAAATCACGCTGGAAGCTGCACGTTACGAAGATGAAAGCCTGAATGTGGGTGATTACGTTGAAGATCAGATTGAATCTGTCACCTTTGACCGCATTACTACACAAACAGCGAAACAGGTTATCGTACAGAAAGTACGTGAAGCTGAACGCGCGATGGTTGTGGATCAGTTCCGTGAGCACGAAGGTGAGATCATCACCGGCGTGGTGAAAAAAGTGAACCGCGACAACATCTCTCTGGATCTGGGCAGCAATGCTGAAGCTGTGATCCTGCGTGAAGATATGCTGCCGCGTGAAAACTTCCGTCCAGGCGACCGTATTCGTGGCGTGCTTTACGCCGTGCGTCCGGAAGCGCGTGGTGCGCAGCTGTTCGTGACGCGTTCCAAACCGGAAATGCTGATTGAACTGTTCCGCATTGAAGTGCCAGAAATTGGCGAAGAAGTTATTGAAATCAAAGCCGCTGCTCGCGATCCAGGTTCTCGTGCGAAAATCGCCGTGAAAACCAACGACAAGCGTATCGATCCGGTAGGTGCCTGCGTAGGTATGCGCGGCGCCCGTGTCCAGGCGGTGTCTACCGAACTGGGCGGCGAGCGTATCGATATCGTGCTGTGGGATGACAATCCGGCGCAGTTCGTTATCAACGCGATGGCACCGGCGGATGTCGCCTCTATCGTAGTGGACGAAGATAAGCACACCATGGATATCGCGGTAGAAGCGGGTAACCTGGCGCAGGCGATTGGCCGTAACGGCCAAAACGTGCGTCTTGCTTCTCAACTGAGCGGCTGGGAACTCAACGTCATGACCGTTGACGATCTCCAGTCTAAGCATCAGGCGGAAGCGCATGCAGCGATCGACACCTTTACTAAGTATCTCGACATTGACGAAGATTTTGCCACTGTACTGGTAGAAGAAGGTTTCTCGACGCTGGAAGAACTGGCCTATGTGCCAATGAAAGAGCTGCTGGAAATTGACGGTCTTGATGAAGCGACCGTCGAAGCCTTGCGCGATCGCGCTAAGAACGCACTGACCACCCTGGCGCTGGCACAGGAAGAAAGCCTCGGTAATAATAAACCGGCTGATGACCTGCTGAGCCTTGAAGGGTTGGATCGCGAAATGGCGTTTAAACTGGCTGCTCGTGGTGTTTGTACGCTGGAAGACCTCGCCGACCAGGGCATCGATGACCTGAGTGATATTGAAGGTCTGACCGACGAGAAAGCGGGCGAGCTGATTATGGCCGCACGTAATATTTGCTGGTTCGGTGACGAAGCGTAATAAACTGTAGCAGGAAGGAACAGCATGACAGATGTAACCGTAAAAGCGCTGGCCGCTGAGATTCAGACCTCCGTGGACCGCCTGGTACAGCAATTTGCTGATGCAGGGATCCCGAAGTCATCTGACGACTCAGTGACAGCACAAGAAAAACAGACATTGTTAGCGCACCTGAACCGTGAACATGGTTCAGCGCCTGACAAGCTGACGTTGCAGCGCAAAACGCGCAGCACACTGAACATCCCTGGCACCGGCGGTAAAAGCAAATCGGTGCAGATCGAAGTCCGCAAAAAACGCACCTTTGTAAAACGCGATCCGCAAGAGGCTGAACGTCTCGCCGCGGAAGAAGAGGCGAAGCGCGAAGCGGAAGAGAAGGCCAGTCGTGAAGCGCAGGAAGCTGCTAAGCGTGAAGCCGAGGAAAAAGCCAAGCGTGACGCACAAGAGAAAGCGAAACGTGAAGCCGAAGAAAAAGCGAAACGCGAATCCGCTAACCCGGTGAAACGCGAAGCTGCGGAAACGAGCAAAGTGAGCAATCAACAATCTGACGAAATGACCAGGACTGCCCAGGCTGAAAAAGCCCGTCGTGAAGCCGAAGCGCAGGAACTCAAGCGCAAAGCTGAAGAAGAGGCACGTCGTAAACTGGAAGAAGAAGCACGCCGCGTGGCAGAAGATGCGCGTCGTATGGCCGAAGAAAACGAGAAAAATGGTGTTAATGTGGCTGCTGAACCGGTTGAAGAGTCCAGTGACTATCATGTAACCACTTCTCAACATGCGCGTCAGGCAGAAGACGACAGCGACCGCGAAGTAGAAGGTGGCCGCAGCCGTACGCGTACTGCTAAAGCACCGCGCCCGAAAAAAGGCAACAAGCATTCCGAATCGAAAGCCGATCGCGAAGAAGCGCGCGCTGCTGTTCGTGGCGGTAAAGGCGGCAAGCGTAAAGGTTCTTCTTTACAGCAGGGCTTCCAGAAACCGGCTCAGGCGGTTAACCGTGACGTTATCATCGGTGAAACCATCACCGTGGGCGAACTGGCTAACAAAATGGCAGTGAAAGGCTCTCAGGTCATCAAAGCGATGATGAAACTGGGCGCAATGGCCACCATCAACCAGGTTATCGATCAGGAAACTGCGCAGCTGGTTGCGGAAGAAATGGGCCACAAAGTTATCCTGCGTCGTGAAAACGAGCTGGAAGAAGCGGTAATGAGCGACCGTGACACTGGCGCTGCGGCAGAAGCTCGCGCACCTGTTGTGACCATCATGGGTCACGTTGACCACGGTAAAACCTCGCTGCTGGACTACATTCGTTCAACGAAAGTGGCCTCTGGCGAAGCGGGCGGCATTACTCAGCACATCGGTGCGTACCACGTTGAAACTGACAACGGTATGATCACCTTCCTGGATACCCCGGGCCACGCCGCCTTTACCTCTATGCGTGCTCGTGGCGCGCAGGCAACGGATATCGTTGTGCTGGTTGTGGCAGCGGACGATGGCGTGATGCCGCAGACTATCGAAGCAATCCAGCACGCGAAAGCGGCGCAGGTGCCGGTCGTGGTTGCGGTGAACAAAATTGATAAGCCGGAAGCTGACCTGGATCGCGTTAAAAACGAACTGTCCCAGTACGGCGTTATGCCGGAAGAGTGGGGCGGCGAGTCTCAGTTCATCCCTGTATCCGCGAAAGCCGGTACCGGTATTGATGACCTGCTGAACGCTATCCTGCTGCAGGCTGAAGTTCTGGAACTGAAAGCGGTTCGCAAAGGTATGGCGAGCGGCGCGGTTATCGAATCCTTCCTGGATAAAGGTCGTGGTCCGGTAGCAACGGTTCTGGTACGTGAAGGTACGCTGAACAAAGGCGACATCGTGCTTTGTGGCTTCGAATATGGCCGTGTTCGTGCAATGCGTAACGAACTGGGTCAGGAAGTTATGGAAGCCGGTCCGTCTATTCCGGTTGAAATCCTGGGTCTGTCCGGTGTGCCGGCAGCCGGTGATGAAGTGACCGTTGTACGTGACGAGAAGAAAGCGCGTGAAGTTGCACTGTATCGTCAGGGCAAATTCCGTGAAGTCAAACTGGCGCGTCAGCAGAAATCCAAACTTGAGAACATGTTCGCTAACATGACTGAAGGCGAAGTTCACGAAGTGAACGTTGTTCTGAAAGCTGACGTACAGGGTTCTGTAGAAGCGATTTCCGATTCCTTACTGAAACTGTCTACCGACGAAGTAAAAGTAAGGATCATTGGTTCCGGCGTAGGTGGTATCACCGAAACCGACGCGACCCTGGCTGCGGCATCCAATGCTATTCTGGTTGGCTTCAACGTTCGTGCTGACGCCTCTGCGCGTAAAGTGATCGAAGCGGAAAGCCTGGATCTGCGTTACTACTCCGTCATCTACCACCTGATCGACGAAGTGAAAGCAGCGATGAGCGGCATGCTGTCTCCGGAACTGAAACAGCAGATCATCGGTCTGGCTGAAGTGCGTGACGTGTTCAAATCACCGAAATTCGGTGCGATCGCGGGCTGTATGGTTACCGAAGGCACCATCAAACGTCACAACCCGATCCGCGTTCTGCGTGACAACGTGGTTATCTACGAAGGCGAGCTGGAGTCCCTGCGCCGCTTCAAAGATGACGTTAACGAAGTTCGTAACGGCATGGAATGTGGTATCGGCGTGAAGAACTACAACGACGTTCGCGTTGGCGATATGATCGAAGTGTTCGAAATCATCGAGATCAAGCGTACCATCGCTTAATCTTCGTAATGCCCGGTGGCTGGGTTGCAGGTCTGATAAGCGTAGCGCCTTCAGGCCTGAGAGCACCACCTGGCAACTATTTCAAAAGGGGCTTTTAGCCCCTTTTTTGTCTTTATCTGGAGGACTTATTATGGCGAAAGAATTTGGCCGCCCTCAGCGTGTCGCGCAGGAGATGCAAAAAGAGATCGCGCTTATCCTGCAACGCGAAATTAAAGATCCACGTCTGGGCATGATGACCACCGTTTCCGGTGTGGAAATGTCCCGCGACCTGGCCTATGCGAAAGTGTTTGTGACCTTTCTGAACGACAAAGACGAAGAAGCCATTAAAGGCGGCATCAAAGCATTGCAGGACGCCTCCGGGTTTATCCGTTCGCTGCTGGGTAAAGCCATGCGTCTGCGTATCGTGCCGGAACTGACCTTCTTCTACGACAACTCGTTGGTGGAAGGTATGCGTATGTCTAACCTGGTGACCAACGTGGTGCGTCATGACGATGAACGTCGTGTGAACCCGGACGACACCAAGGAGGACTGATGAGTCGTCCTCGTCGTCGCGGTCGCGATGTGCACGGCGTACTGTTGCTGGATAAGCCGCAAGGGATGTCCAGCAACGACGTGCTGCAAAAAGTAAAACGTCTCTATAACGCGAATCGCGCCGGGCATACTGGCGCGCTGGATCCGCTGGCGACCGGCATGCTGCCGATTTGCCTGGGAGAGGCGACAAAGTTTTCCCAGTATCTGCTGGATTCGGATAAGCGTTACCGCGTGATTGCTCGTCTGGGTCAGCGCACGGATACCTCCGATGCCGATGGACAGATTGTTGAAGAACGCCCGATCACCTTCAGCGCAGAGCAGCTTGCTGCCGCCCTGGAAACCTTCCGCGGTGATATTCAGCAAATCCCGTCCATGTATTCGGCTCTGAAGTATCAGGGGAAGAAGCTTTACGAGTACGCGCGCCAGGGTATTGATGTGCCGCGTGAGGCTCGTCCGATTACCGTTTACGAGCTGCTGTTTATCCGCCACGAAGGGGATGAGCTGGAGCTGGAAGTACACTGCTCGAAAGGCACCTATATCCGCACCATTGTGGACGATCTCGGTGAAAAGCTCGGCTGCGGCGCACATGTGATTTTCCTGCGCCGTCTGGCGGTGAGCAAGTACCCGGTTGATCGCATGGTGACGCTTGAGCAATTGCAGTCGCTGGTTGAGCAGGCCGGTGAGCAGGATATTCCTGCCGCTCAGTTGCTTGATCCTCTGCTGATGCCAATGGACAGTCCGGCAGCGGACTTCCCGGTAGTGAATATTCCTGCCGTCAGCGCCGCCTATTTCAGGAACGGCCAGCCCGTTCGTGCGGCACAAGCACCGACAGAAGGCCTGGTGCGCGTGACGGAAGGGCCAGAGTCGGTATTTATCGGCATGGCAGAAATCGACGATCAGGGTCGCGTGGCGCCACGCCGCCTGGTGGTTGAGTACCCGGCGTAATCCATTGCAGTTACCTTGCGATAACAGGGTACTGCGAGTAGAATATTGCCGCTTAACGTCAGGTTAGATGTTTAACATCTTCCGGCGTTAAACCTGGGGTTGCTGAATTAGAGATCGGCACCCTTTCATTCTTTTAATTTTGGAGTTTAAAATGTCTCTAAGCGTTGAAGCTAAAGCAAAAATCGTTTCCGAGTTTGGTCGTGGCGAGAACGACAGCGGTTCTACCGAAGTTCAGGTTGCCCTGCTGACTGCTCAGATCAACCACCTGCAGGGTCACTTTGCAGAGCACAAAAAAGATCACCACAGCCGTCGTGGTCTGCTGCGCATGGTTTCTCAGCGTCGTAAACTGCTCGACTACCTGAAACGTAAAGATGTTGCACGCTACACCGCGCTGATCGAGCGTCTGGGTCTGCGTCGCTAAGTCTGGCGAGTTTCACAGAAAGGGGCCTTAACGGCCCCTTTTTTCAACCAGACGGCAGCAATTCGACCTAAACTATTGTATTGTTGCTATGAATGATCTTCGTTGCAGAGGTTCGCGCGGCTAATGAGAGGCTTTACCCGGTTTGGGTTAGGGTTGTCATTAGTCGCGAGGATGCACAGAAGATCGGGTATTAACGTCAGCACACCCAATGGTGTGCTGTCATTCATTAAGAAAGGATAAAATTTTGCTTAATCCGATCATTCGTAAATTCCAGTACGGTCAACATACCGTAACGCTGGAGACCGGCATGATGGCGCGTCAGGCAACTGCAGCTGTTATGGTAAGCATGGACGACACTGCGGTATTCGTTACCGTTGTGGGTCAGAAAAAAGCGAAACCGGGCCAGGACTTCTTCCCGCTGACGGTTAACTATCAGGAGCGTACTTACGCTGCTGGTAAAATCCCGGGTGGCTTCTTCCGTCGTGAAGGCCGTCCAAGCGAAGGCGAAACGCTGATCGCGCGTCTGATTGACCGCCCGGTTCGTCCGCTGTTCCCGGAAGGCTTCGTTAACGAAGTACAGGTTATCGCCACCGTAGTTTCCGTTAACCCGCAGGTTAACCCGGACATCGTGGCAATGATCGGCGCATCCGCTGCGCTGTCCCTGTCCGGTATCCCGTTCAACGGCCCAATCGGCGCGGCGCGTGTAGGTTACATCAATGACCAGTACGTGCTGAACCCGACCCAGGAAGAGCTGAAAGCAAGCAAACTGGATCTGGTGGTTGCCGGTACCGAAGGCGCAGTGCTGATGGTTGAATCCGAAGCTGAACTGCTGAGCGAAGACCAGATGCTGGGCGCCGTGGTATTTGGCCACGAACAGCAGCAGATCGTGATCCAGAACATCAACGACCTGGTGAAAGAAGCCGGTAAACCGCGTTGGGACTGGCAGCCAGAAGCTGCTAACGAAGCCCTGAATGCACGTGTTGCTGCGCTGGCTGAATCCCGTCTGAGCGATGCTTACCGCATCACCGACAAACAGGAGCGTTACACACAGGTTGATGCTATCAAAGCTGAAACTGTGGCTGCGCTGCTGGCTGAAGATGAAACCCTGGACGCCAACGAACTGGGCGACATCCTGCACGCTATCGAGAAAAACGTTGTTCGTAGCCGCGTACTGGCAGGCGAGCCGCGTATTGATGGCCGTGAAAAAGACATGATCCGTGGTCTGGACGTGCGTACCGGCGTGCTGCCGCGTACCCACGGTTCCGCACTCTTCACCCGTGGCGAAACTCAGGCGCTGGTTACTGCGACCCTGGGCACCACCCGTGACGCGCAGAACATCGACGAACTGATGGGCGAGCGCACTGACAGCTTCCTGTTCCACTATAACTTCCCTCCGTACTCCGTTGGCGAGACGGGCATGGTAGGTTCACCGAAGCGTCGTGAAATCGGTCACGGTCGTCTGGCGAAGCGTGGCGTGCTGGCAGTAATGCCTGACGCTGAAAAATTCCCGTACACCGTACGTGTGGTTTCTGAAATCACCGAATCCAACGGTTCTTCTTCCATGGCGTCCGTATGCGGTGCTTCTCTGGCGCTGATGGATGCGGGTGTGCCGATCAAAGCCGCCGTTGCGGGTATCGCAATGGGTCTGGTGAAAGAAGGCGACAACTTCGTTGTGCTGTCTGACATCCTCGGCGATGAAGATCACCTGGGCGATATGGACTTCAAAGTAGCGGGTTCCCGCGACGGTATCTCTGCGCTGCAGATGGATATCAAAATTGAAGGTATCACCAAAGAGATCATGCAGGTTGCGCTGAACCAGGCTAAAGGTGCGCGTCTGCACATCCTGGGCGTGATGGAACAGGCAATCAACGCGCCGCGTGGCGATATTTCGCAGTTCGCGCCGCGTATTCACACCATCAAGATCAATCCGGACAAGATCAAAGACGTCATCGGTAAAGGTGGCTCTGTGATCCGTGCGCTGACCGAAGAAACCGGCACCACCATCGAAATCGAAGATGACGGCACCGTGAAAATCGCAGCGACCGACGGCGAGAAAGCGAAATACGCTATCCGTCGTATCGAAGAGATCACCGCAGAAATCGAAGTGGGTCGCGTCTACAATGGTAAAGTGACCCGTATCGTTGACTTTGGCGCGTTCGTTGCCATCGGCGGCGGTAAAGAAGGTCTGGTGCACATTTCTCAGATCGCTGACAAGCGTGTAGAGAAAGTGACCGACTATCTGCAGATGGGTCAGGAAGTCCCGGTTAAAGTTCTGGAAGTCGATCGCCAGGGCCGCGTCCGTCTGAGCATCAAAGAAGCGACTGAACAATCTCAGCCTGCTGAAGCGGCACAAGCGCCGGCAGCAGAACAAGGCGAGTAAGGTTGCTGTTTAGCTCTCCGTCGTTGACGGAGAGTTTTCATTCCGGGCAGGATGCTGTGTTTGCAGCCGGGGGACAGGATGTCCATCTAATTGTTGTCTTCGGGAGTGGGAAATGAAGCCTTTTTTGCGCTGGTGTTTCGTTGCGACAGCTTTAACGCTGGCAGGATGCAGCAACTCTGCCTGGCGTAAGAGCGAAGTCCTGGCGGTGCCATTGCAACCGACTTTGCAGCAAGAAGTGATTCTGGCGCGCATGGAACAAATTCTTGCCAGTCGGGCTTTAACCGATGATGAACGCGCACAGCTTTTATATGAGCGCGGAGTGTTGTATGATAGTCTCGGTCTGAGGGCACTGGCGCGAAATGATTTTTCACAAGCACTGGCCATCCGACCCGATATGCCTGAAGTATTCAATTACTTAGGCATTTACTTAACGCAAGCGGGCAATTTTGACGCCGCTTATGAAGCGTTTGATTCTGTACTTGAGCTTGATCCAACTTACAACTACGCGCACTTGAATCGCGGTATCGCTCTGTATTACGGCGGTCGTGACAAGTTAGCGCAAGATGATCTGCTGGCGTTTTATCAAGACGATCCCAATGATCCTTTCCGTAGCCTGTGGCTTTACATCGCCGAGCGTAAGCTTGACGAAAAGCAGGCCAAAGAAGCACTAAGACAGCGCTTCGAGAAATCGGATAGAGAGCAATGGGGATGGAACATTGTCGAGTTCTACCTCGGTGACATTAACGAAGCAACGTTAATGGATCGCCTGAAGGCGGACGCAACGGATAACACCTCGCTCGCTGAGCATCTCAGTGAAACCAACTTCTATTTAGGTAAGTTCTACCTAAGTCTGGGGGAAAAGGACAGCGCTACGGCACTGTTCAAGTTAGCGGTCGCTAACAACGTACACAACTACGTTGAGCATCGTTATGCATTGTTGGAATTATCGCTCTTGGGCCAGGAGCAAGATGACCTGGCAGAATCGGACCAGCAATAGCTGACGAACAACGATCAGCCCACCAACTTTTTTACTAAAGTCATCATCCTGACGGGTGAGGGCGTTTTTGTTCGTTAATCAACTAAATTTGAGCCGGTTCACACTTTTCAATGAAAATTGCAGATCAATTTCACGATGAGTTACGTAGACTGGCCGCCATCAATGAGGCACATGTACTACATGACTGATACCATCGAAACCACTTTTTCTGATCTTGGGCTGAATGCCTCCATCCTTCAGGCCCTGAACGATCTGGGTTACGAAAAGCCATCTCCAATCCAGGCAGAGTGTATCCCACATCTGCTGGGTGGCCGCGATGTTCTGGGTATGGCCCAGACCGGTAGCGGCAAAACCGCAGCGTTCTCTTTACCGCTGCTGCACAACCTCGATCCTGAGCTGAAAGCGCCACAGATTCTGGTGCTGGCCCCGACCCGCGAACTGGCGGTTCAGGTTGCTGAAGCCATGACGGACTTCTCTAAACATATGCACGGCGTAAACGTGGTTGCCCTTTACGGCGGCCAGCGTTATGACGTGCAGCTGCGCGCCCTGCGTCAGGGCCCACAAATTGTTGTGGGTACCCCGGGTCGCCTGCTTGATCACTTAAAACGCGGCACGCTGAACCTGTCCAACCTGAAAGGTCTGGTACTGGACGAAGCGGATGAAATGCTGCGTATGGGCTTCATCGAAGACGTTGAAACCATCATGGCTGAGATCCCGGCTGAACATCAGACCGCGCTGTTCTCCGCCACCATGCCGGAAGCGATCCGTCGCATTACCCGCCGCTTTATGAAAGAGCCGCAGGAAGTGCGCATTCAGTCCAGCGTAACCACTCGCCCGGACATCAGCCAGAGCTACTGGTCTGTATACGGTATGCGTAAAAACGAAGCGCTGGTGCGTTTCCTGGAAGCAGAAGACTTTGACGCGGCGATCATCTTCGTGCGTACCAAAAATGCGACCCTGGAAGTGGCTGAAGCGCTGGAGCGCAGCGGTTATAACAGCGCCGCGCTGAACGGTGACATGAACCAGGCGCTGCGTGAGCAGACCCTGGAGCGTCTGAAAGATGGTCGTCTGGACATCCTGATTGCGACCGACGTTGCGGCCCGTGGCCTGGACGTTGAGCGTATCAGCCTGGTTGTTAACTACGACATCCCGATGGACTCCGAGTCTTACGTGCACCGTATCGGCCGTACCGGTCGTGCAGGTCGTGCAGGTCGCGCACTGCTGTTCGTTGAGAACCGCGAGCGTCGTCTGCTGCGTAACATCGAACGCACCATGAAGCTGACCATTCCGGAAGTTGAACTGCCGAACGCAGAACTGCTGGGCAAACGCCGTCTGGAAAAATTCGCCGCTAAAGTTCAGCAGCAGCTGGAAAGCAGCGATCTGGATCTCTACCGTGGTCTGCTGGCGAAAATCCAGCCTTCCGCTGACGAAGAGCTGGACATCGAAACCCTGGCTGCCGCACTGCTGAAAATGGCACAGGGCGAGCGTCCGCTGATCCTGCCGCCAGATGCGCCTATGCGTCCGAAGCGTGAATTCCGTGAGCGTGACGAGCGTTTCGAACGCCGTGGCGACCGTAATGATCGTGGTCCGCGTCCTGAGCGTGGCGGTGAAGATCGTCCGCGTCGTGAACGTCGTGACGCAGGCGAAATGGAACTGTATCGCATTGAAGTGGGCCGTGATGATGGTGTTGAAGTTCGTCACATCGTTGGCGCGATCGCTAACGAAGGCGACATCAGCAGCCGTTACATCGGTAACATCAAGCTGTTCGGTACCCACTCCACCATCGAACTGCCGAAAGGTATGCCGGGCGAAGTTCTGCAACACTTTACCCGTACGCGTATCCTGAACAAGCCGATGAATATGCAACTGCTGGGTGATGCACAGCCGCACGAACGTCGCGGTGGCGATCGTCCTGCCGGCGAACGTCGCTTCGGTGGCGGTGAGCGTCGCGAAGGTGGCCGGGGCCCACGTCGTGAAGGCGCAGCGCCAGGCGCTGGCCGTTTCAGCGGCGAACGTCGTGAAGGCAGCCGTGGTCCGCGTCGCGAAGACGGTGCCGCATCCGGTCGTCGTCGCTTCGGTGATGCATAATCGCGTAACGCATTACGCTTTACTGTAAAGTAAAAGTTCCAGCCCCGATCTTAACAATCGGGGCTTTTTTTATCTGCTTTGTACTCATGTACTGGTACAATGCTGGCGCGATGCTTCACTGACCGAAGCTGTTATAACACCGGAGATAAAACGGATGGCGACGTTAACGACCACACACACCACTCCTTCGCTGCTGGCTGGCGTTGTGATTATTGCGGGTACAATCATTGGCGCAGGCATGTTTTCCCTGCCGGTGGTGATGTCCGGCGCGTGGTTCTTCTGGTCAATGGCGGCGCTGATCTTCACCTGGTTCTGTATGCTGCATTCCGGGCTGATGATCCTTGAAGCGAACCTCAACTATCGTATTGGATCCAGCTTCGACACCATTACCCGCGATCTGCTCGGCAGGCGCTGGAACGCCATCAACGGCATTTCCATTGCCTTTGTGCTCTATATCCTGACCTACGCCTACATTTCCGCGAGCGGCTCGATCCTGCATCATACTTTTAGCGAAATGTCGCTGAACGTTCCGGCACGGCTGGCGGGATTTGGTTTTGCGCTGCTGGTGGCGTTTATTGTCTGGCTGTCGACCCGCGCGGTCAGCCGTATGACCGCCATTGTGCTGGGCGCCAAAGTCATCACCTTCTTTCTGACCTTCGGCAGCCTGCTGGGGCACGTTCAGCCCGCCACGCTGTTTAATGTGGCCGAAAGCAACGCTTCCTATACGCCTTATCTGCTGATGACGCTGCCGTTTTGCCTCGCCTCTTTTGGCTACCATGGCAACGTCCCCAGCCTGATGAAGTTTTACGGCAAGGATCCGCGCACCATCACCCGTTGTATCGTGCTGGGCTCGTTACTGGCGCTGGGTCTGTACGCGGTCTGGTTGCTGGGAACGATGGGCAATATTCCGCGCCCGGCCTTTATCGCCATTGCCGCGCAGGGCGGAAATATCGATGTGCTGGTGCAGGCGTTAAGTGGCGTGCTGAATAGCCGCAGCCTGGATTTGCTGCTGCTGGTGTTTTCAAACTTTGCCGTTGCCAGTTCCTTCCTGGGCGTGACGCTGGGGCTGTTCGATTATCTGGCTGATCTGTTTGGTTTTGATGACAGCGCGGCAGGGCGCCTGAAGACCGCGGCGCTGACTTTCCTGCCGCCGGTTGCGGGCGGTTTGCTGTGGCCGAACGGTTTTCTGTATGCGATTGGCTATGCCGGACTGGCAGCAACGATCTGGGCGGCAATTGTTCCGGCGCTGCTGGCGCGCAAATCCCGCAAGCGATTTGGCAGCCCGCGGTTTCGCGTCTGGGGCGGCAAACCGATGATTGCCCTGATCCTGATTTTCGGCGTCGGCAACGCGGTGGTGCATCTGTTGTCGAGCTTTAATCTGTTGCCGGTGTATCAGTAGACAATTTTTGCCGGATGGCGGCTGCGCCTTATCCGGCCTACAAAATTAATGTTGTAGGCCCGGTAAGCGTAGCGCCACCGGGCAGGCCAGAACTATCCCAACAGCTCTTCTTTCACCTGCATCGCCAGGTCAAACGAATGCAGACGCGCCTGATGATCGAAAATCTGGCCGTTCACCATGATCTCATCCGCCTGGGTTTCACGCAGGATCGACTCCAGCCCGTGGCGGACTTTCGCTTTATCCCCTACCAGCGACATGCTCAGCGCCTGCTGCACACCGTATTTTTCTGACGGCGACCAGAAGTGATCGATGTTATCAATCGGCGGCGGCAGCTGCGAGGTCTCGCCCCGGCGCAGCTTCACAAACGCCTGCTGCATGGAGGTGAACAGGAATTCTGCATCGCGGTTACTGTCGGCGGCCACGATATTGATGCACACCATCGCATACGGCTTCTCAAGGCGCGCCGACGGCTTAAAGTTGCTGCGGTACAGGTGCAGCGCCTGGAACAGCATATCCGGCGCGAAGTGCGAGGCGAACGCAAACGGCAGGCCAAGCTGGGCGGCGAGCTGGGCGCTGTAGAGACTGGAGCCGAGCAGCCAGACGGGAATTTTCTCGCCGTAGCCGGGCACCGGGCGCACATGCGGATTCGGATCGCGGGCGTCAAACCAGTCCACCAGCTCTGCCACATCGCGCGGGAAGTTATCGACATCGCCGCTCATATGACGGCGCAGCGCCATCATGGTGCGCTGATCGCTGCCCGGCGCACGCCCCAGACCCAGATCGATTCGGCCCGGATAGAGCGTATTGAGCGTGCCGAACTGCTCGGCGATCACCAGCGGCGAGTGGTTCGGCAGCATCACGCCGCCGGAGCCGAGGTGCAGAGTGTTAGTATTTGCCGCCAGATAACCAATCAGCACGGACGTCGCCGCGCTGGCGATGCCGGTCATATTATGATGTTCAGCCAGCCAGAAGCGATGATAGCCACGTTTTTCAGCGAGACGGGCCAGATCCAGAGAGTGTTCGAAGGCGTCTTTCGCAGAAGCGCCCTGCGGGATCGGTGCGAGATCGAGCACCGAAAAAAGCGGGGATGTATCGGTCATAATGTGCTCACTTTGTTACAGGCTAATTCTTTAATACTGCATTAAAGCGTAGCTAAAGCTGTTAACAAAGTGAGCTATCTGCGTGATTGAGGTGCCCAATTACACCAGTTCCAGACCGGGCAGGCGCCTCCAGTAGCCGTTGCAGTCACTGTGTGCCGCCAGCGGCAGCGGGGCGTCGCCGCAGACGTTAGCGCGAAAGGCCGCCAGCATGTCCAGCGTCTCAGGGCCCATGGGCGACAGGCGCACAATATCCACCAGCCCGTGCATTGAGGTCTGCTCATTGCCGAGGTTATAGACATAGCCGCTCATCGTCTGAATACCGTTTAACACGAACACCTGCTGATTTTCCTGAGACAGCACATTGCGCCCCGTCGGGTATTTGATGCAGCAGGTTTCGCACTCATCTTTGGGCCGGTCTTCCGAGCGGGCGGTAAAGCAACGCGCGGAATAGGCCAGCGGCAGATGACCATAGCTCAGCACTTCCACTTCAAACTGATTGCGGATCCCCAGCTCATCGCACTGGTTAAGCAGATTAACCAGCCAGTCGCGGGACAGCTCCACCGGCATACACCAGCGCACCATGCCCTGTTTGTGCAACAGGCGCAGCGTCACGGCGTTATAGCAGTTCAGTGCATGACCGGCGACAAACGGCAGTTTCCGCTCGGCGCACATATTCACCACGCCGAGATCGCTGGCCTCCAGCATAAACTCGCCGTTCTCCACATAGCGCTTCAGTTCATTAAGTTCAGATGAGGCCTGTACCAGCGCCAGCGTCGACAGCACCACCTGCTTGCCGCTTTGCGCCAGCGCTTTCGCCATATCCAGCCAGTCGCCTGATTTGGTGGCGCGGCGCTTGCTGCATACCGCCTCGCCAAGATAAATAATATCGGCTTCGCTTTCAGCGGCCTGCTGATAGAAATTTTCCAGCGTCTCTTTTGACCAGTAGTAGAGCACCGGTCCTAATGCATATTTCATTGGTTTCTCACTGCCATTTACGGTGATAAGCGCCCAGCGTCGTTTGCGTGCCTTCCGACATCGCCCCCAGCGTATCCATCCATGCCGCCTGCGGCGCGTAGGCGTCCGGTGCGGCCATGCATTTATCGATAGCCTGACGCCAGACCTTAGCCACCTGGCTGACGTACGCCGGGCTGCGCTGACGACCTTCAATTTTCACCGAGGCGATATTGGCCGCCAGCAGCTCCGGCAACAGCTCCAGCGTGTTCAGACTGGTCGGCTCTTCCAGCGCGTGATAGCGCTCGCCATCCACCAGATAGCGCCCCTTGCACAGCGTCGGATAACCGGCGTTTTCCCCTTCCTGATAGCGGTCGATCAGCACATCGTTCAGGCGTGATTCCAGCCCCTGCGGCGTTTGTTGCCAGCGCACAAAGCGCGCCGGTGAGCAGGCGCCCACGGTATTGGGCGATTCGCCGGTCAGGTAAGAGGATAAATAGCAGCGTCCTTCCGCCATAATGCACAGGCTGCCGAAGGCGAACACCTCCAGCGGAACCGGCGTGGTGCGGGAGAGCTGTTTCACCTGATAGATCGACAGCACGCGCGGCAGCACCACGCGCGCCACGTCAAAATGACGGTGATAAAAACGAATGGCTTCGTCATTGGTGGCCGATGCCTGCACCGAGACATGGCGTTCAATATGGGGATAGCGTTCGGCGGCATATTCGAGCATCGCCAGATCGGCGAGGATCAGCGCATCCGCGCCGAGCTGCGCCGCCATGTCCACCGCCCGCTGCCAGCGCTGATAGCCGTCAGGGTGGGCAAAGGTGTTAATGGCGATGTGCAATTTTTTGCCGTGCTGGTGGACATAGTTCACTGCTTCCTGGAGCTTTTTCTCCGTAAAGTTAAGTCCGGCAAAATGGCGGGCATTGGTATCATCTTTCAGGCCGATATAAACGGCGTCGGCTCCGTTCTCGATGGCCGCCTTTAGCGCCGGAAGATTTCCGGCCGGGCAGAGCAACTCCATAATATATCCTGCGGTTCAACGGGCCAGCCTGACCCGGACGCACCTGAGAGGTGCAAAAATTGTTAACGAACTGGGATTTTAGTTAACCCTTCGGCGACAATTTTTGATTTGAGGCAGTTAATCGCGTATTGATGACACCAATAATGCTGTATTTCTTCGTCGTAATTGTTGATTTGCGCCGCTATGTCGTTTGTATGATGTGGCAGAATAAGCGCACTAATCATTTCAGGGAGTAATGCTTGTGTTGGATAAACTGCGCTCACGTCTCGTTCTCGCGGGTCCGTCTTTGCTGAGTGTGCCTGTGAAGCTCGCGCCTTTCGCCCTTAAACGCCAGGTACTGGAACAGGTCCTGCGCTGGCAGTTTCAGCAGGCGCTGGTGGATGGAGAACTTGAGTTTCTCGAAGGACGCTGGTTAAGTATCGAGGTGCGTGACATTGGCCTTCAGTGGTTCACCTCCGTTGAGAACGGTCAGTTAATCGTGCGCCAGTCTGCCAATGCCGACGTCAGCTTCAGCGCGGATGCCAGCGATCTGCTGATGATCGCGGCCCGCAAGCAGGATCCGGATACGCTGTTCTTCCAGCGCCGTCTGGTGATTGAAGGTGATACTGAACTGGGTCTGTACGTCAAAAACCTGATGGACGCCATTGAACCTGAGCAGATGCCGAAGCCGTTACGCGTTCTGCTCATGCAACTGGCGGAATTTGTTGAAGCGGGCCTGAAAACGCCCCCTGAAACTAAACCTCTTTCTGTAGGTGAACCATGCTGATTAGAGTTGAAATCCCCATTGATGCGCCAGGCATTGACGCATTACTTCGTCGCGCTTATCCGGGCGATGGCGAAGCGGGTCTGGTACATGATCTGCGTGAAGATGGTTTGATCACGCTGGGTCTGGTGGCGACAGATGACGAAGGGCAGGTGGTGGGTTATGTCGCCTTCAGCCCGGTCTCTGTGCAGGGTGAGGATTTGCAGTGGGTAGGGCTTGCGCCGCTGGCCATTGACGAAAACTACCGTGGGCAGGGCCTCGCGCGGCAACTGGTGTATGAAGGGCTGGATTCGCTCAATGAATTTGGCTATGCCGCCGTGGTAGCCTTAGGGGATGCGGCATTCTATGACCGCCTCGGCTTTGAACGGGCGGCGCATTACGATCTGCATTGCCGCTGGCCAGGTACGGAAACCGCCTTTCACGTCCATCGGCTGGCGGATGACGCCTTTAACGGCGTGACCGGGCTGGTGGAGTATCACGATCATTTCAATCGCTTTTAAGCGCAGGCATTTGCAGGCTGGCTAACAGCGCTTCAAATGAACCATCCCCGCTGACGAGGCGCTCTTTCTGGCGCTTCGTCAGTTGTTTGATCCGGTATTCGATCCGCAATGCAAGCGAGCGTTCACCAACCTGCGCCGTAAAGGCCAGCCGCAGCTCGCCTTTACCCCTCAGCGCCTTTGCGCCTTTGCCCGACTGATGCTGGCTGAAGCGGCGGGATACGTCCGTGGTAATGCCGGTATAGAGCGAATCATCAGCGGTGCGAATAAGATAAACAGACCAGGGCGTCATTACAGCGTTCACTATGTTAAGGTGAGCGCACCATAGCATGAGGAAGAAGTCAGATGGAATCACTTGCCGCCATTAATCGCTGGCTGGCCAGACAACACGTGCTGAGCTGGTGTGTCACCCGCGACGGGGAGCTGTGGTGCGCAAACGCCTTCTATCTCTACGATCCCGTAAAAGTGGCGTTCTACGTGCTGAGTGAAGATCACACCCGCCATGCGCAGATGACCGGGCAAAACGCGCCGGTGGCGGGCACTATAAACGGGCAGCCGAAAACCGTCGCGCTGATCCGCGGCGTGCAGTTCAAAGGGAAGATCCGGCGTCTGAGCGAGGAAGAAAGCGACGTACCGCGCGCGCAGTATAATCGCCGCTTTCCGGTGGCCAGAGCGTTATCGGCCCCCGTCTGGGAGATCCTCCCGGACGAGATCAAATTTACCGATAACACCCTGGGCTTCGGGAAAAAACTTCACTGGTTGCGCGACTCAGCTGCCGAGTAAGCGCAGGGCTTCGCGGTTAAAGGCGGGCAGATCGTCCGGGGTACGGCTGGTGACGATCTGGTTATTATCTATGACCACTTCCTGGTCATAGAAATCCGCACCGGCGTTTTTCAGATCGATAACAATAGGTTTCACCGTGGTGAGCTTACGTCCGCGTACCACTTCGGCGCTGATCAGCAGTTGCGGGCCGTGACAGATGGCAAACACGGGTTTACCGGAATCCACAAATTCACGGGTAAAGGTAACAAAGCGATCGTCGCCGCGCAGGGTGTCCGGCGAGTGACCGCCCGGCAGTAACAGCGCATCGAACTCGTCAGGTTTCACTTCATCGATAGCTTTATCGATAGTGATGCTGGCTTCCCCTTTCTTACCTTTGACCGTTTTCCCGGCTTCCATCTCAATGGTGATCACCTCATGGCCGGCTTTACGAAACGCTTCGGCAGGTGACGTAAATTCTGAATCTTCAAACTCGTCGGTTATCAAGACTGCAATCTTCTTGCCCATATTTCCTCCGCTGTTTTGGGTTCAGACAGGTGATTTCGCCATAAATCGTTAATAATGACGAAGAGTACTGTTAAGTCTGGTTCAGTGACGCGACATTGCAAGGCGGACTAATCTGCAAAGGAGATGAGATGACTCAGGTAATGATCACCGGCGCGACCGGCCTGGTAGGGGGACACCTGCTGCGTATGCTCAGGCAGACACCGGAAATCACCGCCATCGCCGCGCCCACGCGCCGCCCGTTAGCGGACGCTTACGACGTGTTTAATCCGCACGATCCGCAGCTCAGCGATGCGCTGGCGCAGGTAAAAGATCCGCTGGATATTGTGTTTTGCTGCCTGGGCACCACGCGCCGCGAGGCGGGCAGCAAAGAAGCCTTCATTCATGCTGATTATACGCTGGTGGTGGACACGGCCATTACCGGCCAGCGCCTGGGGGCGAAACATATGCTGGTGGTCAGCGCCACGGGCGCGAATCCTCATTCCCCCTTTTTCTATAATCGCGTTAAGGGCGAGATGGAAGAAGCGCTGAAGGCGCAGCACTGGCCCCGGCTGACCCTGGCCCGCCCGTCGATGCTGCTCGGCGACCGCAATAAAAAACGCTTCAATGAGTCGCTGATGGCCCCGTTATTTCGTCTGCTGCCGGGAAACTGGAAATCCATTGAGGCGCGTGATGTGGCAAAAGCCATGCTGATCACCGCGCTTTCTCCGGCGCAGGAAGGCGTAACGGTACTGGATTCCGCGCAGTTACGGGAAATCGCCCAGCGCGCACGGGATTAATCGTTTCCAAAAGCGGTTCGCAGGCGTAGTATTTTCCGGCTTAATAAAACATTACTCCTGGAAAATGCTATGACTGGTCAGTCTTCATCTCAGGCGGTTGCCCCTGTCCAATGGTGGAAACCCGCACTCTTTTTTCTCGTCGTTATTATCGGACTCTGGTATGTGAAATGGCAGCCGTACTACGGTAAAGCCTTTACTGCCGCCGAAACGCACAGCATCGGTAAATCCATTCTCGGCCAGGCGGCCAGCAGCCCGTTACAGGCGGCGCTGGATTACGCCATGGTCTATTTCCTCGCCGTCTGGAAAGCCGCCGTGCTTGGTGTACTGCTCGGTTCCCTGATTCAGGTGCTGATCCCGCGTGACTGGCTGCTGCGCACCCTCGGACAGCCGCGCTTTCGCGGCACGCTCCTCGGCACGCTGTTTTCCCTGCCGGGAATGATGTGCTCCTGCTGTGCTGCGCCAGTGACGGCGGGTATGCGTCGTCAGCAGGTTTCCATGGGCGGGGCGCTGGCATTCTGGATGGGAAACCCGTTACTTAATCCCGCGACCCTGGTATTTATGGGCTTTGTGCTCGGCTGGCACTTTGCGTTGATCCGTCTGGTGGCCGGGCTGGTCACGGTGATCGGGGTGGCGGCCGTGGTGCAGCATGTGGTGAAAGATCGCGCGCAGCCGGTTGAACCGGTGGAAGTGGCGGTCCCGCAGGCGCAGGGCGGTTTTATGACCCGCTGGGGTAAAGCGCTGTGGTCGCTGTTCTGGAGCACCATTCCGGTGTATATCCTTGCCGTGCTGGTGTTGGGAGCGGCGCGCGTCTGGCTGTTCCCTCATGCGGATGGCACGATCGATAATTCCCTGCTGTGGATCATCGCCATGGCGATCGTTGGTTGTCTGTTCGTGATCCCAACCGCCGCCGAGATCCCGATTGTGCAGACCATGATGCTGGCTGGCATGGGCACCGCGCCTGCGCTGGCGCTGCTCATCACGCTGCCCGCCGTCAGCCTGCCGTCATTGATTATGCTGCGTAAGTCATTCCCGGCGAAAGCCCTGTGGCTGACCGGTGCGCTGGTGGCATTGTGCGGGATGATTGTTGGAATGCTCGCGCTGCTGTGAGATTTGACACCCTCTCCCGACGGGAGAGGGTTAACGTGAGGGGATTATTTAATAAAGGTAAAGGCCGTTGTCACGTGCTTCACGCCGCTCACCCGGCTGGCAATATCCGCCGCCGCCTGCGCCTCACGCTCGGTTACCAGCCCTAACAGGAACACTTCGCCGTTCTCGGTGGTTACCTTCACGTTCGAAGATTTCACCTGATCGCTGCCTAACAGCTGCGAACGAACTTTGGTAGTGATCCAGGTATCCGAAGACGCCGTACCCAGCCCAATCGGCTGACCCTGGCGGATCTCGTTATAGACTTCGGTGGTGCCTTCCACGCCCATGGCAATCTGTTTGGCGCGCGCGGAGAGCGAACTGTCCGGAGACTGTCCCACCAGCAGGACTTTGCCCTGATAAGCGGTCACGTTGATACGGGTGTTTTTCTTAATCTGTTCGTCTTTCGACAGCGCGCTGTTTACGCGTACCTCCAGCGTGCCGTCATCCACTTGCGTACCCACGGTACGCGGATCCGTTGCCGCTTTCGTGCCCACCGCTGCCGTTCCTACGACCGCAGCAGCTACACATCCCTGAAGCAATAATGCGGAAATAAGGACTGCGAGGGGCGAAAATGCCTTCATGTGTACTCCTTAATCATCCTGGTGTGGAAAAAGCGTGTTATCGATCAGATCGCACAGGCAGTTCACCGTCAACATATGCATTTCATGAATACGTGCACTTCGATGCGACGGTATGCGAATTTCAACATCCTGAGGCCCCAGAAGCCCGGCCAGTTCCCCGCCGTCGTAGCCTGTCAGCGCGACAATGGTCATATCGCGTGTCACTGCCGCTTCCACCGCTTTCACAATGTCGCGGCTGTTGCCGCGGGTGGAGATGGCCAGCAGCACATCCCCCGCATGACCCAGCGCCCGCACCTGTTTGGCATAAATTTCTTCATGCCGACGATCGTTGGCGATCGCAGTTAAGACCACGTTATCGGTATTAAGTGCAATGGCGGGTAAACTGGGGCGGTCTGTTTCGTAACGATTGATCATGCTGGCAGCAAAATGCTGTGCATTGGCGGCAGAAGTGCCATTACCACAACAGAGGATTTTGTTGCCGTTGAGCAGGGACTGAACCAGCGTCATGGCAGCACGGGAAATCGCATCCGGCAACGCTTCCGCCGCCGCAATCTGGGTTTGAATGCTTTCCGTAAAGCAGACTTTAATTCTTTCGAGCACGATAATCCCTATTATTTCAGCAATTATGAGTGGTCGTTAAAGGCGTCTTGTATCCACTCAACATCATTTCCGGTGAAGGCTACCACATCGAACCGGCAATCCACAGTGTCAAAACTCCCATTGTGCCGGGCAAGCCACAAACGCGCGGTTTGCAGCAATCGCAACTGTTTTTGCCGGGTAACGCTGGCCGCAGCGTCGCCGAATGTCGCCGTTTTACGGTAGCGAACTTCAATGAAGACCGTCGTCGGCCCGTGTTTCATTATCAGATCAATTTCGCCGCCACGCGCATGCACGTTGGCGGCGATAAAACGCAGTCCTTTGCCTTCCAGCCAGCGACGCGCGCGTACTTCCCACGCCTCGCCGGTCTGTTTACGCGTTAACCGGCCGGGACGATCTGCCCCTGTTGGTATTTCAGCCATGATAACTTCCTGTTAATCACACAATCCTGAGTGGCGGAAAGGTCGCCGGTGTTGCCGTTAATCTCAAAGCCCGGCACCTGGCGCATTTGCGAGAAGTGATTAGCCAGCGCCCAGGCATCCACGCCCATCGCATACAGACGCGCCAGTGAATAATCGTTGTTCACGCTGCTGAGCGCCTGCTGCATCAGCGCCGGATTGCTGCCCGCCAGCATCGGGATCTCGCTGTATTGCAGGCCTTCCATCTCCAGACGGAAATCCGGGCCGGCAATGCCTTTCGCGCTGCGGGAACTGGCGTACAGCGTGGCATGGCTCTGGCTGCCGTTACGCATGGCGATCATCGGTTTGATAAGCGCAATTTCATCCGGCGTTGCCAGAATATAGGCTGCATCAACATTACCGCCGCCGCTGATTTGCGCATCGCTGGGCGGTGCCGGAATGGTCAGGCCGCCGATAGTGACGCTCTGCTGCGCAGGCAGGCTGGCCGTCACCGGGCTGCCGGTGAGCGCGATACCGGAATTGCTGTTGATGCCCATCTTCAGTTCTGCTGTCGAACCAAATTTCTGTTGCAGCACCGTACCGCCGCCGAGTTTTTGCCACTCATCGGCAAAGGCGTTGGTGACGCGATCGCCAAGCGTACTGCGCGGCACCAGCATTAACGGCGCGCGGTGGCCCTGATCCCAGATGTGGTGCGCCGCATCGCGGGCCTCATCTTCCGGCGACAGGGCGAAGTAACAGATATTCGCCCGGCTCTCGACGGTTTCCGGCTGGTTAAGGGCCAGCACCTTAAGCGCCGTATTGCTCTTCATCAGCTCTTCGACGTTGGATTTCAGCAGCGGACCCACCACAATGCTGGCGCCATCCTGCTGAACCTGGGTGAGGATCTGATCCAGCGGCTGCGTGGTGGTGTCGTAGACTTTCAGCTGCGCGCCAGGGTTAGCGGGCGTACTGACCGCGGACGGCGGAGCGGCTGCTGTTTCAGTGGCTGCCACTGGCGCATCTGGGGACGGCGCTGGCGTAGCAGCCTCTGTGGGTTGTGCTTCCGGCTGCGGCTGATCTTCACCGCTGATATCGCCAACCTGCGCCGCCGACGGGCTGACGACGTCCGCGGGCGCGCTGCTTTCTTCAGTGGTGGCGGCCTGCGCAACCTGGGCAGGCGTAGCCGGACCTGATACGGCAGCGACGCCGTTCTTCGCCGCTTCAAACCCCTGCTGGATGGTACGGCCAAATACCGCCGCCTGACCGTTCAACGGCAGCAACAGGGCAATTTTGCTGGTGGAGGCCGGGGTAAAGTTCTGCACGTTCACCAGCTGCGACGGCAGCATTTTCGCGCCAGGGTTTTGCGGATAACGCACCTGCCAGTCGCTGATGCCCGCTTTCAGCATGTTGGGATCGTTACGGTTATCAAACCAGACGCGTTGCAGATCCAGCCAGCCCTGCAGCACGTTTTCATCGGCATTGATCACCAGCGCCTGCGCCTGTTCCGGCGTCATCTGCGACAGTGCCTGCCAGGTGGCGTCTATGTTGGCCTGCTTTTCTTTCGCCGCCAGCAGCGGCTCCTGCGCAATCAGCGCCCGCAACAGCGTCAGGGAAGGGCGACCCTGCTGGGCGGTAATGCCCGCCTGCCAGAATCGGCTTTGCTGATTTTTGTCGAGTTCTGCCGGATCCATTTTGCCGAGGAGCGCCTGCGCGCCCTGGAAATCTTTCTGCGCGACTTTCATTTCCGCCGCCAGCAACGCCTGCTCGCGACGCTGCGCGTCACTGAGTTCCTGCGGCAACCGGGCGAACAGCTCGCTCGCCTGCTGCGTTTTACCTTCTTTCAGCAGTGCACGAATGGCGAGTAATTGCCAGTTGGTCTTGCTATCATCGGAGCTTTGCTGCATCTGGTTCAGGTAATAACCCGAATCAGCCTGCTCTGCGCCCTGCATGTGCGCACTGCTCTGATCCGGTGATTGCGTTCCGCAGCCTGCAAAAAGCAGGGCGGCCAGCACCACAGGCAGACAACGCGTGGCTTTTGAACGAAGAAATGTTGACGGTACCATTCTGTATCCAGTGATATTTTTCAGGCAATGCTCAATATTAAATCGGCACTACGGACGAAACAATGAAACAACGCGAATCAGCTGAGAATTCTCAAGGTCAGCTTTATATTGTACCCACTCCTATCGGGAATTTGGCTGATATTACACAACGTGCTCTCACCGTGTTGCAAAGCGTTGATTTAATTGCGGCTGAAGACACGCGTCACACGGGATTACTGCTGCAACATTTCGCTATCAGCGCGCGGCTCTTCGCCCTGCACGATCATAATGAGCAGCAAAAAGCGGAAACCCTGGTGGCAAAGCTCAAAGAAGGCCAGAACATCGCGCTGGTTTCCGATGCGGGCACGCCGCTGATTAACGATCCCGGCTACCATCTGGTGCGCACCTGCCGCGAGGCCGGGATCCGCGTGGTGCCGCTGCCGGGGCCGTGCGCCGCCATCGCCGCGTTAAGCGCCGCCGGGCTGCCGTCGGATCGTTTCTGCTACGAAGGATTCCTGCCCGCCAAATCCAAAGGCCGCCGGGACACGCTGAAAGCGCTGGAAGCGGAGCCCCGCACGTTGATTTTCTACGAGTCCACGCATCGTCTGCTGGATAGCCTGGAAGATATTTGCGCCGTGCTGGGTGAATCACGCTATGTGGTGCTGGCGCGTGAACTGACCAAAACCTGGGAGTCGATCCAGGGCGCGCCTGTCGGCGAGCTGCTGGCCTGGGTGAAAGAGGACGAAAACCGCCGCAAAGGTGAAATGGTGCTCATCGTCGAAGGGCATAAAGCGCAGGAAGAAGATCTGCCGGCGGATGCCCTGCGTACCCTGGCATTGTTACAGGCGGAACTGCCGCTGAAAAAAGCCGCAGCGCTGGCGGCTGAAATTCATGGCGTGAAGAAAAACGCGCTGTACAAATATGCCCTGGAGCAGCAGGGAGAGTAATTCTGCAAGCCGTTAACCGCCTCCCTGCATTTTCAGGGCTGTGGAGGCGAAAACCGCAGGGCCGTCGGCGTACAGGGCGGCTCGCTGCTTTTAGGCTGGTACGGCTTAAGCCCGAAGGGACAGAGCGCGAAGCGGCACTTTTTATCTTTCGGACAGGGGGTGACAAAATCCCGTGTATTGCCCGGACAATCGGTCTTTTTTAACAGGTTTTGCCACAGTTTCGCGTTGTAGGGCGACGCGTGAATAACCGAGATGTTCCGCAATTTTCCATCGACGAACAGGCCCAGTTCCCCGGTCAAAAAGGCGTTCCCCTGCCGCAAAAAATAATCCCCTTTACACCACAGGATGAGCTTAAGATTTTTTGACGTCTGGGCTATCGAGAAGTAGGTCCCGGTATCCGGGCTCGCCAGAGAATCAATAATTTTCCAGGACATAACACCCCTTGTTTTTTTAATTTAAGAAAGTCGCGAATGGCAAACGCGCAATCGTTTAGTGATGCGCTAATTCACCGCGCCATGCGGTATGATTTGCCTTAAGGCCATCAAGAAAATTCGCGTCTAAAATTAACTTAGTTTAGATTTACGAATTCATCAAAAAACTTACAAAAGGTGGTGTTTTATCCGGTAGGAAAAGGGGCTAACGCCCCTAAGATTTTGAAGGTTGCTAATGCCAGACTGCTTTAAAGGTGTCGGCGCACTTACTATCAGACGATAATCATCTCCATATTTTTCTGCCGAAACGCTTTGATTTCTTCGGCTTTAATACTTTCATCGGTGATAATGCAGTCGATCTGTTCAATCGGCAGCACCTGATTAAAACCGCGGCGATTGAATTTGGTGGCATCAAGGACGGCGACCACCTTATGCGCGGCGGCAGCCATCACGCCGCTGATGGAGTAGCCTTCGTTAAAGGTGGTGATGCCATTCTGCGTGTCGATGCCATCGGCCCCGACGAACATCAAATCAGCGCTGATGCCCTGTAATGAACGCTCCGCGATGGTGCCATGCATGGAGTGGGTTTTATGGCGCACGGTGCCGCCGCACACCACCAGCGTAATATCCTTGTTATCCGCCAGCATAAACGCAGCGGGCAGACTGTTGGTGATCACCGTAATATTGGCGTGTTTTGTCAACGCTTCGGCAATAAGCATGGTGGTGCTGCCGCTGTCCAGAATAAGGGTCATTCCTTCCTGGATCATGGCGACGGCGGCCTGGGCAATACGCTTTTTCGGATCGCTGGCAAGCTGGTAGCGATCCTCCAGCACCACTTCCTGATTATCGGGTTCCGTCAGATTGCTGCCGGGTCTTGCTGCACCGCCATGGAAGCGGGTCGCCAGCCCCTTTTTTTCCAGCAAACGCAAATCTGCGCGGATTGTCACTTCTGAAATACCAAAGGCTGACGCCAGATCTAATACCAGCACGCTGCCCTGCGCATTAATCAGATCAACGATTGCGTTCCTTCGTTCAAATGAGTTCATCTTTATCTGCCTGATTATTAACTGACCTTAGTGTAATCGAAGGGTTATGAAAGTTGAATGCCATTTTTCGAAAGGAAATGTGAGCCAGCTCAGGTTGCTGGCCCGAAAGTCTAACTGAACTGCAGCAGAATTTTGCCCTGCATCGGCGCGCCCTGAAGCGCTTCTACCGCCTGCGCAAAATGCGCCGCATCGCCACGGTGGGCGATAAGCGGCGTCAGACTGAGGCGTTTTTCCGTCAGCAGACGCGCGGCGATTTGCCACTCCTCGCCAGGCCAGGGTCCGGAATAGTTCATCCAGCTGCCGGTTATCGTCAGCTCCTTACGCAGGATCTGGCCAAAAACTGACGAGGGGAGCGTGAGATCCTGATGCAGCGTGCCTACCAGCGCCAGCTGCGCGCGCGATCCTGCGATGTCAATCGACAGCGCGACGGTTTGCGGCGTACCGGCGGTTTCCAGCAGCAGCTGATCAAACTGACAATCGGCCAGCGCCGCCTGGATCTGCGCCGCGCTCATCTCCCGGCTGTTAAAGGTTTGCGTCGCCCCAAGTGATTTTGCCAGCGCCAGTTTTTGCGGATTAATATCAATGGCGGTGATGCTGCGCGCGCCCAGCTCTCTGGCGCACTGCATGGCAAGTAAGCCGATAGTGCCAGCTCCCACAATGATGACATTTTTCCCGGCGCAGCCGCCCAGCAGATGGAACGCATGCAACCCAACGGTAATGGGCTCAATAAAAGCGCCGTCCTCAATCGGCATGTCAGCGGGCAGGGCGAAAAGGTTCGCGCGCTTCACCACCACATATTCCGCGTGGCCGCCATCGCTGCGCGAGCCCACGAACTGATAGTGTTTACAGAGCGAAAAGTATTCCCGCTCGCACTGCGGACACTGAAAGCAGGGCAGCAAAGGTACGCAGGCCACCGCGTCGCCTGGGTGCAAATCCGTGACGGCTGCGCCGCAGGAGACCACATAACCGCTAAACTCATGCCCAAGGGTGATGGGGTAATAATGCGCACCGTGCGCGAAAATACGCGGAATGTCTGAGCCGCACAGACCCGAGCTGATGACCTTCACCAGCACCTCGTCTTCCGCATTAATCTGAGGCTGTGGACGTTCTTCAACGCGCACCTGTCCCTCAGCATGGATGACCACTGATTTCATACACTTCTCCGGAAATGTTATGGGGGCGTCAGCCCCCGGAGATTAGGAAACGGTTTGCGCCTGTTGCGCCGCCGCGGCTTTCTCCGCCATCACGAACTGGCGCGCGCGACGCCAGGTGAGAAACACCCCGGCCAGATAGATCACGCCAATCACGGCAAAGCCGACTATGTTCTGCCAGGTAAACAGCTGGATCAGCAGCCAGGTGACCGGCGAACCGCCCTGGTCCATGGAGGCCACCATACCGCCCGCCTTCAGCGCGCCTGCGTTCGCCGCCAGTTGCGTATGCAGACCGATAGTTTGCGTGGCGATCCACAGCGTAATGCCCATAATGATGACGCCGGAGATCAGCGTACGGAACAGGTTGCCCTGATGAACCGCCACTGCCATAGCCACAAAGAAGCCAATGGTGGCCAGATCGCCGAACGGCAGGACCTGGTTACCGGGAACCAGCACGGCAATCAGAATGGTCAGCGGAATAAAAATCAGGCTGGCGGAGACCACCGAGGTATGACCAAGCAGCAGCGCGGGATCCAGACCAATCAGGAATTCCTGTCCGCCGAATTTCGCCTGTAAACGCTTACGGGCGTGCTTCGCGATAGGCGTCAGACCATCCATGATAGGCTTGATGACGCGGGGCATCAGCAGCATCACCGCCGCGGTTTTTACCGCCAGTTGCAGCACGTTTTTCGCGTCGTAGCCCGCCAGCAGCCCAATAACTAAGCCCATCACAAAGCCAACGGTCACCGGCTCGCCAAAGGGTCCGAAGCGCTTTTGCACATCATCGGCGCTGAAATGGATACGGTTAAGACCGGGGATTTTTTCGATAAGCGTGTCGACCAGCACCGCCACCGGGCCGAGATAGGCCGATGAACCGTGGGGGATCGCAATACCCTCAAGGCCAAAGAAATCGCGGGTATCTTTCGCAAACCAGTCGCCCAGCTTGTAAACAAAGGCCGCATGCGCCACCACGCCCAGCATGCCGATCCAGTAGGAACCGGTCGCCAGATGCAGCATGGCGCCGGTAAAGGTCATGTGCCAGATATTCCAGATATCGACGTTCACCACGCGGGTCATCCGCGTCACCAGCATCAGAATATTGACGCCAATGGCGACAGGAATGGCGATGAGTGCGATCTGCGAGGCCCAGGTCATGGGTGACGATCCCGGCCAGCCAATATCTACCACATGCAGGTTGATCTGGAACTGCTCCGCCATGGCCTTTGCCGCCGGGCCGATGGAATCAAGCATCAGGCCGATCACCAGCCCGATACCGACAAAGCCGATGCCGATATGTAAACCGGACTTAAAGCAATCCCCAAGCTTCATCCCCAGCAGCTTTGAAAAGAGGATGATCACCAGCGGCAGCATCACCGTCGGCCCAAGATCGAGGATATAACGCATGATTTCGCTAAACATAAGCTTACCCCCGCAGAATGGTCAGGATTTTTTGCTGCAACGGCTCGATGCCGACGCCGGAAACGAAAGGCATACCGTGAACGACAGGGATGCTGCCGAAAGTTCTGTCGACGCGGGCGGTGGTGCAGATCAGGTGCGCCCCGTCCATGTAGGTTTCGATTTCCGTTACCCGGCACTGCACCAGTTCGAGCGGGATGTTATTGGCCTCGCACAGCTCTTTGATCTCTTCTGCTGCCATAGTGGAGGTCGCCACAGCGCCGCCACAGGCGACGATTACTTTACGTTTCATAGGGTATTCCTTTTATTATCAGTATATTAATAAGGTCAGAGACAGGGTTCTTGCTCAAGCAGCCTTTGCCTGAATAGCGACGCCAGTTCAGCGTCCGGCGCATGAAGCAGCGCCTCCAGGGTGGCCGGGTTTTGTAGCTCGCTGAATAACCGGCGCAGCAGTTTTAGCTGGGCGTCGGGATTTTCAACGATTAGCGCGATGATCAGCGAAACGGCAATCTCATCGTCGTCATCGGCGCGCCGGAACAGCACCGGGCTGTCCGGGCGGATCAGGTAAATGGCGGGCGATTTGGCATGTAGCGCCTCGCAGTGAGGGATAGCGACGGCATGCTGCTCCAGCGCAATTCCCGTCGGGAAGGCGGCTTCCCGCTCCAGCAATGCCTGCGGGTAGGTGTCGTGCACCACACCATGGGCCAGCATCGTTTCGCCAATATGCTGCAACGCATGCTGGCAGGAGGGAAAGTCGATGCCGGTTCGGACAAAGAGTTGGCTCATAGATCCTCTTGCAGATTCAGACGATGTCAGGTGAACAGCCATAGCGGTAAGCGCGCAGCACATCCTGGATGCGGTCGAGGATCAGCGCGTGCGGCGTGGCGTTCAGTTCGTTGCGGGAAAGCCGTTCAAACTGCACCGGCATGTACTGGCTGATCAGGCCCAGCGGCAGCGTGATTTCACCAAGACCTGCGATCAGTTTTTCGACGCTCTGGCGAATGCGCGGATGCGGCCAGTAGTAGCGAATGCGATCGGAAAGGCTGAAATGGATATCCACCATCGACTGGCTCCATGTCGGGCGGTAGTACTTTTTCCAGTAGCCAGGCTCGTCGAGCATTACCTCGTCGATCACCTCCAGCACATGACTGCGGCGCTCCGGCGGAACCAGCGCGTTTTCCATCTGCGCCAGCGCAAATATCGCTTCGCGCAGGGCAAAGGTCAGCGCCGGGCCAACTTTCAGAATGGCAAAGTGATCTTCCACCAGCGCCCGGTAAGCTTCGCGGGTCTGGTAATCCGTGGAGTGCGCCTCATAGACCAGCGGCGTGGCGGCGATCCAGTCGGATAACTCACGCGCCGCCTGCGGCTGATAATGGATAATTTGCGTATGGTCGAATTCGACGCCCGGCTGCACCACCAGGGCGATGACGCGCTGCATGGCGTCCTCCAGGCCTGCGGCGCGGAAGGCCGCCTGATGGGTCTCCAGGGTGGCGGCGGCATCCCTTGCGCGGGTGACGTGGACGCTGCCAATGCTGCTGGCTTCGCCGCCGGGCACCGGCACTTCCGTGCCAATCACGTAGGTGAGCTGGCGTTTTTGTTCCGGTGTGGCCGTGGCTTCAGCGGCAGCGCACAGACGGGCCGCGCGGCTGGCGACGACGGCGGGATCGAGCGCAACAGGATCGTCTGCGCAGGACATGGAAGCATCAAGATGGATCTTGCTGAAGCCTGCCGCGACGTAGGCCCGGATAAGCTCGACGGATTTCTCCATCGCGTCAGCCGCGTTTTCGTTCTGCCAGCAGTTGGGGCCAAGGTGGTCGCCGCCCAGAATAATGCGCTCGCGGGGAAAGCCCACTCCGGCGGCGATGTTAAACACAAAGTCGCGAAAATCCGCGGGCGTCATTCCGGTATAGCCGCCATATTGATTGACCTGATTTGAGGTGGCCTCAATCAGTACCTTTTCCTGCGTATACAAATCAAAGCGCAGTGCCGCTTCGATCACCAGCGGGTGGGCGGAGCAGACCGAGCAAATGCCCAGTCGTTCGCCCGCTTTATGGCGCGAGATGATTTCTTTCATTTTGTAGGGTCCGTTTGGTTTTGTTTAGTTTCGTTATCTTCTGTGGCTGAGGCAAAAGTAATGTTCCGTTTCTGAAGCCTGCTCTCAAAGTTTGCCTTCGCAGCCGCACACGCCTATCACTTTGCGCACCACCTCTTTCATGGCGGCTTTCGCAGGTTGCAGATAGTGGCGGGGATCGCTGGCCTGCGGATGGGCCTGCAGGTAGTCTTTCAGGGCGGCGGAAAACGCCATTTTTAACTCAGTCGCCACGTTGACTTTGCAGACGCCAAGCGCGATGGCACGGCGAATGTCGGCATCAGGCAAACCGGATGCGCCATGCAGCACCAGCGGCACATCCACGCACTGGCGGATGGCGGCAAGACGGTCAAAATCGAGTTCCGGCTCATGGTCATACAGGCCATGCGCGGTGCCGATGGCCACCGCAAGGGAGTCCACGCCGGTGAGTTCAACAAAGGTTTTTGCCTGCTCCGGGCTGGTGAAACGCGCATCCCGGCTGTCGACATGCAGATCGTCTTCCTGGCCGCCAAGCCGCCCCAGCTCGGCTTCCACGCTGGCGTCATAGCGATGGCAGAACTGCGTAACGCGCTGCGTCAGCGCCACGTTTTCACTAAAGGGCAGATGAGAGCCGTCGATCATCACGGAGCGAATGCCAGCCACGACTCTGGCTTCAATATCGGCAAGGGTTTCATGGTGATCGAGATGCATGGCGAGAGGATGATCAAGCGCGCGTGCCAGATCCGCGGCAATGGCGATCAGGTTGCCGGTGCCCGCATAGCTGAAGGTGCCCGGCGTACCGGCGACAATCAGCGGCGCACGCAGTTCAGCGGCGGTTTCTGCCACCACCTGTAAAGTCTCAAGGTTATGGATATTGAAGGCCGGCACGGCATAGCCTTCCTGCTGCGCTTTGGTGAGCATGGTTCTGGTCGAGATAAGATACATACTTTCTCCGTTACCTTTCGAATGATTTCTTTCGAAATAAAATAAAGGTATTTGAAAGTAATTTTTGTGATCCTGATCGAAGGGATGGATTTTCGAAACAAAGAAGTGAGGACAAAAAAAACCTCATCTCCGGATGAAGATGAGGTCGGGTACTACGCCGTTATGGCTATAGCATCAGGTGACCGGAGCGGGGTTGAACACCGCCAGCTGGTTATGCAGGCCCCACTGATCGGAGAAGGTTTTCTTACGCCCGCTGGCAACATCCAGAATAAAGTGGAACAGCCGCCAGCCTACTTCCTCGATGGTTTCTTCCCCGGTGGCGATAGTGCCCGCGTTGATGTCCATTAAGTCATACCAGCGAGTCGCCAGCTCGGTGCGGGTCGCCATTTTGATCACCGGTACGGCCATCAGACCGTAAGGCGTACCGCGCCCGGTGGTGAACACCTGCACGGTAATACCAGACGCTACCTGCTGGGTGCCGCAGACAAAATCGCTGGCGGGGGTGGCCGCGTAAATCAGGCCGCGTTTCGTCGGGCGCTGGCCGGGCGACAGCACTTCTGAAATGGCGCTCTGGCCGGATTTGGCGATAGAGCCGAGGGCCTTTTCCACCACGTTCGCCAGCCCGCCTTTTTTGTTGCCGGGGGACGGGTTGGCGCTGCGGTCGGTTTTGCCCATATCCAGATAGTTATCATACCAGGCCATCTCTTCGAGCAGGCGTTTACCCACTTCTTCATTGATGGCGCGCGGGGTGAGCAGATGGATGGCGTCGCGCACTTCGGTGACTTCAGAAAACATCACGGTCGCGCCGCAGCGCACCAGCAGATCCGAGGCGTAGCCCACCGCCGGATTCGCCGTGACGCCGGAAAAGGCATCGCTGCCGCCGCACTGGGTGCCGACCACCAGATCGGAAGCCGGGCAGGTTTCGCGCTGGCGCAGGTTAAGTTTCGCGAGATGGCGTTCCGCCACGGCGAGAATGTCATCCACCATGGATTTAAAGCCGACATGCTGCTCATCCTGCAAACGCACGATGCTGGCCCCGTCAGCCGGAATAGCCAGCACATCGCTGGTGCCTTCCAGCAGGCGTTCCGGTTGCAGTTTTTCACAGCCGAGGCCGACCACCATGACTTCGCCGCCAAAGTTCGGGTTGAGGGAAATATTGTGGATGGTGCGGATAGGCACCACCGCTGCCGGGGCGTTGATCGCCACGCCGCAGCCGTAAAGGTGATTCAGGCCGACCACGCCATCGACGTTCGGGTATTTCGGCAGTAAATCGCGTTCAATGATTTTCACCACGTAATCCACCACGCCCGCCACGCAGTGCACGCTGGTGGTGATGCCGAGCAGGTTTTTGGTGCCGACGCTGCCGTCCGCGTTGCGATAGCCTTCGAAAGTGTAACCTTCCAGCGGCGGCAAAGGTTCAGGTACGCGGGTCGCCAGTGGCAGGGTATTGAGCGGCGGGGCTTCCGGCAGTTCAACGGTCGATTCGTCAATCCAGCTGCCACGCGCGACATCACGCACCGCATAACCGATAACCTCGCCGTAACGGATGATTTCGCCATGAGCCGGAATATCGGTCAGCGCCACTTTATGCCCCTGCGGAATGTGCTCTGTGAGTTCAAGCCCGTCAGGGAAGCGGGTGCCGGCTTTCAAGCCATTGTCATTGACAATAATCGCGACGTTATCAGTCTCATGAACCTTAATATAAAAGGCTGCCGGCGAATATTGTCGGATTTCGATATCGGCCATTGTCCAGTATTCTCCAGTCAATTTATGGGGCAAAAATGAGTAATTTAAGCGTCGCTTTCTGGTTATTAATATTTAAAGGGAGCGGTAACGGAATAAAGCATGGCAGGTGTCACAGTTGAATAATGTGATCGCCATCACTCATCGTTACCCTCGCAAGCCCGACGGCGCAGACAAGATAAAATATGTGCATCAGCGCCCAGCACCTTGTGCAGATGCTCAATAACTTTGTTATTTATGATGAGTAAATTGAGCATTGCAACAATGCGCAACCGGCGCACGTTATTTATACTTATTCTCGTTTTCTTTGTATTCTGGTGTTTTAAATAATGCCATCAGGAATTACATTTAATCAGAAAATAATTAAGAGCGGGATTTTGCTGGCGACAGAAACGCATAATTTAAGTATCGGTTAATTCAAGGTATATACAATGAATAACACTGTTTTCCCGAACACATTTAAAGCTGCGCTGGCGGCGAATCAGGTGCAGATTGGCTGCTGGTCGGCGCTGGCAAACCCGTTCACCACAGAAGTGCTGGGCCTCGCCGGTTTTGACTGGATCCTGCTGGACGGTGAACACGCCCCTAACGACGTACTTTCTTTCGTGCCGCAGCTGATGGCGCTCAAAGGCAGCAGCAGCGCCTCTGTGGTTCGCGTACCGACCAACGATCCGGTGGTGATCAAGCGCCTGCTGGACATCGGATTTTATAACTTCCTGATCCCGTTCGTGGAAACCGAAGCCGAAGCCGCGCTGGCGGTAGCCGCCACCCGTTATCCGCCGGAAGGCATTCGCGGCGTATCGGTATCCCATCGCGCCAATATGTTCGGCACCGTACCGGATTACTTCGCCCAGTCGAACAAAAACATCTCAATCATGGTGCAGATCGAAAGCCAGGCCGGCGTGGATAACCTTGACGGCATTCTCACCACTGACGGCGTGGACGCGGTATTCGTTGGACCAAGCGACCTGGCGGCAAGCCTGGGCTATCTCGGCAACGCCGCGCACCCGGACGTGCAGCGTGTCATTCAACACATTTTTGCCCGCGCCAAAGCGCACGGCAAACCGGCAGGCATTCTGGCCCCGGTAGAGGTTGATGCCCGTCGCTATCTGGAATGGGGCGCGACCGTTGTTGCCGTCGGCAGCGATTTAGGCGTATTCCGCGCCGCCACGCAGAAGTTAGCCGACGCCTTTAAAAAATAACCACGACGACAAGAGAGACATAATTATGACGATGAAAGTGGGTTTCATTGGCCTGGGTATCATGGGTAAACCGATGAGCAAGAACCTCATGAAAGCCGGTTACTCAGTGGTGGTGGTGGATCGCAATCATGATGCCGTGTCGGAAGTGGTTGCCGCCGGTGCCGAAACTGCCGCAACGGCAAAAGAAGTGGCCGAACAGTGTGAGGTGATCATCACCATGCTGCCGAACTCCCCGCATGTAAAAGAGGTGGCGCTGGGGGAAGGCGGCATTATTGAAGGCGCAAAACCGGGCACCGTGCTGATCGACATGAGCTCTATCGCACCGCTGGCGAGCCGCGAAATCAGCGAAGCCCTGAAAGCCAAAGGGATTGATATGCTCGATGCGCCGGTCAGCGGCGGCGAGCCAAAAGCTATCGACGGCACGCTGTCGGTGATGGTGGGCGGCGATAAAGCTATCTTCGATAAGTATTACGACCTGATGAAAACCATGGCGGGATCCGTGGTGCATACCGGCGATATTGGCGCAGGCAACGTTACCAAACTGGCCAACCAGGTGATAGTGGCGCTGAACATCGCGGCCATGTCGGAAGCCCTGACGCTGGCGACCAAAGCGGGCGTTAACCCGGATCTGGTCTTCCAGGCGATCCGCGGCGGTCTGGCGGGCAGCACCGTCCTGGAGGCGAAAGCGCCGATGGTGATGGATCGCAACTTTAAGCCGGGCTTCCGTATTGATCTGCACATCAAAGACCTGTCTAACGCGCTGGATACCTCTCACGGCGTGGGCGCGCAGTTGCCGCTCACCGCGGCGGTCATGGAAATGATGCAGGCCCTGCGTGCCGATGGTCATGGCAACGACGATCACAGTGCGCTTGCCTGCTATTACGAAAAACTGGCGAAAGTGGAAGTCTCCCGCTGATCCCCGCGCCCGGTGGCGTCACGCTGCCGGGCCTGATAAGTAAGCCGAAAAGCTAATCCCTCCTGCGACATGCGGTAACAGGCTACAGATATGAAAATCGTCATCGCTCCTGATTCATATAAAGAAAGCCTGTCCGCTTCAGAAGTGGCGCAGGCAATAGAAAAAGGCTTTCGGGAAATTTTTCCCGCGGCCGAGTATGTCTGTGTCCCGGTCGCTGACGGCGGCGAAGGCACGGTAGAAGCCATGATTGCCGCCACCGGGGGCACGGCGTTCGTCGCCCCGGTCACCGGCCCGCTGGGGGAGGTGGTTGACGCACGCTGGGGCATCTCCGGCGACGGGCAGACCGCCTTTATCGAAATGGCGGCGGCCAGCGGCCTGGCGCTGGTGCCGTCCGCGTTACGCAATCCGCTGATCACCACCTCGCGCGGTACCGGCGAGCTTATTCTGCACGCGCTGGAACAGGGCGCGCGCCATATCATTATCGGTATCGGCGGCAGCGCCACCAACGACGGCGGCGCAGGCATGGTGCAGGCGCTTGGCGCAAAACTGTGCGATGCCAATGGTACGGAGATCGCCAACGGCGGCGGCAGCCTGATGAGCCTGAATTCGATCGATATTACGGGGCTGGATCCACGCCTTGCCCGGTGCACGCTCCGTGTGGCCTGTGACGTCACTAACCCGCTGCTCGGCGACCAGGGCGCGTCGCGTATCTTCGGCCCGCAAAAAGGAGCGAGCGAGGCGTGCATTATTGAGCTGGACAAAAACCTCGCTCACTACGCGGACGTCATTAAAAAATCCCTGCATGTGGATGTGAAAAACGTACCGGGCGCAGGCGCGGCGGGCGGTATGGGGGCGGCGCTGATGGCGTTTCTCAACGCCGAGTTGCGCAGCGGCATTGAAATTGTGACCGACGCGCTGAACCTCGAAGAACATATTCACGATTGTACGCTGGTGGTGACCGGCGAAGGCCGCATCGACAGCCAGACCATTCATGGCAAAGTACCGGCGGGCATTGCCTCGGTGGCCAAAAAATACCATAAGCCGGTGATCGGTATCGCCGGGAGTCTGACCGCCGATGTGGGCGTGGTACACGATCACGGCATTGATGCCGTGTTCAGCCTATTAACCACGGTCTGCACGCTGGAAGAGGCGTTTCGCGGCGCGTTCGACAATATTTATCGCGCTTCGCGCAATATTGCCGCAACCTTGCAGGTCGGGATGTTGAGCGAAGGGTGACATCGCGGCGCAAACCCTCTATACTTCGCGCCGAAGCTGACCAGACAGTCGCCGCTTCGTCGTCGTCCCCTCTCGGGGGGAGACGGGCGGAGGGGAGGAAAGTCCGGGCTCCATAGGGCAGGGTGCCAGGTAACGCCTGGGGGGGAAACCCACGACCAGTGCAACAGAGAGCAAACCGCCGATGGCCCGCGCAAGCGGGATCAGGTAAGGGTGAAAGGGTGCGGTAAGAGCGCACCGCGCGGCTGGTAACAGTCCGTGGCACGGTAAACTCCACCCGGAGCAAGGCCAAATAGGGGTTCACAAGGTACGGCCCGTACTGAACCCGGGTAGGCTGCTTGAGCCAGTGAGCGATTGCTGGCCTAGATGAATGACTGTCCACGACAGAACCCGGCTTACCGGTCAGCTTCAACTTTTTACAAAACCCCGCTCCGGCGGGGTTTTTGCTTTCTGCGCTAAATGAGATGAATGACTGTCCACTCCGCTTTCTATGAAAGAACGCGGCTTACCGGTCAGCTTCAACTTTTTACAGAACCCCACTCCGGCGGGGTTTTTGCTTTCTGCGCTAAATAAGATGAATGACTGTCCACTCCGCTTTCTATGAAAGAACCCGGCTTACCGGTCAGCTTCAACTTCTTACAGAACCCCGCTCCGGCGGGGTTTTTGCTATCTGCGGTTTGCGTTTTGATTTTGCCGGGTGGCGCTGCGCTTACCCGGCCTACTGGTGTTGTGCCCCTGTAGGCCCGGCAAGCCTGCGCCGCCGGGCGCGCCGAATTATCCCGCCTGATTTACCTTCACGACTGACAGAATAATTTCTGCGTTCGTTGCCAGAACGTAGAAATTTTTTTCCCGGCTCGCTTTCTGCTGCCTGCTAAATGCCAAATTTTTCTCCGACTGCTGGCGTATGATCCTGATATTCCAATAAATCGCCTGCACCGCACATCGCAAAAAAATAAAAACCTCTACCTACACAGCGAGAAGATTATGGAAACGGCAACTCAGACCGGCGGAAACATGGAAGCATCACCGGCAGCCCGTGAAGCGGGCATGACCGAAAACGAATGGCGTGCAGCCATCAAGTTTGACAGCAGCGATACCGGTTGGATCATTATGAGCATCGGCATGGCAATTGGCGCAGGAATTGTCTTTTTACCCGTCCAGGTCGGACTGATGGGACTGTGGGTTTTTCTGCTTTCCTCAATTATTGGCTACCCGGCCATGTACCTTTTTCAGCGCTTATTTATTAATACCCTGGCCGCTTCGCCAGAATGTAAAGATTATCCGAGCGTCATCAGTGGTTATCTGGGAAAAAATTGGGGCATCCTGTTAGGGGCGCTCTATTTCGTGATGCTGGTGATCTGGATGTTTGTCTACTCCACGGCGATCACCAACGACAGCGCATCCTATCTGCATACCTTTGGTATTACCGACGGGCTGTTATCCGACAATCCTTTCTATGGGCTGGGATTAATTTGCGTGCTGGTTGCGATCTCCTCACGCGGCGAAAAACTGCTGTTCAAAATCTCCAGTCTGATGGTGCTCACGAAATTATTCGTGGTAGCGGCGCTGGGGTTATCAATGATCGGCATGTGGCATTTATATAACATCGGGGCGTTACCACCTGCGGGATTGTTGATCAAAAACGCGATTATCACACTGCCCTTTACCCTGACCTCCATTTTGTTTATTCAGACCCTCAGCCCGATGGTGATCTCCTACCGTTCCCGGGAAACGTCAGTGGAAGTGGCGCGCTATAAAGCGCTACGGGCAATGAACATCGCGTTTGCTGTGTTGTTTGTCACCGTCTTTTTCTATGCCGTATCTTTTACGCTGGCGATGGGACACGACGAAGCCGTCAAAGCCTATGAGCAAAATATCTCGGCGCTGGCCATCGCCGCGCAGTTCATCAGCGGTGAGGGGGCTGGCTGGGTAAAAATCGTCAGCGTGATCCTCAATATCTTTGCCGTGATGACCGCCTTTTTTGGCGTCTATCTTGGCTTTCGTGAAGCAACCCAGGGCATCGCCATGAATCTGCTGCGCCGCAAATTTCCGGGCCACACGTTCAATGAGAAGTATGTACAGGGAAGCATTATGGTGTTCGCCGTGCTGCTGGCCTGGAGTGCCATTGTGCTCAACGCGCCGGTACTGAGCTTCACCTCAGTGTGTAGCCCTATTTTCGGCATGGTGGGCTGCCTCATCCCGGCGTGGCTGGTTTACAAAGTCCCCGCATTACACAAATACAAAGGCGCATCGCTGTACATCATTATTGTGACCGGCCTGTTGCTTTGCATTTCACCGTTCCTCGCATTTTCCTGACAGAAAGGCTGTTGTTATGACTACAACTAAAGTGAATTCGTTATGGGCTGGTTTTATCGACATTGTGCAAAAGGAGGTGAAACCGGCGCTCGGTTGTACCGAACCGGTCTCAGTGGCGCTGGCCTGTGCGGTTGCGGCAACGCAACTGACGGAAACGGTGGATCGTATTGAGGTCCAGGTGTCACCCAACCTGATGAAAAACGGCATGGGTGTTACCGTGCCGGGTACCGGAATGGTAGGTCTGCCGATTGCCGCCGCCCTTGGTGCGCTGGCGGGTGATGCAACAGCCGGTCTGGAAGTGCTAAAAAACATCTCCCCGCAGGCGGTGTTATCAGCAAAAAAAATGTTGGACGCCGGACGAGTAAAGGTCAGATTACAAACCCCCTGCGACGATATTCTCTGGGTGCGCGCCTGTGTGTTTGCCGATGAACAATGGGCCTGCGTAACTATCGCCGGCGATCATACTCGTATTGTGCGTGTCGAAACGGCGAACGTGGTATTGTTTGAAAATAATGCGCCGGATGCGGAATGCGCTGACACCGCATTGGATGTGCTTTCCCGTACCTCGCTTAAGGAAATCCTGGCCTTTGCCGAGCAGGTGCCTTTGGCGTGTATCCGTTTTATCCTGCAGGCGGTGCAACTCAATGATGCACTTTCGAAGGAGGGATTGCGCAGCAAATGGGGGCTACACATTGGCGCGACCCTTCAGAAGCAGCAAATGCGCGGTCTGCTGGCAGACGATCTCCTCACTGCCATTTTGATCCGTACCAGCGCGGCATCTGATGCGCGCATGGGCGGGGCGAGTCTGCCTGCTATGAGCAATTCCGGATCGGGTAATCAGGGCATTACCGCCACTCTGCCGGTAGTCGTTGTCGCGGAGCATTTTGAGGTGAGTGAAGAGCGGCTGGCACGGGCGCTGATGCTATCGCATTTAAGCGCGATCTATATTCATCATCAGTTGCCACGGCTGTCGGCATTATGTGCCGCCACTACTGCCGCCATGGGGGCAGCGGCGGGCATAGCCTGGTTGATTGACGGGCGATATGACGTCATTGCTATGGCGATCAATAGTATGATCGGCGATATCAGCGGTATCATTTGCGACGGCGCCTCTAACAGCTGCGCCATGAAAGTTTCTACCAGCGTTTCATCAGCCTGGAAAGCAGTAATGATGGCGCTGGATGACACGACGGTCACCGGTAATGAAGGGATTGTGGCGCACAATGTGGAACAGTCCATCTCCAACTTGTGTGCCCTGGCCTGCCAGTCGATGCAGTACACCGACCGGCAAATTATTGAAATAATGGCCAGTAAAGCGTCATAAATCTTGCCGCTCGTTTACATCGGTAAATCAATCAATAAAGCACGCAGCGGCGTATCGGCGACGAGGGTAATATTCGGCTCATCACGGATAAAGGCCCCGTCGCCGCAGGTCAGGGCCTGTTGCCCGGTCTGGTGCGTCACGGCGTGCACGCTGCCATGGATCGACTGCAAATAGGCGCGCGGGCCGTGGAGATGGAAACTCAGCTCTTCGCCTTTTTCCAGTTCGATATGATGAACCCACGCCTGCTGACGCAGTTGCAGGCTGCCCTGGCTGCCGTCAGGCGAGGCCAGCAGTTGCTGCGCATGGTCTGCCAGCGAAATTTTCTGCACCAGCGAATTTTCCCGCTCGGGGCTGGCGTCCAGCCATAGCTGCATACGCGTCAGGGATTTATCTTTGCTCAGGTTATGTTCGCTGTAGCTGATGCCCGGCTGCGTGGCGATCAGCAGCGCATCGCCTGCCTTCGCCTGGACATGATGACCTTCACTGTCGCGGTACTCGGCTTCGCCTTCCAGAATGAGATTTAAAATATCCACTTTTGGATAGGTACGCGGCTGGAATGACGCGCCCGGCGCCAGCACTTCCTGGTTCAGCACCCGCAACGAGGCATAGCCCAGCAGGTTCGGGTCAAAATAATGGCCAAAGGAGAAGGTGTAGCGGGCCTGCAACCATCCGAAGTCGGCCTTTCCGCACTGTTTGGCTGTTCTTGTCGTGATCATAATGTTTGCCCTCTCTTTACACTTTAACAATGGTAAAGGTATGGACGCTGCATTGTTAGCCAGATATTCTGCCCGGTATATTCAAATTTCCTGAATGAAAACGACATGGCTAAAGAAAGAGCGTTAACCCTCGAAGCATTACGGGTAATGGATGCGATCGATCGGCGCGGTAGTTTCGCGGCGGCGGCAGATGAACTGGGCCGTGTTCCTTCGGCGCTCAGCTACACCATGCAAAAGCTGGAAGAAGAACTGGATGTGGTGCTGTTCGACCGCTCCGGCCACCGTACAAAATTTACCAACGTGGGCCGTATGCTGCTGGAGCGCGGGCGTGTGTTGCTGGAAGCGGCAGATAAGCTGACCACCGATGCGGAAGCGCTGGCGCGCGGCTGGGAAACCCATCTGACGCTGGTGACCGAAGCGCTGGTGCCGACGCCGTCATTCTTCCCGCTGGTGGAAAAGCTGGCGACCAAAGCCAATACCCAGCTGTCGGTGATCACCGAAGTGCTCGCCGGGGCATGGGAGCGTCTGGAGCAGGGCCGGGCGGACATCGTCATCGGGCCGGATATGCATTTTCGTTCCTCGTCGGAAATTAACTCCCGCAAGCTGTATAAGATCATGAATGTGTACGTGGCGGCACCGGATCATCCTATTCACGATGAACCTGAACCGCTCTCGGAAGTAACGCGCGTGAAATACCGCGGCGTGGCGGTGGCGGATACGGCGCGGGAACGCCCGGTGCTCACCGTACAGCTGCTGGATAAACAGCCGCGTCTGACGGTAAGTTCTATTGAAGATAAGCGCCAGGCGCTGCTGGCCGGGCTGGGCGTGGCGACCATGCCTTACCCGCTGGTGGAGAAAGACATCGCCGAGGGACGTCTGCGCGTCGTCAGCCCGGAATATTCCGCCGAAGTGGACATTATCATGGCCTGGCGGCGCGACAGTATGGGAGAAGCGAAAGCCTGGTGCCTGCGTGAGATCCCGAAGCTGTTTGTCAATAAATAAGCGACTCCTCCGCCCGGAGGAGCCAGCAGGATCAGGGGACCTGTTTTGGATCCGGTCCAAAACGGTTTTCGCCTGGCGTACCGCTCTGGCAGTTAAAGGCGATGATCACCAGCCAGCCGATCACCGGGATCAGCAGCAATAACAACCACCACGCCGAGCGGTCAGTATCATGCAGACGACGGAACTGCACCGCCCACCACGGCAGAAAAATCAGCACACCATAAATTGTGGTCAGCACGCCTTCGCCGCTGCCCCGCTGAAACCCCAGGATATTATCCACAATCCCCAGCACCGCGGTCAGCACGATGTTGACCAGAATAAACATCCAGTACTCTTTGCGGCGCGCACGCCCGCGAAACCCAATGTAGTTCCTGAGAACTTTTAAATACCAGTCCATGTTAGCGCCTCAATCTGTGGTTAATTCACTGTTTTATCAGCAATCATATTAATAATAGCCATCAATATTTCGCCGGTAAATATCATGCGTCTGAATTAATCGAAGCGATCATTTTTATGCTGACATTCCGGGGAGGATCACAAAACGCGTTGCGCCTGTTGTGATCCTCCTCACCTGAAATGATCCCGTTCTGTGAGGCTGCTCGCTTTTTAATCGCCGGAGTCGGTTTTCACGAATTCATTCGCTGCCGCGCTGATTTACAGCCAGGGCGCGCGCCGCCATGCTGACGTCATCCGGCGCTTCCTGTTCAAGACTGCGGGCCAGTTCATTAAGCCGCGCCGGACTGAGCAGGTTGCGAAAGAGGTAAGGATGCTTCTCACCTTCGCCGCTAAACCAGACGTCCAGCTCACGGCTGATGCTGCGCAAAGCCTGTAGCGCGTCGGTGAACTGCTGGGCCATACCGGACTGCGCGCCATATTTGCGTATCCAGATCCGCAGCACGATGGCCCGCGTTACGGCGCTGTAAGCGCGGGTATACCACAGGGCGCGGGTGGTGGTGTCGGTGAGGCGGCGAGTGAATGCCGGGCTGAGATGGTTATCGCTCTGCAACTGCTGGGCGAGGGTCTGCATATGACCGGCGAGGAACAGCGTCTGCTGCCGTTCCAGTTCAATAAGCTGAAACTGTTGCTGACCCAGTTCGGGATCGTCGGCGGGCATCAGCGGCTGAAACGCCTGCGCCCAGTTTGCGCTGCGGGTATCCAGATGCAGCAGGTGCAATGCCTGCTGGAAGGTAGCGGGCGGCTGGCTGTGGGATTGCAGCACGCGGCCGAGCAGCGTCGGGGTTTTGCAGCTCCATTCGTAGCTGGCGCTCAGCAGGTTGCTGAACAGCGTCTCAAGATGCAGCGGCAGGGGCGCTACCGCATGAGTTTGCAGCCAGGCGCGCAGAAGGGCTGCGGGCGTGCTGTCCGGCTCGCGCACCTGCCGGGCAAGGCCGTAGAGATTGATTTCATTAAGGGAGTCGGTCAGCTCCAGATCGGGGATCCACTCCCAGTTAAGGCGCAGGGTAACGGCTTCGGGCATCGCGCCCTCCTGACCGCTGAACCACTGTAAACGCTGGTGAAACTCCTCCAGTAAATAGCAGGGCAGCAGCGTCCAGCCGTATTCGATGCCCCACATATCAAACTCCAGCCATTTGGTGAAACCCGTCAGGGTGGTCAGGTTGGGGTTGTTGGCAAAGCCGGGACGGTAATCCAGCTCGGTGGCTTTGACCGAGGCGCGCACATCGCCAGGCAGCGCCTCCAGCGCGGTTTTTAACATATGCCGCGGCCAGGTTTTGTCCCGGTAATCGCGCAGCACCAGCTGGCGACCCTGACGGCGCACTGACTGGTACAGCAGGTTTAATACGCCTTTCCACGCTTCGTTGCTCATGTCCGGGGTGGAAAGTGAGAGCCGTAATCCGCGTACCGACGGCAGCAGCCGGAGCAGTTCCGGAATGGCATGGCCGAACAGCCAGTCGGTAAAGCTGGCGTCATCGCCGCGCGATTCCGTGAGAAAAAACTCCGGGAATTTCGCTTTCTGTTCGCTGCAATCGGGGGTGGCTTCCCCCTGTAACCAGAGTTGCAGATTGTGCTCATCGCAGTAGCGACTGACCTTTTGCAGATACAAAAGCGCATGGTCGCGGCGATGGATCAAATGGCGAATGTCGCCGGGACGGCAGCCGGGCGAGGGCGCGGCAAGGTCGGCGATCAGCGACTGCTGATGAATGATAAGGCCATTGAAATGGTGCGCCTTCAGGATGGCGGCAATGTGCTGGAAATAGTGCCAGTCCCATATTTTCGGCGTGTTGACTTCCAGCAATAACAAGGGTGCAGCGGACATTATGACCTGTTTCCTGGGGAAGCTGTTCACTCACCATACGGGCAAGCGCCCGGACGATCGACAGTTATTTATCACTAACGGAGAAAAATGATGGCGAAAGGGGATAGGGTTCAGCTTCATTATTATGAATATACCGATGAGGATACCGGCGCGCGGGTTATTCGCCTGACGCCGCCGGATATTATTTGTCATCGTAACTACTTCTATCAAAAGTGTTTCCTGGATGAGGGACGCCAGTTAATTTTCGCCGGCGAGTTCAGCGGCACGCGCAATTATTATTTACTCGACATCGCCAGCGGCGAAGCAAAACAGCTTACCGAAGGGCCGGGGGATAATACCTTTGGCGGTTTTCTCTCACCGGATGAGCAATATCTTTATTACGTGAAGGACGAGCGCAATCTGATGCGCGTGACGCTGGCGACGCAGGAAGAAAGCGTGGTGTATCGCGTACCGGATGAGTGGGTGGGTTACGGCACCTGGGTGGCGAATTCCGACTGCAACAAACTGGTGGGCGTGGAGATTCATCGCGACAGCTGGCGACCCATCAGCGACTGGACCGTCTTCCAAGAGTTTTATGCCGAGCAGCCGCGCTGTCGGGTGATCCGCATCTCGCTGGAGAATGGCGAGCGGGAAACCCTGCTGGAAGAAAATCAGTGGCTCGGGCACCCCATTTACCGTCCTTTCGACGACAACACGGTGGCTTTCTGCCACGAAGGGCCGCTGGATCAGGTGGATGCCCGCATGTGGCTGATGAACGATGACGGCAGCCACATCCGCAAAGCCAAAGAGCCTGCGCCGGGGGAGAGCTATACCCATGAATTCTGGGTGCCTGACGGCTCGGCGCTGATGTACGTCACCTACGTCAAGGACAGCCCGGTGCGCTGGCTGTGCCGGGTAAATGGCGACAGTGGTGAAGATGAAAAGCTGATCGCCATGCCGCCGTGCTCGCACGTGATGAGCAACGACAGCGGCACGCTGGTGGTGGGCGACGGCTCCGGTAAACCCATTGATATTGCCGATAACGCGGGCTATGGCGATGCCACCGATCCCTATCTTTACCTGTTCGATATTGCCCGCAAGCAGACGCACAAAGTGGCGCGCCACAGCTCGTCATGGCGCGTGCTGGACGGCGATCGGCAGGTGACGCATCCGCATCCGTCGTTCACGCCGGATGAAAAACAGGTGTTGTTCAGCTCCGATAAAGACGGCCTGCCGGCGCTGTATCTGGCGGATATTCCAGACCACGTATTACGCAGCATTCATTCCTGAGAGAGCGCGCTATGTTAAAGAAACTCTTGCCCGTCACGGCATCGTTGTTGCTGGTCTGCGCCTGTGCGGCGGTGGCCCAGCCTGCGGAAATTCGTATCTCCTGGTGGGGCGGCAACAGCCGTCATCAGGCGACGCTGAAAGCTATTGAGCTGTTTGAAAAGCAAAACCCGGATATTCAGGTGAAAGCGGAATATGCAGGCTGGGAAGGGTATCTCTCGCGTCTGACGGTGCAGATGGCTGGGGGAAATGAACCGGATGTCATTCAGACCAACTGGAACTGGCTGCCGCTGTTCTCCAAAGACGGCGACGGTTTTTACGACCTGCTGAAGCTGAAAGAGAGCATCGATCTCAGCCAGTATGATTCGCAGTCGCTGCAAAGCGTCATGGTGAATAACAAGCTGAACGGTATTCCGGTGGCGATGACCGCGCGCAGTTTTTATTACAACCAGAAATTGTGGCAGGAAATGGGCGTCGCCTATCCGCAAAGCTGGGATGAATTAAAAGCCGCCGGGAAAGCCTTTAAAGCGAAGGACGAAAATAAATATCCGCTGGTGCTCGACTATATGGAGTCGATCACCCTGGTGCAGTCATGGATGGTACAAAAACATAATATCGCCGCCATCGACGAAAAAGCCGGGAAATTTAATTACACCCCGCAGCAGTGGGTGGAGTTTTTCCAGGTCTATAAAGATCTGGTGGACAGCCACGTCTTCCCGTCGACCCGCGTGCTGTCGTCATACGGTAAGTCCAACACCTGGGAAATGAAGCCCTGGATCCAGGGGCAATGGGGCGGGATCTACATGTGGAACACCAATGCGGTGATGTACGAGAACAACCTCGCCGCGCCTTATAACAAGCTGGAGCTGGGGCCGTTCTTTATGCTGCCAGGCGCTAAGGACGCGGGGCTGTTCCTGAAACCGACCATGATGTTCAGCGTGGCGAAAACCAGTAAACATCCGCAGCAGGCGGCGAAGCTGATCGACTTCCTGATGAACGATCCGGCAGGCGTGGCGGCGATGGGGCTGGAGCGCGGTACGCCGCTGAGCAAAAAGGCCGTGGCGCAGCTGTCATCGAGCGGCGTGTTAAAGGATGACAATATTACTGTTACGGGGATCAAGTCGTCGCTGGCGCTGCCGCATAAGATCCCGACTTCGCCTTACTTTGATAACCCGCAGCTGGTGGCGCTCTGGCATGACACCATTCAGAACATTGACCAGGGCAACCTGACGGTTGAACAGGCGGCGTCGCAGTTTGCCAAAAAAGCCGGGCGCATTTTACAGCGGGCCGTCAAAAAATGATCGCCTTCAGCGCCACCCTGGCCTGTCAGTACGACACGCCTTTTTCGCCCTTTCCGGCCGCGCAATTTGGTCACGGGCTGGCCTGGCTGTCGGCCAGCGGCTTTGATGCCGCCGAGCTGTGCATCAATGATTACGAGGGCGTGGAGGTGGCGGCCATCCGCCAGGCGTTAGATCTCGCGGGTCTTGGCTGTACCACCATCGCCACCGGCCAGGCGCGTAAACGTGACGGGCTGACGTTGCTGTCGGCTGATAAAAGCGTGGTGCGCCGTACCCAGGCGCGACTCTTTCAACATATTGACGCCGCCGCGCAGCTTGGCAGCCACGTCACCATTGGATCGTTGCGCGCCACGGAACTGCCGCTGGATAAAGGGCAGTATATGAGCGAGCTGGCGGCGGCGCTGTTTCCCTGCGTCGAGTACGCGCGGCGCAACGGCGTGGTGCTGATCCTGGAGGCGCTCAACCGCTATGAAGTCTGTCAGTTGCACAGCGCGCAGGAGATGATGGATTACCTGGCGTTCAGTGATGCGCCGGAAAACGTCGGCGTGCTCTGGGATCTGTTCCACGCCAGTATTGAAGACGCGGATTATGCGCAGGCCATCGCCACGCTCGGCCCGCGTCTGCGCCATGTGCATCTGGCGGATTCGAACCGGGGATTTCCGGGGTACGGACATTTACCGCTGGAGGAGGTCTACACCGCGCTCAGACTGGCGGGCTATCAGGGGGCGGTATCGCTGGAGTGCTTATGCAGGCCGTCAGCGCAAACCGTAATCGATGAGGCAGGTGAACTGGTGGCGCGGCTGCGGCGTCTGTAAACGCCACCGCCGCGCGGGTCAGGTTATTCGGTGTCGCGGTTGCCGAAACGGGCGTCGCGACCGTGCGGCTCATCAAGATCCTGCCATGGGCCGATGGAAATAATACCGGTCGGGTTAATGGTCTTGTGGCTGCAATAGTAGTGGGTGCGGATGTGCGCAAGATCCACCGTTTCTGCAATACCCGGCATCTGCCAGATATCACGCAGGAAGCCGTGCAGATTCAGGTAATCGCTGATGCGGTGCTTATCGCATTTGAAATGCGTGACGTAGACCGGATCGAAGCGGATCAGCGTGGTCCACAGACGGATATCGGCTTCAGTCAGACGATCGCCGGTGAGATAGCGGTGCTGGCCGAGGATCTGCTCCAGGCGCGACAGCGAATCAAACAGCGCGGTGACCGCCTCGTCGTAAGCGGCCTGGCTGGTGGCGAAGCCCGCTTTGTAGACGCCGTTGTTCACAGTGTCATAGATCCAGCCGTTCAGCTCATCAATCTGCGACTGCAACTCCGTCGGGTAGTAATCCCCCGCGCGGGCGCCCTGCGCATCGAACGCGGTATTGAACATGCGGATGATTTCCGCCGATTCATTACTGACGATGGTCTGGTTCTTTTTATCCCACAGCACCGGCACGGTGACGCGACCGCTGTAGTGCGGATCGGCATGCAGATAGAGCTGGTAGAGGAAGTCGTGCTGATAGAGGGTGTCGCCGGTCGCCGCCGGGAAATTGTCGTCAAAGGTCCAGCCGTTTTCCAGCATCAGCGGATTGACCACCGAGACATCAATAAACGGCTCCAGGCCTTTTAATTTACGCATGATCAGCGTGCGGTGCGCCCACGGACAGGCGAGGGAAACATAGAGGTGATAACGGCCTTTTTCGGCGGCGAATCCGCCTTCACCGCTCGGGCCTGGCGCGCCATCGGCGGTCAGCCAGTTGCGGAAAGCTGAGACTGAACGCTTAAAGCTGCCGCCTGTGGATTTAGTGTCGTACCAGGTGTCATGCCAGACACCGTCAATTAGTTGTCCCATCACGTTCTCCTTCAGGTTGGGCAGATGCGCAAAAAATCACAGGCCAGGTGAGCGAAGCGCCACCTGGCAAAGGTTGTCGATGCCCGGCGGCGCTACGCTTGCGCTGGCCTGCATACTACGTCAGCAGTTTAGTATAGAAGCCTTACCACTTTTTATTCAGCACACGGTCGATGCTGAATGCGCCCGGCCCGGTGATGCCCAGCAGCAGGAAGCCGCCAGCGATGGACAGGTTTTTCATGAACATCAGCGCGTTCACCCCTTCCGCAAAGTTATTGTGGAAAATGAAAGCGGTCAGCAGGGTAAAGCCTGCGGTGAACAGCGCGGTGGTACGGGTCAGGAAACCAAACAGGATCGCCAGACCGCCGCCGAACTCAAGCAGAATGGTCAGCGGCAGGAAAAAGCCCGGCACGCCCATCGCTTCCATGTACTGTTGTGTACCTGCATACCCGTTAATTTTTCCCCAGCCCGCATAGATAAACAGGATTGGCATCAGAATACGCGCTACCAGGAAACCAACATCTTCTAATTTTTTCATTTTACTCTCCAGAAATCTCATGCGGTATGCAAGTGTGATTGTTCAGGCAGTTACGGCGTCTGGCGCACGTTTGCCGTTGATGGAGAGGATAATAGGCGTAGCGATAAGAGATTGTTAGCAAGGAAAACTGTCAATCTTTATCAAATATTCTGAGTAATAACAGGCGGGAGAAATATACCCGACGGCGATCCGCCGGGCAGGGGACAGGTTAACGCAGGTGTTGCTGGCGTAACGTCGTTTGCACCAGGCGCCAGGCGCTCCACGCAGCAAAACCGCGCTTCCCCCAGCGTACCAGCATATTAGGATTGCGGATGGTGCGAATAGCCAGCAGGCTACTGCCCACCAGCGCCCATGAGCGCAGGCTTAACAGCGTATTCCATCCGCGATCGTAAGATACGGTTCTCTCTTCCCAGTCGCGACGGCTGGCGGCGAGATCCAGACGTTGCTGCTGGATCTGGCTCAGCAGCACGGCCTTACGCCTTTGGCGATCAATCTGACTGCTCATCTCAATCATCCTCCAGCAACGAACGATCGTTGGACAGCTCCTGACGGGTATGACGCAGCAGGGTGGACCGGCGCGCTTTACGCAGGGTCCATATAGCACCAATCAATGCGCCAATCAGCAGTACCGCCGTCGTGCCAATCATGACGTTCAGACGGTATTGCGGGTCAATGGCCCAGATGATCAGCACCATCAGACTCATCAGTCCGAAAGCGGCGAACAGCATGGTCAGACCTACCATCAGGAGAAGCTGGAAGAGATTCGCTTTCTCTTCTTCCAGCTCAACCACTGCCAGCCGCAGACGCGTTTCCACCATCTCAACGATGATGGTCACAATGCGCTGCCCGATGCCCAGAACGCTTTTACCGGGCCCGTTTGTGTGACGTGAACTATCCATAATCAACGACGCGAAATCAGGACGCCCAGCACTACGCCAATCGCAGCACCGATGCCAACGCCAGTCCATGGATTCTCACGTACATAATCTTCAGCCTTACCGGCCGCTTCACGTGTCTGTTTAGCGATAATGTCACTGGTCTCGCCCAGACGGTAACGGCTTTCATGCAGCGCACGTTCAGCCTTGCTACGCAGTTTACTCAGCTCTTCTTTCGATTTTGACCCGGAGCTATTCAGCACTTCTTCCAGGGTGTCCGTCAGGGATTTCAACTCAGCGCGCAGATGTTCCGTATTGGTATCTTTTGACATAGTTCTCTCCAGTGAGTGAGTGTTAACTTCCTTTAATAATCCCGAGCCTCAAGCGCTTTCAGTTCTTCCTGAGCCTCTTTCAGCTTATGTTCTCTTTTGGACACCTTATCCGCATCGCCTTTTTGCTTCGCTTCCTGAAGATCCTGCTCGCGTTCGGCAATCTCTTCTTTCTGATCGGCGATCTTCTCCTGATGATCGGCGCGCAATTTGCTGTCCGTGCAATTGGCTCTGACTTCGCTAAGTGCTTTATTCAGGCCGTCGATACGGCTCTGATTATTGTGCTTCTCGGCGTAACGGATTTCCTTTTGAATATCCTGCTCCTTTTCCTGACAAAGGGAAGCAGCCTGTGAAGCGGCACTCAGTGAAAAAAGGGCTAACGCCAGTGCGGTGCGGTATTTCATTCTTGAAACCTTCCATTGTTGCTACGGGCCTCAACATGAGGCGCCGAAATCCAGTTGATTAAAAGAGTAAGATGGGTGCCCGTGTACTAAGCATAGTAACGAACGGGGAGAAAACCAAAATGCGGGCGAAGTTTCGGAATAATTGAAGTTTTCAACCCAGCCGATGTGGCGTATCGCGCAGTCGGGAAAGCCATACCGCGGCTTTATCATCGTCATCCTGTTGCGCGATGATATAGCCATGGGGCAGGGTGCGATCGAGCACCACTTTGGCGGCAGCGCTCTGCGCGCTGGAATCAAACTTAATTAACAGCGTGTCATTCTGCGGGGTAATGCTGTTAAAGCGAATGCCGTTAGCATCCAGATGATGCCAGATAGAAAAGCCGTCAGGCACGCTGACGCTCTGGCTGGCCGGGCGAATAGCCAGCGTTGACTCACGCTGTTGCAGCGTCGCCCAGGCAAAGAAAAAGATCGTGAACAGCATGACTGCTGCCACCATTAAAGCAACGCGCTTCATCGACGTGCGTTGAATAAGCATCCGGTTATTCCTGCTTTCCATATTTTTTCTTCCATAACACCACCAGCGTACCGATGAGTCCAAACACCAGCAGTACGACCGGCAGCAACATCAGGCAGGACATCAGCGCATCCTCATATTTGAGGAAAACCGGCGTCTTACCAAGAAGATAGCCCAGGGTCGTCAGGATCACCACCCAGAGCAGACCGCTCATCCAGTTGAAAAACTGGAAGCGCGCATTGTTCAGACCAGAGATCCCGGCAATAGTTGGTAACAGTGTGCGAACAAATGCAATAAATCGCCCTAACAGCAGCGCAGACAGGCCGTGTTTGTGGAACATATGGTGCGCGCGCTGGTGATAATGCGCGGGCAGATGCGACAGCCAGTTCTGCACAATGCGGGTATTACCCAGCCAGCGGCCCTGGATGTAGCTCAGCCAGCAGCCGAGGCTGGCGGCGGTAGTCAGCAGCGCTATGGTGAGCGGATAGCTCATCGCGCCTTTGGCGATCAGTACGCCCACCAGCACTAACAGGCTGTCGCCGGGCAGAAAGGCGGCGGGCAGCAGGCCATTTTCCAGGAACAAAATCATAAACAGGACGAAATAAAGCATGCCGATCATGGAAGGATTCGCCAGCGTCTCGAAATCCTGACTCCACAATGCATTAAGTAGCTGAGTAAATAGTTCCATTCGTTATTCCTGGTACATCGGTTAACGTCACGCCAGATCGGATCCTGTGCACCTATACGTGCGGGCAAATTGCATCTAATTGTAACAAATGCCGGAGTTCTGCGTCTCAAAATTTATGAAATGTAAGAATTGATTTTGCTTGTGGCGTAGGGGGGAGACCAGAGTATTTACAAAGGCTGACACTCTATACCTTTTGTTACTGCGGGGAGCGCAGCAAGCGCAGGAGCGCCTGCTGTGGAGGATAAAAATTTATTTTACCGCGTTCGCGGCAGCATCAAGGTGAACCACAGGATTATCTGCAAAAAGATAGCGGTCAGCGTTGAATTCGAAATCATCGCTGGTTTCGTTAAACAGCATCTGTTTAGTGTTTTCCAGATGCTGCCACATCGCCAGCTTGGCGGCATGCGGGTCTTTACGGATCAGGGCTTTAAGGATCTGGTCATGATCGTCGCACCAGTTATCCACGGTACGTAAATCGATATGATCGTGCAGCTTTTTCCAGTACGGGTTATGAATACGCTGCGTCCACATCTTTTCGACAATCGCCGCGAGCGCCGTATTCTGCGTGGCAAGGGCTACCTGAACGTGGAACTGCAAATCCCATTCGGAATCGCGGAAGCATTTCTCCTGGCGCGCCCGATCCTGGATTTCCATCAGCTTCATAATGTCCTGTTTCGTCACCTGGGTGGCGGCGAACTCGGCAATATTGCTTTCAATCAGCTGGCGGGCCTGTAGCAGTTCAAACGGGCCGTAGTTGGCGAACTCAAGCGTTTCGTCCGGCACCTGCTGGTATTTAGGCTGGTTCGACATCACGTGGATCCCGGAGCCTTTACGCACTTCAACGTAGCCTTCCACTTCCAGCATGATGATGGCTTCACGCACCACGGTACGGCTGACGTTTTTTTCATCCGCAATGAAGCGCTCGGCAGGCAGTTTATCACCAACGAGATACACGCCGTTTTCAATACGGCTTTTCAGCTCAGCAGCGAGCTGCTGATACAAACGACGCGTGTCAGTGATTTCCATATACACTCCAGGCAGGATAAGTCAGATTAGATTTGTTATACCACTTTTACGCCATTCTCACCACCGCAGAAAAGTAAAAAGCCGCCCCGGACAACGGGGCGGCTCGTATGCAAATGGTTTAACAGCGCGTTTTAACTTTGTGTCGCGGGTCCGCCATAGGCGGCTTTTTCCGCTTCCAGCTCCGCGGCCGATTTACTTTTCAGCACCGTCCAGATCACCACAGCGCCCATGATGTCGAACACTGCCAGTACCGCGAACAGCGGGCTGAAGCCGATGGTATCCGCCAGCGCACCTACTACCAGCGCAAACATGGTGCTTGCCGTCCAGGCCGCCATGCCGGTCAGACCGTTTGCGGTTGCCACTTCGTTACGACCGAACACGTCAGAAGAGAGGGTGATCAGCGCGCCGGACAGGGACTGGTGAGCAAAACCACCGATGCACAGCAGGCCGATTGCCACATACGGGCTGGTGAACAGGCCGATCATGCCAGGGCCAATCATCAGTACCGCACCCATGGTCACCACCATTTTACGGGACACGATCAGGTTCACGCCAAACCAGCGCTGGAACAGCGGCGGCAGGTAACCCCCGACGATACAACCCAGGTCAGCAAACAGCATCGGCATCCAGGCAAACATCGCGATTTCTTTCAGGTTAAAGCCGTAGACTTTGAACATGAACAGCGGGATCCAGGCGTTAAAGGTACCCCAGGCCGGTTCTGCGAGGAAACGCGGCAGGGCGATGCCCCAGAACTGACGGGTGCCCAGAATCTGCCATACGGACATTTTTTTGCCGTTGTTGGTCTGGTGCTGCGCTTCCTGACCGCCAATGATGTAGCTACGTTCTTCTTCGGTCAGTTTTTTCTGATCGCGCGGATGTTTGTAGAAAATCAGCCAGGCCATAGCCCAGGCAAAGCTCAGGACGCCGGAGATAATGAACGCCAGCTGCCAGCTGTGCATCACGATGGCCCAGACCACCAGCGGCGGGGCAATCATCGCGCCAATAGAGGAACCGACGTTGAAGTAGCCGACGGCGATAGAACGCTCTTTGGCCGGGAACCACTCGGAGGCGGCTTTCAGACCCGCCGGGATCATCGCGGCTTCAGCGGCACCCACTGCGCCACGCGCCAGCGCCAGTCCACCCCAGCTTCCCGCCAGCGCTGTTGCGCCGCAGAAGATGGCCCAGGTCACGGCGAAGACCGCGTAGCCAACTTTGGTGCCGAGAATATCCAGCACATAACCCGCCACCGGCTGCATGATGGTGTAAGCCGCGGAGTAGGCCGCAATAATGTAGGAATATTGTTGCGTGGAAATATGCAGTTCTTCCATCAGCGTTGGTGCCGCCGCAGCGATGGTATTACGCGTCAAGTAACCCAGTACGGTACCGAGCGTCACCAGCGCTATCATGTACCAACGTAACCCTTTAATTTTACGCATGTAAACCTCATCGTTATGTTATTTCCGCCTCTGGCGGTTCACCTCCCGACCAGGTCGGGGGATGTTATGTAACGGGGGGAGCGAAATCGGGACTGATTCCCGGTACGGTCCAAACCTTGCCATTGTCATTCGTGCGAAATTCGGTATCCGTACCGTTAATCCGGGTGAGTAACTCACCTGTAATACATTCCGTCGGTCTATGTTTTGCGACGGCAGAAAGATAACTTGTCATACAACTTTAAAAGGTGAGTGACATCACAAAAGTGCGTTTCTTTGTGTGGTCTTTATTTTCGGTCAGCGAAGCCAGAGCTGGCGCGGCCTGCGGGGATGTTTACCCCAATCGGGGTAGTTTATTTGTCAGCATTTATTGATCTAACTCACGAAAATATCTTCGGTCTGTAGAAATTGGTGTGATAACTTTGTCAGCATTAAGGCATACATCTACGCTCTTTTTAGAGGAAGACGATAATGACTCCGTTTATGACCGAAGATTTCCTGTTAGATACCGAATTTGCCCGCCGTCTGTATCACGATTACGCAAAAGATGAGCCGATTTTCGATTACCACTGCCATTTACCGCCGCAGCAGATCGCAGAAAACTACCGCTTTAAAAACCTGTATGACATCTGGCTGAAAGGCGACCACTACAAATGGCGCGCCATGCGTACCAACGGCGTGCCGGAGCGCCTGTGTACCGGCGATGCCTCTGACCGCGAAAAGTTTGATGCCTGGGCGGCCACTGTTCCGCATACCATCGGCAACCCACTGTACCACTGGACTCACCTTGAACTGCGTCGCCCGTTCGGTATCACCGGCAAACTGCTGTCGCCGTCCACCGCTGACGAGATCTGGCATCAGGGTAACGAACTGCTGGCGCAGGAGGCGTTCTCTGCCCGCGGTATCATGCAGCAGATGAATGTGAAAATGGTCGGCACCACCGACGATCCGATTGACTCGCTGGAGCATCACGCCACCGTCGCGAAAGACACTTCCTTCAGCATTAAAGTGCTGCCGAGCTGGCGTCCGGATAAAGCCTTCAATATTGAACAGGCGACCTTTAACGATTACATGGCGAAACTGGGTGAAGTCTCCGATACCGAGATCCGCCGTTTCAGCGATCTGCAAACTGCCCTGACCAAACGTCTGGATCACTTTGCTGCGCACGGTTGTAAAGTCTCCGACCACGCCCTGGACGTGGTGCTGTTTGCGGAAGCGAACGAGGCCGAGCTGGACAGCATCCTTGCGCGTCGTCTGGCAGGCGAAACCCTGAGCGAGCATGAAGTGGCGCAGTTCAAAACCGCCGTGCTGGTGTTCCTCGGCGCGGAATATGCTCGTCGTGAATGGGTCCAGCAGTACCACATTGGCGCGCTGCGTAATAACAACCTGCGCCAGTTCAAACTGCTGGGGCCGGATGTGGGCTTTGACTCCATCAACGACCGTCCGATGGCGGAAGAGCTGTCGAAGCTGCTCAGCAAACAGAACGAAGAAAACCTGTTGCCGAAAACCATCCTTTACTGTCTGAACCCGCGCGATAACGAAGTGCTGGGCACCATGATCGGTAACTTCCAGGGGGAAGGCATGCCGGGCAAAATGCAGTTCGGCTCAGGCTGGTGGTTTAACGATCAGAAAGACGGCATGGAACGTCAGATGACACAGCTGGCGCAGCTGGGCCTGTTAAGCCGCTTCGTCGGTATGCTGACCGACAGCCGTAGCTTCCTGTCCTATACCCGTCATGAATATTTCCGTCGCATTCTGTGCCAGATGATTGGCCGCTGGGTCGAAGCGGGCGAAGCCCCTGCCGACATTCAGTTGCTGGGCGAGATGGTGAGAAATATCTGCTTTAACAATGCGCGTGACTACTTCGCGATTGAACTGAACTAAGGCCGTTTGAGGTTGATATGCAATACATCAAGATCCATTCGCTGGACAACGTCGCAGTCGCACTGGCTGACCTGGCGGAAGGCGCAGAAGTTACCGTAGATAACCAGACGGTGCGGCTGCGTCAGGCAGTAGGACGCGGGCATAAGTTCGCCCTGCGCACCATCCATCAGGGCGAAAACGTGGTGAAATACGGTTTGCCTATTGGTCACGCCACGGCAGACATTGCTGAGGGTGAATATATTCACTCTCATAATGCCCGCACCAACCTGAGCGATCTGGACGAGTATAGCTATCAACCTGAACCTCAGGCTGAAGCCGCGCAGGGTGCGGATCGCGACGTTGAGATCTACCGCCGGGCCAACGGCGAAGTCGGCATCCGCAATGAACTGTGGATCCTGCCGACCGTCGGCTGCGTGAACGGTATCGCCCGTCAGATCCAGACGCGCTTTCTGAAAGAAACCAACGATGCCGAAGGCACCGACGGCGTGTTCCTGTTCAGTCACACCTACGGCTGCTCGCAGCTGGGGGATGACCACATCAACACCCGCACCATGCTGCAAAACATGGTGCGCCACCCGAATGCGGGCGCGGTGCTGGTGATTGGCCTCGGCTGTGAAAACAACCAGGTCGACGCCTTCCGCGAAACCCTGGGCGACTTTGATCCGGAGCGCGTTCACTTTATGGTCTGTCAGCATCAGGACGACGAAGTGGAAGCGGGCCTTGAACATCTGCATCAGTTATATGAAGCGATGCGTCACGACAAACGCGAGCCGGGAAAACTAAGCGAGCTGAAGTTTGGGCTGGAGTGCGGCGGATCCGATGGCCTGTCCGGCATCACCGCTAACCCGATGCTCGGTCGTTTCTCGGATTACGTCATCGGTAACGGCGGCACCACCGTGCTGACCGAAGTGCCGGAGATGTTTGGCGCGGAACAGATCCTGATGAGCCACTGTGTCGATGAAACCACCTTTGAAAAAACCGTCACCATGGTGAACGATTTCAAACAGTATTTTATCGCTCACAACCAGCCGATTTACGAGAACCCGTCGCCGGGCAACAAAGCCGGTGGCATCACTACGCTGGAAGAGAAATCCCTCGGCTGTACCCAGAAAGCGGGGGCCAGCCAGGTGGTGGACGTGCTGCGTTACGGCGAGCGTCTGCAAAAGCACGGTCTGAACCTGCTTTCCGCGCCGGGTAACGATGCCGTCGCCACCAGCGCGCTGGCCGGTGCCGGTTGCCATATGGTGCTGTTCTCCACCGGTCGCGGTACGCCGTACGGCGGTTTTGTGCCGACGGTGAAAATCGCCACTAACAGCGAGCTGGCGGCGAAGAAAAAGCACTGGATCGATTTTGACGCGGGTCAGCTGATCCACGGCAAAATGATGCCGGAGCTGCTGAACGAATTCGTGGATGTGATTGCGGATATCGCCAGTGGCAAGCAGACCTGCAACGAGCGTAACGATTTCCGCGAGCTGGCGATCTTTAAAAGCGGCGTAACGCTGTAAACCTGTTGTCGGGTGGCGCTGCGCTTACCCGACCTACAAATCAACCCAGGCCCGGCAAGCTTGCGCCGCCGGGCAACACGTCATTAACTGCGCAATGCGTTTTTCGCCAGGCGTTCATCTTCCGCCTGGCATGCTGCCGCGGTGAACAGCACGTCGGTGGATGAGTTAAGCGCGGTTTCGCAGGAATCCTGCAACACGCCGATGATAAAGCCCACCGCCACCACCTGCATGGCAATATCGTTCGGAATGCCGAACATATTACACGCCAGCGGGATCAACAGCAGCGAACCACCCGCCACGCCCGATGCCCCACAGGCACACAGCGAGGCCACCACGCTCAACAGCAGCGCCGTCGGCAAATCAACCGGAATACCCAGCGTATGCACCGCCGCCATGGTCAGCACGGTAATGGTGATCGCCGCGCCCGCCATATTGACCGTCGCCCCCAGCGGAATGGAAACCGAGTAGGTATCGCGGTCCAGATTCAGTTTTTCCGCCAGCGCCATGTTGACCGGAATGTTCGCCGCCGAGCTGCGGGTAAAGAACGCCGTCACGCCGCTTTCACGCAGGCACAGCAGCACCAGCGGGAAAGGATTGCGGCGAATTTTCCAGAACACCAGCAGCGGGTTGATCACCAGCGCCACCAGGAACATACAGCCAATCAGCACCAGCAGCAGATGCGCATAGCCGTAGAGGGTGGCAAAACCGGTTTCCGCCAGCGTCGCCGACACCAGGCCAAAAATACCGATCGGCGCAAAGCGGATCACCAGCTTCACCATAAAGGTCACCGCGTCCGACACATCGTTAATCAGGCTTTTGGTGGAGTCGCTGCCGTGACGCAGCGCAAAGCCCAGACCAATGGCCCACACCAGAATGCCGATATAGTTGGCTTCCAGCAACGCATGTACCGGGTTAGACACCATGCTCATCAGCAGGCCACGCAGCACTTCCGTAATGCCAGCGGGCGGCGTGATGTCCGTCGCGCCGGTCACCAGTTGCAGGGTGGACGGGAACAGGAAGCTGAATACCACGGCGGTTAAGGCAGCGGAAAAGGTGCCCACCAGATAGAGCACCAGAATAGGACGGATATTGGTTTTCTGACCGTGGCGGTGATTGGCGATGGATGCCATCACCAGCATCAGTACCAGCACCGGCGCCACCGCTTTCAGCGCGCCGACGAACAGCGTGCCCAGCAGACCGGCAGCAAGCGCGGCTGGTTTTGATACCCAGGCGAGCAGAATGCCCAGCGCTAACCCGACGAGAATTTGTTTTACCAGACTGCCATGCACCAGACGGTGCAGCACACCTGTGGAGTGTTGCGTACTCATGAGGAATTCCTTAGATGGTGTTGTAGTGCCATCCCGGACATCCTCTTAAGGGATGTTCATGTCGGGATGTAACAAATGTTTGCAAAGAGGAGTATACGCATTCGCAGGCGGCGGGAAAGAACAAGAGGCTGGATTGGTGGTAAGTGTCGTGTTTTTTAACTGTCTGATAACATATTTGTGACATGGCCAACAATTAAACCTTCTCCGTTGCCGGAGAAGGTTCTGTCTGTCATCCCTGAAGCTTTTTCTTGTCGTTCTGGTGATTCACCCAGGCGTTAAGCAGCAGGGTTATCGCCAGAATACCGCCCACCACGCCAAGGGAGATGGCAATCGGGATATGGTAGAAGTCGACGATCAGCATCTTGATACCGATAAACACCAGGATCACCGACAGGCCGTACTTCAGCAGCGCGAAGCGTTCCGCCACGCCCGCCAGCAGGAAGTACATGGCGCGCAGACCGAGGATCGCGAACAGGTTAGAGGTCAGCACGATAAAGGGATCGGTGGTCACCGCGAAAATAGCCGGAATACTGTCGACCGCGAAGATCACGTCGCTTAACTCAACCAGGATCAGCACCAGCAGCAGCGGCGTGGCGTACAGCAGACCGTTTTTACGCACAAAGAAGTGCTCGCTTTCGATCTTGTCCGTCATGCGCAGATGACCACGCAGCCAGCGCACCAGCGGTTTGTCGCCAATACCCGCTTCGTCTTCTTTCGCCAGCGCCATTTTCACCCCGGTGAACAGCAGGAACGCGCCGAAGACGTACAGCAGCCATTCGAACTGGGAGATCAGCCAGCTACCGGCGAAAATCATGATGGTACGCAGCACAATCGCCCCCAGCACGCCGTAGATCAATACACGACGTTGCAATGCAGGCGGCACGGCGAAGTAGCTGAACAGCATCAGCCAGACGAAGACGTTATCCACGGCCAGCGCTTTCTCAATCAGGTAACCGGTGAGGAAGGCGAGCGCCTGCGGATCGGCCACGGCACGGCCTTCGGTGCTGGCGAGATACCACCAGAAGGCGGCGTTAAACAGCAAAGAGAGTGATACCCAGACCAGTGACCAGACGGCCGCCTGCTTCATGGACATCGTATGAGCGCCGCGACGCCCCTGAAGCAGAAGGTCGATGGCGAGCATGATCACGACGACAACTGCGAATCCGCCCCAGAGCAGCGGTGTGCCGACAGTATTCATAGGAAATTCCTTACATAAAAAAAACGGCTGACGTCGAAAGACGATAGCCGTTTATTTTAGATGCACGGGTCCTCGCCTTTCGGCAAGGTCTCACTTACATCCTTAAGGATGCCCGGCGACCGGATGCTTGCGCATCGTAATGACGACCAACCGGCAATGAAGTTACTCCCCTTTGCAAGTAACAAAATATGACAGAGATCGCATTCCGTCAATGGGACGTAACATCTGTTTTACATACCTTTACGCCACCGGATCGGCAGCGGCTTCGCTGTCCGCCGGGAAAATCACGCCGGTCTGGCGGCGGATCTCCGTCAGCAAGTTCGCGGTTATGCGGCTGATGGCGATGCCCGGATGGTTCACTTCATTGTTTTCTACCAGGCTGGCAAAGCGCTCTGCCTCATACAGCATGGTATTGATATGCTGCGGTTGGGAGAGATCCTGTGGCTTGCCGCCGCGCGGCACAAAAGATACTTTCTGGCATTCGGAGATTTTTTCAATGACCAGCGAGCCTTCTTCGCCCTGGATCTCGCTCGCCAGCACCGATTCACTCACTTTGGAATGTTGCAGGGTGACGCTGAAATCGCCGTAGTTAAGCACCACCACGCCGTGCGCGTCCACGCCGCTGTCCAGCAGACTGGCCGTGGCCTGTACGCTGTGCGGTTCGCCCCATAACGCCACCGCCGAGGCCAGGCAGTAAAAGCCGATATCCATAATCGAGCCGTTGGAAAACGCCGGATTAAAGGTGTTCGGATTTTCGCCGTCCAGATAGCGCTGATAGCGGGAAGAGTACTGGCAGTAATTAATAAAGGCTTTGCGCACCTTTCCCACTTTCGGCAGTGACTGTTGCAGCAGCAGGAAATTCGGCAGCGAGGCGGTTTTAAACGCTTCGAACAGCACCACGCCATTTTCCCGCGCGCAGGCAATGGCGGCTTCCACTTCACGCAGATTGGAGGCCAGCGGCTTTTCGCAGATCACATGCTTTTTATGGCGCAGGAACAGTTCGCTTTGCGAAAAGTGCAGGGAGTTCGGGCTGGCAATATACACCGCGTCAATATCATGGCTTTGCGCCAGCGCCTCAAGGGAGGTGAACAGATGTTCGACCGGATAATCGCTGGCGAAATGCTGCGCCTGTTCAAGGCTGCGGGAGTAAACGGCGGTAAGGGTATATTTGCCGGTTTCATGGGCGGCATCGACGAACTGGCGGGTGATCCAGTTCGTCCCAATGACTGCGAAACGTATCATAAACGGCGTTGTGCTCCGTAAAAGGGGACCATCCGCCAATGTAGCACGTCAGTGTGACAAAACCAGTGCGCTGCGCCGCAGAAGTCAGGCGACGATCATGCCAGCGCCTGATGCGTCAGCCACAGACGAGTATCAAACTCCAGCTGATGATAGTGCGGCTCCATATGACAGCACAGCTGATAAAAGGCCTTGCTGTGATCCTTCTCTTTCAGGTGCGCCAGTTCATGCACCACTATCATGCGCAAAAAGGCTTCCGGCGCGTTGCGAAACACCGTCGCCACGCGGATTTCCGCTTTTGCCTTCAGCTTGCCCCCCTGCACGCGGGAAATGGCGGTATGCAGACCAAGGGCGTTATTCAGCACATGAATTTTATTGTCGTAGGCCACTTTGTTGATTGGCGGCGCATTGCGCAGAAACTGACTTTTCAGATCCTGGGTATATTGATAGAGAGCCTTGTCGGTGGTGACGTTGTGCGTATCGGGATAACGCTTTTGCAGCACCTCGCCGAGCCGGTTCTGCTCGATGAGCGTCGTAACCTGGGCCAGCAGATTTTCCGGATAGCCCTGGAGATAGAGAAGTTTGCTCATCATTGCCCCACGATAGCAGTCAAAAAAGGGTATACTCACGCCCCCATTCAGGGGATCACACCGAATTTTACCATCCAGGAGGGCCGATGAGCCATTCAGACAACGGTTTCCGTTCACTTAACTTAAAACGTTTTCCGGAGACGGACGACGTCAACCCACTGCAGGCGTGGGAAGCGGCGGATGAATACCTGCTGCAACAACTGGACGAAACTGAAATCAGTGGCCCGGTCCTGATTTTCAACGACACCTTTGGTGCGCTGGCCTGCGCGCTGGTGGAGCACAAGCCTTACAGCATTGGCGACTCCTACCTGAGCGAACTGGCGACCCGTGAAAATCTGCGCCATAACGATCTCAACGAAGGGGATGTCACCTTCCTCGACAGCACCGCGGCATACCCGGCCGCGCCGGGCGTCGTGCTGATTAAGATCCCGAAAACCCTGGCCCTGCTGGAGCAGCAACTTCGCACCCTGCGCACGGTAGTGACGCCGCAAACGCGCATCATCGCCGGGACCAAAGCGCGTGATATTCACAACTCGACCCTTGAGCTGTTTGAAAAAGTGCTGGGGCCGACCACCACTACCCTGGCCTGGAAAAAAGCGCGTCTGGTGAACTGCACTTTCAGCGCCCCGGCGCTTAACGATGCGCCGCAGACCCTGAGCTGGAAACTGGACGGCACCGACTGGACTATTCACAACCACGCCAACGTCTTTTCCCGTACCGGGCTGGACATCGGCGCGCGCTTCTTTATGCAGCATCTGCCGGATAACCTGGAAGGGGAGATTGTCGATCTCGGCTGCGGCAACGGCGTGATTGGCCTGACGCTGCTGGATAAGAACCCGCTGGCCAGCGTGGTATTCGTGGATGAGTCGCCGATGGCGGTGGCCTCCAGCCGTCTTAACGTCGAAACCAACCTGCCAGAGGCGCTGGATCGCTGCGAGTTTATGATCAACAACGCGCTGTCAGGCGTCGAGCCGTTCCGTTTTGACGCCGTGCTCTGTAACCCGCCGTTCCATCAAAAACATGCGCTGACGGACAATATCGCCTGGGAGATGTTCCACCACGCCCGCCGCTGCCTGAAAATCAACGGCGAGCTGCGCATCGTGGCGAACCGCCACCTGGATTATTTCCACAAGCTGAAGAAGATTTTCGGCAACTGTGAAACCATCGCCACCAACCAGAAATTCGTGGTGCTGAAAGCGGTTAAAACCGGACGCAGGCGGTAAATCAGCAGGACTTCCGGCACGATTTATGTACAATTGTGCCGGACAAGGTTATTGCCAGGAAGGCAAAATATGACGGGAAAGCAAGGAAAGCACGTTACCCCAACGCCACACGATGCCGCATTCAAACAATTTTTGACCCACCCCGATACCGCCCGTGATTTTATGGAGCTGCATTTACCCGCAGAATTACGGGCTATCTGCGATCTCAGAACGCTTAAACTGGAATCCGGGAGTTTTGTTGAAGAAAGTTTGCGCCCCTACTATAGCGATGTGCTCTATAGCCTGAAAACGACCGGCGGCGACGGTTATATTCATGTGCTTATTGAGCATCAATCCACACCGGACCGGCATATGGCTTTTCGCCTCATCCGCTATGCTGTCGCAGCCATGCAGCGACATCTTGATGCCGGGCATAAAGCGCTGCCGCTGGTGATCCCGGTTTTGTTTTATACCGGTCAGCGTAGCCCCTATCCGTATTCGACAAACTGGCTGGAAAATTTTGATGATCCTGTCATTGCTGAAAAACTCTACAGCACAGATTTTCCGTTGGTTGATGTGACCGTGATTTCTGATGATGACATCATGACCCATCGAAGTATGGCGGCCCTGACACTCCTGCAAAAACACATTCATCAGCGCGATCTGGCCGAACTGATGGATAGACTGGTTAGCGCATTAATGGCGAGCCCGCTGACAGGACAACAGTTAGTATCATTGATAAACTATCTCGTACAGGTTGGCGAAACATGTGATGCGGAAGCCTTTGTTCGTGAACTGGCACTGCGCGTGCCGCAGCATGAGGATGAACTAATGACGATTGCACAGCAGCTGGAGCAGAAAGGCATCAAGAAAGGCATTCAACTAGGTGAGCAGCGTGGCATTGAAAAAGGCGAAAGGGAAGCGACGCTGAAAATCGCCCGCGTGATGCTGCAAAACGGCCTCGATCGGCTCAGCGTGATGAAGATGACCGGTCTGAGCGAAGATGAACTGGCACAGCTCCAGCACTGATCATCTTCCCTTCTTTTGAATTTCCCGCCCGGTGGCGCTGCGCTTACCGGGCCTACAATGTGGCATTGTACCTTGTAGGCCGGTGCAAGCGCAGCGCCGTCCGGCAAAGGCAAACTTATATCTCCAGCGCCAGCCGGGTACCCTGCGCAATCGCGCGGCGGGCGTCCAGCTCCAGCGCCACATCGCAGCCGCCGATGAGATGCACGATTTTTCCCGCTTCGCGCAGTGGCTCCGCCAGTTCCCGGCGCGGCTCCTGTCCTGCGCAAAGCACCACATGATCCACCGCGAAGAGTTGTGGATCGCCGTTGATCAGCACATGCAGACCGGCATCGTCGATTTTTTCGTAGCTCACCGCCGGGATCATTTTCACACCGCGCGCCAGCAGGGTAGCGCGATGGATCCAGCCGGTAGTTTTGCCGAGTCCTTCCCCCGGCTTGCTGGCTTTGCGTTGCAGCATCACGATCTGCCGCGGGCTTTTCGGTAACTGCGCGCCTTCTGGCCGCAGGCCGCCGGGCTGATCCAGACTGGTATCAATTCCCCATTCGGCGCAAAACTCCGCGATATTCTGGCTGGTGGACTCACCCGGCTGGCTCAAATACATCGCCGTGTCAAAACCGATGCCGCCGCTGCCGATGATCGCCACCCGCTCGCCGACCGGTTTTTTATCGCGCAGCACGTCCAGATAGGTCAGCACCTTCGGATGCTTGATCCCCTCGATCGGCGGGGTGCGCGGCTCGATCCCGCAGGCGAGGATCACCTCGTCAAAGTCTCCCAGCATGTCAGGCGTGACCCGCTGGTTCAGCCGCAGATCGACGCCGGTCACCGCGATCATGGTGCGGTAGTAGCGCAGCGTCTCGTAAAACTCTTCTTTACCGGGGATCTGTTTGGCGACGTTAAACTGCCCGCCCGGTTCCGCCTGGGCGTCGAACAAGGTCACGCTGTGGCCGCGCGCCGCCGCGTTAACCGCAAAAGACAACCCGGCGGGGCCTGCGCCAATCACCGCCAGCTTTTTGATCTTCACCGCCGGTACGATCGGCATTTTGGTTTCGTGGCAGGCGCGGGGATTCACCAGGCACGACGTTACTTTCCCGGCAAAGATCTGATCCAGACAGGCCTGATTACAGCCGATACAGGTGTTGATTTCGTCCGCACGTCCGGCCTGCGCCTTGGAGAGGATCGCCGCATCGGCGAGAAAAGGCCGCGCCATCGATACCATATCCGCGTCGCCGCGCGCCAGAATCTCCTCCGCCACCTGCGGATCGTTAATACGGTTAGTGGTGATTAAGGGCAGTGACACTTTGCCCTTCAGCTTACGGGTCGCCCAGGTAAAGGCCCCGCGCGGCACCGGCGTGGCGATGGTCGGAATGCGCGCCTCGTGCCAGCCGATGCCGGTATTGATGATGCTGGCGCCCGCCGCTTCAATAGCCTGCGCCAGCTGTACGGTGTCCTCAAAAGTGCCGCCTCCTTCCACCAGATCGAGCATCGACAGGCGATAGATAATAATGAAGTCGCTGCCGACCCGCTCACGCACGGCGCGCACCACGTCGACGGCAAAACGCATCCGCCGTGGATAATCGCCGCCCCATTCATCGTCGCGCTGGTTGGTGCGGGCAGCGAGGAATTCGTTAATCAGATAGCCTTCCGATCCCATCACTTCCACGCCGTCATAGCCCGCTTCACGCGCCAGCGCAGCGCAACGGGCAAAATCGTCGATAAGCGCGAGGATCTCCTCGTGCGTCAGGGCGTGGGGTTTAAAACGGTTGATCGGCGCCTGAATGGCGGAAGGCGCGACCGGGTGCGGCTGATAGCTGTAGCGCCCGGTGTGCAGAATTTGCAGGGCGATTTTGCCGCCCTCGCGGTGCACCGCCCCGGTGATGATCTGATGATGGGGCACCTGGCTGGCATCACAGAGCACCGCGCCGCCTTCCATGGTAACGCCGGAGAACGCCGGAGCCACGCCGCCGGTGACGATCAGCGCCACGCCGTGCCGGGCGCGTTCGGCATAAAAAGCGGCCAGTCGTTCGGCACCGTCAGGGCGCTCCTCAAGGCCGGTGTGCATGGAGCCCATCAGCACGCGGTTTTTCAGCGTGGTGAAACCCAGATCGAGCGGGGCGAAAAGCGACGGATAGCGGCTCATAATCTCTTCCAGTGTAAAATTATTGTTATGTGGTCGGATGAGTTACTAATTTAGCCAGCGCGGGGGCAAAGGTAAAAGCGGGATCGAATGATTGTGATAGAACTCAAAGAACTTCCCCGGTGGCGCTGCGCTTACCGGGGCTACGCTTACCGGGGCTACGAAACCGCAGAAACCCCAGGCCGAATAAGCGCAGCGCCATCCGGCATGACTTACGGCGCCGTTGCGCGCACCAGCCCGGGTGCCTGCCACATCGAGGTGGTCAGCCCGCTGTCCACCAGCCCCAGCTGATCCGCATACACCGCCTGCCATTTCTGCATCATGCCGTCATACAGCTCCCGGTGTGCCGGGTTGGGCGTAAATTCCCGGCTCCAGCTCACCAGCCGCTCGCCGGTGGCGGCCATATCGTCGAACAGTCCGGCGCCGGTACCCGCGGCGATGGCGCAGCCGAGCGCGGTGGCTTCTTTCACGTCCGGCACACGCACCGGCAGGCCGGTCACGTCGCTTAAAATCTGGCTCCACAGTGCGCCTTTCGCGCCGCCGCCCGCAAACACCAGCCCATCAAAGGTGACGCCGGAGAAGTGCGAGATCTGCGCCAGATTGCAGGCCGAGACAATAGCTGCGTTCTCTTCCAGAGCGCGAAACAGCGTGGCTTTATTGCATTTTTCCGGATCGATGGAGAGGTTAATAAACGACGGCGCGGCGTGATACCAGTGTTTGAAATGCATGGCGTCCGAGAAAATCGGCATTACGCCGTGGGAGCCCGCAGGGACGCGGCCCGCCATCTCTTCCATCAGCGCATAGGCGTCCATCCCCATGCGTTCAGCGATCAGCTTCTCCTCGGCGCAAAACGCGTCCCGGAACCAGCGCATGGTCAGGCCGGTGAAAAAGCTGATCGACTCCGCCTGCGCCATGCCGGGAATGACGTGCGGATTAACGCGGATATTCATATCGGGATCGGTGCGTACCTGCGGAAGATTCACCACCTGCTGCCAGAAGGTGCCGCCGAGCACCGCCGTCTGCCCGGCGCGCACCACGCCCAGCCCCAGACAACCCAGCTGCACATCGCCGCCGCCCATCACCACCGGCGTGCCCTCGCGCAGGCCGCACTGCATGGCGGCAGAATGGGTCACCGCGCCCAGCACGGTGCCGGTCTCTTTTACGGGGGAGAGGATATCAGCGCGCAGCCCGGCCATATCCAGCAGCGCCGGACGCCAGTCGCGTGAGAAAAGATCCAGCATGCCGGTGGTCCCGGCATTGGAGGGGTCCACCGCCAGTTCGCCGGAGAGTTTTGCCGCCAGCCAGTCGCTGATCATAGTGATGGTCGCCGCCTGACGAAAAATATCCGGCCGGTGATGCGCCAGCCACAGCAGACGCGGCATCGCGCTCAGCGCCAGCGTCTGCCCGGAAACCTCGTACACTTCCGCTTCAAAGCGATCGTCATGGATCTCTTTTAATTCCGCCACTTCGCGGCTGGCGCGGGCATCAACATTGGCGCAGGCCCAGATCGCCTCGCCGTTGCGGTCATAAAGCACAATACCTTCACGCATGGAGCAGCAGGCGACGGACTGAATATCAGCGCCGGTCAGCTGCGCGCGCGTCAGCGCCTGGTGAATACACTGGCAGGCCAGCTGCCAGTTGATGGTGAGATCGAACTCCATTGAGCCGGGCACGTTCTCCACGCTCAGGTGTTTCCACTCGGCCTGACCTGCGGCGATCTGCCGCCCCTGTAAATCAAAAATTACCGCGCGAATGCTGCCGGTCCCGGCATCTAAGGCTAAAAGATAACTCATGAGCTTGCCTCGCTGTTGGCGCGCGGCAGGCCGGAATTACTCCGCCAGTGCCAGGATCGCGCGTGCTGTCGTCTCTTCCGTCACCAGGCCATTGATACGGCGACCTTTGAGTGCGGCATAAATCGCCTCTGCTTTTTCGATACCGCCGGCCGCGCCGACAATGGTCGGCAGTTGCGCCAGTTCATCGAGGGTGACGCCGAGCAGTTCCCGGTGGATGTCGAGGTTTTCCACCCGCTCGCCGTCTGCCTGCAAGAAATACCCCAGAATATCCCCCACCGCGCCTTTGCGGGCATACATCAGCTGTTCGCCTTCGCTGATATAGCCGGAGCGCATAATGGTGGCGTCGCGTTTCTGGTTGACCGATCCAATGCCCACCACGGCAACGTCTGCGGCGGTGGCGGCGAGGATCACATCCCGCACGCTGGATTCGCGTTTTAAGATCTCCGCCACATCCGCCGACGATACCCGCAGCGGGGCTGGGATCATGCTGATGCTACAGGCCGCGTCCAGCTGGCCGATGCCGGTCATATACGGCCCGACGCCGCCGGACAGCGTCACCAGGCGGATCTGCTGTGAGCTGATAAAACCGCTCAGATGCTGGATACAGCTCATGGTGGTTTCGCCAAAGCCCACCGCCAGCAACTGCCCCGGCGACAGCACGCCCATCAGCGACTGGGCAGCGCCTATCCCGAGGCGCACACTCATTGCCGGTGTGTTCAGCGCGGGCAGCACGCGGGTGATCTTCAGCCCAAAGCGCCGTTGCAGTTCGGTTTCCAGCGCCAGACAGCCCTCATAACGGGAGTTGATCTGCACGCGTATCACGCCGGACTGCCGCCCCTTTTCCAGCAGGCGGGAGATCTTCAGCCGGGGCAGCCCCAGCCGTTCGCCAATATCATTTTGCGTTAAGCCATCGTGGTAGTAGCACCAGGCCACCCGCGCCACCAGCTCTTCCTCCGATAACGTCAGCCCGGCAAAGCGGCTCTCATCCGTAATACGTTTTTCGCTCATATGATGAACTCTTATAAAATTTTAGATCAAATGTTCTCATGCGCCGCTGAATAAAATGTGAGCGCGATGGCAAAAGCGATCTTTTGTCCCTGCGCAAAACAAAGCAACGATCCGAATGCAAAAAAGTGTGATCCGGGCACGGGTATTAATATAGCTCACCGTCTACGCTTTTTGAACATTGTGAATTTTTAAAATCATATGTTCATAGCCGGAGCCAGAATGATCCCTCTCATTGAAGCCCGTGACGTCCGTAAGCAGTTCTCCGGCGTGCCCGTTCTGAAAGGCATTGATTTTACGCTGCTTGCCGGTCAGGTGCATGCGCTGATGGGCGGCAACGGGGCGGGGAAATCCACGCTGATGAAGATCATCGCCGGGGTGGAAACCGCCGACAGCGGCACGCTGTGCATCAACGGCAGCGCCTACCGCCGCCTGACGCCCGGCCAGGCGCATCAGCTGGGCATTTATCTGGTGCCGCAGGAGCCGATGCTGTTTCCCAATCTGACGGTGCGGGAAAACATTCTGTTCCGCCTGCCGCGCAGCGGGAATACCGATGCGGTGCTGAATGAAAAATTACAGCAGCTCAACTGCCAGCTGAATTTGCAGGCCGCCGCCAGCACGCTGGAAGTGGCGGATCAGCAGATGGTGGAGATCCTGCGCGGGCTGATGCGTAACGCGCGCATTCTGATCCTCGATGAACCCACTGCCTCGCTGACGCCGGGGGAAACAGAGCGGCTGTTCCGGCAGATCCGCGCCCTGCAAAGGCTCGGCGTCGGCATCGTGTTTATCTCCCACAAGCTGCCGGAGATCCGCGCCCTGGCCGACAGCGTCTCGGTGATGCGCGACGGCGCGGTGGTGCTCAGCGGGGCGCTCAGTGAATTTGACGATCAGGCGCTGATCGGCGCGATGACCCCAGCCAGCCGCGCCCATCATTTAAGCGACTCGCAAAAGCTGTGGCTGGCATTGCCGGGCAACCGCCGCACCCAGCCGCAGGATTTTCCGGTGCTGCGCGTGGAAGACCTGACCGGCGAAGGCTTTATCGATCTGGATCTTGAGGTGTATGCCGGGGAGATCGTCGGCCTGGCCGGGCTGGTAGGATCCGGGCGCACCGAATTCGCCGAAACCCTCTACGGTCTGCGTCCGGTACGCGGCGGGCGCGTGTGGCTGGAAAATCAGGAGATCACCAGCCGGGACACTGCTTCCCGGCTGGCGCGCGGGCTGGTCTATCTGCCGGAAGATCGGCAGGTGTCCGGGCTGTTTCTCGATGCGCCGGTGCGCTGGAACACCGTGACGCTTAATGAACCCTCCGTCTGGCAGCAAAAAAGCCGCGAAGCGGCGGTGGTGGAGCGTTATCACCGGGCGCTGGGCATCAAACTTAACAACGCCGATCAGACGGTGCGTACCCTCTCCGGCGGTAATCAGCAAAAAGTGCTGCTTGCCCGCTGTCTGGAGGCCAATCCGCTGCTGCTGATTGTCGATGAGCCGACGCGCGGCGTCGACGTTTCCGCGCGGGCGGATATTTATCAGCTGCTGAAAAGCGTGGCGGCGCAGAACGTCGCGGTGCTGATGATCTCAAGCGATCTCGATGAATTCCCCGGTCTGGCCGATCGGGTGGTGGTGATGCATCAGGGGATGCGCAGCGGTGAACTGGCGCAGCAGGCGATCAATGTCGATCGCATGATGGCGCTGGCCTTCGGAGGACAGGCATGAAGACCTTACTTAAAAACCGCGAGCTGAGCGCTTTTCTGGCGATCCTTGCCCTCTTTGCCGTGCTGGTGGCCCTCGATCCGGCCTACCTCAGCCTGCAAACGCTGGGGATGATTTTTGCCAGCAGTCAGATCCTGATCCTGCTGGCGCTGGGGGCGACGCTGGTGATGCTGACGCGCAATATTGACGTCTCGGTTGGCTCGACGGTGGGCTTAAGCGCCATTGCCGTCGGGGTGGCGCTCAACAATGGCTACGGCCTGCCCCTTGCCATGCTGTTTGCCCTGAGCATAGGCGCGCTGGCGGGGGCATTCAACGGCCTGCTGGTGGTCGGCCTGCGCATTCCGGCCATCGTCGCCACCCTCGGCACCCTCGGGTTATACCGTGGCGCGATGCTGCTGTGGACCGGCGGCAAGTGGATCGAAGGACTGCCCGCCAGCCTGAAATCCCTGTCGGTGCCGGTGGCGGCGGGCGTGTCACCCCTCGGCCTGCTGGTATTGGGCGTGCTGGGCGCGGGCGCGTGGTGGCTGGCGCGCACCGCGTCCGGGCGGGATTTTTATGCGGTGGGGGATAACCTCGCCGCCGCACGGCAACTGGGCGTGGCGGTCAACCGCACCCGTATGCTGGCCTTCACCTTAAACGGCGTGCTGGCGGCCTGCGCCGGGATCGTCTTTGCCGCGCAGATCGGCTTTGTGCCTAACCAGACCGGCAGCGGGCTGGAGATGAAGGCCATCGCCGCCTGCGTGCTCGGCGGCATCTCGCTGCTCGGCGGCACCGGCACCTTGATCGGCGCGTTTCTGGGCGCGTTCTTCCTCACGCAAATCGACACCGTGCTGGTGCTGTTTAAGCTCCCGGCCTGGTGGAACGACTTTATCGCCGGGCTGGTGCTGCTGGGCGTGCTGGTGCTGGACGGGCGTCTGCGTCAGGCGCTGGCCCGTCATCAGCGCCAGCTTAAATACAGCCGTTTTCAGCCGGGCCACAAAGGGAGTAAGCACGTCGCCCGCTTTCCGCATCGCAAAAATAAAGAGGTGGCGTAAATGAAGCTCAACTGGGAGTGGTCGCTGCTCGGTCTGCTGGTGCTGGAGATCGCGCTGTTCGGCGCGATTAACCCGCGCATGCTGGACATCAACATGCTGCTGTTCAGCACCAGCGACTTTATCTGCATCGGCATCGTGGCGCTGCCGCTGACGCTGGTGATCATCAGCGGCGGTATCGACATTTCCCTCGGCTCCACCATTGGCCTGTGCGCCATCGCGCTGGGGGTGATGATGCAGGCGGGCTGGCCGATGAGCCTCGCTATCGTGCTAACGCTGGCACTGGGTCTGCTGTGCGGCCTGCTGAACGCTGCGCTAATTCACTATACCGGCATCAGTCCGCTGGTGATCACCCTCGGCACGCTCTATCTCTACGGCGGTGGGGCGCTGCTGCTCTCCGGCATGGCGGGAGCGACAGGTTACGAGGGCATCGGCGGTTTCCCGGACAGCTTTACCGCCTTCGCCAGCCTGACGCTGTTCGGGCTGCCGGTGCCGCTGGTGCTGTTCGGCGTGCTGACCTTTGCCTTCTGGCTGCTCGCCCACCGCGGGCGCTTCGGGCGGCACCTGTTTTTGATTGGTCAGAACCCGCGCGCGGCACGCTATGCGGCACTGCCAGTGAACGGTATGCCCTACGCGCTGTACGGGCTGGTGGGGGTGGCGTCGGCGATTGCCGCGCTGGTGCTGGTCTCTTACTTCGGTTCGGCACGTTCGGATCTGGGGCGTGATTTGCTGATGCCCGCGCTGACGGCGGCGGTGCTCGGCGGCGCGAATATCTACGGCGGATCGGGGTCCATTCTGGGTACCGCGCTGGCAGCGTTGCTGGTGGGGTATCTGCAACAAGGGTTACAGATGGTCGGCATCCCCAACCAGGTGTCGAGCGCGTTGTCAGGTGCGCTGTTGGTCGTGGTGGTGATGGGGCGTTCGCTGAGCCTGCACCGGGAATGGGTGCGCACGGCCTGGCGTCGGCTTCTCTCGCGAAAAACAATCGGAGCATAAGATGAAAGCAAAACAGATAGTGCAGCTTAGCGCGCTGGCGCTGGCAACCTGTGTGGCAACGGCGCAGGCCGCCGACCGCATCGCCTTTATTCCCAAACTGGTGGGCGTCGGCTTCTTCACCAGCGGCGGCAACGGCGCGAAAGAGGCGGGCAAAGATCTCGGCGTCGACGTTACCTACGACGGCCCCACCGAGCCGAGCGTTTCCGGCCAGGTGCAGCTGGTGAATAACTTCGTCAACCAGGGCTATAACGCCATTATCGTGTCGGCGGTGTCGCCGGACGGTCTTTGCCCGGCGCTCAAGCGGGCGATGCAGCGCGGCGTGAAAGTGCTCACCTGGGATTCCGACACCAAACCGGAATGCCGCAGCATCTATATCAACCAGGGCACGCCGGAACAGCTGGGCGGCCTGCTGGTGGAGATGACCGAAAAACAGGTGACGAAGCCTGATGCGAAGGTGGCGTTTTTCTACTCCAGCCCGACGGTGACCGACCAGAACCAGTGGGTGAATGCCGCGAAAGCGAAGATCGCCAAAGATCATCCGCAGTGGAAAATCGTCACCACCCAGTTTGGCTATAACGACGCCACCAAATCCCTGCAAACCGCCGAGGGGATCTTAAAAGCGTATCCGGATCTGGATGCGATCATCGCCCCGGACGCCAACGCCTTACCGGCTGCGGCGCAGGCGGCGGAAAACCTCAAGCGTACCAACGTGGCGATCACCGGCTTCAGCACGCCGAACGTTATGCGCCCCTATGTGGAGCGCGGCACGGTGAAAGCCTTCGGCCTGTGGGACGTGGTGCAGCAGGGGAAAATCTCCGTCAACGTCGCCAGCCAGTTACTGAAGAAAGGCGATCTGAACGTCGGCGACACGGTGGAAGTGAAGGGACTTGGCCCGCTTAAAGTGGAGCCGAACAGCGTACAGGGCTACCAGTATGAAGCGAAGGGCAACGGCATTGTGCTGCTGCCGGAGCGCGTGGTGTTCACCAAAGATAACATCGGCAAATACGATTTCTGACGGGGGAGAGCATGGCAGATTTAGACGACATCAGAGAAGGTAAAAACTTTGGCCTTGAAACGCCGCAACAGAATACGTTGTTCGCCCTGAAGGGCTGCGGCGCGCTGGACTGGGGGATGCAGTCGCGGCTGGCGCGTATTTTTAACCCGGCAAGTAACCGCACGGTGATGCTGGCGTTTGACCACGGCTATTTTCAGGGGCCGACCACCGGGCTTGAGCGTATCGATCTGTCGATTGCGCCGCTGTTCGGCGAAACCGATGTGCTGATGTGTACCCGCGGCGTGCTCAGAAGCGTGGTGCCGCCCGCCACCAACAAACCGGTGGTGCTGCGCGCCTCCGGCGGCAATTCCATCCTTTCTGAACTCTCTAACGAGTGCGTGGCGGTGGCGATGGAAGACGCGCTGCGCCTCAACGCCTGCGCGGTGGCAGCGCAGGTGTATATCGGCAGCGAACACGAACACCAGTCCATCAATAACATCATCAAGCTGGTGGATGCCGGTAACCGCTACGGCATTCCGACGCTGGCGGTGACCGGCGTCGGCAAAGAGATGGCCCGCGATGCCCGCTATTTTTCCCTCGCCAGCCGTATCGCCGCCGAGATGGGGGCGCAGTTCGTGAAGACCTATTTTGTTGAGGAGGGCTTCGAGAAAGTGACCGCCAGCTGTCCGGTGCCCATCGTCATCGCCGGCGGTAAAAAACTGCCGGAGCGCGAGGCGCTGGAGATGTGTTTCCGCGCTATCGATCAGGGCGCGTCCGGCGTCGATATGGGACGTAATATTTTCCAGTCCAGCGCGCCACTCGCCATGCTGAAAGCGGTGAAAAAAGTGGTGCATGACAATATGAGCGCCCACGAGGCGTTCGAATTCTGGCAGGAAGAAAAACAGGGAGAGGCGCGATGAACGTGACGCTGGTGGAGATCAATATCAAACCGGAGCGGGTCGATGAGTTTCTGGCGGTGTTTCGCGCCAATCACGAAGGGGCGATCCAGGAACCGGGCAACTTACGCTTCGACGTGTTGCAGGACCCCGAAGTGAATACGCGCTTTTATATCTATGAGGCGTACCAGGATGAGGCGGCGGTGCTGGCGCACAAGCAAACGCCGCACTATCTGGCGTGCGTGGAGAAGCTGGACGACATGATGTCGGAGCCGCGTAAAAAGCGCAGTTTTATCGGGTTGTTACCGGAGTAAGGCGATCCTGTTCCCGGCGCTGTCAAACAGATGTAAATGCCGCGCATCCGTGCTCATGATCAGCGGATGACGCGGCGGGTAGTTCAGCTGCTGGAATGACTTCAGGCAGCACGCCTGCCCGGCCAGCGTAAACCATACCAGCGTGGCATCCCCCTGTAATTCACACAGCCGGGTGGTGGCGCTGAAGGTCAGTTCGCCGCTGCTCTCGGGGCGGATATGTTCCGGGCGGATGGCGACGAAAAGCGCATCACCCTCAAGCACGCCATCAGGCTGGCGTGACAGCGGAAAATGCAGCTCGTCGCTGATACTCAGGCCGCCATCGCGCCATTCGGCCTGCAAAACGTTAATTTTTGGCGTGCCGATAAACTCCGCGACAAACAGGTTCGCCGGGGTGTTGTAGAGTTCCAGCGGCGTCCCCGTCTGTTCAATATTGCCCTTGTTGAGCACCACAATTCTGTCCGCCAGCGTCATGGCCTCCACCTGATCGTGGGTGACGTAAATCATGGTGTTGCCAAGCCTGTTGTGCAGCTCCTGGATCTCCTGGCGCATCTCCACGCGCAGTGCCGCGTCCAGATTCGACAGCGGCTCGTCGAACAGAAACACCTCCGGCTGCTGAACGATGGATCGCCCAATCGCCACGCGCTGGCGCTGGCCGCCGGAGAGATGTTGCGGCAGGCGATCCAGCAATGCTTCAAGCTTGAGCATTTTCGCCGCTCCGGCGATGCGTTGCGTAATTTCTGCGGGCGGCGTGTTCATGTTTTTCAGCCCAAAGCTGAGGTTCTGCCGCACGGTCATGTGCGGGTAAAGCGCGTAGGACTGAAATACCATCGACAGGCTGCGTCTGCCCGCAGGCTGGTGGGTGACGTCCTCATCGCCCATCACTATCGCTCCGCCATCGGGCGTTTCCAGCCCGGCAATAATACGCAGCAGCGTCGATTTACCACAGCCGGACGGGCCGACCAGCACGATGAATTCGCCGGAGGCAATATCCAGCGACAGGTTTTCAATAATGGTGTTTTTGTTGTACTGCTTGTGAATATTTCTCAGGGTGAGGGCGGTCATGTGAAATCCTTTTTAATGGCCTATCTGTATAAGATATTAATCGCCGTTGAGCTTGTTAAAAATAATCAGATGTATTTGTCTTGATTATATTTTTGCATTTACTTTTCGCCGCAAAGTTTAGCGATAAATAAAAACCGAAATGTGACTGAATTATCGTTAAACATAAATCACTCTTGTTAACTTACAGGCCGTTTGCCGTGTGCGATGTTTTATTTAACACGCGTCAGGAATAACATGGAGATCAGGATGAAAAGTGCAACACTCGCCACATGGACCGCATCACTCTTATTAAGTGTTTGTCTTACTGGCTGCGGCCCTGATGAGCAGTCCGCCGACACCGCGGCGAAAACGCCGATTAAATTATGGGTGACGCCAGTCGAGAACGAAGAAGCCTTCTGGAAGAAAATGGTCACCGAGTGGAATAACGATCCCACCCATACGCCGGTGGAATTCACCCCTATTCCCGTCGCCAGCAGTTCCGAAGAGGCCATCATGAACGCGATTGCCTCCGGCACCGAACCGGATATCACCAGTAATATATTTATTGGCTTCGCCTCGCAGCTGAATGAAATTAATCAGCTGGAAGATCTCTCTAAAATGCCGGGCTTTGCCGATCTTATTAAGCAGCGCCAGATGAATGACGTGATGCCCGCCTGGGAAATTAACGGCCAGCAAAACGTGCTGCCGATTTATATCAATCCCACCGTCTGGTGGTGGCGTACCGATCTGTTAAAACAGTATGGTTTTGACCAGGTGCCGCGGCACTATGACGAGCTGTACCGGCTGGCTGAGGCCCGCCATGCGGATAACAACGGCTACGTGATGCAGCTCACCGCCGGAAAAAACTGGTGGGAGCGCTGGTACGATTTTATTCCGCTGCTGTACGCGCAAAACGGCGGCAAGCCCTATATCGCGGAGAATCAGGCGCAGTTTAATAACGCCGACGGTCAGGCGGTGCTGAGCTTTATGGGCAAGGTGTTCAACAGCGGCTGGAGCAGCTACGACTTTACCTCGGCGGAAGATCCGCTCGCCACCGGTCAGGTGCTGGCCTCGGCGCGCGGCCCCTGGGATATTGCCCGCTACCGCACGCAGTTTCCGGAGATCTTAAAGCAGATCCAGATTGGCCCCATGCTGACGCAGAACGGCAGCGAAAAGCCTTATACCTTCGGCGACAGCAAAGGCGTGGCGATGTTCAGCACCAGCAAACACAAGGCAGAAGCCTGGGCGTTTTTGCAGTGGGTGTTCGGCAGCGCGGAGCACGATCTTTTGTGGCTGGAAATGGTCGGTATGCCGCCCGCCCGCGCCGATCTGCTCACCCATCCGCTGTTTGTCAGCTACTTTGCGAACAACCCGCTTGAGAAGCAAATTGCCTCTTATGTGAACGTCGCGCTGCCTGCGGCGGCGACCACCAAAACCAGCGACATTCAGCGCAGCATGACGCAGATGATCGAGCGGGTGATTTTCCGCAACGACGATCCGGCGGCGGCGCTTAATGATTCCGCTCAGGAAATTAACGGCATCCTGAAACCTTAAGAGGCGGCGATGGCTGGACATGACGCACGTACCGGAGGCTGGCTGGCCTCCGCATGGCTCGGATATTCGCTGCTGTTCTGGTTTTATCCGCTGGCCTGGCTGGCGCTGTTAAGCGTGACGCAGTGGCAGTTCACCGGTACGCCGGTCTTCACCGGGCTGAATAATCTGTTCAGCGTGATGCAGGACGAACTCTTCTGGACCTCAATGCTCAATGTGCTGCGCTTTCTGCTGTGGTACATCCCGATTGTGTTTTTCAGCGCGCTGCTGTTTGCCGCCGGGTTAAAACGCATCACTTTTGGCCGGGGGTTTATCGCGCTGAGTTTCCTGCTGGCGAACATTTCGTCCGGCGTCGCCTACTCCATTGTGTTTTCAAAACTGTTCAGCGAGTTCGGCCCGGTGAACGCCTTTTTACGCGAGCTGTTCGGCATTTCCGTGCCCTGGTTTACCAACCCGGACTGCGCGATGCTCTCCATTGCGCTGATCGTCACCTGGAAATTCGTCGGCTATTACGGGCTGATCCTTTACTCCGGCATGCTGGCGATCCCGCAGGACATCTATAGCGCCGCGCGGCTGGATAAAACCGGTCGCCTGCGCCAGGCGTACGCCATCACGCTGCCGATGATGAACCCGCAAATCGTCATGGTGATGGTGCTGGCGATCACCGTGGCGTTCAGCATCTTTACCGAGCCGTATCTCATCACCGGCGGCGGCCCGCTTAACAGCACCACCAGCCCGATGGTGGTGATGTACGAAGTGGCGTTTCAGAAGATGAAACCGAGCTGGGCGGCGACCATGTCGATTATCGTCGCCGCGTGCAGTTTTCTGCTGATCTGGCTGTTCCGCAAACTCTTTGAAAAGCACATTGAGATCGTCTGATGAAAAAACTTACCCCCGCCAGCCTGCTTCTCCACGCCGCCATGTTGATCCTCGCGCTCACCTGGCTGTATCCCTTTATCTGGATGGTGATGGCCTCCCTGAAACCAACGGCGCAGATCTACACCACCAGCCTGTTTGCCGGTGACGTTTCGCTGGCGAACTACCAGTTTCTGTTTGATAACAGCAACCGCGCCGATAAGCCCTTTATGCGCACGCTGTTTAACTCGCTGTTTGTGTCGCTGACCATCACCTTTTGCGTCACGGTTACCGCCATGCTGGTGGGCTACGCGGTGGCGAAAACGGATTTTCGCGGCAAAAACGCCTTTAAAAATCTGCTGATCGTGCAGATGGTGTTTCCGGCGTTTATGTTCATCATTCCGCAGTTTATTTTGATGCGCGAGCTGGGGCTGATTAACAGCTACAGCGCGATGATCCTGCCCTACGCCATGAGCGCCTGGGGGATCTTTATGGTCTCCCAGAGTTTTAAAGGCACGCCAAACGACTATATCCACGCCGCAAAACTCGATCGCGCCAGCCTGTGGAGCATTCTGCGCCACGTGATGATGCCGCTGAACAAATCGATCCTCGCCATTGTGGCGCTGTTCACCTTTTCCACCGCCTGGGACAACTTTCTCTGGCCGCTGATCGTGATGCGCGATGCCGACAAAATGCCGTTCTCGGTGCTGCTTGCCACCTTCAGCAAATCCTGGGGCATTCACCTCGGCCCGGTACTGGCGGGATCCGTGGTGCAGATGCTGCCGGTGATGCTGCTGTTTATTCTGTTCCGCAAATATTTCCTGCAAGGGATGTCATTGTCACTCAAATAAGGAGGGCCGGATGGAACCGGTGCGCTGGTGGCAGGAGTGCGTGTTTTATCAAATTTATCTGCCCGCGTTTTGCGACGGCAACGGCGACGGGCGGGGGGATTTTATCGGCCTTGCGCAGAAGATCGACTATCTGCATGAGTTAGGGATCGGCGGGATCTGGATCACGCCGTTCTACCCGTCGCCGCTGGTGGATAACGGTTACGACATCAGCGATTACTGCGCGGTGGATCCGCGTTTTGGGGAGCTGGACGATTTCCGGCGCGTGGTGGCGGCCTGTCATGGGCGGGGGATCCGCGTGGTGATCGACCTGGTGCTCAACCATGTCTCATCACAGCATCCATGGTTTGTTGATGCCTGGAATAATCCCGCCAGCCGTTACCGGGATTATTTTATTTTTACCGACCAGCCCAACAACTGGCAGTCGTTTTTTTCCGGCAGCGCCTGGATGCCGGAGCCGGATACCGGGCAGTTTTATTACCATAAATTCGCCCCGCAGCAGGTGGATCTCAACTGGCAGAATCCGCAGGTGGAGCAGGAGATCTACCGGGTGATGGATTTCTGGCTGGCAGCTGGCGTGGATGGTTTTCGCTTCGACGTGATCAACTTTCTCACTACCGACGGCATCGGCGCGGATAACCCGGAAAGCGCAGGTGAACAGGAACATTTGTACGATGTGAACCAGCCGGGACTGCTGGCCGTGCTGCGCCGCCTGATGGCGTATGCCCGCGCCAGGGGCGAGCTGTTTCTGATCGGCGAAATCGGCAGCGAGGATCTGGCGGTGCTGCGCCGCTATCAGGCCGCGGATCTGCTGGACGTGGTGTTTAACTTCAACCTCGGCAGCCAGAAAACCTTCAGCGCGGCGGCGATTTTCGCCGCCTTAACCGCCATGAATGAGCAGCAGCCGGGCCTGCCGACGCTGTTTTTTTCCAGCCACGATATGTCGCGCATGATCAGCCGCTTTGGGGAAAACGCACGCGATACTGACCGCGCCCGCGCGGTGCTGGCGCTGCAACTCACCGCCCGCGGCGTGCCCTTTATCTACCAGGGGGAAGAGTTCGGCCTGACCGATTTTCGCCCGCAATGCCTTGAAGAAATCGCCGATGTGCAGGGCAGGACACATTACCAGACCGCGCGGGAGGCGGGCATGACGGCGGAGCAGGCGCTGGAGATCGCCCTGACGCATACTCGCGACGCCTCCCGCGCGCCGCTGCCCTGGGGCGAGAAAGACGCGCTGTGGAAGGATTATCGCGAGCTGATAGCCCTGCGTAACCACATCCCGGTACTGCGCTACGGTGCGTATACCCGCCTGGCGTTAACGGACGCCTGCATCTGGTTTTCCCGCATCACGGCGGACGAGCAGGTGTGGGTGGCGATTAATTTTGGCGCGCCGGTGCGTAATCCGTGGCACGCGGTGGCAGGCGAGGTGCTCTACGGCGATAACGCCCCCTGGCTTGGGAAAAATCAGTTTGTGATCAAAAGGAGAGGTTATGGAAAGGCACAGTAAAAATCCGCTTATCACGCCGGCTGACGTGGTGCCGTCTTCACCGGAGATGAAAGTCGAGTGCGTATTTAACGCCGGGGTGACGGAGTATCACGGCGAAGTGTTGCTGCTGGTGCGCGTGGCGGAGAGCGTGAAGTGCAGCGATGCACAGAAAATTGTCGTGCCGCTGCTGGAGCAGCAGGACGGCGCGTGGGTGGCGACGACGCGTACCTTCGATCGCGCCGATCCGCGCTACGACTTCAGCGATCCGCGGCTGATCGTCCTGAAAAGCGATCCGTCGCAGATCTGGCTCACCTCCATGTCCCATTTACGGCTGGCGCGCAGCCGCGACGGCGTGAATTTTAGCGTCGGCCCTCAGCCGTTTATCCTCGCCGACAGCCAGTGCGAACAGTTTGGCTGCGAAGATGCGCGCATCACCCGCATCGACGACGTCTGGTATATCAACTATTCGGCGATTTCACCGCTCGGCATCACCACGGCGCTGGCGATCACCCGCGATTTTGTCACGGTGGAGAAAAAAGGGCTGATTTTCTGTCCGGATAACCGCGATGTCTGCTTCTTCCCGGAAAAGGTGGGCGGAAAATATATGGCGCTGACCCGCCCGGCACCCTGTCATTTTGGTCTGCCGGAGATCTGGATCTGCGAATCGCCGGATATGCTGCACTGGGGTAATCACCAGCATCTGCTGGGGCGATCCGGCGATGCCTGGGACGCGCGCAAATCCGGCGGCGGCGCGCCGCTGCTGAAAACCGATCGCGGCTGGCTGGAAATTTATCACGGCGTGGATGAAAACCAGCGCTACTGCCTGGGGGCGTTACTGCTGGATACGGACGATCCGCTGAAGATCCTCGCCAAATCCCCGGTGCCGCTGCTGGAGCCGGTGGCCCCCTATGAGCGGGAAGGATTTTTCGGCAACGTGGTCTTTACCTGCGGGGCGTTGATCAGAGATGAGACGCTGCACATCTGGTACGGCGCAGCCGATGAGTGTATTGCGCTGGCGACGCTGCCGCTGGATGCGCTGTGGCAGCATCTGGGGGTGTGAATGTTTCCCTCACCCCGCTGGTATAGCCGGGTGAGGGGGACAAGCCTCACGCCTCCGCCACGCCTACCCGCAGCGCGGCCAGCGCCGCACCGGCGGCTTTCAGCACCTGCTCGCACTGATCAATCTGTAGCGTCAGCGGCGGTTCAATACGAATGGTTTTCGAATTGTTCAGCGTCCCGGCCACCAGTACATGCTGGCGGAACATCTCGCTGGCAAAGTTATAGCCCGTCTCGTTATCCACAAACTCAATGGCCATCAGCATGCCTTTGCCGCGCACGTCCTGCACCAGATCCGGGTATTCACGCGCCAGCAGACGGAAGCCGTCCAGCAGCATGTCGCCTTTCTGCTCTGCCTGCGCCGGTAAGTTCTCTTCCAGCAGCACGTTAATGGTCGCCAGCGCGGCGGCACAGGCCAGCGGGTTGCCGCCGAAAGTGGTGGTGTGCAGGAAGGGATTATCAAACAGCACCGAGAAGACTTCTTCGGTGGCGATGGTGGCGCCAATCGGCATCACGCCGCCGCCCAGCGCTTTGGCGAGACAGAGAATATCCGGATGAACATTTTCATGCTCGCAGGCAAACATTTTGCCCGTGCGTCCCATACCGGTCTGCACTTCGTCGAAGATCAGCAGCGCGCCGAACTCATCGCACAGCTTACGCACCGCAGGCAGATAGCCGACCGGCGGCAGGATCACACCCCCTTCGCCCTGGATGGGTTCAAGGATCACCGCCGCCACGTCATCGCCGGTTTTGTGGCATTCCGACAGCAGCGTGCGCATGGCCTCGATGTCGCCGAACGGCACGTGGCGGAAGCCCGGCAGCAGCGGCATAAAGGGTTTGCGGAAGGCGGATTTCGCCGTGGCCGACAGCGCGCCCAGCGATTTACCGTGGAACGCGCCGCTGGTGGCGACAAAGGTAAATTTACCGCGCGGGGACTGCCAGGCTTTCGCCAGCTTCAGCGCCGCCTCAACGGATTCGGTGCCGCTGTTACAGAAGAAGCTGTATTTCAGTTTTCCCGGCGCCAGCGCGGCGAGGGTTTTGGCGAGCATCGCCCGCAGTGGATCAAGTAATTCCTGGCTGTGAAGGGGTTGTTTGGCGAGCTGATGCTGTACGGCGGAAACAACGACTGGATTACGGTGCCCCACGTTAAAAATACCAAAGCCACCCAGGCAATCTAAAAACTCCTGTCCCTGGGTGTCGACAAGCGTATTCAGACTTCCCGCTTGCCACTCTACGGCTCCGTAATCCCCGCCTGCGGTGACAGATTTTCGATACTCTAAAAACCCCGGATTGACGTGCTCTTTAAAATATTCAATCACCTCGCGATTCAGATCTTTCATTTCGTCATGAGAAAGCGTGGCCTTCTCAATAATGTTAAGGGCATGTGCGCTACAGGCAAGAGCCGATGCGCTGGAAGGTAACCTGTTCAAAATGAGCTCCTGGGAGTGGCGTATCACGCGATACACAAAATAATTATTGCAGGGATTACGCCACTTCAGCAGGCGCGCAGAAAATCGGGATAAACACCAGGCGGAATCGCGATTGCGCAAAATTTAATCGTCCGGCAGGGCGATTAAACTCTTTTCCTGCGGCGGTAAAAAGCGGTCTTTGGCTGTACTTTCGCCGATATTGCGCAGATATGGTGCAGATTTTGCCTCTTTATAGGGCACAGGCAAAAAGGGAGTAGAAGTAGTTTCTTCATGAAAATATTAGAAAATCAATGACCTGCATGGCATGAAATTAACAGGGTTTTAGTGCGATTTGCGATCTAAATCAAATTTAACAACTAAAGATAAATTCATTATCGCCGAAATAACATTTGCCAGAAAAATTAACAGCCAGATAACTCTGCAAAGGACGCTTTCATGCCTGCTCAACCCTGGGTCAGCCAGCACGAGTATTCACTCGATGATGACACCACCCTGATGTCCACCACCGATCTTAATAGTTACATTACGCATGCCAACGACACCTTCGTTCAGGTTAGCGGCTATGAACTCCATGAACTGATCGGCCAGCCGCACAATCTTGTTCGTCACCCGGATATGCCAAAAGCCGCGTTTGCGGATATGTGGGCCACCCTGAAACGCGGCGAGCCCTGGAGCGGCATCGTCAAAAACCGCCGCAAAAATGGCGATCACTACTGGGTGCGCGCCAATGCCGTGCCGATGGTGCGCAACGGAAAAGTCACCGGCTATATGTCGATCCGCTCCCGCGCCACGCCGGAGGAGATCGCCGCCGTCACGCCGCTGTACAAGGCGCTGAACGAAGGGCGTTGCAACAAGCGTGTGGATACCGGTCTGGTGGTACGCAAAGGCTGGCTGGGGCGTCTGCCCGCGCTGCCGCTGCGCTGGCGGATGCGCAGCGTGATGGCCGGACTGTGGCTGGTGCTGGCGGCGGCCATGGCCGTTCTGCATGCCGGCTGGGCGGTGCAGCTGGCCGGCGCGCTGATCATGCTCATCGGCTGCGGCATTTTTGAGGCGCAGATTGTTCGTCCGGTGGAAAACGTCGCGCGGCAGGCGCTGAAGGTGGCGACCGGCGAGCGCAACAGCGTGCAGCACCTTAACCGCAGCGATGAGCTGGGGCTGATCCTGCGATCCGTTGGTCAGCTTGGCCTGATGTGCCGCTGGCTGATTAACGACGTGGCGCACCAGGCGACAGAAGTGCGCGACGGCAGCGAAACCCTGGCGAAAGGCAATGACGATCTTAACGAGCGGACGCGCCAGACGGTGGTGAATGTGCAGCAGACGGTCACCACCATGGGGCAGATGGCAGCCTCGGTACAGAACAATTCCGCCACCGCTGCTGCGGCGGATAAGCTCTCTATTGAAGCCAGTAATGCCGCCAGCCATGGTGGACGAGCGATGGATACGGTGGTGAAAACCATGGATGAGATCGCCGACAGCACCCAGCGCATCGGCTCTATTACCTCGCTGATTAACGACATCGCCTTCCAGACCAATATCCTGGCGCTTAACGCCGCCGTGGAGGCCGCACGCGCGGGCGAGCAGGGCAAAGGTTTTGCCGTGGTGGCCGGGGAGGTGCGTCATCTGGCCAGCCGCAGCGCCAGCGCCGCCAATGATATTCGTAAACTGATTGATGCCAGCGCCAGCAAGGTGCAGTCCGGTTCGCAGCAGGTGCATGCCGCGGGCGCCACCATGGATAACATTGTTGAACAGGTGCAGAACGTCACGCAGCTGATCGCGCAGATCAGCCACTCCACCTCTGAGCAGGCGGCGGGGCTGTCGGATTTGACGCGCGCCGTGGCAGAACTGGATACCATCACGCAGAAAAATGCCGGGCTGGTGGAAGTGAGCGCCCAGGTGTCAGCGATGGTCAAACAGCGCGCCAGCCGTCTGGAAGAGGCCGTCACCGTCCTGCATTAAGTCATTTCCCTCACCGCTTTTCTGCCCGCAGAGAAGCGGTTTTTTATCGCCTGATGGCATTCCCTCCTGTTAGCTTCATGTAAACTACATATTTAAATATTGTTAATTTTATATTAAAAGCCGAATGCTTTTTGATCGAAATATAGCGTATTTACGGATCTTCATTAGGCTATTTTTCGAATAACAGCAACCTGTCTGAGAATATTCTTTTCGTGCGGTGATAAATAAAAAACCGATCAAACTCATAAAGTTAGCGAAACCGTTACCGATAACGTTTCCTGTGCGTAGCCATTTACAACCAGGGAAAAAATATGTTCTTACATGATGTTAAGATCGGCACAAAATTATTTCTGGCGTTCGGAATTTTTATTGTGTTGATGGTGGTGAGTTCCAGTCTGTCGCTGTTCAGCCTGAATCGTGCCAACAATGGGATGCAGGACATTGTTAATCGTGACTATCCCACGACCGTAAAGGCCAATCAGTTGATTGAGAATTTTCAGGAGTTTGTCAGCACCCAGCAGCTGATGGTGCTGGATACGGACGGGAAGTGGAGCGCCGAATCGCAGAAGCATCTGACCGCCATTAGCAGCAACATTACCGTGTTGCTCGACGACCTCAGCAGCGCCCTGCGCGATCGCGAGTCGCAGCGCATCCTGAGTGAACTGCGCCAGATACGTCAGCAGTATCTGGATTCGCGTTTCCGTATTCTCGAGGCGGTGAAAAATAAAGATACTCACGCGGCGGTGGAAGAGATGATGAACAACACTCTGCCGGTACAGCGTGCCTACAAAGCCAAAGTGCAGGAGTTGATTGCCGTTCAGGACAACAATATGCGCAGCGCCGGAAAGCTGGTGGAGCATGATTTTAAATCCAACCGCACCCTGCTGATCCTGCTGGCGTTGATCAGTATTGGCGCTGGCAGCCTGATGGGGCTGTTTATTGTACGCGCCATCACCCGTCCGCTGGTACAGGCGGTGCAGTTTGCCGAAGCCATTGCCGGCGGCGATCTGACTCAGCATATTGACGTAAAACACCGGGATGAAACCGGCGTGCTGCTCAGCGCGCTGGTGGCGATGAAAACACGCCTGTATGAGATTGTGCAGGAAGTGCAGAACGGCTCGGAGAACATCTCCAGCGCCGCCGCGCAGATTGTGGCCGGTAACCAGGATCTGGCTGCCCGCACCGAAGAGCAGGCCAGTTCCGTTGAACAGACCGCCGCCTCTATGGAGCAGATCACCGCCACGGTGAAAAACACCAGTGAACATACCACCGAAGCGACGCAGCTCTCTGCCGAAGCGGCGACGGTGGTGAAAAACAATGGCCAGATGATGAAGCAGGTGACCGAGAAAATGCGCGTCATCAACGACACTTCTGACCGCATGTCCGACATCATCAACCTGATCGATTCCATCGCCTTCCAGACCAATATTCTGGCGCTCAATGCGGCAGTGGAAGCGGCGCGCGCCGGTGAGCACGGACGTGGCTTTGCGGTCGTGGCAGGGGAAGTGCGCCAGCTGGCGGGCAAAACGGCGTCTTCCGCCAGCGAGATCCGCCATCTGATCGAAAGCTCCACCGCCCAGGCCCGCGACGGCATGGCGCTGGTGGAAAAAGCGGGCGGGCTGATTAACGGTATGGTCAGCAATGTGGAAGAGATGGACACCATTCTGCGCCAGATTGGCCACGCCAGCCGTGAACAGACGGAAGGCATTTCGCAGATCAACAGCGCCATTGGCCTGATTGACTCCACCACCCAGCAGAACGCCAGCCTGGTGGAAGAGTCTGTGGCCGCCGCCGCGTCGCTCAGCGATCAGGCGTCGCACCTGAAAGGTCTGGTCAGCGTGTTCCGCGTACGCCGGGAGGCGACGGCTTAATCCAGCTGTGAAATCTCCAGCGCCGCATGGTCGATCACCGCGATGATCTGTTCCCGCTGTGCGGCGCTGACGTTTTCCTGATTTACTTTCCGATCCAGCACGGCTTTAAAGTTATCCAGCGCGCGTTTCATCTGCGGATCCTGACGCAGCAGATACCCGACGCTGCGGGCTTTGATCCGCGCCTGGATCTGGCCGAGCTGCTCAGCGTTTTCCGCCAGCCACTGCATTCCGGCTGGGGTAATAGCGATCTTTTTCCGTCCGCCGTCTTCCCCGATCGCGATAAACGCCTGTTCCTGCAAAAAATCCAGCGTCGGATAGATCACCCCAGGGCTTGGCGTGTAATGGCCGAGGGTGAGCTGTTCAATCGCCTTGATCAGCTCGTAACCGTGGCTGGCGTTGCGGGACAGCAGATCCAGAATGACCAGCCGCAGATCGCCATGTCCGAAAAAGCGCGGACGGCGGCTGCCGTGCTCGTGATGACCGTGAACCTGTGGATGCCTCATCGCATAAACCCTCTGAATTAGATATATCTAATTTTGCTTGCGTTCCTGCTAATTAGCAATCATTATCATTTAAAACCAAATCAGATATATCGTTTTTAACGTGACGAAGGCTAAATAATGACCACATCACATCAGCGTTATCCGCAGCGCGTGCGCAATGAACTGCGCTTTCGTGAACTGACAGTATTACGTGTTGAACGTATCGGCACAGGTTTTCAGCGCATTGTGCTGGGCGGCGACGAACTGGCGGGCTTCAGTTCGCAGGGGTTTGACGATCACACCAAAGTCTTTTTCCCGCAGCCGGGGCAAAAAGTGGTGCCGCCCACGGTCACCGAAGACGGTATCGTCTGGCCGGACGGCCCACGCCCGGCGGCCCGTGACTATACGCCGCTGTATGACGCAGAACGTCACGAACTGGCGCTGGATTTCTTTATCCATGACGGCGGCGTGGCCAGCAGCTGGGCGCTGGAGGCGCGGGAAGGCGACACCCTGACCATCGGCGGCCCGCGCGGTTCGCTGGTGATGCCGGAGGATTACGCCTGGCAGCTTTACGTCTGCGATGAGTCAGGCATGCCTGCGCTGCGCCGCCGTCTGGAAGCCATCAGCAAACATCCGGCGCGCCCGGAGGTGACCACCATCGTAACCATCGGCGATGAGGCGTATAAGGATTATCTGGCGCATCTGGACGGCTTCAATATCGAATGGATTATCGGTCATAACGAGGACGTACTGGCGCAACGGCTGGCGCAGGTGCGCGTCCCGGCGCAGGACTATTACCTGTGGATCACCGGGGAAGGGAAGGTGGTGAAAAACGTCAGCCAGCCGTTTGAAGGCGGCGGGGTTGATCCGCAACTGATGCGGGCGGCAGCCTACTGGCACGCCAAATAATCAGGCGACCGCGTCGAGCTGCGCTTCGCTCACCTGACGTTCCAGCGCGGCGCGAACCTCGCTGAGGGCTTTCTCCTGCTGGGTAAAATACGCGTCCATATTGCTCAGTGATGACACCAGCAGCCAGGACTCCTCTTTTTCCAGCTCCGCCAGCTCGGCGACCAGAGTGTCGATTTGTTCCCGTACCTGCGCCATCTTTTTGCGGATACGTTCCAGATCGTTCAGCCGGTCGCTGGCCATCATTGGCTCAAAGCCCTGATGCAGACGCGCCACCAGCGAACGAATGGCTTTGACGTCGCCGCGATGCTTCGCCTGGTTAAGCTGCACCATCATGGCGTTGGCTTCATCTTTCAGTTCATCCGCCACCAGATCCGGGTGACAGAGTTTACTGGCCTGACGCCACAGTCGCTTGAGTTCGCTTTGATCTTCTTCTGACAGCTGGCGGCCTTTCCGGAAACGGATCTCGGCGTCGTGCTGCTGCTCGCGGTATTTTTCGTACTCGTCGTTTGCCTCGTCACAGGCCTGACGCGCGGGCTCTTCTTCCCGCGTTAAGCCGGTTTCGAGTTCCTGCGCTTCCGCCAGCAGATTGGCGATCAGATCGCTTTGCTGCTGGAGCTGTTTGCGCGCCTCGACAGACTGCACCGAATCGGCGGGCAGCTCGCGCCAGCGTTTTGTGAGCATCGCCAGCACGTCCAGCGCCTGCGCCATATACTGCTGGCAGCGGCGATAGTCCTCTTCCCGACGCTGCCGCTCCGCCAGCTGGCGGCGCAGGTTCAGTTCCGCCAGATTTTTACGCAGCTGAAGGATCTGCGTCATCAGCGGCCCGAGACGGTTCAGGTAAAGGTCATTAAACTCATCTAACTGCTGAACGCGGGCATTGCGGCGGTCGATCAGATCGCGCAGCCGCTCCTCCAGCGCTTTGAGTTCCAGCTTGCTGGCCGCCACCTGCGGATCCCGCCACTGGGTCACGGCGCGCTGGCTTTGCAACCAGGCGGTGATCGCCGTCATGGCGGCGGTGTAATTCTTTTCCTCAAGCGCCGCGACAATCGCTAGCAGCTCATCATTGAACGCTTCATTTTTCAGCCGTGCGAGCTGACTGACAATGATGTCGTCATCTTCCAGTTCTATGGCATTTTTGATGATTTCAAGTCGTTTGATGGGTGTGCTCATGATGCCTTTCGCTTTAGCGCTTAAGTATTTGAGTTAAGGTTAGTTATCAGCAGAGCTACCGGAAATCATACACAGGTCTGATAAATGGTGCGAGGGGCATTAGGCGGGTTTGCGGCGGGTGACAGGCCTGACGGGGAATTTTCCCACAGAAAACAAAACCCACCGCAGTGGGTTTTGCTGACAACCCTTATTGCTTCGGAATAATGAGCACCTGGCCCGGATAAATTTTGTCCGGATGGCTCAGCATCGGTTTGTTCGCTTCGAAGATTTGGTTGTACTTGTTAGGATCGCCATACACCTGTTTCGAAATGGCGCTCAGGGTGTCGCCGGATTTCACGGTGTAGTAGGTGGCTTCGGCGGCGGAGTCGGTCACTGAGACGTTATTCTCCACGCTGCCAATACCCGCCACGTTACCGACGGCGACCTGGATTTTTTCTTTTTGCTCCTGGGTCAGGCCATCACCGGTGACCACGGCCTTGCCGTTTTCCACCTTGACGCTGACTTTATCGGCCCCGGGAACACCTGTTTTTTTGAGATGCTCTTCAAGCTTAGTGCCGTGATCGCTGTCGTTGCCTTTCAGTGAATCCCATAACTTTTCGCCTGCATCTTTCACAAAATCAAATAAACCCATGGTTTCTCTCCAGTTCAAAAGACCCTTTAATCCTGGCAAAGGCGGCAAAAAGTGCCAGTTTTGGTTAAAGAAAGCAGACTTGCGACCTGGGGCGCGCTAAAAAATAGTGCGCCGTCGTGCGGCTATGATACAAAGTACCCATCATTTTATGTGCAAGTACCAGAACGGATGGCGGCGTCTGTCCCGATGGCTCATATTCAGGAACACGCTATGGGTTATTCCATCGACATCATCTCTTGTATCACCGACCGCTTCGTGGAACTCACCGCCACCGAAAAGCGTATCGCGCAGTTTATTCTGGATGACGTACAGTCTGCCGCCACGCTGCCGATCGCGGAGATGGCGCGTCTGACCAGTACCAGCCAGGCGTCGATCACCCGTTTTGCCCGTGCCATTGGCTGCAAAGATGTGCGTGAACTGAAGGTCAAACTGGCGCAGTCGCTGGCGGTCGGGCAGCGATTTATTATCGACGTGCCGGATCTCGAAGGTGTGCAGGGAATTTACGGCACCATCATTAACGTGCTGGAGATGAACCGTCGCGCGCTGGATGCGGCCTCGCTGAATAAAGCGGTGGGCTGGCTGAGCGGGGCGCGGCAGATCCTGGCATTCGGTATGGGGGGCGGCTCCACCATCTGCGCGCAGGAACTCCAGTTCCGTCTGTTTCGCCTTGGCCTGCCGGTGGTGAGTCAGAATGACGGGCTGCTGGTGCGCATGATGGCGGCCTCGGTGTCGCCTGGTGACGTGGTGATCGCGCTGTCGCTGGGCGGCTTTACGCCGGAGGTGGTGGAAAGCGCGGGCATCGCCAGACAGTATGGCGCGAAGGTAATCGCCATCACACCGGAAGATACGCCGCTGGCGGAGCTGGCGGACCTGGTGCTGCCGCTGATTGTGCGTGAAAACGACTACATCTTTAAGCCGAGCACATCGCGCTACGCCATGCTGGCGATGATCGACGTGCTGGCGACAGAATTAGCGATGGCTAACAAAAGCCAGGCGAAAGACCGCTTGCGCAGAATTAAGCTGGCGCTGGACAGCCATCGCGGCGGCGCGGATCGGCAACCGCTGGGGGATTAACCCACCAGCCGATTGTGTAATATTCCACCAAGTAATGGTGGGACATTGATGCGGTGCAGCAGTCTTCCTGAAAGGCCTGATCGTCACTGGACTATTACTTTCCTGTATAAAACGGGTTGTGGCAGAACGCCAAAATAAATAATGCAATTAATAACTAATGCAAATGAATATTAACTATCAGGATAATAAATACAGCGATGGTATTTGTTTTATGAATATATTAACGGAAGTAATGATTACCTAAATATATTCCTAAAAACACGCGGCTGGCGCTTTTTGTAGAGAACTTTTAATTTCATCAATTTTTCTAATCTTTTTTTTTAATATGTTGTTTTTCCAGCATTTTTGCGGCCATTGCTTGTGTTGATCTGAACTAGAATAAACTATATCATATAAATAATATCACTCGTCCTATCGAGCAATCATCATTTCTAATATTGCAATAACGATAGCTTCATCTAATAATCCCCTCCAGGCACAATAAGCATCTCATTTTATCAGTGCAGTGAAGCGTTGTGCTTTTGTATACCCGACATAATGCACGGAAGTGTATGTGAACTAACATATAATGGAGTTATGAATTATGCGACATTCAGTTATTAAGATGGCTCAGATTGCTGTGCTGGTTGCTGGTGGTTTGGGGACAGTAAATGCGATGGCTGCTGATGGCCAAATTCGTATTACCGGTGAAGTCATTAATAAAACTTGCACAGTAGCAATCAACGGCGCGCCGTCTTCTACATTGTTGAATATCGATCCGGTTGCTGCCGTCGATCTGAATAAAGATGTTAAGTCCGCTAAAGGCACGACTTATAAAGCATCTCGTGATATGCGTACCGTAAATATTACTCTGGAAAGCTGCGTCCTGCCTCAGGGTAAAACTAAAGTTGCGGTCAGTTTTGATTCTACTGGCTATGCGGATGCGGGCACCAGCACCTATACAAATAGCCTGCTGAATTCTGTGAATACCATGGATGTTGCCGCGAAAGGCGTCCAGATCGGTTTCACTAAGATTAATGGCAGCGATCTGATGATGGATTTGAATGGTCTGGATGAGACTGCAGACTATAAAGACACCAATTCAGGTGCGCAGACCTACAGTTTCGAAACTCGCTACGTTCAGACGGCTGCTAAAGTAGAAGATGTCACCGCCGGTGATATCGAAACGGTAGCCACTTTCAGCGTCGTTTATTTGTAATTATTTACTAAATCTAAGGCGGTAAGTCTTATTGCCGCCTTGTTTTTTCAGAGAGCAATAAATTAAATGTCAGTTAAATATTTAGCTACAATTGTGGCAGCGATGCTGGCCGTGAGCGCATCAGCATGGGCAGATGTTGTCATTAATACCACTCGAGTGGTCTATAAAGAAGCGGCCAAAGAAGTTAACGTTCGCCTGACTAACGAGGGCACGCGTCCGCTACTGGTGCAGTCATGGCTGGATGATGGCCGTGCGACCGAATCGCCGGAAAATATTGATCTGCCTTTTATGATCACACCGCCGGTCTCACGCATTGATGCGAAAAAAGGGCAGACGTTACGTATTTCCAAAATGGCCGCCAATTTTCCCAAAGATCGTGAAAGCATCTACTATTTAAACGTGCTGGAAGTTCCGCCAAAAGCAAAAGGCGAGGCACAAGCGAGCAACAAATTACAGCTGGCATTCCGTACCCGTATTAAGATGTTCTATCGTCCAGAGGCGTTAACCGTCAAACCGCAAGACGCGGCGGCGAAAGTTGAATGGCGTGCTGAAAATGGTGCGTTAATTGCAAAAAACAACTCTCCTTATTATGTGACGTTCAACATGATGAAAGTCGGTAATAATATGGCGAAGTCAGGAATGGTTGCGCCTTTTGCAACGGAAAAATTCGAGTTTGATAACAAAGCGTTTAAACCTTCTGCGGGAGCCAGCCTGGCCTATAGCTATATTTCTGATTATGGTAATGATGTAGAGGGTACTGCTGTTATCAAATAATATTTCAATTACAATGGATTGTTCAGGTTTTTTCTATGGATATGTTAGTTAGCGAACGTTTTCGTTTATCACGTATTGCTGGCGCATTCATTTTAATGAATGTTGCCGGAGGAGTTTTCGCTGCGGAAACGGAAACAGTTGAGCAAAATAGTCTCTCACCTGCATCATCAGTAGAAAATTCGAATGCGCAGCAAGAGGGTGAAAGTAAAGAAAGTGAAATAGCGGGAACTGAAGATGAAGAGGTGGAATTCAATAACATCTTTTTATCAAATTCCCCAATTGATGTAAGCCGTTTTTCCAAAGGAAACCCTGTCACTGCCGGGAAGTATAATGTTTCGGTTGTACTTAACGAGCGGGAAATGGGGAAATTTGAAATTCAATTTGATGATAACCCGCAAGATCCGTTAAGAGCGCTGCCCTGCTTTCGCCTGAAAGAACTGGCTAAGCTTGGCATTGATATTGGCGCAATTAATGTCTCTGGCATGGAAGAAGAAAACTGCGTTTCGCTGAAGACGCTGATACCACAAGCCAGCTGGAAAATGGATATTAACGATCAGCGTTTTATTCTGACTATTCCACAAGCGATGGAACGGGCAACCCGCCCTGATGAAGTGCCGGATACGCTCTGGGACGATGGCATCAACGCGGCCTTTGTCAGCTATAACACCAGTTATTATCGCTCGAGCTATAGCGGCGTTGAGTCCGACAGCGGTTGGATGGGCCTGGATGGCGGTCTGAATTTACTGGGGTGGCGTGTACGGATCCGTGGCGATGCGAACTACGCAAAAGAGAGTGGCACCACCTTTGACAGCTCAAACCTGTACGCGGAGCATGATGTTGCACCGCTTAAATCCCAGTTGCGGGTAGGTGAGATATACAGCAGCAGCACATTTTTTGATGCGTTTCCATTACGCGGCGTGACGCTGAGCAGCGACACGCGCATGTTGCCCGACTCTCTGAACAGCTTCCGCCCGGTTATTCGTGGGGTCGCGGAGTCGAATGCGAAAATTATCGTCAGTCAGGCAGGCACTAAAATATTAGAAACTACTGTGCCGCCCGGGGCGTTTTCGATCGATAACTATAATCCGATCAGCTCCAGCGAACAGCTTGACGTCACGATCCAGGAAGCGGATGGCCGGACGCGTCAGCTGATTATCCCATACAACGGCGGTGGGCAATTGCTTTACCCGGGCGTCAGCCTGTACACCCTGGCAGTGGGGGAATATGACGGCGCGACCATTAGTGATAAACCGATGGTCGGCCAGGGTACCTGGCAATACGGTCTGAATAACTATCTGTCATTGTATACCGGTGCTGAATATATGTCGGACTACTACTCCGTTATTGGCGGGGTGGCGCTGAATACGCCGGTTGGCGCAGTTTCTTTAGATTTGACTCAGTCGCATTTGTCAGCAGAAGACGGCAGCCGGAAAGGGCAGAGTCTGGGGATTAAATACAACAGCTATATTACTCCGACGAATACCAGTTTTAATATCGCGGCTTATCGTTATTCGACAAAAGATTTCTTCACGCTGGGTGAGGCGGCAGATTATCTGTCGAATACCGACTGGCAGGACATGGACGATCGGCTTAAATCACAGGTGCAGATTAACGTTAGCCAGACCCTCGAAGCGGGATGGGGCTCGTTTTATTCTTCAGCAATGTTATCGGAGTACTGGCGTTCAGGGCGTAAAGAGAAAAGCTATCAACTGGGATACAGCAACTCCCTGGGCCGGGTCAGCTATAGCGTTTCCGTTAACCGCTATTACACCGGCGATAACGAGAAGGACGATCAGCTCTATCTGTCGTTATCTGTACCGCTCGGCGATCGCGCCGAGGATAAATCGCCGCTGTTTGATTATCTGAACACCAGTTATACCCGTAGCAGTAAGGGAGACCGCAATTTATCGGCTTCGACTTCAGGTTATAACCAGGACGCGGGTCTGAACTACGGCGTCAATGCGAATTATCGTCAGAACGGCTATGACGGGAATAAGATTGAGAATATCGGGGCGAATGCTTCGTGGGATACCCGTTATGGTAGCTGGGGGGCCAGTCTTTCTGCCGATACAGAGAACAGCCGCCAGATGTCGGTGAGCGGCAGCGGTGGCGTTTTACTCCACAAGGGAGGAATAACCCTCGGGCGCACCATCAATGGTGACACGCCTGTTGCATTAATCGAGGCGAAAGGTGCGAAGGGCGCGCGTGCAATGGGGGATAACGCGTCGCGAATTAATAGTGCTGGCTATGCCTATGTCTCTAACCTGTCGCCCTATCGTTTTAATGATGTGAGTATCGATCCCTCGAAAATGGAACAGGATACGGAATTTAAAGAGACGTCCACCCGGGTGGTGCCGCGTGCCGGAGCAATTATTTATGTCCCCTTTGCCACGGACGATCGTCGCTCGGTATTTTTCCACCTGAAGTTGAAAAATGGCAAAAATATTCCGCTGGGGGCAGAGGTGGTTGATGATTCGAATAATCAGTTAGGTATCGCTGGACAAAACAGTCGAATATTCACCCGTGGCATTGCTGAAAAAGGGCGTTTAACTGTCAAATGGGGTGAAGATATGAGTGAACAGTGTTCTTTTAATTACCAGTTACCTACCAGGGACGATATTAAGTTACGAACAGATACGTTATCAGTCGATAATATTAATTGTGATTAGTTATTATAGAAAAGGAGAGCTATATGTTTTTAAACAATAAACAGACAGTAAGGGTGCTTACTGTTATGGCTGGAGTTATGGGGTTCGGACATCAGGCGATGGCCGCAACGAGTACGCTGGATGTAACTGCTCAGGCATATATTGAAAAAGGTACCTGTACGTTTAAAGTGGATAATCAGTCCGCCACGAGCGTTCCTTTTGCCTTTAATACCGTCACACCAGCAGAGATTGAAGCGCAAAATAAATCAGTTGAAAAGAAAATTGTCATCTCAGATTGTGTGGGAACGTCGGGAATGAACATTTCCCTGTCGTCATCAAATAAAGTTAAAATCAATGGCGATACCACACATGACTACCTCCGCCCAGCTAATGTGGCGGTGAAGGTAGCATATAAAACGGAAGTTAAAACCGAGGGTGGTAACTATGTTCCGCTCTATGTTGGGGCACCATCAATCAGATTGGGTGGCAATTTCGAGCCATTTGGACAAGGTAAAACGGGTAACCTGTATATTAAAGCCACGCTGATCCCTGCAGTGGCTGATATTATGACAATTGGTTCTGGATCACTGGACTCAACAGCAACGCTTAACATGGACTTTTTATAATTAAGGATGATTATGATGAAAAAAGTACTGGTACCTTTAATTTTTTTGGCACCATTTGCCGCCCATGCTCTTGATGACGCTAGCCTGACACTTAATTTTACCGGAACGTTAAGTTCACCAACCTGTACAGCGAAGTTTGATACTAATGCGACCAGCTTTAACGTTGACTTTGGCAACGTAAAAAGTAGTGACGTCCTGGCTTCGGCAAGTCGATCGGGTTATCTGGTACCCGGCACAGCATTTAAACCCGTTAAAGTGAAATTTACCGCATGTGGTGCATCAAGTAAGTTTGTTGTGGGTCTGTCATCCGCTAAAAATAACAGTGACGGTACGTCTTATAAGAACAAGTCGCTTAAGATGTTCACTACTGCGGCGACCCCAGCCGCAACCGGGTTAGGCGTGGCCTTCTTTAAAACTAATCAAGACAGCTCGGAAACTAATACCCTGCCAACCAATGGCTCGACCGTGAGTTTGGCTTTCTCTGGTAACACGACGGGCGATGCCACCAACGGTTATGTATGGACAACCTACGCAGGATTAGTGGCAATTGATAGTGCTAAGCTGACGTCAGCGGCCATTTCTGGGTATGCTGGCACCACGCTGAAAACGGATGGCGCAATAAATATCGACTATCTGTAATTAAGATACGCGGAGCCTGTTTACAGCTCCGCGTATTGATAGCATGGACAGCTTATAAGTTGATGGAGGAACCCATGACAAAAAATGCATCATTATTATACTTGTTGATTTGTGGAATAAGCATGTGCGGTTTTCCTCATTCAGTCATGGCGGATGATAAGGTTGATGCAGCCAGTATGGGGCTGCAGTTTAGTGGGGAGCTAATTAACACTTCCTGTACAGTAACGTTTCCCAAGGATACGCTAATAATGGAGGCCGTGGGGATCGATAAATTTACGCAGCCCGGAATGACCTCAGCCTATAAGCAAAATTTTCAGCTCATCATTAATAATTGCAATCTGTCACCTACCGTTGTCAGTGATATACGACTTTCCTTTAGTACCCTCGATGGTCAGGGCCGTGTTGCCCCCGGAGCGTTTAGTAATCAACTTCCGGGTGGGGCCAAAGGCATTGGGTTTGCGGTCTATGACCAGCGTGATAATCAAAATGTATTAACGGTTTCGGGAGAAAGCAGAGTGTTAAACTATCCGGTTAATAGTAGCGCTCCGCTGGATATTCCGCGTGATTTTTACATTAAATATATACAATCCGGGGCCGATGTCACCGCTGGGCAGATCTCTGCAACATTGTTAGTGAGTGCATTTTATGACTAGTCAAATTTATGACAATAACGGCCTAAAAAAGCACATCATATTTATTCTAATGGCTAAGATGAAAATGAAACTCAAATGGTTTTTACCTGTTTTACTTTATCTGTTTACCGGGCATTGTCTGGCTGCTTTGCAGACGACATATATAATGGATGCCTCTTTTGCTGGTCAATCCGATTTATCAATAGCGGCAACGTTCAATGTCGATAGCGCTTCCATCCCGAATATGGGCGGGGGGGTGAAAGTTATGCAGGAGAAACAACTTCCTCCTCCTACCACGGGAATTGAATATAATCAACGCTCTTTATGGGGTGACCGCGGTAATGGAACCTGGCGCTGGGCAAGCAGTTCCCCACTTTTGACTGCATCTTATGACAGTAACAATGTTGATACCACTCAAACCAGGACTGTTGATGGTAAAACTTATTATAAATTAAGAATGGCTGACAGCGAGAGATTTCCTGTTTACGTACGGCTTGAACAGAAAGTCTTCTTGCCTGTAAAGAACGCTTATTCTTATGTCGATCTGAAGGACGTAGAGAATCAATCAAGACAACATCGGGGCTCTTTCTTTTTTAATACCATTTTCCAGAATAGTTATCTTACTGGATGTAATAACCCGCAGGGAAACTACAGTGTTACTCTTACTTGCACTCGAGATTTGTGGTATGAATTAAGCTCGCAGTATGCGAACCGCGATGTGAAAATGTATTTTTACATGCCCAAAACCCCGTTATATCCCATTAATTTTGACAATATTTTCGTAGGTTCTGTCAGTTTTAGTCGCGTATGTATGGTTGCTACTGGTGGAGACGAAAGCGCTGCTTTTATAGCGGCCAATAATTGTACAATGAATTCCAAAAAAGCCGTCGTATCCAGATTTTATCTGAATGGTTCATTAATATTCAGAAACACCTGTAAAGTGACTGAAACCACTAAGAACGTTGTGTTAGCGGATATTACCGAAGCTAAGCTGGCGGGCAAAGCACAAGGTGCTTTACCCGAAGGGTATGCGCCTAAAGAAACAAAGGTGTCAATGAAGTGTTCTGGCAATATCAATAATTCTTTTCCTGATGGGGCGGGTATTGTGCAGGCGACAATGATGGGGGCAGGGTACAGTTTTGACGCTGACCTCGCATCGAAGGGCATTTTGCTGGCGAAGGGGGTGGGGACCATCATTAACGACCTGGGCGTTAAAATTACTCAGGATGCCGCAGGCCAGTCTCTGGTGAAACTGGATGGTGTCTCCCCCCTGAGGGCGACAATTAACAACGATATGGCTACGGTGACATTTTATTCTTATCCCACCCCTGCCCGGACAGGGGTCAATCCAACAGGTGCAGGAGGCTATGAAGCATCGGCTACGATGACCTTTGAGATGCCTTGATAGCGCAGTCAGTCCCGGCTCCAGCCGGGGCTGACGTTTATGAAGGGATCTGCTCCGGATTAATCTAAAAAAGACCTGCAACGGAGCAGAACCTTTAGCCCCGGTCAGCCCGGTAGCAGGTCACATCCACTTCGACTTTACAGTCCACCACCAGATCCGCCACGCAGCACACGCGGGCGGGCGGGTATTCGCCGAAGAATTCGCGGAACACTTTGTTAAATGACTGGAAGTAGCGGGCATCCGTCAGGAAAACCTTCACATGCACCACGTCGGCCAGGGTGTAACCGGCTTCGGTCATGATGTCCACGCAGTTCTGGATCGCCAGACGGGACTGCTCAATGATGCCGCCTTCCACCACTTCGCCGTCTTTCATCGGCGTCTGCCCGGAAACATACAGCCAGCCCGCCGCTTCCACGGCTTTGGCAAATGGCAAATGCTGCCCGCCCGTGCCGGTGCTGCCACCGACGCCATAACGTTTAATACTCATTTTTGCTCCTTATTTGGTTTTTCCCGGCACAGAAAACGCCCTGCGCGGCCAGTGACCTGCTGGTCCTGACCATAACTCATTACCCCATTCACCATCACCGCTTCAATACCGGCGGCGGGCTGTTTGGGATCGCTGAAACTGGCCACATCCCGTACAGTGGCCGGATCGAACAATACCAGATCCGCATAATAGCCGCGTTTGACCAGCCCACGCCCGGGCAGCCGGAAACGGGCCGCCGACAGGCCAGTCATCTTGTGCACCGCCACGGTGAGCGGGAACAGCTTTTCGTCGCGGCTGTAATGGCCGAGCACGCGGGGGAAGGCGCCCCATAAACGCGGATGCGGCATCGGATCGTTCGGCAGACCGTCAGAGCCTATCATGGTCACCGGATAGCGCAGCACGCGGCGCACATCCTGCTCGTCCATGTTGTAGTAAATGGCCCCGGCAGGCATCAGTAATTTGCCCGCGTCATGCAGCGACATCGACCAGCTTTCGGCGATCTGCTGAAGCGACTGCCCGGCCACTTCCGGATGCGGTTCGGACCAGGTGATGATGATGTCGAACTCGTCGGTGATCTGCTTCATGTCCAGCGTGGACGAGGAGGCGGAGTAGGGGTAGCAGTCACAGGCAACCTCCTGCTGCTGGCGCACGGTGTCGAACAGCTTCAGCGTCTCCACAGTGCGCCCCCAGTTTTTCGCCCCGGCGCATTTATGGTGCGACACCACCACCGGCACCCTGCCGTGGCGACCAATGCGAAACGCCTCGTCCAGCGCCTCCAGAATGGGTTCAAATTCCGAGCGCAGATGGGTGGTATAGATACCGTTTTCCGCCGCCAGCTCCTCCGCCAGCGCCATCACTTCTTCAGTAGTGGACTGGAAGGCGCTGGCGTAGGCCAGCCCGGTGCTGAGGCCCAGCGCGCCCTGCGACAGCGCCTCTTTGAGCTGCGCGCGCATACCGGCGATTTCCTCCGCCGTGGCCGCGCGGAACAGATCGTCCATATGGTTATTGCGCAGGGCGGTGTGGCCAATCAGCGTGCCGACGTTAATCGCCGGGCGCGCCTGCGCAATCGCCTGCGCGTAGGTGTCCACCGTCGGGTAGACAAACTGCTGCGCCTCGCCGAGCAGGTTCATCGGATCGGGCACCGCGCCGTGCATCCTTGCGCAGGCGGCGCTGATCCCGCAGTTGCCGACGATCACCGTGGTCACGCCCTGGCTGATTTTCGGTAAATAAGCAGGCATGCGGATAACATTGATGTCGTCATGGGTGTGGACATCGATAAATCCCGGCGCCAGCACGCGCCCACTGCCGTCGATTTCCCGCACGGCGTGGCCTTCGATAGCCGGCGCAATCTCTGCGATGCGATCGCCCTTGATCGCCACATCCGCCCGGTATTCTGCGCCGCCTGATCCATCGATAACCGTGACATTCATGAACAGATAGTCGAACTTCATGTGATCCTCACCCCCCTTTTGGTCTGCGCTGAAGTTAACCATTTACAAGGGATAAAAACAGTGGAAAATGACACAAAACGCATATGAATTTATGATACTTTTATTCACTATCGATGGTTTTAAATGAATACTTATTTAAATTACAGTAAGTTATAAAAGATACCCGATCTGAAAGATACTGATTCCCCTGAGGAGCGTTGTTATGAAATACCAGAATGAACACCTCGTACCCCATAAAGCCGCCCTGATGTTTACCCCGGCCAACGTCCTGAATGAGGATGTCTGCCTGCCCGCAGCGCTGATCAAAAAAACCGCCCTGGAGAACAATATTCAGTGGATGCAGGATTACGCCGACGCGCGCGGCGTTTCTCTTGCGCCTCACGGTAAAACCACCATGACGCCGTGGATCTTTCAGCGGCAACAACAGGCGGGCGCCTGGGCGATTGGCGTCGGCAGTGCGTGGCAGGCCAGCATCGCCATGGCGAGCGGCATCAGGCGCGTGCTGATGGTGAATCAATTGGTGGGGAAGGCGAACATGACGCTGATCTCACAGTTGAAGAACACCTATCCGGATGTGGACTATCTGTGTTGTGTGGACAGCGCGGCCAATGCGCAGGTGCTTTCCGCGTTTTTCAGCGCGCAGCAGCAGACGCTGGACGTACTGATTGAGCTGGGCGTGCCGGGGGGCCGCTGCGGCTGCCGTACCGCGGATGAAGCGCTGGCGTTGGCCGCTACGGTGGCGGATCTGCCGGGGCTGCGCTTGCGCGGGCTGGAGCTGTATGAAGGCGTGGTGCACGGCGATAATCCACAGCCGCAGGTGGAAGCTTTCCTGCGCGAGGCGGCGGCGCTGGCCTGCCAGCTGGAGCGTTATGTCGACGGCGAGTTTCTGCTGACCGGCGCGGGTTCGGTGTGGTACGACGTGGTCTGTAACGTCTGGCTGGCGGCAAAAAAACCGGCGGACTGCCGCATCGCCATTCGTCCAGGCTGTTATATCACCCACGACGGTGGAATTTATCACGAGGCGCAGCATGCGCTGATGGCGCGCGACTGCGTTGCCTGCGATCTGGGCGGCGATCTGACCTGTGCGATGGAGCTGGCGGCCATGGTGCAGTCGGTACCGGAAGCAGGGCGGGCTATCGTCAACTTCGGCAAGCGCGACAGCGCCTTTGACGCCGGACTGCCGCAGCCGATCGCCCATTACCGGCAGGGTAAAGCGCTGGCTGATCCTTCAGCATTGATCGAAACCACCGGCATAATGGATCAGCACGCCATGCTGACACTCCGGCCCGGCGCAGAGGTGCAGGTGGGGGATATTCTGCTGTTCAGTACCTCGCACCCGTGCCTGACGTTCGATAAATGGAAAACGCTGCTGCTGGTGGACGATGAGTACAACGTGCTGGAAGAACTGGATACCGAATTCTGACAGGCGTCCCCTCTCCCGTCCGGGAGAGGGGAAATGCGCTTAGCTGCTGGCCTGCGCCGCTTCTCTGGCTTTTTCTTCCGCCTGTTGCTGGCGCTCGGTTTCCAGCATCTTTTTCTCATATACCTTAAAGAACGGGTAATAGATGGCAAGGGAGATAAAGAAGCAGACAAACACCAGCCCGCAGGCGATTAAATTCCAGTTCGTGGTGATCAGCGCCCCGAGCGGGGCCGGAACGGTAAAGGGCGGTTTGACCATCATGCGCGGGATCAGACCGCTGATGGTACAGAGATAGACCACCAGCGTGTTTGCCATCGGCGCCAGGATAAAGGGAATCGCCAGCAGAGGGTTCATCACAATGGGCGCGCCAAAAATCATCGGCTCATTGATATTAAACAGGCCGGGAATAAACGAAATTTTTCCCAGCTGTTTGAGGTAAATCACCCGCGAGCGGATAAATAACACCACCAGCGCCAGCGTTGAACCCGTACCGCCCATCTGTGCATACCACTGGAAGAACTGCTCGGTAAAAATATTCGGCAGGTCATAAGCACTGACGCCGGACTGGAACAGCTCCATATTCTGCACAATCGCCTGATCCCACAGCGGGCGGATCAGCGGCCCCATCACCGCATGACCATGAATACCCAGCACCCAGAACAGATCGATCATAAACTGCGTGACGATGCCGCCAAACAGATTCGTGCCGGTCATAAAGCCTTTCAGCGGCATAATGAGGTAGCTGATGATGGCGTTAATATCGATATTAAAAAAGTGCCGTGGGCTCCAGAACACCAGCACCACGGCAAGCGTCGGGAATAGTGCAGAGAATGAACTCGCCACCACCGGCGGCACCCCGGCGGGCATTTTGATTTCGATATTGCGCACTTTGATAAAACGGTAAATCTCAATGGCGATCAGTGACGAGATAATCGCCCCGAACAGCCCTTGTGAACTGAGCGAACTGAGCGGAATATACCGCCCGGTCACGGCGTCACCGGCAACCGTGATCCCCTGTTTAATATTGACCGGCACGATCATCAGGATGGTGGCGAGCATCGCCAGCAGGCCGCTGGTAATATCGTTGAGCTTATAACTTTTGCCGAGAAAAGAGCCGATGGTAAAGGCGGCATAGAGCGACATCAGCCCGACGGTAAAGCGAAAGGGAATATCCAGCATGTCGCGCCAGGGCGCGACAAAATCCATATAACCCTTGATGGGGATATTCAGCAAAATCACAAAGAATGAGCCGACAATGGTCAGCGGCAGAATGGAAATAAGCCCGTTGCGGATCGCCTGCATATGCCGCTGATTACCAATGGCGTTCGCCAGCGGTAATAACTTTTCTGCCAGAGTATCAAAAGCCGACATGGTCACTCTCCTCAAAGCCATTATTTTCTATCACCGTGCGGAACCAGCGGCCTGACTTTTTCAGCGAGCGCTGCCCGCTGGCTAAATCCAGACGATAAAACCCGTAGCGGTTTTTATAGGCATTCTGCCAGGACCAGCAGTCGATAAAGGTCCACATGTGATAGCCGAGACACCGGCTGCCGTCGGCAATCGCCTTATGCAGCCAGGTAAGATGTTCCTCAAGAAAGGCAATGCGGTAATCGTCCTGTACTTCGCCGTCCACCATAAACTGCTCTTCGTCCATGATGCCGATTCCATTTTCCGAGACGAACCACGGAATATTGCCGTAGCGATCCTTTATCAGCATCGCGATGTCATACAGTGCGGGCGGATAGATTTCGATGCCGCGGGAAGTATTCATCCGGCGGCCTGGCATGATGTACTCCTCAAAGAAGCGTTCAGGGATAAAATCCTGCGCTTCGACAAGAGGCGTTTCGCGGGCTTTTACCCGCCGCGGGCGATAATAATTAATTCCCAGCAGATCGATACGCGTCGCTGCAATTAATTCGCTATCACCCGGTAAGGCCACGGGGAGCTGATTGTGTTCGTTGAGGATGGCGATTAATTCCGCCGGATAGCGGCCCAGTAATATCGGCTCGTTAATACTACGGGTATAAAACAGATCCGCCATCGCCGCCGCCTGCCGATCGTCCGGGCTGTCGCTGCGGGGATATACCGGAATAACATCCATAATAATGCCGATTTTTCCCGGCAGATGCCGTTTACGCCACGCCGCCACCGCTTTGCAGTGGGCAATAACGATATGGTGCAGCACCTGGGCTGCGCGACGAAAATCGCTGACATAAGGATAATGACGGGGATGAAGATAACCCGCTTCCGCCGGAATAAGGGGCTCATTAAAGGTAAACCAGTAGCGCACCCGATCGCCAAACAACTGATAACAGATGTCGGCGTAACGGGCAAAAGCCTCCACCACGTCGCGATTTTCAAAACCGCCTTTTTCCTGCAATGCCATCGGCATATCGAAGTGATACAGATTAATAAAGGGCTCAATACCCTGAGCAATGAGTTCATTAATAACCTTGTTATAGAACTCAACCGCAAGAGGATTAATATCGCCATCCCCGTCAGCTATTAATCGTGACCAGGAAATGGAGGTACGAAAGGAGTTGAGGCCAATATCTTTCGCGCGCTGAATATCGTCCCGCCAGTGCTGATAAAACCCGGAGGTATCGTCGGCGGTGACGCCGTTATAAAAACGCTCGTTATAGTAATGCGAGGCATAATCCCAGATATTGTCGCCTTTGCCGTCGCCGGGTATGCGCCCTTCGGACTGGGTGGCGCTGGTCGCCGTGCCCCACCAGAATTTATCAGGAAAGCGGTATTTCATGGGCGATCCTTATTTTACCAGTGACAGGGCGTGATCGAGGACTTTATCCCCCTGCATCGATCCATATTGCATCATATCGATAGCATCCACCGGCACGCCGTGCGGTGCGGCGGCAGCCCGTAAACTCTGCAACTGGAACTTCACCTGCGGCCCCAGCAAAATCACGTCGGCTTCCGTGACAATCTGTTCAAAATCAGAAACAGGGACCGCGGTGATTTCCACCGCTACGTCACGGCTGCTGGCAGACTGTTTCATTCTTTCCACTAACATGCTGGTAGACATACCGGCAGCACAGCATAAGAAGATCTTTTTCATTGCTTTTCCCTCAGTGAATAAACGCCAGAATGCGCGACGCGCGGTGGAAGGTATTCTGGGTAGTGACCAAAAAACCCACAAGTGAGGGGGGACACAAATCAGGAGTTATAGTCTGATACTTTTTGGGGGATTAGGGTGGGTTTGGGGGGATAGCCGTTTAAAATCAGGGAGGTAGGGGTGTTACTTATATGAACGGTAAAACTTTATCGTCTGAAAACAAAAAGGAGTCAGATGATTTTCATCTAACTCCTTGTTTAACCTGGTGGCCCCTGCTGGACTTGAACCAGCGACCAAGCGATTATGAGTCGCCTGCTCTAACCACTGAGCTAAGGGGCCGTGGCGGGGGATTATAATGTAACTTCCCGCTTCAATCCAGCCATAAGCGTGTGCCTGCCGTTTTTATAAACAACCTATAATCAATCCTTTATACTTTATGGATGATCCCATAACTGGAGCTTTAGATGATCAACGATATTCTCGCGCCTGGCCTGCGGGTGGTGTTCTGCGGCATTAACCCTGGTAAATCGTCGGCGCATACGGGCTTTCATTTTGCGCATCCGGGTAACCGTTTCTGGAAGGTGATCCATCAGGCGGGCTTTACCGACGAGCTGCTGAAGCCGGAGGAGGAGATGCGGCTACTGGATACCCGCTGCGGCATCACCATGCTGGTAGAGCGGCCTACGGTGCAGGCCAGCGAAGTAGACCTGCATGAGCTGCGTACCGGCGGCCGTGAGCTGGTCAAGAAGATAGAGGACTATCAGCCTCATGCGCTGGCGGTGCTGGGCAAAAAAGCCTATGAGCAGGCATTCAGCCAGCGCGGTGTGAACTGGGGTAAGCAGAAGATCACCATTGGCGCGACCGAGGTATGGGTGTTGCCGAATCCAAGCGGCCTGAACCGGGCGACGCTGGATAAGCTGGTGGAAGCGTACCGGGAATTAGATGAAGCGCTGATCGTGCGTGGTTTATAGCGCCCATAAAAAAACCCTCCGGAGAGGGCTTTTTACAGGCGGCTTGCGGGCGATTAATCGTCCAGGAAGCTGCGCAGCACTTCAGAACGGCTCGGATGGCGCAGTTTACGCAGCGCCTTCGCTTCGATCTGACGGATACGCTCACGGGTAACGTCGAACTGTTTACCCACTTCTTCCAGCGTGTGGTCGGTGTTCATATCGATACCGAAACGCATACGCAGAACTTTCGCTTCACGGGCAGTCAGGCCAGCCAGTACGTCATGGGTGGCGGCACGCAGGCTCTCGGTGGTGGCAGAATCCAGCGGCAGCTCGAGGGTGGTATCCTCGATGAAATCACCCAGATGCGAATCTTCATCGTCGCCGATTGGCGTTTCCATGGAGATCGGCTCTTTGGCGATTTTGAGCACTTTACGGATTTTGTCTTCCGGCATCAGCATGCGCTCGGCCAGCTCTTCCGGCGTCGGCTCGCGGCCCATTTCCTGCAGCATCTGGCGGGAGATACGGTTGAGCTTGTTGATAGTCTCAATCATATGCACCGGAATACGGATGGTGCGCGCCTGATCCGCGATGGAACGGGTGATCGCCTGACGGATCCACCAGGTTGCGTAGGTGGAGAACTTGTAACCACGACGGTATTCGAACTTATCAACCGCTTTCATCAGGCCGATGTTGCCTTCCTGAATCAGATCGAGGAACTGCAGACCGCGGTTGGTGTATTTCTTGGCGATAGAAATAACCAGACGTAAGTTCGCTTCCACCATCTCTTTCTTCGCACGACGCGCTTTCGCTTCGCCGATGGACATACGACGGTTGATGTCTTTTACCTGCTCGATGGTCAGGCCGGTCTCTTCTTCAATCTGCTGCAGTTTTTGCAGGCCGCGCTGCACGTCTTCTGCAACTTCATGCAGTTTTTCAGACCACGGCTTGTTCATCGCGATAGCCGCGTTGAACCAGGTTTCGCTGGTTTCATTGCCGGTGAACAGAGTGATGAAGTTTTTCTTCGGCATTTTGCACTGCTCAACGCACAGCTTCATGATCAGGCGTTCCTGGGTACGCACGCGATCCATCATGACGCGCATGCTGTTAACCAGGTAGTCGAACTGTTTCGGCACCAGGCGGAACTGCTTGAATACTTCAGACAGCTTCAGGATCTCTTCCTGAGCGCTGGCGTGCGTGCGGCCTTTGGCTTTGATGGTGTCGCGGGTGACCATATACTGCGTACGCAGCTCGGCGAACTTCTCACGCGCCAGTTCTGGATCGATGCTGTTATCGTCGTCGCTGTCGTCTTCTTCTTCATCTTCGTCTTCATCGTCGTCCGCCATCTCTTCGGTGGACAATTCAGAACCGACATGCGTCGCGGTAGGGGCCAGATCTTCTTCTGCGTTCGGATCAACAAAGCCGGTGATCAGGTCAGACAGACGTGCTTCTTCCGCTTCCACGCGATCGTACTGCTCCAGCAGATAGGTGATCGCTTCCGGGTATTCGGCAACGGAACACTGAACCTGGTTGATGCCGTCTTCGATGCGTTTGGCGATGTCGATTTCGCCTTCGCGGGTTAACAGCTCAACGGTACCCATTTCACGCATGTACATGCGCACCGGGTCGGTGGTACGTCCGATTTCAGACTCAACGCTGGACAGCACCTGTGCGGCAGCCTCTTCCGCATCTTCATCGGTGTTGTTCGAGTTTTCAGCAAGCAGCAGATCATCGGCGTCCGGTGCTTCTTCCATCACCTGGATGCCCATGTCATTGATCATTTGGATGATGTCTTCGATCTGATCGGAGTCGACGATATCTTCCGGCAGATGGTCATTGACCTCGGCATAGGTCAGATAGCCTTGCTCCTTACCACGTTGGACAAGAAGTTTCAGCTGTGACTGCGGGTTTTGCTCCATAAGACGGTATCCACACTTAATTCATGAGGGTTGGTGTCGGTCGGCGAAACTAAGCCGCCAACATAAGCTAATGAGGGCTTACTTATATTTTTGCCGCTGCCCTTCAATGCGGCTGTCGGGGTCTTCCCGAACGATACTCGGCACTTAAGCCGTTAAATTCATTTGCGGGCGCGCGCTTCAGTAATGACGCGCACCTCTTCGCGCTCCGCTGGCGTTAACCCGTGGGTCCGCGAGCGGGCGATCAATTCTGAGAGCCGAAGCTCAAGTACCGAGTCGAACATGTGGTTCAGCGAGTCGGTGAACGTTTTTTCTGCAATGTCCTTATCAGCTATATCGTCCCACATGGACAGCTTTTCAAGGGTGGCGGCTTCATTTGTGCCGCGATACTGCTCTAACAGTTGACCGGTGGTCAGGCCAGGCTGTGACAAACAAGTGTTGACCAGTTCGGCAAATAAGCCAAGTCCGGGCAATTTTTCCTGATTCAGACCTTCCAGCGGCGGCACAAGCGGTGCCAGCTCGGGGTTCTGAACCAGCAATCCTATCAGTATACGCATGGTTGTGCGTTTTAGCTGAGGCACAGGTCGGACCGCGCCATTTTCGGATTGTTTGGGCATTAAACGTTCAAGTTGGTTATCGTCAAGAATGCCCAGTTTGTTACCTAATTCTTGCCGTAAATAGATACGAAGTGTTTCACCCGGTACCTGCGTAATCAGCGGCAGCGCCAGCGTGCTGAGCTGCGCGCGTCCATCCGGGGTACTCAAATCGACCTGCGGCATCAGGCTGTTAAACAAAAACGTGGAGAGCGGCTGAGCCTGCTCCATCCGCGCTTCGAACGCCTCTTTACCCTCTTTACGCACCAGCGTATCGGGATCTTCGCCATCCGGCAGAAACATAAAGCGTAACTGACGGCCGTCGGTCATAAACGGCAGCGCGGTTTCCAGCGCGCGCCAGGCGGCTTCTCTGCCTGCCCGGTCACCGTCGTAACAGCAAATCACGCTGTTGGTAACGCGAAACAGCAGCTGAATATGCTCAGCAGTTGTGGAGGTACCCAGCGAGGCGACCGCATAATTAATGCCGTACTGCGCCAGGGCAACCACATCCATATAGCCTTCGACAACCAGCAAGCGGGGCGGTTCCGCATTATCCTGCTGGGCTTCATACAGGCCGTACAGCTGGCGGCCTTTATGGAAAATATCGGTTTCCGGGGAGTTCAGATATTTGGGCGTGTCGTCGCCAAGCACACGACCGCCAAAACCGATCACCCGCCCGCGCTTATCGCGGATCGGGAACATCACGCGGTCGCGAAAACGGTCGTAACTGCGTCCCTTATCGTTGGTGACCAGCATGCCGGCATCGGTCAACGACTGACGATTATCCTGGTTGCCGCCAAAACGCTTTAACACGTTGTCCCAGCCGGGAGGGGCAAAACCAATGGCGAATCGTGCGATGACATCGTTGCTTAATCCGCGCGTGGCCAGATACTGGCGGGCACGCTCGGCGACAGGCTGCAACAGGGATTGTTGATAAAACGTGTTCAGGCCGTCCATTAACTGATAGAGGCTTTGCCGCTGATGGCGCTCTATCTGGGTCAGCCCGCTGCCTGCTTCAAAAGGCACGTCGAGATTGTGCATGGCCGCCAGTTCTTCTACGCTTTCCACGAACTCGAGCTTGTCGTAGTTCATTAAAAAGTCGATAGCATTACCGTGCGCGCCACAGCCAAAGCAGTGATAAAACTGTTTCTCACCGTTTACGGTGAAAGAGGGGGTTTTTTCGTTATGGAACGGACAACACGCGTGATAATTCTTGCCCTGCTTTTTAAGCGTGACCCGTGCATCGATCAGATCGACGATGTCGGTGCGCGCCAGCAGGTCATTGATAAATACTCGTGGGATTCGTCCAGCCATGTGCCCCATTACCCTCAGCGCCAGGCGTTCAGGTATGTCAGATCATAAACGAAAATAAGCCGCGCATTCCTTTCGGAAGCACGGCCTTACAACTACAACTCAGCCTGTAAAATTGAGAGCTTAAGCCCTCAATACATTAGTACAGACGAGTACGGCGTGCGTTTTCGCGAGCCAGTTTCTTCGCGTGACGTTTCACTGCGGAAGCTTTAGCGCGTTTACGTTCGGTAGTCGGTTTTTCATAGAACTCACGACGACGAACTTCCGCCAGAACACCTGCTTTCTCACAGGAACGCTTGAAGCGACGCAGAGCTACGTCGAACGGCTCGTTTTCACGTACTTTAATTACCGGCATGTGCCTCTCACCTTTGATTAAATCGGTTTGCCGCTGGCATCAACGCCAGCTTATTTCAAAATGGTGCGGAATTTTACTGCAAATGCTGCTGCTTTGTAAAGCACCGCTACCCTTCTTTGCAAGGGACTTTTGTAAGGGGGACGAGTATACACGAACTGGCAAGACGGGGTGAGCAAAGTTTTACAAGCATGGGCATTCGCCCTACACTGCGCGGTATTGAAAAGAGGTAGAAACCACCATGCGTGTACTGGGTATTGAAACATCCTGCGATGAAACCGGCATCGCCATTTATGACGATGAAAAAGGGCTTTTAGCCAACCAATTGTATAGTCAGGTGAAATTACACGCTGACTACGGCGGCGTGGTGCCGGAACTGGCATCCCGCGACCATGTGCGCAAAACCGTGCCCCTGATCCAGGCGGCAATGAAAGAAGCGAACCTCAGCGCGCAGGAGATAGATGCAGTAGCCTATACCGCAGGGCCGGGTCTGGTAGGGGCGTTGCTGGTCGGCGCGACCGTTGGCCGTTCGCTGGCCTTTGCCTGGGATGTGCCGGCCATCGCCGTACATCATATGGAAGGTCACCTGTTAGCGCCGATGCTGGAAGACAACCCGCCGGAATTCCCCTTTGTGGCGCTGCTGGTTTCCGGCGGTCATACCCAGCTCATCAGCGTGACGGGCATCGGGCATTATGAACTGCTCGGCGAGTCGATCGATGATGCGGCCGGAGAAGCCTTCGATAAAACCGCGAAGCTGCTGGGGCTGGATTATCCCGGCGGGCCAATGCTGTCAAAAATGGCGGCGGCAGGAACGGCAGGGCGCTTTACCTTCCCGCGTCCGATGACCGATCGTCCGGGGCTGGATTTCAGCTTCTCGGGCCTGAAGACCTTCGCGGCCAACACCATTCGCAGCAACGGCAACGACGATCAAACCCGCGCTGACATCGCCCGTGCTTTTGAAGACGCGGTGGTGGATACGCTGATGATCAAATGCAAACGCGCGCTGGATCAGACCGGCTTCAGCCGTCTGGTGATGGCGGGCGGCGTAAGCGCGAACCGCACGCTGCGCGCGAAGCTGGCCGATATGATGCAAAAGCGCCGCGGCGAGGTGTTCTATGCGCGTCCGGAGTTTTGCACTGATAACGGCGCGATGATCGCTTATGCGGGTATGGTCAGGCTGAAAGCCGGAACGACGGCGGATCTGGGCGTTACGGTTCGTCCGCGCTGGCCGCTGGCAGAGCTGCCTGCGGCGTGATGATGCATGCCGGATGAAGCTCATCCGGCATAAAAACTACTCTTCGGTATTATCCCTTTCGCGCTTTTTTCTGAACTTCGTCCAGATTTTTGTCTCCTGCCTGCGCCACAGACGCTGGATGTTGTCATGGTGCCGCAACAGGATCAGACAGGAGAGCATGGCCACCGGGAAGGTAAACTGCGGTTTAAACCACCAGACGTAAAAGGGCGCAATCAGCGCGCTGATAATGGCTCCCAGCGACGAATAGCCGCTAAGTAACACCGTCAGCAGCCAGGTACCCGCCATGACGCCCGTCAAATCCCAGCCAATAGGCGCGATCGCCCCGAACGCGGTGGCGACGCCTTTACCGCCCTGGAAATGAAAGAAGACCGGCCAGATATGGCCCAGACAGGCGGCAATCGCGATAAGCCCCAGCCAGAACGGCGTGATGCCCAATGCATACGCGCCCCAGACAGGCAGCATGCCTTTGAGGACATCGAAGATCAGTACCGTTACGGCTGCTCCCTTGCCGCCAATTCGCAGGACGTTGGTCGCTCCGGGATTCCCGGATCCGCTCTCGCGGGGGTCAGGCAGACCCGCGATGCGGCAGACCAGAATGGCGCTGGAGATTGAGCCGCAAAGGTACGCGAGGAGGATCATTCCAGGCGCGATTGCACTCATAACGCTGTTCCGTTTTGAAAATGTCGTTTTATTCTCTGCATCTGTGGATAATACGCATAATTTTTTGAAAGTGGTATCCAGGTTAGCCAAAAACCAGGCGGGGCGTGATGGACATTGTATTTATAGAGCAACTTTCGGTAATCACCACCATTGGTGTTTACGACTGGGAACAAACGATCGAGCAGAAACTGATGTTCGATATCGAAATGGCGTGGGATAACCAGGCTGCCGCGAAAAGCGATGACGTAAGCGACTGTCTGAGCTACGCCGATATCGCCGACACGGTGATCGGCCATGTGGAAGGTCAGCGTTTTGCGCTGGTGGAGCGGGTGGCCGAGGAAGTGGCGGAGCTGCTGCTGAGCCGTTTTGCGTCGCCCTGGGTGCGTATCAAAGTCAGCAAACCGGGCGCGGTGGCGCGGGCGGCAAACGTCGGCGTGATCATCGAACGTGGGCTTAATCCGAAACAAAACAATTAACTTCATAATTATTAAACCAAATGCCAGTATACCGGTCTGATGTCAGGGCCTGACGCGGCTTCGCTGGCGAGCCGACCGTTTTGTTTACTTTTTAGGGGTTTAATTGATGAGCGATATGCACTCCCTGCTGATTGCAGCGATTTTGGGTGTTGTCGAAGGACTGACTGAATTTCTGCCGGTATCCAGTACCGGTCACATGATCATCGTCGGGCATCTGCTTGGATTTGAAGGCGAAACCGCGAAAACCTTTGAGGTGGTGATCCAGTTAGGATCTATCCTCGCCGTGGTGGTGATGTTCTGGCGACGTCTGTTTGGTCTTATTGGTATTCACTTTGGGCATCCGCCGCACGAGGGAGAGGGCAAAGGGCGCTTAACGTTAATCCATATTCTGCTGGGTATGGTGCCAGCCGTGGTGCTGGGGCTGATTTTCCACGATACCATCAAATCGTTATTCAACCCGATTAACGTGATGTATGCGCTGGTTGTCGGCGGCGTGCTGCTGATTGCTGCCGAATGTCTGAAGCCAAAAGTACCGCGCGCGGCGGGTCTGGACGATATGACCTACCGTCAGGCGTTTATCATCGGCTGCTTCCAGTGTCTGGCGCTGTGGCCGGGCTTTTCCCGTTCCGGGGCGACGATTTCCGGCGGGATGCTGATGGGCGTCAGTCGTTACGCAGCTTCTGAGTTTTCGTTCCTGCTGGCGGTGCCGATGATGATGGGCGCCACCGTGCTGGATCTCTATAAAAGCTATCATTTCCTGTCGATGGCGGATTTCCCGATGTTCGCCGTTGGCTTTATTACGGCCTTTATTGTCGCGCTGGTGGCGATAAAAACATTCCTGCAAATTATTAAACGTATTTCGTTTATTCCCTTTGCAATTTATCGTTTTATCGTTGCAGGTGCGGTATACCTCGTCTTTATGTAATTTCAGACGCTAACAAGCCCCGCCATTGGCGGGGTTTTTTATTTGTCTGAATAATGCTTTTCCCTTCCCTTAGTTTTGCTAAAAAAGTAATTAACTTTACAGCCTTAATTATTAGGTTTAAACCAGCCGTGCTTATAGTTAAGCAAAGCTAATGGTTTTAACTTTAGGGATAAAGGAAAAGTGTACCTATGCAATTAAATAAATTAACCGCAGCGATGATATTGTCCTTCGCCGGACTGCCATCGCTGGCTTGTGCTGCAAACGTGACAGGAAATGACGACACCAACAGTTTTTCCGGGCTGGATGCCTGGATGATGATCTCAAAGGATAATGGCTATTCCTGGCAGGCCTATACCGACAGCAAGCAAAATAACTTCCCGGGTACGGTAGTGGGACTGGTGGCGCAGAAAGATGAACTGGCCATTATTTCGCACCCTTATGATCCAAACAGAACCTATCGTGGCGGCGAAAAAGTACGTTTCCTCGGCTATTACTGGACGGCGCAGTGGTGGGTTGATCAGGGGATTAGCCCCTCCACCGATCCGGTATGGAAAAAAGGCGATAAGGCCGAGTTTAATATCTATGCGCAATTCCAGTTCACGCCTTATACCGGCCAGAAAGCAAAAGATTTGCAGGCTACAGAAAAAGCAAAAGTGGCTGCACAGCGTAAAGTTATCGGTTATTTCCCGGAATGGGGCATTTATGATGCGCATAAGAACTTTACCCCGGATAAAATCGACTATTCCGGTCTGACGCATGTGAACTACGGCTTTGCAGTGGTGAAAGAAGGCCGGGTTACCACCCATGATAAAGAAAAAGGCCCGGATCTCATGCGCGATCTCGATCAGCGTACGGAAATGGCCGGCGTCACGCATATGATCTCCATCGGTGGCTGGACTAACTCCGCTGAGGGCGTATTTGAAGCGGCGACCGCTACCGATGCGAGCACCGAAACCCTGGCGGACAGCATGGTGTCCTATATGCGCACCTGGCGTTTCGACGGTATAGATGTTGACTGGGAATACCCGGATAGCGACGCTGAAAAAGCCCAGTTTACGAGGCTCATCCAGAAACTGCGCACTAAGCTGGACGCGGCAGGTTTACAGGATGATAAATATTATCAATTGTCGATTGCGACAACGACCAACCATAAAAATATCAAGTACATTAACCCGGAAGTTACCGTGCCGTTACTGGATAGCGTCAACGTGATGGCCTATGACATGCACGGTGCCTTTGATCCGATTACCGGACACAACGCGCCGCTTTATGCCAACAGTAAAGATGCCGATTTAAAACTCAATTCTTCCTCGGCGATGATGGAATACGCCAATACCTGGAAAGTACCGAAAGCGAAACTGATGATGGGCATTCCTTACTATGGGCGTGGCTGGGGTAATGTTGCGCCAACCGAAGTGGTGAAAGGTTTACCGGGCTTTATGGTGAGCGGCACTGCAACTGTGAAAGGTGCCTGGGATGACGCAGGGCAGTTTACCGGCACTAACCCCTGGTATGTGCTGAAAGAAAAACTGGCGAGCGGCGAATATAAGCGTTACTGGGATACGGAATCACACGTCCCTTATCTCTACAGTGCATCCAAACGCGAATTCCTGACCTATGACGATCCGCAGTCAGTGCAGGATAAAGTAAATTATATTCAGCAGCAGAATTTCGGCGGCGCGATCATCTGGGATCTGAGCGGTGATACGCCGGAACATGAGTTAGGCCATATTGTCGATGATATTCTGGACAATACCCAACCGGTACCGGGCAACGGCGTAAAAGCAACGCTGTTCAGGGATATGAAGTTCAAAGGCGCGAAGCTGGACGTAAAAGAGGACATTCCTTGTCTGACGAAGGTTTACGACTCTGCAAATCATTCAGCAAATGATATGACGTCTTCAATCAACGTCGGAGCAGACTCGTTAGGGATTACGATCTTTAGCAACTGCGAGTATACGGGCACTAAAACCATGATCCCGGAAACGGTAGAGGAAATGCCGTCGTGGTTAAACGATAAAACCTCTTCGGTAAAAGTGGTCAAAGCGCTGGCGTTTAAAGACACTGATTTTAGCGGCCTGAGTCTGACGGTTGAAGATGACATGCCTGCACTGACAGGTGATGTGAAATTCAACGATATGATCTCTTCCATTAAAGTGGCGGAAGGCTACTCGGTACGTCTGTATAGCGATACCGGTTACAGAGGCAAATATATTGAAGTGAAGGGCGGTCAAAACATAGCAAATATGAATTCCGTGAATATGAATAACAATGTGTCTTCCATTGGCGTAACTAAAACGAACTGATAACCGGCCCTTTTCTGTCCGGAAAAGGGCCGTTAAGCAGGATTTAAGACGCGTCCGGCAGCATATCGCCGGACGCTTTTTTCCACGCCTCTACCGCCGCAATTCGCCGACGGGTCAGCTCTTCACGAATGGCCGGGCCGCTAAAGCCTGCGTCAATCACTTCTTTATTCGTCACCTGTTGCGCCGCTTTCCAGGCCTCGCGCAACAGACGCCCCTGGTAATAATCCGTGGCTTCAAAAGTGGTTCTGCCGCGCACATCGGCTTCGCTGGTGAGCGCGATCTGCTCCACGCGCTGCGGCTTGCGCCAGGCGTCGATGGCATCAAAGAGTTTAACGATGGTCTGCGGCTTTAGGATCGGCAGGGTGTGGATAAGATCGTGATATTCCGCCACCAGCTTCGCCAGATCGCGCAGTTCATTGGGCACTTTTAAGCGCGTGCAAAGGTTTTCCACCAGCCTCACACCCGCCGGGCCATGGCCGTGATGGCGCGGCCAGAGATGCTTCGGGGTTAAACCTTTGCCCAGGTCGTGACAGAGCGTGGCGAAACGCACATCCAGATCCGGGCTGAGCATCGCCGCCATGGATAAGGTCATCAGCACATGGATACCGGTGTCGATTTCCGGGTGCCACTTCGCCGGAGCGGGCACGCCAAACAAAATGTCGAGTTCCGGGAACAGCACTTTCAGCGCGCCGCACTCGCGCAGCACCATAAAATAGACCTGCGGATTACGGCTGCCGAGAGCGTTTTCCGTTTCCTTCCACACGCGTTCTGGCGTCAGGTGTTCCAGCTCACCGGCGGCAGTCATGTCGCGCATTAAGGCCAGGGTTTCATCGGCGATACGGAAACTCAAATGGGCGTAGCGGGCTGCAAAGCGCGCCACGCGCAGCACGCGCAGGGGATCTTCATTAAAAGCCGGGGAAACGTGGCGCAGCACACGCATTTTGAGATCGCTGAGGCCGTTATAGGGATCAATGATTGTGCCGTCATCATCCTGCGCCATGGCGTTAATCGTCAGATCGCGGCGCAGCAGATCCTGCTCCAGCGTGACGTCTGGCGCGGCATAGCAGCTAAAGCCGGTATAACCAAAACCGGATTTTCGCTCGGTACGCGCCAGCGCGTACTCTTCGTGAGATTTGGGATGCAGGAATACCGGAAAATCGCGGCCTACCTGCTGGTAGCCCGCGTCAAGCATCTCCTGCGGGGTGGCGCCGACCACCACCCAGTCTTTATCTTTAACCGGTAGCTTTAACAACGCATCCCGAACCGCACCACCGACCAGATAACTCTTCACACCGCTTCCCCATGGTTACATTCCCGTTAATGATACGTAACTCCGGGGAAGATGGCGAATCGGCGTCAGCTCATCCAGCGGTCTTTGCGTTTCCGGCTTGGGATCATGTGCGGTAACACCAGACCGAGCAGCAGGCCCGCGCCCAGCACGCCGCCGCCATACATAAACCACTGCATGATGATCGAACGCTGTTTGTCATCGATCTGAAGATTGGCGGCATCCACTTTCTTCTGCGCCACAATCAGTTCGTTTTTAAGCTTCTGGTTTTCCTGCTTCAGGCCGTTGATCACGCCGTCGCTCTGCGCCACTTTCTGCTGCATTTCAGCCGTGCGCTGATTCCAGGTGTTGTCAATGTTAGTCAGTTTATCGGTCAGGGTTTTGACCTGGTTTTCCAGATCCGGTACGCGGGTGCGCAGGCTGGGAGTGCTGTTCAGTTCTTTTTGCGGGATCCATGCGGTGCGGCCACTGCTGTCACGCACCTGCGCATAATTGGTATTGTTGTCTGTCTGTAACAGGACAACTTCTTCACCGGCGTTCAGGGTACCCAGCAGGCGGTAATTATCACCCGGGCCGCTGCGTACCCAGGTGTTCAGTTCATCAGAAACGTAACGCTTTTCTTCGGCGTGAGCCACAGTAGTAACGCTAAGTGCGAATAAGGTCAGTCCTATCAGGCGTAATTTTGGCATCAGGCAGTCGTTAGTGTCATAAAAAGTGGAACGATAGTAGTGGCATCAGTCTGACGAGGCAAAGTATTCGGCATCAATAAGAATCATCCAGGTCAAACCTGCCACTTCTGCGAATTTTTCAGGCCGCCAATGTCTCACAGAATGGCAATTTGGCGCAAAATACTATCTACTGACAAACATCAAACGGGTAAGTTCGCCGAAATTTTCACTGTTGTGACATAACCATAAGTACAAGACCATGGCTCAAGAAATCGAATTAAAATTTATCGTTAATCCACAGAACGTAGAAACGCTGCGCAGCCACCTGCACACGCTGACCACTGAGCACGTTGCGCCGACAAAACTGCTCAATGTTTACTACGAAACGCCGGATAACTGGCTGCGTGGGCATGATATGGGGCTGCGCATTCGCGGCGTCGGCGATCGCTATGAAATGACGATGAAAATCGCCGGTCGTGTAGTGGGCGGGCTGCATCAGCGCCCGGAATATAACATCGACATTGATGGTCCGGAGCTTGATCTGGCGCGCTTCCCGGCGGAAGTCTGGCCGGAGGGCGGCTTGCCGGAGGATTTAGCCGCCCGCGTCAGCCCGCTGTTCAGCACCGATTTTGAGCGGGAAAAGTGGCTGGTGAATGTCGGCGACAGCCGCATTGAGATCGCCCTTGATCGTGGCGAAGTCAAAGCCGGCGAGTTTCAGGAGCCGATCTGCGAGCTGGAGCTCGAACTGCTGAGCGGCGAGCGTGACGACGTGCTGAAGCTGGCGCACCAGCTGGTGACGCAGTCCGGTCTGCGTCAGGGCAGCCTGAGCAAGGCAGCGCGCGGGTATCATCTGGCCGCAGGCAATGCCCCGCGCAAGATCAAACCTACCGGTATTCTGCCGGTGGTGCCAAAAGCCACCATTGAGCAGGGGCTTGAAGCCGCCCTCGAAATGGCGCTGGCGCAGTGGCAGTACCATGAAGAGCTGTGGGTGCGCGGCGAGGGCGCAGCGAAAGAGGAAGTGATGAAGGCGATCGCGCTGGTTCGTCACACGCTGACGCTGTTCGGCGGCATTGTACCGCGAAAAGCGAGCGCTCACTTACGTGATCTGCTGACCCGGACTGAAGCCACCATTACTTCTGCCGTATCCGCCGAAACCGCGGTGTATAGCCCCGAAACGGCGAAAGCGAAACTGGCGCTCACCGAGTGGCTGCTGACGCGCGGCTGGCGTCCTTTCCTGGATGCGAAAGGCGAGGCGAAAATCGGCGACTCGTTCAAGCGTTTTGCGGATACCCATCTTTCCCGCCACGCCGCCGAGCTGAGAACCACCTTTGCGCATCCGCTGGGCGATCGTTATCGCGACCAGCTGCCGCGCCTGTCTCGTGACATCGACAGCGTGCTGCTGATGTCCGGCTTTTATAATGAGGTGCAGGCTAAGGCGTGGATTGAGAACTGGCAGGGGCTGCTGCACGCCATCAAAACCGGCCAGCATATTGAAATTGAACATTTCCGCAACGAAGCCAACATGCAGGAACCGTACTGGCTGCACAGCGGGAAACGCTAACCCAGGCAAAGGATCACCGCGATGATGCCGCTTTCCTCATCCTTACAGCAACACTGGCAGACAGTAGTTGAACGTCTGCCCGACGCCTCCCTTAGCCCGCAGGCGAAGTCGGTGCTCACTTTCAGCGATTTTGTGTGCGACAGCCTTATCGCCCATCCTGACTGGCTGACGGCGCTTGAACATGAGCCCGTCAGAGCGGATGAGTGGCGGGAGTATGCCGGTCAGTTGCAGGCGACGCTGTCCGGGGTGCAGGATGAAGCCGCCCTGATGCGCGAGCTGCGTCTGTTTCGCCGCCGTATCATGGTGCGCATCGCCTGGGCGCAGGCGCTGTCGCAGATTTCGGATGAGGACATCCTGCAACAGCTGAGCGTGCTGGCGGAGACGCTCATCGTCGCCGCCCGCGACTGGCTGTATGACGCCTGCTGCCGTGAATGGGGCACGCCGTGCAGCCAGGAGGGGCAACCCCAGCCGATGCTGATCCTTGGGATGGGCAAACTCGGCGGCGGCGAGCTGAACTTCTCCTCGGATATCGATCTGATTTTTGCCTGGCCGGAAAACGGCGTGACCCGCGGCGGACGTCGCGAACTGGATAACGCGCAGTTCTTCACCCGGCTGGGGCAGCGGCTTATTAAAGTGCTCGACCAGCCCACGCAGGACGGCTTTGTCTATCGCGTGGATATGCGTCTGCGCCCCTTTGGCGACAGCGGACCGCTGGTGCTGAGCTTTGCCGCGCTGGAGGATTACTACCAGGAGCAGGGGCGCGACTGGGAGCGCTACGCGATGGTCAAAGCGCGCATTATGGGCGACAACGACGGCACCTATAGCAACGAACTGCGCGCCATGCTGCGGCCTTTTATCTTCCGTCGTTATATCGACTTCAGCGTCATCCAGTCGCTGCGTAACATGAAGGGCATGATCGCCCGCGAGGTGCGCCGCCGTGGCCTGAAGGACAACATCAAGCTGGGCGCGGGCGGTATCCGCGAAATCGAATTTATCGTGCAGGTGTTCCAGCTGATCCGCGGCGGGCGTGAGCCGTCGCTGCAATGCCGCGCGCTGCTGCCGACGCTGGCGGCCATTGACCAGCTGAATCTGTTGCCGCCCGGCGATGCGAACACTCTGCGTGCTGCCTATCTGTATCTGCGTCGTCTGGAAAACCTGTTGCAAAGCATCAACGATGAGCAGACCCAGACCCTGCCGGGGGACGATCTCAACCGCGCGCGGCTGGCGTGGGGGATGAACGCGCCGGACTGGGATGGGCTGACCCAAAGCCTGGCGACGCACATGGCGGCGGTGCGCCGGGTGTTTAACGAACTGATCGGCGACGATGAATCCGCATCCCCTGATGAACAGCTGTCTGAGCAGTGGCGCGAACTGTGGCAGGACGCGCTGCATGAAGAAGACACCACGCCGGGGCTGGCGCATCTGTCTGACGACGATCGCCGCCGCGTGGTGGCGCTGATCGCCGACTTCCGTAAAGAAATTGATAAACGCACCATCGGCCCGCGCGGTCGCCAGGTGCTCGATCACCTGATGCCGCACCTGCTGTGCGAGGTCTGCTCGCGGGATGACGCGCCGGTGCCGTTGTCACGCCTGACGCCGCTGCTGACCGGCATCGTCACTCGCACGACCTATCTGGAACTGCTGAGCGAATTTCCCGGCGCGCTCAAACACCTGATTTCCCTGTGCGCCGCCTCGCCGATGGTGGCGAGCAAACTGGCGCGTTATCCGCTGCTGCTGGATGAACTGCTGGATACCCGCACGCTGTATCAGCCGACGGCAATGGACGCCTATCGCGACGAGCTACGCCAGTATCTGCTGCGCGTGCCGGAAGAGGACGAAGAGCAACAACTGGAAGCGTTACGCCAGTTTAAGCAGGCGCAAATGCTGCGCGTGGCCGCCGGTGACATCGCCGGTACGCTGCCGGTGATGAAAGTGAGCGATCACTTAACCTGGCTGGCGGAGGCGATTATTGACGCCGTTGTTCAGCAGGCGTGGACGCAAATGGTGGCGCGTTACGGGCAACCGACTCATCTTCAGGATCGGGAAGGGCGCGGTTTTGCGGTGGTCGGCTACGGCAAACTCGGCGGCTGGGAGCTGGGTTACAGTTCCGATCTCGACCTGGTGTTTTTGCATGACTGCCCGGCAGAGGTGATGACCGATGGCGAGCGGGAAATTGATGGCCGCCAGTTCTACCTGCGCCTCGCCCAGCGCATTATGCACCTGTTCAGCACCCGCACCTCGTCGGGCATTCTCTATGAAGTGGACGCCCGTCTGCGTCCGTCCGGCGCGGCGGGAATGCTGGTCACAACTGCCGAAGCCTTTGCGGATTATCAGCAGCATGAAGCCTGGACGTGGGAGCATCAGGCGCTGGTGCGCGCCCGCGTGGTGTACGGCGATCCGCTGCTGAAAACCGCTTTCGACACCATTCGTCGCGAGGTGTTGATGACGCCGCGGGAAGGCGAAACCCTGCAAAAAGAGGTGCGCGAGATGCGCGAGAAAATGCGCGCGCATCTGGGGAATAAGCATAAGGATCGTTTTGATCTGAAAACCGATGAGGGCGGCATTACCGATATTGAGTTTATCACCCAGTATCTGGTGCTGCGCCACGCGTGCGACAAGCCAAAGCTGACGCGCTGGTCCGATAATGTGCGCATCCTTGAACTGCTGGCGCAGAACGACATCATGGATGACGACGAGGCGCAGGCGCTGACGCAGGCCTACACCACGCTGCGCGATGAGCTGCATCATCTGGCGTTGCAGGAACAACCTGGTCATGTGGCGCGGTCATGCTTTATGCAAGCCCGTCAGCAGGTCAGCGCCAGCTGGCAGAAGTGGCTGGTGGAACCGTGCGCTTAACCGCCAGTGTGGTATTATCGCGCGCAAAATTTTTGAAATTGCCTGGAGTCTGGAATGAAAGTAACGCTGCCAGAGTTTGAACGTGCAGGTGTCATGGTGGTCGGTGACGTCATGTTGGATCGCTACTGGTACGGCCCAACCAGCCGTATTTCACCGGAAGCGCCGGTGCCCGTCGTGAAAGTGGATACCATCGAAGAACGTCCAGGCGGCGCGGCGAACGTGGCGATGAACATCGCGTCCCTGGGGGCGAACTCGCGCCTGGTGGGCCTGACCGGCATCGACGATGCGGCGCGCGCGCTCAGCAAAACGCTGGCTGACGTTAACGTCAAATGCGATTTTGTTTCTGTACCCACGCATCCGACGATCACCAAACTGCGTGTACTGTCGCGTAACCAGCAGCTGATCCGCCTCGACTTTGAAGAAGGGTTTGAAGGTGTTGATCCTGAGCCGCTGCATGAGCGTATCAGCCAGGCGCTTGGCAACATTGGCGCGCTGGTGCTCTCTGATTACGCCAAAGGCGCGCTGACGACGGTGCAACAGATGATCAAACTGGCGCGCGATGCGGGCGTACCGGTACTCATCGATCCGAAAGGCACCGATTTTGAGCGCTACCGCGGTGCCACGCTGTTGACGCCGAACCTCTCCGAGTTTGAAGCGGTGGCAGGCAAGTGCAAAAGCGAAGAAGAGATCGTCGAGCGCGGCATGAAAATCATCGCCGACTTTGATTTCTCGGCGCTGCTGGTCACGCGCTCCGAGCAGGGCATGACGCTGCTGCAACCGGGTAAAGCACCGCTGCATATGCCGACCCAGGCGCAGGAAGTGTACGACGTTACCGGTGCCGGTGATACGGTCATTGGCGTGCTGGCGGCGACGCTGGCGGCAGGCAACACGCTGGAAGAGGCCTGCTATTTCGCTAACGCGGCAGCCGGTGTGGTGGTGGGGAAACTGGGTACTTCTACGGTATCCCCTATCGAGCTGGAAAACGCCGTGCGCGGTCGTTCAGAAACCGGCTTCGGCGTGATGAACGAAGAAGAGCTGAAACAGGCCGTGGCGGCCGCCCGCAAGCGTGGCGAAAAAGTGGTGATGACCAACGGCGTGTTCGATATTCTCCACGCGGGCCATGTCTCTTATCTGGCGAATGCCCGTAAGCTGGGGGATCGCCTGATTGTGGCGGTAAACAGCGATGCGTCCACGAAACGTCTGAAAGGGGAAACGCGGCCGGTAAACCCGCTCGAACAGCGCATGATCGTGCTGGGCGCGCTGGAAGCCGTGGACTGGGTGGTGTCCTTTGAAGAAGATACGCCGCAGCGCCTGATCGCCGGTATTCTGCCGGACCTGCTGGTAAAAGGCGGGGATTACAAGCCAGAACAGATCGCCGGTAGCGAAGAAGTGTGGGCGAATGGCGGGGAAGTGATGGTGCTCAATTTTGAAGATGGGTGTTCAACCACCAACATCATCAAAAAGATCCAGAAAGACAGCCAGTAAGACGAATTGCCCGGCAGCGCGACACTGGCCGGGCAGTGTCTTTTATTTCTGCACGTCCGTGTCGACATCTACCACGTCAACCGGCGGAATGGCCGGAGCCGGCTTCACTTCTTCTGTGGTGTGGCGATTTTCCAGATCGCTGATGCGTTGCTCCAGCAGCGCCAGCTTCTCGCGGGTGCGCAGCAGAACCTGAGTCTGCACATCGAATTCTTCACGGCTGACCAGATCGAGACGCGTCAGTTGCGATTGCAGCGTCTGACGGATTTTTTTCTCTACGTCTTCGCCAAACTCGCGAATGCCTTTCGGCATGGACTCGTGAACCTGACGGGCAATCTGTTCAATTTTCTTCGGGTCAATCATAGTCGTTCCCTGTTCGTGTGGGTAATAGCATACATTGTAGCGTGTTAAGCGCAGGGTTAAACCAGATTTGTTTACGCCGCGGGCATTGCCGCCAATAATCAATAGCGTTATAGTTATCGCGCTTATTCTCAGGGCGGGGCGAAATTCCCCACCGGCGGTAAATCGGCAGCTACGCCGAAAGCCCGCGAGCGCTTCAGATGCAAATCTGAAGGTCAGCAGATCCGGTGTAATTCCGGGGCCGACGGTTAGAGTCCGGATGGGAGAGAGTAACGATCCAGACGGGCGAGGCCCGTTCACGTTATTTTTTTGCCGCTGTGCGGTACTCCTAAGACTGCCCTGATTCTGGTAACCATAATGTTAATGAGGTTTTTTTACCATGAATCAGACGCTGCTTTCTTCTTTTGGCACTCCTTCTGAACGCGTTGAACTCGCGTTAACCGCACTGCGCGAAGGCCGTGGGGTAATGGTGCTTGACGACGAAGACCGTGAAAACGAAGGCGATATGATTTTCGCCGCCGAAACCATGACCGTTGAACAAATGGCGCTGACTATCCGTCACGGCAGCGGCATCGTATGCCTGTGCCTGACCGACGAGCACCGTAAACAGCTCGACCTGCCGATGATGGTCGAAAACAACACCAGCGCTTACGGCACCGGTTTTACCGTGACCATCGAAGCCGCGCATGGCGTGACCACCGGCGTTTCTGCCGCTGACCGCATCACCACTATTCGCGCTGCTATCGCCGATGGCGCGAAGCCGTCCGATCTTAACCGTCCGGGCCACGTATTCCCGCTGCGCGCGCAGCCGGGCGGCGTGCTGACCCGTGGTGGTCACACCGAAGCGACCATCGATCTGGTGTCGCTGGCCGGGTTTAAACCCGCAGGCGTGCTCTGTGAACTGACCAATGATGATGGCACCATGGCCCGCGCGCCGGAGTGCATTGCCTTTGCGCAGCAGCACAACATGGCGGTTGTCACCATTGAAGATCTGGTGGCCTACCGTCGTGAGCATGAGCGTAAAGCCAGCTAAGCGTTAAGAAGCCAAATAAAAAATCCGAAGTCAGTCACCTGGCTTCGGATTTTTGCATTTTAACGCTCCGCTATTTTGCGCGGCTCAGCTTTATTCCCCAGGCAACACTCATAATTACCAGCAGGATAAAGCAGGTACCAAACGCCAGCAGGCAGGCCTGCGCCATGTTCATGAAATGCCACGGCGGGATCAGATACCAGCCTTCCGACTGCTGATACAGATCGATAAACCATTTCTGCACGCTGCTCAGGGTCACGCCATCCGGTACTACGGGCGCATCATAACCGCAGTCGCCGGTGGGTTTAAACCACTCCGGCGCCCAGGACGCCAGCGGCAAATTAAACGGAAAGGTGGGTTCCGTTGAGCATCCCTGAACGCCAAAAAGCGCGTCCGGATCCGGGTTATGCACCGCGTAATGAATGCCGTTCAGCTTGATGGCATATTTCATCCCTATGATGCTGCCGTAAAACGCCGCCACGCAGCCCGTTAACTTCAGCACAAGGTTTTTAGGGTTAATGGCCGCGACTATCCCCCCGAATACCATCACGAACATGGCGAAACGGATATAAACGCACTGCTCGCAGGGAGCCATGTAGAGATAGATCTGGAAAAACGAATGCGCCAGAACGATCAGCCCACCCATGGCAGCCACCATTAACAGCCATAAAAAGCGCGTCTCCTGCCAGCGGACTAAGGTGTCCACCGGCGAGGTTTTTAGCGAGCGCCATAATCCCTTAAGGAAATTCATAGGCACTATCCCTGTTTAGCCGCCAGCTCTTTGATGAGTTCAGCCATGGAGTCGATGGATTTTATATTTTTGGTGTAGATAAGATATTTACCGTTCACCACGTAAGCCGGAACGCCCTGGATTTTGGCCACCTCATAGCTGGCTTTCCAGCGTTCATACAGTGCCTGCACCTCTGGCGTTTTCACCGCCTCGTCAAATTGCGCGCGCGTCATGCCTACCGCATCCAGCCCGGTTTTCAGGAAATCATCGGCACCGCCGTCCCAGCGCTCTTTCTTATCGTGATAGGCCTGGTAGTAAGCAAATTTCGCCTTTTTAAACAGCGACTTCTCATCTAACAGCGACGTACCCGCCGCCTGGTCTTTCAGGATCAAAATGGCAAATAATTCGCTGGCCTGTTTGCCGTATTTCCCTTTGGTTTCCAGATGGAAGGGGGTAAATGCAGCCACATCAGCGACTTTTTCAGAAACCGGGCCGGTGACGGCTTTGTCATATTTATAACAAAACGGGCAGTCGTAGCTGAAAACCTTAATTAAGGTTTTATCGGCATTGGGGATCGGTTTTTCCAGCACCTGATAATCCGTGCCTTCCGTAAACGCCGATGCCATAAAGGGCATCATGAGCGCGGATAACACCACTGCGCTACGCAGCAGAGCCTTAAGATATTTAGTCAGCATAATCATTCCTTAATTAACAGATAAAATGCAGCGCATCACTTAAACATATTCTGCGGATGCATCATCAGCGCGCGATAATGAGTCTGGTTAGGTTTGTCAGATAACACATCAATTTCGACTTTAACTTCTTTGGTCTTATAGTCGATTTCATTCAGCTTACCGATAGTGGGCTGACCGACGTCAAACAGGTGAATGGAACCACTGAAGCCGAACATAGTGTCACGGTCTTTCTGATATTCAATGACCGAGGTGATGGGGCTGTAAAAATCATATCCCCGATCTTTGCCGTATTCCCACACTTGCTGCACCGTCATGTTTTTCTCGTCAATTTTGTATTCCACAAAGCGCGAGTATTTCATGGTGGGCAGAGCGGGTTGCTCCAGACCACGGCCATCGCCATTATCAAAGACCGTCAGGGTGCCTTTGCTGGACAACCAGGCGGTATGCTGGGTATAAGCGAAATCAAAATCGGTATTCTGGCACTTGCCGTTTTCATCGCAGGTGAGCGGTTTGCCATCTTTCCCCACGGGTTTCAGCAAGTTAGGCGCAAGCTTTTCGTTCCAGCCTTTTGACGGCGCGAGGATCCATTTCACCTGCTTGTCCCGCCCGATTTTCACCACGCCCTGATGACGGGAGGAGAGAATAATCGAGTCATCTTTGGCATCGTAGGCAATGGAGTTCACGTGCGCCCAGTTGCGGCCCGGCCCCACGCCTAACGCATCGCCATAGGGCGTATCAGGCTCCAGCTTCGCCTGCTGCCCGGCATGTTTCAGGTCGACGTTAACGCATACCGCCCCGGCGTCCAGCGCGCCCAGCAGACTGTCGCGCAGGGGATCGAGGATTTTATTCAGATCCCAGACGTCAAGGACGCGTCCGGACTTGTCCACTTCGATGATGTGATCGCGAATGGTGTGAACATGCAGCCCGTCATCGCGCTTGTAGTTGCGTTTGCCCACGCGCAGTAACACGGTGCCTTTAGGCGTTTCCAGCGACTCGTGGGTGGCGTCCAGGAAGCCGCGCGGTAATTTATGATCTTCCAGCACCTGGCCGAGCATATCGAATTCATACCAGTGCTGACCCTGCACCGCCGTAAAGGTGCCGCGCGGCGTTTCGCGGATCCCCATCAGATAGCCGCGTTTATTAATATCGACATCTTTGCCGTCATAGAGCGCGTCCTGCTCCAGCCACCAGCGGTATTCCCCCTGGGTGTCCACTACAAAAGTGAAGGGGGCAATATCGAACGGCAGCGCGCCGCCTGCGGGACCGGCATCAAGGATCCCCGCATTTTTATCTTTTTCGCCATGCCAGTGCAGATCGGAACCCTGCGGCGTAAAGGTGTGGGTATTCACCATATAAAGGCGATCTTCAAAACCGGGAGCGACTTTAATCACTTTGGTTTGTTGCAGATCGCTGAAGGAACGGTTATCGACATAATGGTTCACGATAGCGGATGTCGTAATAACGTAATCCTCTTTTACGGGTTTACCGTTTTCTTTGTACTCCACCGTGACCTTATTATTGTATTTTTGATATAAGCCAAAAACTGGAATGCCGTCGTAATTCCTGAGTGACGCGGCACCCACGGCATAGCTGATGGGGACGCCTTTTTCCCCTTTGCCATGCACCGTAACTTTCACATCGGAAATGTTATGGCTGTCGAGGGAAATTAACGCGGTGAGCGGGGCATTACCGTAGGGGTCGACAATGACTGAACCTAATTTTCCTGCCGGTGGCGCAGGCTGAAATCCGGCGGCGAGGGAACTGGCGGTTGTCAGGCTAAAGGATAATGCCATGCCAGCGATTAACAGCTTCTGGTAGGGTTTGAGCATAATAAAATTCCTTTTTTGACGACTTTAATCATTCATAATAAATATGATTTTGCCGTTTATTGAGCGGAGTTATACTTTCATGATTAATAGCGATACCGAATCTGTGGTGAGTAATAATATGTATGAACTGCGCATTAATAATAAGCCTGTGCGTGCGCGGGTAAATCATCCTGATAAAATTATGTGAGCCGCTTCCATAGCTTTTATTTTTAAGAATATATAAAGATGTTTATTGCTGTTAGCAGGTGTTTGTATGATCGGTATCAGTTTATAAGCGTAAAAGTCTGTCACTATGAGAAAATATGCGCGTCGAAAGCCTCCGCGCGAAAGCAGATTATCAGGAGAGTATAAATGTTTATCCCATGGTACTGGCTGGTGATCATCGGCGTGGCAATCCTGGGCTACGTCTGTCATATAAAACGCTACTGCGCCGCCTACCGGCAGGACAGAGACGCCCTGCTGGCAGGGCTGCAAAAGCTCAGCCAGAGTAAAAAAGGAAAAGAGGGGAAAGCTGCCGGACAGCCTCCGGCAGCCGCAGAGAAAGACGCTTAGCCCACGCCCAGAAACTGTAGCAGCACCAGGCTCAGGCCCATCACCGACATGCCGCACAGCACGCCGTAGCTGGGGTTGTTGTTGGGGTCGATCTCTTTTGCCAGCGGCATCAGCTCATCCACCGACAGAGCGACCATAATACCCGCCACCGCCGCCATGATTGCCGCCATCAGTAGCGGTGAAAGCAGGCTGCCGAGGATCAGCCACGCCAGCACGCCGCCGAGGATCTCCGCCAGTCCCGAGATACCCGCCCAGAAAATGGCGGTACGCTTAGAGCCGGTGGCGGCATAAACCGGCCCGGCCACCGCCAGCCCTTCAGGAATATTGTGCAGCGCCACGGCCAGCGCGATACCAAAGCCGAGTTCAAGGTTGTTACTCGCCGTCACATAGGTGGCGATCCCTTCCGGAAAGTTGTGCAGGCTGATGCCAAGGGTCAGCAGGATCGCCGTGCGCCTGAGGTTACGCGGCAATGGCTCGCCTTCTGTGGCGGGCAGCAGATCCTGCGGATGGGCATGAGGCAGCAGGCGATCGAGGCCAAAGTAGCCGAGCAGGCCGACGATAAACATGCCGTAGCCGAGAACAGGCGGCATATCCGGCGTGGCTAAGGCCGCAGGCAGCATCTCCATCAAAGAAATTAACAGCATGATGCCCGCGGCAAAACCCAGTGAAAAAGCCAGCACGCGATTGGAGGGCTTCTGGCCCATCACGCCGAGAATGGCGCCAATAAAGGTGGCCGCGCCAGCCAGTAAAGTCAGGATCAAGGGAACTGACATTAACAACTCCTTGTGATAATCATTCTCATTTATGTTAATGAGGATTTACCGCCAACGCGAGCGGGTCATTCGTCCTTTACGCATTTCTTACATTCAAAATTCCTGATGATCTTCATCATGGTTATCTGCGTTTATCCGCAACGGAAACAGCGTAAGGTAAAGGCATATTATTTCCCGCCTTTGTAAGGATATGACCATGTCAGCACCGCGTATGCCAGCACTATTTTTAGGTCACGGCAGTCCAATGAATGTTCTTGAAGATAACATTTACACCCGTACCTGGCAGCATCTTGGCGAGACGCTGCCGCGTCCGAAAGCCATCGTGGTGATCTCTGCACACTGGTTTACCCGCGGCACCGGCGTGACGGCTATGGCGGAGCCAAAGACCATTCATGATTTTGGCGGTTTTCCGCAGGCGCTGTATGACACCCATTATCCGGCCCCCGGCTCACCTGCGCTGGCGCAGCAACTGGTGGATCTGTTAGCGCCGATCCCGGTGACGCTGGATCAGGAAGCCTGGGGTTTTGACCACGGCTCCTGGGGCGTGCTGATCAAGATGTACCCGCAGGCGGATATTCCGATGGTGCAGCTCAGCCTCGACAGCACCAAACCGGCGGCCTGGCATTACGAACTGGGGCGCAAGCTCGCCACGCTGCGCGATCAGGGCATCATGCTGGTGGCCAGCGGCAACGTGGTGCATAACCTGCGCACGGCGCGCTGGCACGGCGAAAACACGCCTTATCCGTGGGCCGTCTCATTTAACGATTATGTGAAGGATAATCTGACCTGGAAAGGGCCGACGGAGCAGCATCCGCTGGTGAATTATCTTGATCATGAAGGCGGTTCGCTGTCGAACCCGACGCCGGATCACTTCCTGCCGCTGCTCTACGTGCTGGGCGCGTGGGACGGCCAGGAGCCGGTCACTATTCCGGTGGAAGGTCTGGAAATGGGCTCGATCAGTATGCTGTCGGTACAGATAGGGTAAACAAAAAACCCGGTAAGCAGAACGCCACCGGGTTTTGATTATTCCACAAAAATATGCGGATAGAAGCGCGACAGATCCTGGGTGATCAACGCCCGATCTTCGCGAATGCCGATCCCCGCAGGTTGATCGTTGATAAGCCAGCTGCCAATCAGCACATAGCTGTCGCCGAATTTCGGCAGCGGACAGAACTCCTGCACAATCATGCCTTCTTCGCCGTACGGGCCTTCCGCCTGCTCAATGGTTTGACCGTTTTCAATGATCGACACATTTGCGCCTTCGCGGGAGAAAATTGGCTTCACCACGTACTTTTCAGGCGTCGGATGCTCGTCTTCGGCAAACCAGGCGGGCAGCAGATTTGGATGATCCGGGAACATCTCCCACAGCATCGGTAACAGCGCTTTATTGGAAATAATACTTTTCCACGCCGGCTCCAGCCAGCGGACGCCAGCGTCTTCCAGCTTGGTGGAGAACATTTCGCGCAGCATGTATTCCCAGGGATAAAGCTTGAACAGATTGCTGATCACCTGATCCTGCAAATCGCTGAACTGGCCCTTTTCACCGAGGCCAATGTCTTCCATATAGAGGAATTCGGTGGCGATACCGGCTTCGGCGGCGCAGTCCTGCAAATATTGCACGGTGCCGCGATCTTCCACGGTATCCCGGCAGCAGGCCATGTGCAGCAGGTTAAAACCATACTGGTCGCGCAGCTCGCCGAAGCGCTCGATCAGCTTTTCCTGCAGGCTGTTGAACTGATCGCTACCGGCGGGAAGATTGCCGGCATTCAGCTGATCTTCAAGCCACAGCCACTGGAAAAACGCCGCTTCATACAGCGAGGTCGGCGTATCGGCGTTGTTCTCCAGCAGTTTAGGATCGCCCACGCCGTCCCATGCCAGATCGAGGCGGGAGTAAAGCGAGGGTTGCTGCGTTTGCCAGGACTGGCGCACAAAGCCCCAGGTGTGTTTAGGAATGCGGAATTTGGTCATCAGCGCATCGCTGGCAATCACCTTTTCCACCACCTTCAGGCACATCTGGTGCAGTTCCGCCGTGACATCTTCCAGCTTCTCAACCTGTGCGAGGGTGAGCTTGTAGTAGGCGTCTTCACACCAGTACGGCTCGCCGTACATGGTGTGGAAGTTAAAGCCGTACTCGGTGGCCTTTTCGCGCCAGTCCGGGCGCTCAACAATACTGATTCTTTCCATGCGTATCAGCCGCCCATTGAGCGTGAAGAGGTACCGGCAGCGCTGCGCTGCATGGTGGATTGTTTAGCGACTGATTCGCCGAACCCGCCGCGGGTCACGGTGGTTGTGGTGGCCGGTTTAGGGGCCAGCGCGGTTTTCGGCACGGTAGCGGTACGGCCTGGCTGTGCGGCGCCGTAGCCTTTACCGGAGGCATCGGTGTACTGGCCATAAGCCGGGCTGGCCGGGTTGCGTGAGGTAAACAGCGGCTGTTGCGCGAAGCCTGCGCCGCCGCCCATCAGACGACCCATCATATAACCCGCCATCAGCGGCATCCAGAAGCTGCCGCTTTGCTGGGTTTGCGCCTGGTTTTCCGGGGCCATGCCTGCCTGAGCAGGGGCCTGCTGGCACTGGCCTTCGCCAAATTCAGCCACGCAATCTTCGCGCGTGGCGTATTTCGGCGCGGTGCGCTCGGCTTCTTTTTTCGCGTTATTAAAGGCAGTGGTACATTCCGCACTTTTGCCCGGGTTGGCGCTGGTGCAGTCGTCCGCATTTTGATACATGGATACCGTTTCGTCGCTTTGTTCGCAGCCTGCCAGCATAAACACGGCAGTGACGGCAAAGGCGACCGGCGTCAGGTGGCGTGCGCTCCAGCTTTTGCGGAACGTCGCATGATTAATCGTTTTTGTCCGTTTCATAGATGTCTTCCAGAACCCAGAGTTACAGCAAGGTGAATAATGCTCAGGATAGAGGATGAGTGGTCGAAAATGAAGCGCGATCGGGCCGGAACGGGTGGTGAAGAGGGATCTTTACGTTGTCTTACGTTGAAATGGGGGCTGACGCCCCCATTGAACAGATTAACGGCTAAACGGATTAGCGCCGCTACGTGAACTGTTGGTTGCCACAGGGGCGTCAGCGGTGGTCGCGGACTGTGCGTCGGCGGCGATGTTCTGCACGCGCGCATCCTGCTGTGGATTTTCCGGCGCCACGGCTTCAGGCGTGGTGGAGGTCGGTTTACCCAGCGTGCTGTTCAGCGCCAGCAGATCCTGCTCGTTCAGCGTACCGAGGGCGGATTTAATATTCAGCTGGTTGATCAGATAGTTATAACGCGCGCTGGAAAGCTGCTGCTTGGCGTTATACAGCGCCGTGGTGGCGTCCAGCACATCGACGATGGTACGCGTACCCACGGAGTAACCCGCTTCGCTCGCATCCAGAGAACTTTGCGCAGAAACCACGGCCTGCTCATAAGCCTTGATGCTGCTGATGGACGCGTTAACGTTGTTAAAGGAGGAACGAACGTTCTGTACCACGCTGCGGTGCGCGGTTTCGAGCTGCTCGCTGGCGCCAACGAAGTTGTACTGCGCCTGCTTCACCTGTGAGTTAACCATTCCGCCCTGGAAAATCGGCAGAGAGAAGTTCAGGCCTACTTTGTTCTGACCAACGTTGCTGTCATCAAACTGCGCATTGTTGGTTTTAGAACCGCTGTACGAGGTATCAGACACGCCGGTAGAGGCGGTGAGATCCAGGGTCGGCAAATGGCCGTCCTGCGCCTGGCGGATCTGCTCACGCGCCAGGTCCTGATTCAGACGCGCCTGCAACAGCGACAGGTTGCGGTTTTCCGCTTCTTTCAGCAGGGCATTGACCGGCTGCGGCTTGTCAGTTTTGAAGTTATCGACGTTCAGGGAAGCCAGTTCCGGATAGTAGTTACCGGTGACCTGGCGCAGCTGCTCAACGGCGTTATCCAGATTGTTGCGTGCGGTGACTTCATTCGCCAGTACGGTGTCGTACTGTGAACGGGCGTTCTGCACGTCGGTAATGGCAACCAGGCCAACGTTAAAACGCTGCGTTGTCTGATCGAGCTGGCGATAGATCGCCTGTTTCTGTGCTTCGGTGTAAGAGAGCGAATCAATGGCGCTCAACACGTTGAAGTAAGCGGTGGCGGTATTGAGAATCAACGTCTGCTGGTCAGTCTGGAAGGTCACATCCTGGATACCAGCGGCTTTTTCCTGCAGCGTCAGCGCGCGCCACTTTGACATGTCAAACAGGGTTTGTGTAAGTTGCAAAGAGGCGCTGGTGGCATTGGAGTTCACACCATTGCTGTCGCGGAAGCCATTGCTGTAGGTGTAATCCGCACCCAAACCCAGCTGTGGCAGTAACGGGCTGCGTGCTTCGTTGATTTTCTCGAATGCGGCATCACGGTCTGCTGCCGACCTGCGCAGTTCCGGGTTGCTTAAACGCGCCTGCTTATAAACCTGCAACAGGTTTTCTGCCTGGCTCATGGCGCTGAAACCTGCAAGGCTCAGGCCGATTAGGATGGGGAGCAATTTCTTCATTTGCATTCCTTGTTGTGAAGCATGATATAGCGCTGATCAAAGAGTAAAAATAATTGCCGATTCTAGCAGAGACTAGCATGACAAAAGGTTGGCGTTACGTGCCATCTGGCGTTAATTTGCACCAATCTACCACAAGGTACAGTAAACGGCAGTGCTGGTGCCTTGAAATCCACAATTTCATCATTATTTAGGGGCGGGATGAATCATGAATAAAGACAAACCGGTTGCCACGACTTTCACCAAAAATGATGTAGAAATTATTGCACGGGAAAAACTGTACAGTGGTTTTTTTTCGCTCGATTTGTACCGCTTTCGCCATCGCCTTTTCAACGGGGAAATGAGCAACGAAGTACGGCGTGAAATTTTTGAGCGCGGTCACGCGGCAGTGTTGCTACCCTATGACCCTGTGCGCGATGAAATCGTACTGATCGAGCAAATCCGTATCGCCGCGTATGATACCAGCGAGACGCCCTGGCTGCTGGAACTGGTGGCGGGCATTATCGAAGAGGGTGAAACCGTTGAGGACGTCGCGCGCCGTGAAGCGGTAGAAGAGGCGGGCCTTGAGGTTGGCCGCGTGAAGAAATTTATGAGCTACCTGGCAAGTCCGGGGGGCACCAGCGAGCGGTTATCGCTGTTGGTTGGTGAAGTGGATGCCACAGAGGCCAAAGGTATACATGGTCTGGTGGACGAAAACGAAGATATTCGTGTTCATGTGGTGAGCCGGGAACAGGCTTACCAGTGGGTAGAAGAGGGGAAAATCGACAACGCAGCGTCTGTCATCGCCCTGCAATGGCTGCAGCTGCATTATGAAGCATTGAGAAAAGAGTGGATAAAATGAAGCGTTACACACCTGACTTCCCTGAGATGATGCGCCTGTGCGAAACCAACTTCGCGCAGTTGCGACGCCTGTTGCCCCGTACCGACGCACCCGGCGAAACAGTGAGCTATCAGGTGGCAAATGCGCAATACCGGTTAACCATTACCGAGTCCACCCGCTACACTACGCTGGTGGAAATCGAACAGACAGTTCCGGCGATAAGCTACTGGAGCCTGCCGTCGCTGACGGTACGTCTGTATCATGATGCGATGGTCGCTGAAGTGTGTTCAAGCCAGCAGATTTTTCGCTTCAAGGCACGTTATGATTACCCAAACAAAAAGTTGCACCAACGCGACGAAAAGCATCAAATTAATCAGTTTTTAGCCGACTGGCTGCGATACTGTTTAGCACATGGAGCAATGGCGATTCCGGTTTGTTAGCGTCGTGAAACCTAAGGACACCATTTGGAAAGCCTGTTAAATCTGGGGCTGGCTGGTGAGGCCAACATCAGGATCTTACAAATAACCGATACTCACCTGTTTGCTGAGAAGCATGAAACGCTGTTAGGCGTGAACACCTGGGAGAGCTATCGGGCGGTGCTGGACGCCATCCGCGCGCAACAGCGCGACTGCGATCTTATTGTCGCGACGGGCGATCTGTCACAGGATCACACGGCTGCGGCCTATCAGCATTTTGCTGACGGCATCGCAAGCTTTGATGCGCCCTGCGTATGGCTGCCGGGAAACCATGATTTCCAGCCCGCCATGTACAGCACGCTTCAGGATGCCGGTATTTCGCCATCAAAACGCGTTTTTGCGGGCGAACACTGGCAAATTTTGCTGCTCGACAGCCAGGTGTTCGGCGTGCCGCACGGTGAACTGAGCGAGTTTCAGCTCGACTGGCTGGAGCGTAAGCTGGCGGATGCGCCGGATCGCCATACGCTGCTGTTGCTGCACCATCATCCGCTGCCGGCGGGCTGCGGCTGGCTGGATCAGCACAGTCTGCGCAATGCGCAGGAGCTGGACAACGTGCTGGTGCGCTTCCCAAAGGTGAAATATCTGTTATGCGGCCATATTCATCAGGAGCAGGATCTGGACTGGAACGGTCGCCGTCTGCTTGCCACGCCGTCAACCTGCGTGCAGTTCAAACCGCACTGTTCTAATTTTACGCTGGATACCGCCGCTCCCGGCTGGCGCTGGCTGGAACTGCGCGCCGACGGCACGCTGCATACGGAAGTGTGCCGCCTGCAAAGCACGCAGTTTCGTCCGGATACCGCTTCAGAAGGTTACTGATGTCTACGCTTCTTTATTTGCATGGCTTTAACAGTTCGCCGCGTTCGGCGAAGGCCACCCAGATGCAACAGTGGCTTGCCGGGCATCATCCGCACATCAATATGGTGGTGCCGCAACTGCCGCCCTATCCTGGCGAGGCCGCTGAACTGCTGGAATCGCTGGTGCTCAGACACGGCGGCGAGCCGCTCGGTATCGTCGGCTCGTCTTTAGGCGGCTATTACGCCACCTGGCTGTCACAATGTTTTATGCTGCCTGCCGTCGTGGTGAACCCGGCGGTACGGCCCTTTGAATTACTGCGGGATTTTCTGGGGCAGAACGAGAACCCCTACACCGGTCAGCAATATGTGCTAGAGTCACGCCATATTTACGATCTTAAAGTCATGCAGATTGACCCGCTGGAAGCGTCGGATTTACTCTGGCTGCTACAGCAAACGGGCGATGAAGTGCTGGATTACCGCCAGGCCGTCGCGTATTACGCGTCATGCCGCCAGACAGTTATCGAAGGCGGAAACCATGCCTTTGTGGGCTTTGACGATCATTTCACACAGATTATCGATTTCCTCGGACTGCATTAAGTCTGTCGGGAAACGATGCGATCACTATCTACGAACAAACCATGACGCAATCCTATAACGCTGATGCCATTGAGGTACTGACCGGGCTTGAGCCGGTTCGCCGCCGTCCGGGGATGTATACCGACACCACCCGCCCAAACCATCTGGGCCAGGAAGTTATTGATAACAGCGTGGATGAGGCGCTGGCAGGTCACGCGAAGCGCGTGGATGTCATTCTGCATGCCGATCAGTCGCTGGAAGTTATCGATGATGGCCGCGGCATGCCGGTGGATATTCACCCGGAAGAGGGCGTTCCGGCGGTGGAGTTGATCCTCTGCCGTCTGCACGCGGGCGGTAAATTCTCCAACAAAAACTATCAGTTCTCCGGCGGCCTGCACGGCGTGGGGATCTCCGTCGTTAACGCCCTGTCCCGACGCGTGGAAGTGAACGTGCGTCGCGATGGCAAAATCTACAACATCGCTTTTGAAAACGGCGAGAAGGTTAAAGAGCTGGATGTGATCGGCACCTGCGCGAAACGCAACACCGGTACCAGCGTCCACTTCTGGCCGGATGAAAGCTTCTTCGACAGCCCGCGTTTCTCGGTCTCCCGTCTGACGCACGTGCTGAAAGCCAAGGCAGTGCTCTGCCCTGGCGTGGAAATCACCTTTAAAGATGAAGTGAACGGCAGCGAACAGCGCTGGTGTTATGCCGACGGGCTGAACGACTATCTGGGCGAGGCGGTAAACGGCCTGCCCACGCTACCGGAAAAACCCTTTGTCGGCAGCTTTGCCGGTGACGTAGAAGCGGTGGACTGGGCGCTGCTGTGGCTGCCGGAAGGCGGCGAGCTGCTGACGGAAAGCTACGTCAACCTGATCCCTACCATGCAAGGCGGTACGCACGTTAACGGTCTGCGTCAGGGGCTGCTGGACGCGATGCGTGAATTCTGCGAATACCGCAATATTCTGCCGCGCGGCGTGAAGCTGTCGGCGGAAGATATCTGGGATCGCTGCGCTTACGTGCTGTCGGTCAAGATGCAGGATCCGCAGTTCGCCGGGCAGACCAAAGAGCGCCTCTCTTCACGTCAGTGCGCGGCCTTCGTATCCGGCGTGGTGAAAGATGCCTTTACCCTCTGGCTGAACCAGAACGTCCAGTCAGCTGAAATGCTGGCGGAAATGGCGATTTCCAGCGCCCAGCGCCGTATGCGCGCCGCCAAGAAAGTGGTGCGTAAAAAGCTGACCAGCGGCCCCGCACTGCCCGGCAAGCTGGCGGACTGTACCGCGCAGGATCTGAACCGTACCGAACTCTTCCTCGTGGAAGGGGACTCGGCGGGCGGCTCGGCGAAACAGGCGCGCGATCGTGAATATCAGGCGATCATGCCGCTTAAGGGTAAAATCCTTAACACCTGGGAAGTCTCCTCCGATGAAGTGCTGGCGTCCCAGGAAGTGCACGACATTTCGGTGGCCATCGGTATCGATCCGGACAGCGAAGATTTAACCCAGCTGCGCTACGGCAAGATCTGTATCCTCGCGGATGCGGATTCCGATGGCCTGCACATCGCCACGCTGCTGTGCGCGCTTTTCGTGAAGCACTTCCGCACGCTGGTGAAGCACGGGCACGTCTATGTGGCGCTGCCGCCGCTGTATCGTATCGATCTCGGTAAAGAGGTGTACTACGCGCTGACCGAAGAGGAAAAAGCCGGTGTGCTGGAACAGCTGAAGCGCAAGAAGGGCAAACCGAACGTCCAGCGCTTTAAAGGCCTCGGCGAAATGAACCCGATGCAGCTGCGCGAAACCACGCTTGATCCCAACACGCGCCGTCTGGTGCAGCTGACCATCAGCGATGAAGACGATCAGCGCACGACGGCGATGATGGATATGCTGCTGGCGAAAAAGCGTTCCGAAGATCGCCGTAACTGGTTGCAGGAAAAAGGCGACCTCGCCGAGCTTGACGGCTAATCAGCAAATAACAGCGGGGCGAATTATCGCCCCGCTTTTTTTTATGCTTTCGCCAGCCTGAGCTTTATCATCAGATTGCGGGTCTCGTTAATAATATTCTTCTTTAAGCGCAGGAAAGGAAAAACGAACCACAGCCACAGCACATATTTTTTATGGTCCTGCGAACTTAACTTCACCACCGGCGTTTTCAGTCGCGCATACTGACTCTTCTTTATTTGTTTTAACGCCGTTTTATCGACGCTGGTATAAACAAATCCGCACTCCTGATAATTCTCGATATGATAAAACCCCGCGCAGGCGTTTATTCTGGCGATGGCGATTGAAAAGGGAACAGGGCCGGTGGTACGCAGCACGCCCATTCGCCCGATGCCATACACCCAGGGTTTGTAAGACCTTATGCGTGACACCACTTCATCGATCACCCCTTTGATCCACGGCGAACGCGCGCAGACCGTGATGTTCCACTGCTGATACTCACCGTTTTCCAGAAAAGAGAGCTCCTCGTGACGACCTGTCTGTTTCCGACGCCCGCAGGCCGTGCTTTGCCAGCTGCACAGCAATAGCTGACAGTCGTCAGGGATAACCTCATCCAGCGGTCGCGAGCAGGCGCTTTTGATATCCAGATAGACCCCGCCTTCCACGTACAGCATCAGATAACGAAAAAAATCCGCCCGTGCCGCGCCGTATTCAGGGTTGATCATAAGCCAGGTATTCAGCATCTCTTCGCCATAGTGCTGGCGAATAAAATCCTTAATGATGCTGGTGTCATAAAAGTGATAGGTCCAGTGCGGATTATTCTGTTTTAATTTTTCAATAGAAGTAACGATGCTCTCCGGTAATGCATACCAGCCTTTTGTGTATATTTGATGAATTTTTTTTGGCACCTTGTTCATAGGCATCCTTCGAAACAGAAAAGTCCGGATCCTGCTATCAAAAAGAAATAAGAAAACGTATCAGCGCTTATTCAGACCATCGTCCTCGGTGAGGAGTTCCGTCTTTCAGCTATTCAGAATGTATATAAAAGTAAAATATACCGGGAAGGAATAAACGATAAGAAAAAGCTTATTTGCCGGAGGCTTTCTCTGCGGATTTACCTGAAGGCGAATGATTTTTCCGGTACTGCAACGGGGTTTCACCGATACCCTTCCGGAAGGCGCTGATAAAGTAAGTGACATCGGAAAATCCGACCACTGCCGCCACCTCGCTGACGCTCAGCGGGCTGTGCAAAAGCGCTTCACAGGCTTTGCGCAGGCGGATGGTATTCAGATACTGATGCAGATGCTCCCCCGTCTCCACATGAAAGCGGCGGGAGAGATAGCTGCGCGATTTCCCCAGCTCCTGCGCCAGGGTGTCGAGGCTGAATTTCTGTCGGTAGTTCTCCTCCAGCCAGAACATCACCTGCGTCGCCAGGCTCTGCCGGTTATCCGACGGCGCGGCGTTATCGTCCGGCAGCATAGTGAACAACGTCAGCAGCAGGCAGGCGACCTGCTCCGCATTCAGCGGGGCGGTGGCGGCAAGACGGGCATACAGACTGAACAGATTATCAATATGGGCATGCTGGGCAGAAGCATCCACCACCAGCGCCGGGCCGCCGCGCGTCGACAGCTTTTGCAGGCGCTGCTGGTTTTGCGGGAAATCCCGCAGGATCTTGAGCACTGCATGCTGATCGACATGAATGATAGTGCGGCGATAACAGTCCTGCGCCTGCTCGTCGACCATCACCTTATGCAGCGTGAAGGGCGGGAAAATAAACAGCCGCCCCGGTCGCATGGTGTACTGCCGGTTATCGACGATGGCGATGCCGTAGCCCTCCTCGACGTACAGCACTTCCAGACATTGATGCCAGTGATGGTAACGCACCGTATTGGCAAACAAGCGGCTGAACGACACTATGGCATCGTTAAGGGTAATTAACTCCAGACGATCCGACGGCCACCTTTCGGACATGGTGCAATAATTCTCAACTTTTACCGGTCAAAAAGCATTTATAAACCCTTTTTTTAAATTTTTTCAACAGCCAGTTCAAAAGAGTTCTGCGGGTGTGACAAAGGTAACATTTCTGGCTGTCGCCCATTCACTATGCTTGTGCCACTTGATTGTGAGAGGCAGAACCATGCTGACGGCGACTACAGAAACCTCAAATACATTGTCTTCCCGCGCGGAGGTGGTTGATGCATTAATGACCATGCTCAGCGCGCTGGATCGGCAGTTTCCCGCAGGAAGCTCAGGCTTTCCATTAGGGGATACCTGCGCCCATTACAGCGCTGATATTGCCATGATGGAGGGATTGTCACGCGCGCTGTGGGGCATTTTTCCGCTGATGGCGGGGGGCGAACCCGTGCCGTACAGCGATAAATATCTCACGGCGATTAAACAGGGCACCGATCCGCAGAGCGCCGGATACTGGGGCGACACCGGGCCTTACGATCAGCGGCTGGTGGAGATGGCGGCCTACGGTCTGGGACTTTCGTTATTGCAGGATAAACTGCTGGAAAGTTTCACCGCCCGCGAGCGGGAAAACCTGCACCGCTGGCTGAACCAGATCACCGACGCGCAAATGCCGGACAGCAACTGGAACTATTTCGCCATCATGGTGCAGCTGGGATTCAAACGCGCCGGCCTGCCCTGGGATCGCGCCGCCATTGAGCACCGTTTTGGGCTGATGGAAGCCTATTATCTGGGCGACGGCTGGTACTCTGACGGCCCGGGCCGCCCGAAAGATTATTACATCTCGATGGCGTTTCACTTTTACGGCCTGATCTACGCCACCCTTAACGCTGAGGACGATCCCGACCGCGCGCAGATCCTGCGTGACCGGGCGGCAAAATTTGCGCAGGATTTTATTTATATGTCGGCAGCCGGGGGCGAGTCCGTGCCCTTTGGCCGCAGCCTGACCTACCGTTTCGCAATGGTGGCATTCTGGAGCGGCGTGGCGTTTGCCGGGCTGGACGTGTTCTCGCCGGGCGTGGTGAAAGGCATTATCCTGCGCCATCTGCGCTGGTGGCTGAAACAGCCGATTTTTGACCGCGACGGCATTCTGACCCTCGGTTTTGCGTATCCCAACCTCGCTTTCTGCGAAGACTATAACTCACCGGGATCGCCGTACTGGGCGCTGAAAGTCTTCCTCATCCTTGCGCTGCCCGCGGAGCATCCGTTCTGGCTGGCGGAAGAGCAGCCGTTGCCCGCGCTGGACAATAAACGTGTCATTCCCCATGCGCAGCAGATCCTCGTGCACAGCGAGAATTCACAGCATGTGTACATGCTCACCTCCGGGCAACTGGAGCTGAACAATTATGTGAATACCGAAGCCAAATACACCAAATTCGCCTACTCCAGCCGCTTTGGTTTCACCATTGAACGCGGGCGCTACGGCATTAAGCACGCCGCCTGCGATTCCATGCTGCTGCTCTCGGAAGGGGATAACTACTGGCGTGGCCGCCGCGAGTGCGACGAGGTGGTGGTGCGAGACGATCATATTTTTTCGCGCTGGTCACCCTGGCATAACGTGCAGATCGCCAGCTGGCTTATCCCCTGCGGCGACTGGCATGTGCGCATTCACCATATCAACACCGCACGCCATTTAAACAGTACCGAAGGGGGCTTCGCGGTGATGAAGGCGGATCCACAACTGCTGGCTGACGGCTGCTTGTTACAGGCCCGTAATGGCACCAGCGCCATCCTGTCTTTATCCGCCGGTGCGTCACGCCAGGCGGACTGCATTATTACGCCGCCGAACAGTAGCGTGATGTTCGCCGAATGTGCCGCTATACCGGTGCTGACGGGCGAGCTGGCACCGGGTGAACACTGGCTGTGTTGCGCGGTTCGCGCAGGCGCGCATCAGGAGGAATTTACCCGCGCCGTTCCGGACGTACAGCGTGATGCCAGCGCCCTTGTGGTGCGTCATCCGCTATCGGGAAACCCAATTACCATCAAAGTATAAATACCGGGCGTCAGCCCGGAATAACACTCAACCTCTGTATCTGCATGCTTTCGTCGAGGATAGTATGGCTAAAATATTAACCACCAACCGGTCTGAATATTACAAGATCAGTAGCTTTATCTTTCTTTATTTCTTTACCTGGTCGGCCAGTATTGGTCTGCTGGCCATCTGGCTCGGACAAAAAGCGAATTTAAGCGGCACCGTTATTGGTACTGTGTTCGCGGTAAACGGCATATTTTCGGTGATCTTAAAACCGATTTACGGCTACATTCTCGATAAAATCGGCATGAGTAAATATCTGCTCTATTTTGTCGTGGCGATGTCGGCATTAATGGCGCCGTTCTTTATTTATGTTTACCAGCCGCTGTTAATGTCCAACACCATGCTGGGCATTATTGTCGGGGCGATCTATTTAAGCTTTGCCTGGTATGCCGGCGTGGCGGCCTGCGAGTCCTATACCGATCGCTACAGCCGCCTGAACGGTATGGAGTTCGGCCAGATCCGCATGTGGGGATCGCTGGGCTGGGCGGTGGCGTCATCTTTCTCCGGCCTGCTGTTTAACCTCTCGCCCGCGTATAACTTTATGCTCGGCAGCGTGGCTTCCATCGTGATGCTGGTGGTGCTGTTCAGCCTGAAAGTGGATACCCGCACGGCACACGCCAGCGAAGTGCTGACCAAAGAAAAAATCGCCCCGTCCGATGTGTATGCGCTGCTGAAAAGCGGCAAATTCTGGGCCTTCTGCCTGTATGTGGCGGGCGTGGCCTGGATGATGTTTATCGCCGAGCAGCAGTTCTCCCGTTATTTCGTCACCTTCTTTGATGATGTGCACCAGGGCAACGCCATCTTTGGTTATCTGGGGACCGTGCAGTCCGGCATGGAATTCATCATGTATATGGTGATCCCGCTGTTTGTGAATTATGTCGGCGCGAAGAAAGGCTTATTGATCGTCGGGTTGCTGGTGGGCGCACGGCTGATTATTTCCGGCGTCTGCGACTCGCATCTGCTTATTTCCGTGCTTAAACCGCTTTATGGCCTGGAAATCTGTCTGCTGCTGGTGTCGGTATTTAAATATATCGCCGAGCATTTCGATAAACGCGTTAACGCCACTATGTATCTGCTGGGTTATCAGGCGATGCTGTATGTCGGAAATGTGGTGGTGTCGTCTCCGGCCGGGCTGATGTACGACCGTATCGGCTTCGAGCAGACCTATATCATCATGGGTTCCATTGCCCTGTTCTTTACCCTTGTGTCTGCTTTCACGCTGTCCGCCTGCCAGAGCAAAATGCGCCCGAACGCGCCGCTGGATGTGGCCGGAAATAACGCCTCACGTTAATCCCTGAAGCGGGATGATGTTATCCCGCGGTAGTCAGTCAAAAGGAACCGAAATATGTTAAATAATATCGTTGAAGAACCGTTACGTGCATTCCCGGAGACGCTGGATCGCCATGCGTTTAGCGACGAGATGGCTTCCGCCCGTAACCATGTTCTGACGCTGATCCGCCGTCATTTAACCGAGTTCGGTGATAAATTTCCCGCAGAAGCGGCGGTGGACGGGCGCTATCCGCTGACGGAAAACGTTGAATGGACCACCAGTTTCTGGACCGGGCAGCTGTGGCTGGCATGGGAAATGAGCGGCGACGCGGTTTTCCGTGAGCTGGCGGAAAAGCACGTCCGCTCGTTCGGCGCGCGTATTGCCGGTCGCCACGATACCAATACCCACGATCTCGGCTTTCTCTACACGCTCTCCTGCGTGGCGGCATGGCGGCTGACGGGTAACCGCGATGCGCGCGGTTTCTCGCTGCTGGCGGCGGAGGCGCTGCTGGAGCGTTTTCACGTCCGGGCGAAAATTATTCAGGCGTGGGGCGATCTGAAAGATCCGGCACAGGCCGGGCGCATGATCATCGACTGCACTATGAACCTGCCGCTGCTCTACTGGGCGACGGAGCAGACCGGCGATCCGCGTTTTGCCGACGCCGCGAAAGCGCACGTTCAGCAGTCGGCGACTTACCTGATCCGCCCGGATGCCTCCACCTACCACACCTACTATATGGATGTGGAAACCGGCGCGCCGCGCTACGGCAACACCCAGCAGGGCTATGCCGATGATTCGTGCTGGTCGCGCGGTCAGGCGTGGGGGATTTACGGTTTCCTGCTCAGCTATATCTATACCGGCGATCGCGACATGATCGCGCTTTCCAAACGGCTGGCGAACTATTTCCTCAACCGTCTGCCGGAAGATTATGTCTGTCACTGGGATCTGGCGCTGCTTGGCACCGATGCGCTGCGGGATTCGTCGTCTGCGGCCATTGCCGTGTGCGGATTGCTGGAACTGGTGAAGCACCTGCCGGTGACCGATCCGGATCGCGCACGCTATCAGCAGTGGGCGGAAGGGATCATGTCATCGCTGACGAAGCATTATCTGGCGGGCAGCGACGAGGCGTGCAACGGTCTGCTGAAACACTCCGTCTATCATCTTGCCAGCAATAAAGGTGTGGATGAGTGCAGCAGCTGGGGAGATTATTTCTACGTGGAAGCGTTGATGCGCGTGACGCAAAGCTGGAAGCTATACTGGTAATTAGCCTTATACCCTCTCCCGACGGGAGAGGGTGACGGGGTATTACACGCCCTGCTCAAGAATGCGAATATGGGTTTCCAGCACGTCGCCTTTCACCGCCTCGCTCCACGCCTTCATGTGCGGAGTTTGCAGATGCGCTTCAAGGTGTGCGACGGTTTCCCACAGTTCCACCATCATAATGGAATCCGGGTTGGTGCTCTGGAAGCTCACGCCAGCAGCGTGATCCACCATCGGCGCATAGCCGTGGCAGCCTTCTTCTTTCAGTACGGTCGGGATAATCTTCGCGAATTCGTCGAGCACCGCCTGGCGATGGTGTTGGCCCGGGCGGGTACGAATCTCAGCAATCACTGTTAACATGGTTTAACTCCTTCTAAATTCCATCTCACAGTTAAGCAAAAATTTCCGCAAGATGCTTGCGATATTCTGCAATATAGCGCGGCACGTCCGGCATTTTGATCACGTCGTTGGTGATAAAGGTCGGCAGCGGATCGAGGCCCAGGAACTGATTCGCTTTGTGGAACGGCAGGTAAACGCCGTCAACGCCAACGCCATGGAAGAACTGCTCTTTATCGGTGAAGGCTTCCAGCGGCGCGTTCCAGGTCAGCGACAGCATATAAGTTTTACCCTGCAACAGACCGCCGGAACCGTATTTCTTCGCGCCGTCAGAGCGGGTACGGCCATCGCTGGCGTACAGGGAACCGTGGCCTTCAGTGAACACATCGTCCATATATTTTTTCACCGTCCAGGGCGCGCCCATCCACCAGCCTGGCATCTGCCAGATGATGGTGTCGGCCCACAGGAAGTTCTGCACTTCGGCTTTGATGTCGTAATCGCTGTCGGCACGCACGACGCGGACATCATGTCCGGCGTCACGCAGAAAACCCTGCGCGACCTCGGTCAGGGTGTCATTCAGCTGGCCTTTGGAGTGGGCGAACTCTTTCGCGCCGTTAACAATCAAAACGTTGCTCATTATTTATCCTCGAATAATTGCGTTTGACGACAATCTTACCCGTAACGACGGGACGGTAAAATGAGCAAAATGTGCAAAGTCTTTTGCTGCTGGCGCAATAATCCTTACCAGCTGATGTCGACGGCGAAGCCAGTTGGCGTCACCTGCCGGAAATGCACTGTCATCTGATGCAGCGCCGCGATGCGCCGTACAATGGACAACCCCAGCCCGCTGCCGGTTTCTTCCTGACCTGGCGGGCGATAAAAACGCTCGCCGATACGCGCCAGCGCCTGCGCGCTGACGCCGGGGCCGTTATCCCGCACGCAAAAACCGCGCGCCTTCAGCACCACATCCACCCGGGATCCCGGCGGGCAGTAGCGGATGGCGTTCTCCAGCAGATTGCGCACCAGCAGTTGCAGCAACAGTTGATGCCCGCAAAAGGTGACGTTGTCGGCGCGCGTCTCCAGCCGCAGATCGATGCCCGCCCGCTGCGCGCCAGACCACGCTTCCATAATGGCGCTTTGCAGCAGATCCGCCATCGGGATCGGCTCCGGCTCCTCCAGCCCGTTCAGCGAGTCAAGGCGCGAGAGGGTAAGCAATTGCTCCACCAGCCGTGACGCGCGGTCGATCCCCTGACGCAGATTGGTCAGCGCATGATCCAGCGACGCCGGATCATCCTGCGAAAGCTGCGCCACGTCGGTCTGCACCTTCAGCGCCGCCAGCGGACTGCGTAATTCGTGGGCGGCGTCAGAGGTAAAGCGGCGTTCACGGGACATGAATTCATGAATACGCGTGAACAGCTGGTTCAGCTCGTCCACCATCGGGCGCACTTCCTGCGGCGTGCCGTCTACCGGCAGCGGCGTGGTGGCGTCCGGCTTACGCTGATGCAGTAGCCGGGCGATGCGCCGCAGCGGCGACAGCTCGCGGCTGACCAGCCACACCAGAAACAGCATCATCACCGGTAGCGCCACCAGCCAGGGCGTCAGCTGCGACATGACGATTTCCAGCGCCAGATCCTCGCGGTACTCTTTTTCCTGCCCGACGGCGATGCGCCGTTCGCCGTCTTCGGTGGTCAGCCACAGCACGCGCCAGTCGTCGCCATCCACACGCGTATCCTGAAAACCGTCCTGCCGGTAGTCGTAATCCAGTTCGGTACCGTTATCGCCGTCGTTCAGCAGTCGCTTGCCGTCGCGGGAGAAAATAGCAAACGCCAGCACATCGTCATCCAGTCTGCCGTGATGATGGCGCACCAGCTTTTTACTTTCCGGCAGCGTCTGCGCCGGGCGCATATCGGCGGGATCAAGCACGCTCAGGCGTTTTGCCAGCAGCATTTGCTGGGTATCAAACAGCTTATCCAGCGAATGCCGCGTTTCATGCCAGGCCGCCAGGCTGGCACAGCCCCAGGCGACTATCGCCAGCACAATAAATCCGGTGATGAGCCTTAAGCGCAGGCTGTGGGTCAGGGCCTTAATCATGCGTCTCCCAGTGAATAGCCGATACCGTGCACGGTGCGAATAAAATGGCTGCCCAGCTTGCGGCGCAGATGATGAATATGCACATCCAGCGCATTGCGGGAGACGTCATCGTCCCAGTTATAAAGTTTTTCTTCGATAAGCGAGCGGGGCAGAACGCGCCCCGGATTGCGCATAAACAGCGCCAGCAGGGCGAACTCTTTCGGCTGCAACACCAGCGGTTCGCCCGCCAGCGTGGCGGTGAGCTTAAGCGGATCGAGCGTCACCTCGCCGTGGGATAACGTGGCTTCCACGCCGCCATGATGCCGACGGGTTAAGGCTTCAAGACGGGCGGCAACTTCAATGAGCGCAAAGGGTTTGCAGAGATAATCGTCTGCCCCCAGCCGCAACCCTTCCACCCGCTGCTCCAGCGCATCCCGGGCGGTAAGGATCAGCACCGGATGCTGATGTCCGGCGCGTCGCCACGCTTTAAGGATGTCGAGTCCGTCCATGCCCGGCAGGCTGAGATCGAGCACCACGGCGTCGTAGGGCGCCTGATCCAGCGCCTGCATACCCTGCCTGCCATCGGTAAACCAGTCAGGCGTCATCCCCAGTTTGCTCAGACCCGCTTTCAGCCCGTCGCCAATCAGCCTGTCATCCTCAATCAGCAATATGCGCATACCGTCTCCCCCATGGTTCCTGCTGGCAGTTAATACCCGCTGGCTGCGGGCTTGTACAGGGAAAATCGCCGGTAAGTTAACCCTTCCGGCATTATCGACATAAAAAGCAGAAAAAATGTTGGCTGTTAAGAACCCGCTAAGATCTGCGGTGTTAACTGATGCTTAAGGTTACCCATCCACAAGGAGAAGACGTGATGAAAAAGACCGCAGCACTGTTAACTGTCCTGATGTTTGCTTCTGCTCCCGCACTGGCGATGCACACCGGCCTGACGGAGCATGAAACGGGTGAAGCGCGCCATACGGGGCAGGGAAATACCGCCACCGGGAATATCGGCCATGACGGACATGGTCACTGGGGAGATAACACCACGGCACCGAAACCGCAGCCGAATGCTTCAACCCGGACGCAGCCACAAAGTAACAACAGTTAATTTTTCAGCCAGGCCTGGGTTTGCAGGCCTGTTATAGTTATTTACTGTTAGCCATCCTCAAGGGAGAATCATCATGAAAAACATCGCTATGCTTTTTACCGTGCTGGCCCTGGCCTCTGCTCCGGCGCTCGCCGCCACCCAGGGCGGTTTTCAGGCCTCTGATACCGCAACCCAAACGCAAAACGGCGGCGGCTTTACTGGCCCGTCGGGCACCAAAACCACGGCCGAAAAAGCGAAATCCCTGTCCGATGACGCCTGGGTTACGCTGACGGGTAAAATTGAACAGCGTACCGGCGGCGACAACTATTTGTTCCGTGATGAATCAGGCACCATTGATGTGGAAATTGATGATAAACGCTGGAATGGCCAGACCGTCACCCCGCAGGATACCGTTGAAATTCAGGGGAAAGTCGATAAAGACTGGAACTCCGCTGAAATCGAGGTGAAGAAAATCACCAAAACCAGTAAGTAACTGGCATCGGGCCGGGAAACCGGCCTGCTTTTCATCCCTCATCATCGCCTTTCGATCTCCCCCGACAAAAACCGCCCGGTGCGCTAAAGTTATCGCGCAGCACAATGACTCATTGCCTTATATAAGGTAGTATCTGCGGCATTATCGCCGCCGGAAAGGCGGGCGCACACGTTGAGGAACATCGATTAATGAGCGATATGGCAGAGCGCCTTGCGCTGCATGAATTCACGGAAAACGCCTACTTAAACTATTCCATGTACGTCATCATGGATCGGGCGCTGCCGTTTATTGGTGATGGCCTGAAACCTGTTCAGCGCCGCATCGTGTATGCGATGTCAGAGCTCGGTCTTAACAACAGCGCCAAGTTCAAAAAATCGGCCCGTACCGTAGGTGACGTGCTGGGTAAATATCACCCGCACGGCGACAGCGCCTGCTACGAAGCCATGGTGCTGATGGCGCAGCCGTTCTCTTACCGCTATCCGCTGGTGGACGGTCAGGGCAACTGGGGCGCGCCGGACGATCCGAAATCCTTCGCCGCCATGCGTTATACCGAATCCCGTCTCTCCAAATACGCCGAGCTGCTGCTGGGCGAGCTGGGGCAGGGCACGGTGGAATGGCAGCCGAACTTCGACGGCACCCTGCAGGAGCCGAAAATGCTGCCTGCCCGTCTGCCGAATATTCTGCTGAACGGCACCACCGGCATCGCGGTCGGTATGGCGACGGACATCCCGCCTCATAACCTGCGTGAAGTGGCGAAAGCGGCGATCGCGCTTATCGAACAGCCGAAAACCACGCTGGATGAGCTGCTGGATATTGTGCAGGGGCCGGATTATCCGACCGAAGCGGAAATCATCACCTCGCGGGCGGAAATCCGCAAAATCTACCAGAACGGGCGCGGCTCGGTGCGTATGCGTGCGGTCTGGACCAAAGAAGACGGCGCCGTGGTGATCACCGCGCTGCCGCACCAGGTCTCCGGCGCGCGCGTGCTGGAGCAGATCGCCGCCCAGATGCGCAATAAAAAGCTGCCGATGGTCGACGACCTGCGCGATGAATCCGATCACGAAAACCCGACGCGTCTGGTGGTTGTGCCGCGTTCGAACCGCGTGGATATGGATCAGGTGATGAACCACCTGTTCGCCACCACCGATCTGGAAAAAAGTTACCGCATCAACCTGAACATGATCGGGCTGGATGGCCGCCCGTCGGTGAAAAACCTGCTGGAGATCCTCTCCGAGTGGCTGGTCTTCCGACGCGACACCGTGCGTCGCCGTCTGAATCACCGTCTGGAGAAAGTGCTCAAGCGCCTGCATATCCTTGAAGGTTTGCTGGTGGCGTTCCTCAACATTGATGCAGTGATTGAGATCATCCGTACTGAGGACGAACCGAAGCCAGCGCTGATGTCGAAGTTTGGTATCAGCGAAACCCAGGCCGAGGCGATCCTTGAGCTGAAATTACGCCACCTCGCGAAGCTCGAAGAAGTAAAAATCCGTGGTGAGCAGGCCGAGCTGGAAAAAGAGCGCGACCAGCTGCAGGGCATTCTCGCCTCTGAGCGCAAAATGAGTAACCTGCTGAAGAAAGAACTGCAGGCGGATGCCGAAGCTTTTGGCGACGATCGCCGCTCGCCGCTGCATGAACGCGAAGAAGCGAAAGCGATGAGCGAGCACGACATGCTGCCGTCTGAGCCGGTGACCATTGTGCTGTCGCAGTCTGGCTGGGTGCGCAGCGCCAAAGGTCATGACATTGACGCGCAGGGCCTGAGCTACAAAGCGGGCGATGGCTGGAAAGCCTCCGTGAAAGGCAAGAGCAACCAGCCGGTGGTATTTATTGATACCACCGGACGCAGCTACGCCATCGATCCGATCACGCTGCCTTCGGCGCGTGGGCAGGGCGAGCCGCTGACCGGTAAGCTGACGCTGCCGCCGGGCGCGTCTGTGGAACATATGGTGATGGCAGGCGAAGAGCAGAAACTGCTGATGGCGTCGGACGCAGGCTACGGCTTCGTCTGCACCTTTAACGATCTCATCGCCCGTAACCGCGCCGGTAAAGCGCTGATCACGCTGCCGGAAAATGCCCGCGTCATGCCGCCGCTGGAAATTACCGACGACAGCGATATGCTGCTGGCGATCACCGCCGCCGGACGCATGCTGATGTTCCCGGTCAGCGATCTGCCGCAGTTGTCAAAAGGCAAAGGTAATAAGATCATCAGCATTCCGTCGGCCGAGGCCGCTAAAGGCGAAGACAGCCTCGCGCATCTCTATCTGCTGCCGCCGCAAAGTACGCTGACCATCCACGTTGGCAAGCGCAAAATCAAACTGCGTCCGGAAGAGTTGCAGAAGGTGCATGGCGAGCGCGGACGTCGCGGCACGCTGATGCGCGGCCTGCAACGCATCGACCGCGTGGAGATTGACTCCCCGCATCGCGCAAGCCCCGGCGACAGCGAAGAGTAATCACGGTATCACCGTCCCCCTTTTCTTACGGGGGACGTCAGTTAAAATTTCCCGAATGGCCGGATGCCCCGGGCATAAGAGGTAGCTATGCTGTTTATTATTCGCTCTATTATTATTGTTGTTTACAGCATTTTGCTGTGTATTTTTGGCTGTATATATTGTCTGTTCAGCCCACGGAATCCGAAGCACGTCGCCACTTTTGGTCATATGTTTGGCCGCCTCGCGCCTGTGCTTGGCCTGAAGGTGGAAACCCGCCTGCCGCCGAATGCCGCTGAGTTTGGCAACGCTATCTATATCTGTAACCATCAAAATAATTACGATATGGTCACCGCGTCCTGCATTGTGCAGCCGCCGACCGTGACCGTGGGTAAAAAAAGCCTTATCTGGATCCCTTTCTTCGGCCTGCTTTACTGGCTGACCGGCAACCTGTTGATCGACCGCAATAACCGCGCCAAAGCGCACGGTACTATCGCCCAGGTCGTGAAGAACATTCAGAAGCGTAATATTTCAATCTGGATGTTCCCGGAAGGCACCCGCAGCCGTGGCCGTGGTCTGCTGCCGTTTAAGACCGGTGCATTCCATGCGGCTATTGCCGCCGGTGTGCCGGTGATCCCGGTGTGCGTCTCCACCACCTCGAATAACATCAGCCTCAACCGCTGGAATAACGGTCATGTGATCGTCGAGATGATGCAACCGGTGGATACCACTAAGTTTGGTAAAGATCAGGTTCGTGAGCTGGCAGTACACTGCCGGGCATTAATGGAAAATAAAATCGCCGCGCTTGACCAGGAAGTTGCCGTGCGCAATGCCGCCGATAAGCGTTAATTTTCCCTCGTATTAAAAGTCAGTTTTACATGGAGCAGATATGTCACTCAGTCGGCGTCAGTTTATTCAGGCATCCGGGGTTGCGCTTTGTGCCGGAGCGGTGCCGCTGAGGGCAAACGCTGCCGGGCAGCAACTGCCGTTGCCCATTCCCCCCTTGCTGGAATCACGCCGCGGCCAGCCGCTGTTTCTGACGCTTCAGCGCACGCACTGGTCCTTTACCCAGGGCACCCGCGCCCAGGTGTGGGGGATTAACGGCCGCTATCTGGGGCCGACGATCCGCGTCTGGAGCGGCGACGACGTGAAGCTGATCTACAGCAACCGCATGACGGAAAACGTCGCCATGACGGTGAGCGGCTTACAGGTGCCCGGCCCGCTGATGGGCGGCCCGGCGCGCATGATGTCACCCAATGCCGACTGGGCGCCGGTGCTGCCGGTGCGCCAGAATGCCGCCACGCTGTGGTATCACGCCAACACCCCTAACCGCACCGCCGAACAGGTCTATAACGGGCTGGCGGGAATGTGGCTGGTGGAGGATGAGATCAGCAAATCCCTGCCGATCCCGAATCATTATGGGGTGGACGACATCCCGGTGATTATTCAGGACAAGCGGCTGGATAACTTTGGCACGCCGGAATACAGCGAGCCGGGCAGCGGCGGCTTTGTGGGCGATACGCTGCTGGCGAACGGCGTGCAGGGGCCGTATGTCGAGGTTTCCCGCGGCTGGGTGCGTCTGCGTCTGCTGAACGCGTCTAACGCGCGCCGTTATCAGTTACAGCTGAGCGACGGTCGCCCGCTGCACGTTATTTCCGGCGACCAGGGCTTTCTGCCTGCGCCGGTGTCGGTGAAGCAGCTGTCGCTGGCGCCGGGCGAGCGCCGGGAGATCCTCGTGGATATGACCAATGGCGATGAAGTGTCGATAACCTGCGGAGAAGCGGCGAGCATTGTCGATCGTATTCGCGGCTTCTTCGAGCCATCGAGCATTCTGATCTCCACCCTGGTGCTGACGCTGCGCCCGACCGGGCTGTTGCCGCTGGTGACCGACAGTCTGCCGATGCGTCTGCTGCCGAGCGAACTGCTGACCGGCACGCCGGTGCGCAGCCGTGATATCAGCCTCGGCGACGATCCGGGTATCAACGGCCAGCTGTGGGATATTCAGCGTCTGGATATTACCGCCCAGCAGGGCACCTGGGAGCGCTGGACGGTGCGCGCCGACACGCCGCAGGCGTTCCATATTGAAGGTGTCAGCTTCCAGATCCGCAACGTCAACGGCGCCATTCCCTTCCCGGAAGATCGCGGCATGAAAGATACCGTGTGGGTGGATGGTCAGGTAGAGCTGCTGGTGTACTTCGGGCAGCCGTCCTGGCCGCATTTCCCGTTCCAGTATTACAGCCAGACGCTGGAGATGGCGGATCGCGGATCTATCGGGCAACTGCTGGTGAATCCCGCCCCCTGATTTTTTTCCCCTCACCCTAACCCTCTCCCCAGGGAGAGGGGTAAAGCACGGATGATTTTTAAACAATAAGCCTTCATTCTCTGCGGTATTACAGCGTATAATCCCCGCCCTTCGAATTTGATAACTTTTCCCCGGAAGCATTATGAGCGCTATTTCCCTGATCCAGCCGGATCGCGACCTCTTTTCGTGGCCGCAATACTGGGCGGCCTGCTTTGGCCCCGCACCTTTTTTGCCAATGTCACGGGAGGAGATGGATCAGCTTGGCTGGGACAGCTGCGACATCATTCTGGTTACCGGGGATGCCTATGTCGATCATCCGAGCTTCGGCATGGCGATCTGCGGACGTATGCTGGAAGCGCAGGGCTTCCGCGTGGGGATCATCGCCCAGCCGGACTGGAGCAGCAAAGAGGATTTCATGCGTCTGGGCAAGCCGAATCTGTTCTTCGGCGTCACCGCGGGCAACATGGACTCAATGATTAACCGCTATACCGCCGACCGTAAACTGCGCCACGACGACGCCTATACGCCGGATAACGTGGCGGGTAAACGCCCCGACCGCGCGACGCTCGTTTATACCCAGCGCTGTAAAGAAGCCTGGAAAGACGTGCCGGTGATCCTGGGGGGTATCGAAGCCAGCCTGCGCCGTACCGCGCACTATGATTACTGGTCTGATACCGTGCGCCGCTCAGTGCTGGTGGATTCGAAAGCCGACATGCTGATCTTCGGCAACGGTGAGCGCCCGCTGGTGGAAGTGGCGCACCGCCTGGCGCAGGGCGAACCGGTTGGCAGTATCCGTGACGTGCGTAACACGGCGATCATGGTGAAAGAAGCGCTGCCGGGCTGGAGCGGGGTGGATTCCCGCATCATTGACCGGCCAGGCAAAATTGATCCGATCCCGCACCCCTATGGTGAAGATCTGCCGTGCGCCGATAACCAACCTGTTGAACCCAAAAAAGCCGAGGCAAAAGCTGTCGTTGTGCAGCCGCCGCGCCCGAAACCCTGGGAAAAAACCTACGTGCTGCTGCCGTCCTTCGAGAAGGTAAAGGCCGATAAAGTGCTTTACGCCCATGCGTCGCGCATTCTGCACCACGAAACTAACCCAGGCTGCGCCCGCGCGCTGATGCAAAAACACGGCGAGCGTTATATCTGGATCAACCCGCCCGCCATTCCGCTTTCTACCGAAGAGATGGACAGCGTCTTTGCGCTGCCGTACCAGCGTATTCCGCATCCGGCTTACGGCACTGCCCGTATCCCGGCCTATGAGATGATCCGCTTCTCCATCAACATCATGCGCGGCTGCTTTGGCGGTTGTTCGTTCTGCTCCATTACCGAACACGAAGGGCGCATTATTCAGAGTCGCTCTGAAGATTCCATCGTGAACGAGATCGAGGCGATCCGCGACACGGTGCCAGGTTTTACCGGCGTGATCTCCGATCTCGGCGGCCCGACCGCCAACATGTATATGCTGCGCTGCAAGTCACCGCGCGCCGAGCAGACCTGCCGCCGTCTGTCGTGCGTCTATCCTGACATTTGCCAGCATATGGATACCAATCATGAGCCGACGATCAATCTCTATCGCCGCGCCCGGGATCTGAAAGGCATCAAGAAGATCCTGATTGCCTCCGGTGTGCGTTATGACATCGCCGTGGAAGATCCGCGCTACATTAAAGAGCTGGCGACGCATCACGTCGGCGGCTACCTGAAAATTGCCCCGGAGCATACCGAAGAAGGGCCGTTGTCGAAGATGATGAAGCCGGGCATGGGGAGCTATGACCGCTTTAAAGCGCTGTTCGACACCTATTCGAAACAGGCTGGCAAAGAGCAGTATCTGATCCCGTACTTTATCTCCGCGCATCCGGGCACGCGTGATGAAGATATGGTGAACCTGGCGCTGTGGCTGAAGCAGCGGCGCTTCCGCCTCGATCAGGTACAGAACTTCTATCCGTCGCCGCTCGCCAACTCCACCACCATGTATTACACCGGCAAAAACCCGCTGGGTAAAATTGGCTACAAGAGTGAAGACGTGGTGATCCCGAAAGGGGATAAGCAGCGCCGTCTGCATAAAGCGCTGCTGCGCTATCACGACCCGAAAAACTGGCCGCTGATCCGTCAGGCGCTGGAAGAGATGGGGAAAAAACATCTGATTGGCGGACGCCGCGACTGCCTGGTGCCATCGCCGACCATTGAAGAGATGCGCGAAGCGAAGCGCCAGAACCGGCATACTCGCCCGGCATTGACCAAACATACGCCGGTGGCGCATCAGCGTCAGACGCCGGTCAGCGCCAGAAAACGCAGTAAGGTTGCCGGGGGATAAATTTGTTGCCCGGTGGCGCTTCGCTTACCGGGCCGTAGGCCGGATAAGACGCGTGCGTCGCCATCCGGCGCCGGATTACCCGCCGAACTGATCCGGATCCGGGCCAAGGCGTTTGCCCTGATCCAGTTTGGCGATTTCACCCAGTTCGTCTTTATCAAGACGGAAATCCCATACATCAAAGTTTTCCGCGATGCGCGCAGGCGTAACGGATTTCGGGATCACCACCAGACCCTGATCCAGATGCCAGCGGATCACGATTTGCGCCGGGGTCTTGCTGTATTTATCGGCCAGCGAGCGGATCACTTTCTGATCGAACACGCCATCGCCGCCCTGCGCCAGCGGGCTCCAGGATTCGGTCTGGATCTTATGGGTGGCGTTCCAGGCGTGAAGCTGGCGCTGTTGCAGCAACGGGTGCAGCTCGATCTGGTTGATCACCGGCGTCACGCCCGTTTCGTCGATCACTCTTTGCAGATGAGGGATCTGGAAGTTACACACGCCGATGCTTTTCACCAGCCCTTGTTCCTGCAAAGCGATCATCCCTTTCCAGGCTTCCACATAGTGATCGATAGCCGGTACCGGCCAGTGCATCAGGTAGAGATCAACATGATCCAGCTGCAGTTTATCCAGACTTTCCTGCAATGCTTCCTGCGGGCGTTTTTGATCGTCATTCCACAGTTTCGTGGTGATGAACAGATCCTCACGCGGGATGCCAGCGCTCTGAAGCGCCTTGCCGACGCCTTCTTCGTTCTTATACGCGGCAGCGGTATCAATGGAGCGATAACCCACTTCCAGCGCTTTATGAATGGCGGAGATCACTTCCTCATTGCCCGCTTTCCACACGCCGAGACCCAGTTGCGGCATGATGTTGCCGTCCTGAAGCTTGATAACGGTTGGATTTGCCATGCATTCCTCCTTTTATGAAATCCACCAGGCATACGCCTGGTGAAGTGGTGTGCCTTAAGTCTGGACGAAAAGCCCAAAAACGAAAGGCGCAGAAGAAAAAACCTTTAGCGAGCCGCTTCGTAGATACGACGGCTGACATCCAGAGTTATATCCTGATGTTCGCCTAAATTCGTCATACCGTGCTCTTCCAGTTTCGCCAGCAGGGCAGGGATGGTGCTGCCGTCCAGACCGTAGCCGGACAGGCGCGTCGGCACGCCCATTTGCTCGAAGAAATCGCGGGTGGCCGCGATAGCCGCATCGATACGCTCGTCGTCAGAACCTTCAGTGATGTTCCACACGCGCTCGGCGTACTGCAACAGCTTGCCGCGTTTGGCGTCGCGTTTCTCATTCCACAGCGCAGGCAGCACCACCGCCAGCGTCTGGGCGTGATCCAGACCGTGCATCGCCGTCAGTTCGTGGCCGAGCATATGCGTCGCCCAGTCCTGCGGCACGCCCGCTCCAATCAGGCCGTTCAGCGCCTGGGTCGCTGCCCACATCACGTTTGCGCGTACGTTATAGTTCTCCGGATCGGTCAGCGCTTTCGGGCCGTCTTCAATCAGGGTCAGCAGAATGCCTTCTGCAAAACGGTCCTGAATTTTGGCGTCTACCGGGTAAGTGACGTACTGCTCAACGGTGTGCACAAAGGCGTCCACCACGCCGTTCGCCACCTGGCGCGGCGGCAGGGTGTAGGTGTAAACCGGATCCAGCACCGCGAAGACCGGCTGCACGAACGGCGAATGGAACGCCTGTTTATCGCCGGTGGCTTTACGGGAGATCACCGCGCCTTTGTTGGATTCAGAACCGGTGGCGGGCAGCGTCAGCACGGAACCCATCGGGATGGCGCTTTTGATTTCGCTGCCAGAGGTTTGCAGGATCTGCCACGGATCGATACCTTCCGGATAGTGGGCCGCCGCGGCGATAAATTTGGTGCCGTCCAGCACCGATCCGCCGCCGACCGCCAGCAGGAAGGTCACGTTTTCGTTACGCGCAATCTCAACGGCTTTCATCAGGGTTTCATAAGACGGGTTCGGCTCGATGCCGCCAAACTCCAGCACGTCGAGACCATTGAGGGCGCTGTAAACCTGATCCAGTACGCCGGTTTTTTTGACGCTGCCGCCGCCGTAAGTGATCAGCACGCGTGCGCCTGCCGGGATTTGATCGCGCAGATCGGCAATGGCGTTTTTACCAAACAGAATGCGGGTGGGGGTATGCAGATTAAAGTTATTCATTGCTCGTGCCCTTATGTGGGTTAAAAAACCGCTGACCATGGATGGCCTGATGCGTTTCATTGTGGCCATCGGGGCTGTTCCTCTCAATGCACATTCCTGCCGATGTCTTGCCCATTTCTCCATGTCGCTGGAGAATATGCACAGAAATACGCACACTGTATTCGTCAAAAAAACCATCCGGAGTGGCGTGAAATGAACCGCGAAGAAATATGTCTGCACCTGACAGAACAGGTTAAGCGACTGAAAATTCATGAGAACAGGCTGAGCGAGCTGTTGCCGGATATCCGCCTGCTGTACGGCACGCAGCCGGGCACGCGCACGCCGGTGATGTACCAGCCGGGCATAGTGATCCTCTTTTCCGGGCATAAAACGGGCTATATCAACGACCGTGTATTTCATTATGACGCCAACGAATATCTGCTGCTTACCGTGCCACTGCCGTTCGAGTGTGAAACCTTCGCCACCCCGGAAGTGCCGCTGGCGGGGATCCGCGTCAATGTGGATATTCTTCAGCTTCAGGAACTGCTGATGGATATCGGCGAGGACGAGCATTTCCGGCCAGCGCTGGCGGCAAGCGGCATTAACTCCGCCACGCTGTCCGATGAAATTCTCTGCGCGGTGGAGCGCCTGCTTGACGTGATGGAGCGCCCGCTGGATGCGCGTATCCTCGGCAGGCAAATCGTGCGGGAAATTCTCTATCATGTGCTGACCGGCCCGCGCGGCGGCGCGCTGCTGGCGCTGGTAAGCCGTCAGACACACTTCAGCCTGATCAGCCGCGTATTAAAACGCATCGAAAGCCAGTACACGGAAAACCTGAGCGTTGACCAGCTGGCGGCCGAAGCCAACATGAGCGTCTCGGCGTTCCATCACAATTTTAAAGCCGTCACCAGCACCTCGCCGTTGCAGTATCTGAAAAGCTACCGTCTGCACCGGGCGCGCATGTTGATGATCCACGACGGTATGAAAGCCAGCGCGGCGGCCATGCGGGTGGGATATGAAAGCGCCTCGCAGTTCAGCCGCGAGTTTAAACGCTATTTTGGCGTGACGCCGGGAGAGGATGCGGCCAGGATCAGGATGATGCAGGGGACGTAACAACCCCCTCACCGCGAGGTGAGGGGATAAAAGTCAGGCGTTGCAGTATTTCTTTTTGATCACCACGATCACTGTGCCCAGTAACCCGGCGACCAGCAGGAATACGGGCAGGATCATCAGGAAGGTCATCACCTGATCTTCATGGCGCTTCACGAAAGGGATCATGCTCAGCGCATAGCCCAGCGAGGTCACCGCGCCCACCCACAGCAGCGCGCTCAGCCAGTTAAAGAACTGGAAGCGGCGGTTGGAGAGGCCGGAGATGCCCGCCATCGTTGGCAGCAGCGTACGTACGAAGGCCAGAAAACGCCCGGCCAGCAGCGCCAGCAGGCCATGCCGCTCGAACATGCAGGTGGCCCGCTCGTGGTATTTAACCGGCAACTGCGCCAGCCAGCTTTTCACCACCCGCGTATTGCCCAGCCAGCGGCCCTGAATATAGCTCAACCAGCAGCCCAGACTGGCGGCGGTGGTGAGGATCACCAGCGCCGGTATAAAGTCCATCACGCCGCGGGCGATCAGCGCTCCGGTTAAGAGAAGCAGACTGTCGCCTGGCAGGAAAGAGGCCGGAAGTAATCCGTTTTCCAGAAACAGTGTCGCAAACATCACGAAGTAAACGACACCGACAACATGTGGATCAGCTAACGCCGCGAAATCATGATGCCAGAGCGCGGCGATAATATTTTGAATAACTACCATGGACTTTCCTGTGGAACCGCATATTGAGCGCTATTGTACGCCTGAAATGTCAAGGACACCTTGATCCCCCACGCAAGAAATGCAGACGAGTCTGCTGGTCTGGAAAGATTTCTTGTCAGGCTGCTAACTTTACACGATGCGCTCAAATCCCGCTGCTAAATCAGCACGTAAATCATCAACGTTTTCTAAACCTATATGCAGACGGATAAGTGTGCCAGTAAAGTCGACCTCGGCGCCCGGACGGATCGCCGCAATATGCTCCGGCTGGTTCGCCAGGATCAGCGATTCATAGCCGCCCCAGGAGTAGGCCATGCTGAACAGCGTGAAGTAATCGAGATAAGCCGCCAGCTCCTGATTATTCAGCCTTTTACGCAGCACAAATGAGAACAGGCCGCTGCTGCCGGTAAAATCGCGCTTCCAGAATTCATGTCCTTTACTGCCCGGCAGCGCAGGGTGATTCACGCAAGCCACCTGCGGATGCGCCGCCAGCCATTCGGCGAGTTGCAGGCTGCTTTCATGATGCTGGCGCAGACGCACGCTCAGGGTGCGCAGGCCGCGGCTGGTCATATAGGCGGTGTCAGCGTCCACCATTTGCCCCATCAGGTAGGCGTTCTCGCGCAGTTGCTCCCAGCAGCGGGCATTCGCCACCGCCGTGCCGATCATGCCGTCGGAGTGGCCAATCAGGTATTTGGTGGCCGCCTGAATGGAAATATCAATGCCGAAATCCAGCGCTTTAAACAGGATGCCCGCCGCCCAGGTGTTGTCGATCATGATGATCGCCTCCGGGGCCACGCGCCGCACCGCAGCAACAATCGCCGGCACGTCGTGCACTTCCATGGTGATCGAGCCGGGGGATTCAAGGAAAACGATGCGGGTATTGGGTTGGATGAGTCCGGCAATGTCGCCGCCGATCAGCGGGTCGAACCACCCGGTGGTAACGCCCATTTTCGCCAGGATTTTTGTGCAGAAATCCTGCGTAGGTTCGTAGGCGGTGTGGGTCACCAGAATATGATCGCCCTGTTCAACAAACGCCAGAATGGTATTCGCCACGGCAGCCGCGCCGCAGGGGAAGAGCGCGCAGCCCGCGCCGCCTTCCAGTTCGCACATCGCTTCCTGTAAGGAGAAATGCGTCAGGGTGCCGCGACGGCCATAAAACAGCTCGCCGCTGGCGCGACCTCGCGTGGCCTGCTTTTTTGCTTCCACCGTGTCGAACACCAGAGAAGAGGCGCGCTGGATAACGCTGTTCACCGCACCCTGAGTATATTTTTTGCTGCGCCCGGCATTCACCAGCGCGGTATCAATGTGCTTCGCTGCCATAATCGAAACCTGTTTTTATACGTCTGGATGTCCAGACTACCATGAATGCCCGATTCTGCATCCTGAGGGTTATTCATTCAGCACAATATTTTCTGAAAATGGCCCGATGAAAGCTTTTACTGAGTAAGCGCAATGAAAATGCACAGGAATAGGGGCATCATGTAAATACTAATGAGAACTACTATCAATTCGACGCTGTTTTGATATTATTATGCTCAGAATTTGTGATTTATGTCCGGAGATACACAGTGGGTAATAATTTGATGCAGACGGACCTCTCCGTCTGGGGTATGTATCATCATGCCGATATTGTTGTAAAAATCGTGATGATTGGCCTGATCCTGGCGTCAGTAGTCACCTGGGCAATTTTCTTCAGCAAAAGCGTTGAGCTGATCTCGCAAAAGCGCCGCCTTAAGCGCGAACAGCAACTGCTCGGCGAAGCCCGTTCGCTGGATCAGGCGAGTGAAATCGCCGCCTCCTTTAAGTCTAAAAGCCTCAGTACGCTGTTAATTAACGAAGCGCAGAACGAGCTTGAGCTCTCTGCCGGTTCGGAAGATAACGAAGGCATTAAAGAGCGTACCGGTTTCCGCCTTGAGCGCCGCGTGGCGGCTGTGGGCCGTCATATGGGCCGTGGGAATGGCTATCTGGCGACCATTGGCGCGATCTCGCCCTTTATCGGCCTGTTCGGTACCGTATGGGGCATCATGAACAGCTTTATCGGTATCGCCCAGACGCAGACCACTAACCTGGCGGTTGTCGCGCCTGGTATCGCGGAAGCGCTGTTAGCCACGGCCATTGGTCTGGTTGCCGCTATTCCGGCGGTGGTGATCTACAACATTTTCGCCCGCATGATCGGCAGCTATAAAGCCTCGCTTGGCGATGTCGCCGCGCAGGTGCTGTTACTGCAAAGCCGCGATCTTGATCTTGCCGCCAGCCCGACGGCTAAACCGGTGCACGCTGCACAGAAATTACGTTTAGGTTAATGTCCTATGGCAATGCGTCTTAATGAAAATCTGGACGATAACGGCGAAATGCATGAAATCAATGTGACGCCCTTTATCGACGTCATGCTGGTACTGCTGATTATCTTTATGGTGGCCGCGCCGCTGGCGACGGTGGACGTGAAGGTCAATCTGCCTGCCTCGTCCAGCCAGCCGCAACCGCGTCCGGAAAAACCGGTCTATCTGTCGGTAAAAGCGGATAAATCGATGTTTATCGGCAACGATCAGGTGACGGAAGAAACCATGATCAACGCGCTGAACGCCGTGACCGCGGGTAAAAAAGACACCACCGTTTTCTTCCGCGCGGATAAAACCGTGGATTATGAAACCATGATGAAGGTGATGGATACGCTGCATCAGGCGGGCTATCTGAAGATAGGTCTGGTGGGTGAAGAGGTCGCGAAAGCGCAGTAATCGCCTTATCACGCCCGGCGGCGCTGCGCTTGCCGGGCCTACTGGATCTGGTAGGCCGGGTAAGGCGAAGCCGCCACCCGGCAAATCAAAGTGTAGGCCGGGTGAGGCGAAGCCGCCCAGAGTGTAGGTCGGGTAAGCGAAGCGCCACCCGACAAATGAAGCTGACTCCGGTCAGCTTTTTTTTGCGCGTTATTCCGCAACCGGCGGCGTTTTCTCTGTCAGCGCTACGCTGGTGACGTTTGACGTCAGATAGCCGCCATCAGCCAGCTTGCGGGTAATACGCAGCGTAGCCGTCTCACGCGCCAGCAGATGCTGGTAGTTGGCTTCGAGGCGGGACATGATTTTTTCGTACAGTTCGGGGTGGCGCTTCGCCACTTCGTTTATCGCCGCGCCGTAAATCTCTTCTTTGATCTGCAACGAGTAAATTTCGCGGCGGTTCTGCCATTTTAAGCGCACCAGCGCGGCAGGAATGGAGATCAGATCCCGCGCCAGACGGGTAATATGATCATTTTTACTCTGTACCAGGGCATCGAGATTTTGCTTTAAGATAAATTCGTCGCTTTTATGATTATCTAAAGCCAAATAAACGTTATTATCTTCAACATCTTTCACGTTATTCATCCTCTAGTTTATAAAACAAAGGCGCATCTTTTTCGCGGGTAATGAGGTTAAGCCAGACATCATTACCGGCGGCATTTATCTCTTCGGTTTTTTCGGCAATTATTTGACTTAAGGTTTGGGCATCAATGTCCCCTTCGGCTTGTAAATCGTTAAGCAGACGGGTAAATGTTTCAATTTTTACTACGCGGTATAATCGATCTTTTATATGGCGGTCGCGTTCTTCCAGCAGCATATTTCTCGATTGCCTGGTATGGCTGACATTCGTTAATATATCGCTTTCGAAATCAGAGAGCGTTCTTTTTCCCTGAGTGAAATTAACGTCTTTTTCTGCTTCCCCCGATTCAGTTTCCTTCGCGGAAATGTGAAAACGAGCCGGGACAAGGTTCTCGGGCAGCATCTCTAATATCCTTTGATTTCAAACGAGTGGGGAAGGGGTCCGGGCGTGAGGTTCGTTGACAATATCATGGCAGACTTTTAAAATCAAAAAAAATGGAGCCAGCCCATGAACAGTATTTTTTATTCTGTTATTGCTTTGTTGTTACTTACTGCGGGCGTACTTTTTATGATGCGCGAGCTGAATAAAGGCGCGCCCACCGCAGACAGCAACCCACTTCCCGAGACCCCGCCGTTGTCGAAGGAGGAGGGAGAAGATCACTTTTCAATGTTAATGAATGCCATTACGCCGGTGTGGTACTGGCGTGTCAATCATGAATATATTGATTTTCTGCACGCGACAATTAAAAGAATGAACATATCGCAAATAAATAGCGTGCCGGGCTTATTTGAAGCGCAACGTCGTTGCAGCGATCTGAATTCAGCAGTGTATAAGTATTACGATAATATAAAAAAACGCTGCCTTAACGGTGAGAAAGTTCCGCACTCCGATCTGGAATTACTGAACTTAAGTCAGTGTTTTCACGAATTCAGTCTCGACGCCTATCCGGAACTGGTCACGCTGGTGTGGCCGGAGTATGCCCGCCCGGACGTGGATCCGCGGGATGTGCGCACCGCGCAAATTTGATGGCTGAACATGCCGGGGGGGTGTCCCCGGCATGGTGAGATTATTTGTCCGACGACGCCTGCCAGAGATTCAGCTCGCCATCTGCCACGTGTTTATCGATCTGCGCCAGCTCTTCCGCGCTGAAGGTCAGATTGTCCAGCGCCCGCACGTTTTCTTCGATTTGCTCCGGACGGCTTGCGCCGATCAGCACCGAGGTGACGCGCGCATCTTTCAGCAACCAGCTTAACGCCATCTGCGCCATCGATTGTCCGCGCTGTTGCGCCATCTCGTTGAGCAGGCGCAGGCTGTTCAGGTTACTGTCGGTCAGCATCTTCTCGGTTAATCCGCGCACCTTTTTCCCTTCCCGCTGCATACGCGAGCCATCAGGAATGCCGTTGAGGTATTTCCCGGTCAGCAGACCCTGCGCCAGCGGCGTAAAGGCGATACAGCCCACGCCGTTGCGCTCCAGCGTATCCAGCAGGCCGCTTTTATCCACCCAGCGGTTGAGCAGATTGTACGAGGGCTGGTGGATGAGCAGCGGGATTTTCCATTCACGCAGCAAATCGACCATCGTCTGGGTGCGTTCAGAGGAGTAGGACGAGATACCCACGTACAGCGCTTTACCGCTCTGCACCGCCTGCGCCAGCGCCGAGGCTGTCTCTTCCATCGGCGTATTTTCATCAACGCGGTGGGAATAGAAAATGTCGACATACTCCAGCCCCATGCGGCTGAGGCTCTGGTCGAGGCTGGCCAGCAGATACTTACGCGAGCCGCCGGACCCGTAGGGGCCTGGCCACATGTCATAGCCCGCTTTGGTGGAGATGATCAGCTCATCGCGATAGGCCGCAAAATCCTCTCTCAACAGACGGCCAAAATTTTCCTCGGCGCTGCCCGGCGGCGGACCATAGTTGTTGGCCAGATCGAAATGGGTGATGCCCGCATCAAAGGCGGTGCGCAGCAGGGCGCGCTGGGTATCCAGCGGCTGAACGTGACCAAAACTGTGCCACAAACCCAGCGACAGAGCAGGCAGGCGTAACCCGCTTTTCCCGCAGTAGCGATACTGCATCTGCTCGTAACGGGCAGGATTGGCTAACCAGGGCATGATGTCTCCTTTTTTGATTATAAAAATTCGAAACGCTGTTTCTATTTTAGCGTTCCCGCCGATCGCCACAAGCCGCAGCGGTCACAAATCTTTATGATTATGTAGCGTTGCTTAACTATTCATTAATGCGCCTTATGGTTTAAGCACTCAGGCGTCACGCGGCCCGGATACCAGGCTGGAAGGCAGGCGCGGTGAGCGCTTGCGGGTTTGGCTCATCAAAAAAAGCGCATCTTTATTACGGGTAACATATGCATAATATGGCGAAACACGTAATTAACTATACGTGCCATATTTAAGATTACTTAATTTAAATTAATGCACCCTTTTTAAATTACCGTCTATATTGAGATGCTGCGACTACAGATAGTAAATAGTATTATTTAAATAAGGGATTTATTCCCCCATAAACATTGTTTAAACCAACCCGAGAATCTATTAGTTTTGGGAGGATTCTTATTTTTCGCATCAATAAGAATGTTAGCAGGCTAAATAAATGGAGTGGGGATTTTCTCTTTAAGATAAGTAGCTTACAGATAGTTGCCGCTGTAACTATCTGCTGAACTTTATGTAAAAGTGTGAGCAAAAGTGAATGGCGATATTATTTAAATGCCTGGAGCCTTGTTTTTTAAAGGATTCCTGGTGGATTATTTTTTGATCAAAAAAGGTCCGCCGTGGCATACATATTACGCATATTTTGCCGATAACCATAATAAGTCCCACCTTCTGGATGGGAATGCACCTCAAGCAAGGAATTAACTATGCGTATGCTCCAAAACTTCACAATTCGCTTTGTGATGCTCGCCATTCTTGGCGTTTTCTGCCTGCTGTGGTCAGGTGTCGGATTATTCAGCGTGTTATCGCTGTCGAAAGTGGCTGAAGGTAATGATATGGATCGCCAGCTGGTCACGCAGATGACGCTGCTCAGCCAGGGCAACGATCAGTATTTCCGCGTCGTCACCCGATTGTCACGGGCAATGGAGGCAAAAGCGACGGGCGGCAGCGCCGATTTTGGTCCGGTTCAGCAGGCGCTGGACAATATGAAAACCAAACTGGATGCGCTGAAGGCGATCTCACCCGGCCCGATTGATGCGACTGTTTCCGCACAGGTGATCGGTAACTGGCAGGCGCTGCTGGATCAGGGCGTGACAGCGCAGGTTCAGTTTGCGCAGCAAGGCAATCTTGACGCTTACCGTAATCAGGCAAGCAATGTGACGCCTGCCCTTAGCCGCGCCTTTGGTGCCAGCACCGAAGCGTTCAACAAAGCGGCGAACCAGATGCTGGATGATACCCGCGTCATGGTGGATCATCAGACCAGCGTTACCCGCACGGCGATCATCGCGGCGGTGATCTTAGGCCTTCTGTTACTGCTGTTCTCCGATCGCTATCTGGTTGCCATGCTGGTTAAACCGCTGGCGAAAATTCGCCAGCACTTCAGCCTGATCGCCCGGGGCGATCTCAGCCAGCCGGTAGAGGCGATGGGCCGTAACTGTGTGGGACAGATGGTGCCGCTGTTGCAGGAAATGCAGGATAGCCTGCGTGATGCGGTCAGCGCCATTCGTTCCGGCAGCGACAATATCTGGCGCGGTGCAACGGAGATTTCCAGCGGCAATAACGATCTCTCATCCCGTACGGAAGAGCAGGCGGCAGCGCTGGAAGAGACAGCGGCCAGCATGGAACAACTGACCGCCACCGTGAAGCTGAACGCAGACAACGCACGTCAGGCCAGCGAACTGGCGGAAGTGGCGTCCACTACTGCCAGCAAAGGCGGCGCGCTGGTCAGCGAAGTGGTCACCACCATGAGCGACATTTCAGACAGCTCGAAGAAAATCGCCGAGATCACCACGGTGATCAACAGTATCGCCTTCCAGACCAATATCCTGGCGCTGAACGCTGCCGTTGAAGCGGCGCGTGCCGGTGAACAGGGCCGTGGCTTCGCGGTGGTGGCGGGTGAAGTGCGTAATCTGGCCAGCCGCAGCGCAGGGGCGGCCAAAGAGATCGAAACCCTGATTGCGGACTCGGTCAGCCGCGTCGATAAAGGCGCAAAACTGGTGAACGATACCGGCACCACCATGGAAGGCATTCTGCGTGCGGTTACTGAAGTGACCACTATTATGAAGCAGATCGCCGGCGCGTCCGCGGAGCAGAGCAAAGGCATTTCGCAGGTCGGGGTGGCGATCACCCAGATGGACAGCGTCACCCAGCAGAACGCCGCGCTGGTAGAGCAGGTATCGGCCGCCGCCGTGGCGCTGGAGCGTCAGACGGAGGAGATGCAGCGTGCGGTTCAGCAGTTCCGTTTATCGGCCGACGAGCAAAAGATTGCCGCCGCGCCTGCGGCGACATCGTTGTCACGCCGTATCCCGCCAGTAAAATCCCCCGCCTCTGACGAGTGGGTCGCGTTTTAACTTTTAGTATTCTGACAATCAGGCCACGACGGTAACGTTGTGGCTTTTTTTGTAAATAACCGTGTCACTTTTAAGGTTATTTGTCGGGCCGATCGCAGCAATTTTCCAGGGAAGGGTTTGAAATAGCGCCACCTTTGCATAAGGAAGCGCAATTATGGTTACAACAACATCCGCTATTCCGCCCGGCATCACGCGCCGGGATTTCATGACGTTATGCACCGCGCTGGCCGCCACCATGGGGCTTAGCAGCCAGGCAGCCGCCCGCATGGCCGGGGCGCTCAGCCAGCCGCAGCGCCTGCCGGTTATCTGGATCGGCGCGCAGGAATGTACCGGCTGTACCGAATCGCTGCTGCGCGCCACCCATCCCACCATTGAAAATCTGCTGCTGGAAACCCTTTCCCTCGAATATCACGAAGTGCTGAGCGCGGCCTTTGGGCATCAGGCCGAAGACAACAAACATCAGGCGCTGGAAAAATATCAGGGGCAGTACGTGCTGGTGGTGGATGGCTCGGTGCCGCTGAAGGACAACGGCATTTACTGCATGGTCGCCGGTGAGCCCATTGTCGACCATATCCGTAAAGCCGCTGAACATGCGGCGGCCATTATCGCCATTGGCTCCTGTGCCGCCTGGGGCGGCGTGGCGGCGGCAGGCGTCAATCCAACCGGCGCCGTCGGACTGCAGGCGGCGCTGCCAGGCAAAACGGTGATCAATATTCCCGGCTGCCCGCCGAATCCGCATAACTTTCTTGCCACCGTGGCGCACATCATTACCTGGGGCAAGCCGCCCGCGCTGGATGCCAAAAACCGCCCGACCTTTGCTTATGGTCGATTGATCCATGAACACTGCGAACGGCGACCGCACTTCGACGCCGGACGCTTCGCCCGCGCCTTTGGCGACGAGGGCCATCGCGCCGGCTGGTGTTTATATCATTTAGGCTGCAAAGGCCCGGAAACCTGGGGCAACTGTTCGACGCTGCAATTCTGCGATGTCGGTGGCGTGTGGCCGGTGGCGATTGGTCATCCGTGCTACGGCTGTAACGAAGAAGGCATCGGCTTTCATAAAGGCATTCACCAGCTCGCCAGCGTGGAAAATCCGACGCCGCGTGCCGACAAACCGGAGGTGGCGCAAAAAGAGGGCGGCGCGGTTTCTGCCACGGCAATGGGGTTACTCGGCGGCGTCATTGGCGTGGTGGGCGGCGTCAGCCTGATGACGGTGCGCGAACTGGGGCGTCAGCAAAAGCACGATGACGCCGATCGTCAGGGAGAGTGATCGTGGACAGACGTGATTTCCTCAAACTCTCTGCCGGGAGCGCCTTGCTGTCAGGCAGTGCGTCTCCCGCTTTCGCCGCCGCCACCAACCGCCTGCCGATCCCCGGCGCGCTGGGGATGCTGTACGACTCCACGCTGTGCATCGGCTGCCAGGCCTGCGTCACCCGCTGCCAGGATCTTAACTTTCCCGCCCGCAATCCGCAGGGGGAAGCCACCTGGTCGAACAATGACAAACTTTCCCCCTACACCAACAACATCATTCAGGTGTGGCGCAGCGGCAGCGGGCGGCACAAAGACCAGGTGAAAGATGGCTACGCCTACATCAAAAAGCAGTGTATGCACTGCGTTGATCCTAACTGCGTGTCGGTCTGCCCGGTATCGGCGCTGAAAAAAGATCCTCTTACCGGCATTGTGCATTACGACGCCAGCGTCTGTACCGGCTGCCGCTACTGCATGGTCGGCTGCCCGTTTAACGTGCCGAAATATGATTACGCTAACCCGTTCGGGGCGCTGCATAAATGTGAGCTGTGTAATCAGCCGGGGCTGGCGCGGCTTGATAACGGCGGTCCGCCCGGCTGCGTGGAGGCCTGTCCGGCGGGAGCGGTGATTTTCGGCACCCGCGACGCGCTGCTGGCGGAAGCGAAAAAGCGGCTGGCGCTGACGCCCGGCAGCCAGTACCGCTATCCGCGCCAGACGCTCAGTACGGGGGATACTTATCTGCATCCGGTGGCGCGTTATGTGCCGCATATCTATGGCGAAAGGGAGGCGGGCGGCACCCAGGTGCTGGTGCTGAGCGCCGTGCCGATGGAAAACCTCGATCTACCGCCGCTGGATGATCTCTCTACCGGCGCACGTGCCGAAAATATTCAGCATACGGTTTACAAAGGCATGCTGCTACCGCTGGCGATGCTGGCGGGCCTGACCGTGCTGGTGCGTCGTCACAGTAAAGGCGATCAGCATAAGGAGGACGATGATGACGCATCATGATCCGCAGCCGCTGGGCGGAAAACTCATCAATAAGGCGATCCTGATCTTCGCGCCGCTGGTGGTGCTGTGCCTGATCCTTATCGGCAAACGGCTGGTGTTCGGTCTCGGATCGGTTTCCGATCTTAACGGCGGCTACCCCTGGGGGATCTGGATCGCTTTCGATCTGTTAATCGGCACCGGTTTCGCCTGCGGCGGCTGGGCGCTGGCGTGGGCGGTGTACGTTTTTAACCGCGGCGAATATCACCCGCTGGTGCGCCCGGCGCTGCTGGCCAGCCTGTTCGGTTACTCCCTGGGCGGGCTGTCGATCACCATTGACGTCGGGCGTTACTGGAACCTGCCGTATTTCTATCTGCCAGGGCATTTCAACGTCAACTCGGTGCTGTTTGAAACTGCCGTCTGTATGACGATCTACATCGGCGTGATGGCGCTGGAATTCGCGCCCGCAGTGCTGGAGCGCCTCGGCTGGAAAGTGTCGCTCAGGCGCATCAACAAAGTGATGTTTTTTATTATCGCGCTGGGGGCGCTGCTGCCCACCATGCACCAGTCGTCGATGGGATCGTTAATGATCGTCGCCGGGCACAAAGTGCATCCGTTGTGGCAGAGCTATGAAATGCTGCCGCTGTTTTCCCTGCTCACCGCCTTTATCATGGGCTTCTCCATTGTGATTTTCGAAGGATCGCTGGTGCAGAGCGCGCTGCGCGGCAGGGGCGCGGATGAAAAGCCGCTGTTTATCAAACTGACCGGGCTGTTAAGCCTTCTGCTGGCGCTGTTCCTGCTGCTGCGTTTTGGCGAACTGCTCTGGCGCGACAAGTTGCACTACGCCTTTGCCGGAGACATTTACTCTGCACTGTTCTGGGTTGAAACCGCGCTGCTGGCGTTTCCGCTGCTGGTGCTACGGGTAGCTCGCTGGCGGCGCGATGGCCGGGTACTTTTTCTGGCGGCGCTCAGCCAGCTGCTCGGCTGCGCCTGCTGGCGGCTCTCTTATTCGCTGCTGGCCTTTAACCCCGGCGGCGGCTGGCGCTATTTTCCGACCTGGGAAGAGCTGCTGATCTCCATCGGCTTTGTGGCCATTGAGATCTGCGCCTACATCTTACTGGTCCGCCTGCTGCCGATCATTCCTCCGCTACAACAACCTGTTCATTGTCCTCAGGGAGCGAGTAAAGCATGAGCCAACGAATTACTATTGATCCCGTTACCCGTATTGAAGGCCATCTGCGCATTGACTGCGAGATCGCCGACGGCGTGGTGTCGAAAGCCTGGGCCTCCGGCACCATGTGGCGCGGCATGGAAACTATCGTTAAGGATCGCGATCCGCGCGATGCCTGGATGATCATGCAGCGCATCTGCGGCGTCTGCACCACCACCCATGCGCTCGCGTCGGTGCGCGCCGTCGAAAGCGCGCTCAAGATCAACGTACCGCTGAACGCGCAGTACATCCGCAATATCATTCTCGCAGCGCACACTACCCACGATCATATCGTCCATTTTTATCAGTTGTCGGCACTGGACTGGGTGGATATTACCGCGGCGCTCAATGCCGATCCGGCAAAAGCGGCGGCGCTGCTTGAAGGGATCTCCCGCTGGCCGCTCAACAGCGCGGCAGAATTTACCCGGGTGCAGAACAAAGTGAAGGAGCTGGTCGCCAGCGGACAACTGGGTATTTTCGCTAATGGCTACTGGGGACATCCGGCCATGAAGCTGCCGCCGGAGGTGAACCTGATCGCCGTCGCCCACTATTTACAGGCGCTGGAGTGCCAGCGGGATGCGAACCGTATTGTGGCGCTACTGGGCGGCAAATCGCCCCATATCCAGAATCTGGCGGTGGGCGGCGTGGCGAACCCCATCAACCCCGACGGCATTGGCGTGCTTAACCTTGAACGGCTGATGTACATCAAATCCTTTATCGACAAGCTCGGCGATTTTATCGAGCAGGTCTATAAAGTCGACACGGCGGTGATCGCCGCGTATTACCCGGAATGGCTGGCGCAGGGGCAGGGGGCGGTGAACTATCTCTGCGCGCCGGAATACCCAACCGACAGCCAGAACGGCAGCTTTTTGTTCCCCGGCGGGGCCATTACCGATGGCGATTTCGCTACCTTCCGCCCGATTAACGCCCACAGCAACCAGTGGCTGATCAACGGCATTCAGGAGAGCGCGAAACATGCCTGGTACCAGGACGACGAACCGCAGGCTCCCTGGCAGGGAACCACACATCCGGCCCACACCGGCTGGGCGGATGACGGCAAATATTCCTGGGTGAAATCGCCGACCTTTTACGGCAAAACCGTGGAAGTCGGACCGCTGGCGACGCTGCTGTGCAAGCTGGCGGCCGGGCGGCAGGAGACCCAAACGAAATTGCAGGAAATTAACGACATTTACCAGCAGCTCACCGGGCAACGCCTCGACGTGGCGCAACTGCATTCGACACTCGGGCGCATTATTGGCCGCACCGTTCACGCCTGTGAACTGCAGCTGATCCTGCAACATCAGTATCAGGCGCTGATCGCCAATATCGGCAAAGGCGATCACCTCACCTGGGTGAAGCCGGTCATCCCCGAAAGCGGCGAGTTTTACGGCGTCGGTTTTCTGGAAGCGCCGCGCGGCATGTTATCCCACTGGATAGTGATCAAGGACGGCAAAATCGCTAACTACCAGGCGGTGGTGCCGTCCACCTGGAACGCCGGACCGCGCAACTTTAACGATCAGCCGGGGCCTTATGAACAGGCGCTGGTGGGTACGCGCATTGCCGACCCGCACAAGCCGCTGGAAGTGGTGCGCACCATTCATTCTTTCGATCCGTGCATGTCCTGTGCCGTGCATCTGGTGGATACGGACGGCGGCGATCCGATATCGGTAAAGGTGCTGTGATGACCATTTTAGTGTTAGGCGTGGGCAATATTTTGCTCAGCGACGAAGCCATTGGCGTGCGCATCGCCGGGACGCTGGCGGCGCGTTACCATCTGCCAGATCACGTGGAAGTGCTTGATGGCGGCACGGCGGGCATGGAGCTGCTGGAGGCGATGGCGAATCGCCGCCATCTGATTATTGTCGACGCCATTGTCTCGCGTAAATACTCCCCCGGCACCGTTCTGACGCTGCGCGACGACGAGGTGCCGGTGCTGTTCACCAACAAAATTTCGCCCCATCAGCTGGGACTGGCGGACGTGTTATCGGCGCTGCGTTTTACCGGCGAGTTTCCGCGCAAGCTGACGCTTATCGGCGTCATTCCCGCGTCACTGGAACCGCACGTCGGCTTAACGCCGGTGGTGGCCGCCAGTCTGGAGCCTGCGCTGGCGCGGGTGATCGCTGAACTGCGTGACAGCGGCGTAGCGCTGGTGGAACGTGCGGCATGAGCGGCTTTTCCCACAATCCGGCGGCGCAGGTGCAGACGGCGTTTGCAGAGGTGGGCGAACGCACACTGCACGACCTGGCGTTTCTGCATCCGGCAATGCCGGTGTATGCCGCGCCTTTTACCCTGTTTGAAGATCAGTGGATCGGCTGTCTCATCACGCCGTGGATGCTCAGCGCGCTGGTGCTGCCCGGTTCGCATCAGCGCTGGCAGCCGCGTCCGGTGGGAGAAAAACTCGCCCTCGCGCTGCCTGCGGGAAACATCACCTTTACCGTCGGTGAGCTGGAAAGCATCGGGCACTATCTGGCCTGTTCGCTGATGTCGCCGGTGCAGCGCGGGCTGACGGCGGCGCAGGGCATAAACCTTACGAACGACTGCGCCCGTATGCTGCTCTCGCTGCCGGTAAACGCCCCGGATCTGTCGCGCCGGCGGGCGCTGTTTGGCTGGCAGGCGCGCGCCCGTGCATGAGCTGTCGCTGTGCCAGAGCGTGGTGGAAATTGTGCTGGAGCAGGCGGCGCAGGCCGGTGCCCGGCGCGTAACAGGCGTCTGGCTGGAGATTGGCGCGCTGGCTTGCGTGGAAGAAAACGCGCTGCGCTTTAGCTTTGCCAGCGTCTGCGCGCAGACGGCGGCGCAGGGCTGCGCGTTACATCTCATCCATCGCCCGGCGCAGGCGTGGTGCTGGACGTGCAGCGCCCGCGTGGAAGTGCAGCGTCATGACGCGCGCTGTCCGTGTTGTCATAGCGCGTGCCTAAGCGTGGAAGGCGGCGAGGCGCTGCGGGTGAAAAGTATCGAAATCGAATAAAAGGAATAACCGATGTGTATAGGCGTGCCAGGGCAGATCGTCGCCGTTGGGGAAGATCTTCACCAGCTGGCGACGGTAAACATCTGCGGCGTACAACGACAGATTATCATCGCGCTGGTATGCGATGACGATCCCGCCGCGCTGTTAGGGGCGTGGGTGCTGGTGCACGTCGGTTTTGCGATGAGCATCATTGATGAACAGCAGGCGAGAGAAACGCTGGCGGCGTTAGAGCTGCTGGACAGTTAACGGCGGGCGTCGGTGATCATCTGCGTCACCGCGCTCAGGTTGCCAATTTTTACATCGCTTGCGCGCTGAAATTTGCTTTTATCAATCAGCAATAACGACTGCTGCGCCCGGCTTAGCAGCTGCGTTTTGAATCCGGCATTATGTACCGTCGGATCCCACATATCGCCGTGGGTATCAACACCCTCGCAGGAAAAGATAAACAGGTCGATCTCAAGCGCTTTCAGTAAGGGGGCCAGCGTTGGATTCATATAGCAGCGGTATTTACGATCCAGTTCGCCGCCGGTGCAAATCAGCCTGACGTGCTGGCGGCGCGCCATCTCCTGACAAACGGGCTGGCTGTTGGTGAATACGATCAGCGGCACGTCCGGCAACTGTCGTGCCAGATGAAAACAGGTGGAGCTGGCATCCAGCGCCAGGCACATCCCCTCTTCGATCCACGCCAGCGCATGGCGGGCAATATCGGCTTTATCCGCATAATGGCTTTTCAGCCGGGCGACGAAGGGCTCGCCGCCATCGTGATTTTGCGTGTGGATCAGCCGCGCGCGCCCGTGATGACGCACGATTTTCCCCTGCGCCTGTAACGCCGTGAGATCCCGGCGCAGCGTCTCTTTGCTGATGCCGAGCTGTGCCGCCAGGCTGGCGGTGGTCAGGGTGTCGTGGCGGGCGAGGATCGCCAGAAGGGTTTGTTGTCGTGCAGATTTCATGCCCGGCCTCAGGCTGTCAGCCGCGGGGAGATGGAGATCAGCGTTGCACCCATCGCCACGCCGTTTTTGCCGCTGTGCTTGATGTGATACATCGCCTCGTCCGCGCGGGTTAAGGCTTCCACAAAGCTGTCCTGCGGCTGCACTTCATCAATGCCGATGGATGCGCCCACCGATCCGACACCGTTATCCAGATCAAAGGGCGTCAGCACGGCATGCAGCAGATCCTGCGCCGCGCGGTAGATCGTCGCATCCGCCAGCGCAAAGGGCAGCAACAGCACGAACTCATCGCCGCCGAGCCGCCCGATAGTGGTGCCCGGCGGGCAGGTGTCGCGCAGACGCTGGCTGAGCTGGATCAGCAGTACATCGCCGCTACGGTGCCCGAGGGTATCGTTAACATGCTTAAAATTATCCAGATCGATAAAAGCCACGCACAGCGGCCCGGCCTGTTTACGCTCGTCGAACTGTTTGATCAGCGCGTGGCGGTTGGCAAGTCCGGTGAGCGGATCGTGATTGGCCAGCAGCGCCAGTTGCTCTTCGTACTGCTTCTCTTTGGTCATGTCGATGTGCGTGCCGGTGACCTTCAGCGGATTGCCGCTGCCATCCCGCTCGCTGACGCGCCCGCGATCCAGCACCCAGGTGATGGTGCCGTTTTTATGCTGCATGCGGTGCAGGGCTTCGTAGTAAGGGGCTTTGCCCTCAAGATGATCGTAAAAGGCCTTCAGTACCCAGGGACGATCCTCCGGATGCAGATGATCTTTCCATACCTCAAACTGCGCGCTGAGCTCTTTCGGCTGATAGCCGAGCATCGATCCCCAGCGGCGGTTAAAAATGATCAGTTTTCCGCTGGGCACATCCAGCTGCCACAGGCACAGGCCGGTGCCGTCGAGCGTAGCGCTGAGTTTACTGCGGGCGTCACGCGCCAGCCTCACCAGACGGGCATTATGCTTTTTCAGATTCTGGATCTGCTGTGTCAGAGCGCGTTCAGACATAGGTGTCCGCAATGAATGAAAAAAATCATTCTTACCAGTTATTATTTTGTTGTAAATACGCGGCGGGAAAAAGAAACCGGCGGGCGGCAGAGAAAAGAAAAACCGGGCGTAGTTCGCCCGGTTAAAGATTAGCTGTTGCGCTTGTCTTCGGTGTTGGTGTCGAAGTCGCTGGCGTCGTGACGCTCGTGCAACTGTTCGTTCAGCGGCCCGTTGGTGCGGTTGACGATACGGCCACGCTTCACGGCCGGACGCTCCGCCACCTCTTTCGCCCAGCGCAGTACATTTTTGTAACTGCCGGCATCAAGGAATTCGGCGGCGTCATAGATGGTGCCGAGCACCACGTTGCCGTACCACGGCCAGATCGCCATATCCGCGATGGTGTATTCGTCACCGGCCACAAATTTATGCTTCGCCAACTGCTGATCCAGCACGTCGAGCTGACGCTTGGCTTCCATGGTAAAGCGGTTGATGGCGTACTCGATTTTCACCGGCGCATAGTGATAAAAATGGCCGAAGCCGCCGCCGAGGAACGGGGCCGCGCCCTGTAGCCAGAACAGCCAGTTCAGCGCTTCGGTACGCCCGGCCGGATCCTTCGGCAGGAAGTGTCCGTATTTTTCCGCCAGATAAAGCAGGATAGATCCGGATTCGAACACGCGGGTCGGCGGGGTAGTGGAGTGATCGCTCAGCGCCGGGATTTTCGAGTTCGGGTTCACCACAACAAAGCCGCTGGAGAACTGATCGCCCTCGCCAATGCGGATAAGCCAGGCATCGTATTCCGCGGCGGTCACGCCTTTTTCCAGCAGTTCTTCCAGCAGAATAGTTACCTTCTGGCCGTTCGGCGTACCGAGGGAGTAGAGCTGAAGCGGGTGCTTGCCGACTGGCAGGGTTTTCTCATGCGTGGCGCCGGATACCGGGCGATTGATGCTGGCAAAGGCGCCGCCTGCGGATTTATCCCACGTCCAGGTTTTCGGTGGCTGATACTGATTGTCTGACATGTTAACCTGCCTTTTCATTGATGTGTTGAAGCAGTGTAGCAGGCGCTACGCGCAGAAACGGACGGTTAGTGCGCTTAACGCCAGGTCATTGTTATTCAGGCAAAAATGCGTTCAGCCCAGACGCTGACGTCATCTCCGCTGCCCAGATCCGGCTGCACCAGACCGTTGACCATAAAGGTTGGGGAGACGTGAATGCCGTTCTGACGTGCATATTTGCAGTGCCATTTAATGACGGTTTGCAGATCCGCCCGGCCAAAGGGTACCGAGGCATCCACCCCGCTATAAGCTTTAAGGCGCGCCAGAATATCGTTTGGCGTGGCGTCCATATTCGGACCGCTGCAATGATCGGTAAATTCAAACTCTTCACGATGATCGGCCACTGCCTGCATGACTTTATGCGCCGCGTCGCGCCCGTCCGGCAGCGTCGAGGCCGCAAGGATATAGCGCACGATCACGCCGGAATACAGATGCCACGGCTGGGATTGCAGACGGATTTTAATGGTGACGTTATCTTCGCCGACATGCTGTAACAGCGCGTCCAGCTTGTTAAAGGCTTTGACGGAGAACGGACAGGTAGGCTCAAGAAAAACTTCAAAGGTGCGTGGCCCGTGGCCCCACTCCAGCGGTTGCGCGTTAAGGGCAGCTTGCTGACTCATGTTAACTCCTGATGTTGTGTGTTTTTATTCACTATATCAAAAGCGTGATGAATGTTTTTAGCATGGCGGGCAGAGAAAGGAAAAGGCACGCTGGCGTGCCTTTTTAATCTTTATGGGCAGGTCCTTGACGTAACATCAAACCTTAAGCATTTTCACCGTCGCATCCACGTCGATCTCATCTTCCGTAAAGATTAACGTCTCTCCCTGGAAGGTGGTGATCGCCAGTTTTTTCAGCGTCCGCATTTGTCCCGGCTTGATATCGGTTTTTGGGCGAATGTTGCCCATCAGCAGCCCTACGGACAGCACGGTATTTTCTTTATCGATGCGTGCTTCGACGGGGACTTCTTCGCTGAAAACCACGTAAGATTTGATGGCCGTAAGCTTAATGCGCTCACCGGCGATAAAGATGTATTTGCTTTCCGGCAGCACTTTCACTGCGTAGGCGGACAGGCCTTTATTATTGGTGGTGGGTTCAAAGGTCACCGCCGCATCTTTCTTGATGAGTTCAGGGTTGGCGACCTTAATCACATGAAAATAACGGTTATCCCCGTTTTCATCTTTGAGAAATCCAAAACCTTTGTCTTTGAACCAGGTTGTGATTGTTCCGTTCATCGCCATTACCGCCTGTTTAATCGTTTATCTGCTCAGTTCTTGCCGCGCGCAGTGTAATGCACAACGCCTGCGCGTACTACGTTTTGCTTACCACATCAAATCATCAGGTACTTTGAAATCTGCATACGGATCGTCTTCATCCTGCGCTTCCTGACTCAACGCACTGTTGAGGACAATACTTTCTGCATCCCGCTGCGCAATTTTATCGGCAACGCTTGCCGGAATAATGGCGTATTCACTCTCGCCGCTGCTGTCTTTCATCAGACGCGCAATAGCAAGACGTCCGCTAATCAACTGCGCCTGGGTCACCTTATCGACGGCGATTTTTTTAATAAAGTTATTGTCGGTAAAGTTGAAATCAATATTGCCTCTGGCAATGTTGATGCGGTTCATCTCAATCAGCTGCTTCACCTGCGCTTTGTACTCTTTGGACAACGCCGCTTGTTTTTGCTGTTCGCTCAGCAGCTTGTCGCGCTCCAGCTGCGCTTTTTTATTCTCTTCCACCGCAGCACGGGCTTCACGCGTCTGCACGCGGGATTTCTTCGCCGTGCGCTGCACTTTGGCCATTTTTTTGCTGGTCACCAGGCCCGCTTTCAGCATCTGCTCTTGTAAGGTAAGTTTGGTCATCGTCGTTTCTGAACTCATTGGATAATTTTTGTCATTATACCCGCAATTGCTGAGGCTGTGACAGGTACCGATGGAGGCGGGGGAGTGGGAGCGCAGCGGGCAGAACGTCCAAAAGCAAAAACCCGCCTTGTGGGCGGGTTCTTTAAATAGTGGTGCCCGGACTCGGAATCGAACCAAGGACACGGGGATTTTCAATCCCCTGCTCTACCGACTGAGCTATCCGGGCAACGGGGCGCATTAAACCTGATCCGCCTCGTGTCGTCAACGAAATTTATTTAAATCGTTGCAGACTGCACAATCTATCAGCAATCTGGCGTCACTGCACGCGGTTCAGGCGAAAAAAGCGCTCCAGGCGGCGGAGATCGGCATGGCGATAATCAACGCGGGCAGCATGTTAGCGACGGCAAACATCTTGATGCCGCAGATACGCAGGCCGGTGGCCAGCAGCAGAATACCGCCGACGGCAGTGAAATCGCCCATCATCGCCGGTGTGGTGAGCGGCAGAATAAAGGTCGCGCAGGTGGCGAGGGTAAGCTGAATAATCAGCATCGGCACCGAAATGGCCGCCACGGCAATGCCCAGCGAGGTGGCAAAAATCACCGCGGTAAAGAAGTCGAGAAAGGCTTTGGCGATCAAAATACTCGGATCGCCGGTCATGCCTTCGCGCATCGCGCCAAAAATCCCGGTGCCGCTGGCGCAGAACAGAATAATGATGGCGACCAGACTTTCGATAAAAGCGTCATGACCTTCCGGCACGCCGGTTGATTTTTTGCCGCGCTGCACCAGTTTACGCAGGCGGTTCACCCCGCCGCTGATGCCGCGCTCAACGTAGCAGATCTCGCCAATCAGCGTGCCCACCAGGGTTGCCAGCACCATCACCGGCAGGTTGACGCATTTCATTACCAGCAGAATGCCGATACCCAGCGAGCACAGGCCGAAAATAGCGGGCATCGAACCACGCACGCGTTCGGGTAAACGGTGGCTTAACACCGCGCCGAGGGTGCCGCCGATCAGCACGGCAGCGGCATTGATAAAGGGGCCAGTTAACACGCTGTTACTCCTGAACAATTTGTTTGCACTATTGCATAGTATGCCGCAAAAACTCAGGTTCCAGGCATTTTTTGCGTGTTGCACCTGCCGGTCAAAAGTGACATTATTGCGCGAAATTTCCTCTCTTAATCACGGGGCCGCCTGGATGACACCACATTCTGCTCGCCAGACCTGTCGCATACTTATGCGATCGCGTACCCGTTCTGCCATGATCCATACTCTTCTCACCATGCGGTGAGGGCAACGCAGGCTCATCCGAGGGCAACCGTAAAGGCAGACGCGATCTGTTTTTACTGATGTCTGGCGATTGGAGCTGGCTCCAGTCAGATACCTTCATTGGGTGAGATCGCCATCTCGCCCGGGGCTTTTTACTCCCCTGAAACGGGTAAACGTGCTTATGAAAACCATGAAAATTGCCGCCAGCCGCGAGCTGGTTTCCCTGCTTTCCACCCATCGCGAGGTGGTCAGCCTGGACAACACGGATTTTACCGACGTGGCGGCAGTCGTCATTACGGTGGCTGACAGTTACAGCGGTATTCTCGCGCTCTTAAAACGTACGGGCTTTAAGCTGCCGGTATTCCTGTTCAGCGACACGCCTGCCGATGCGCCAGCGGGCGTCGAGGCGGTGATCGGCGGTAAAGCGCAGGAGATGCTGGAGCTGGAGTCTGCGGCCTGCCGTTACGAAGAAAACCTGCTGCCGCCGTTTTTCGATACCCTGACGCAGTATGTGGCGATGAACAACAGCACCTTTGCCTGTCCGGGACATCAGCACGGCGCGTTCTTCAAAAAACACCCTGCCGGACGTCAGTTTTTTGACTTCTTCGGCGAGAACGTTTTTCGCGCCGACATGTGCAATGCCGACGTTAAGCTCGGCGATCTGCTGATCCATGAAGGCTCCGCCAAACACGCGCAGAAATTTGCCGCCAAAGTGTTCCATGCGGATAAAACCTATTTTGTGCTGAACGGCACGTCGGCGGCGAACAAAGTCGTCACCAATGCGCTGCTGACGCGCGGCGATCTGGTGCTTTTTGACCGCAACAACCATAAATCCAACCACCATGGCGCGCTGATCCAGGCGGGGGCGACCCCGGTCTATCTGGAAGCGGCGCGCAATCCGTTTGGCTTTATCGGCGGTATCGACGAGCACTGTTTCGACGAACGTTACCTGCGCGAGCAGATCCGCGCCGTCGCGCCGCAGAAAGCGGACGATGCGCGCCCGTTCCGCCTGGCGGTGATCCAGCTTGGCACCTACGACGGCACCATCTACAATGCCCGTCAGGTGATCGACAAGATCGGATCGCTGTGCGATTACATCCTTTTTGACTCGGCGTGGGTGGGCTACGAGCAGTTTATTCCGATGATGGCCGACTGCTCGCCGCTTCTGCTCGATCTGAATGAAAACGATCCGGGGATCTTCGTCACCCAGTCGGTGCACAAGCAGCAGGCAGGCTTCTCCCAGACCTCGCAGATCCATAAAAAAGATAACCATATTCGCGGTCAGGCGCGCTTCTGCCCGCATAAACGACTGAACAACGCCTTTATGCTGCACGCCTCCACCAGCCCGTTTTATCCGCTGTTCGCCGCGCTGGACGTGAATGCCAAGATCCACGAAGGCGAAAGCGGCCGCCGCCTGTGGGCGGAGTGCGTCGAACTGGGCATCGAAGCGCGCAAGGCGATCATCGCCAACTGTAAGATGATCAAACCTTTTGTGCCGCCGGAAGTGGCGGGGCGACCGTGGCAGGATCACCCGACACACGCTATCGCCAGCGAACGCCGTTTCTTCAGCTTTGAGCCGGGGGCGAGCTGGCACGGTTTTGAAGGCTATGCCCGCGAGCAATATTTTGTCGATCCCTGCAAGCTGCTGCTCACCACGCCGGGGATTGATGCGCAGACCGGCGACTACACCGATTTTGGTATTCCGGCGACCATTCTGGCGCACTATCTGCGCGAGAACGGCATCGTGCCGGAGAAGTGCGATCTGAACTCGATCCTCTTCCTGCTGACCCCTGCCGAGAGCGCGGAGAAAATGGCGCAGCTGGTGGCGATGCTCGGTCAGTTCGAGCAGCACATTGAAGACGATACGCCGCTGGCGGACGTGCTGCCGACCATCTTCAACAAATATCCGGTGCGCTACCGCGATTACACCCTGCGCGAGCTGTGTCAGGAGATGCACGATTTGTACGTCAGCTTTGACGTTAAAGATCTGCAAAAAGCGATGTTTCGCGCCGACAGCTTCCCGCCGGTGGCGATGAACCCACAGGATGCGAACAGCGAGTTCATTCGCGGCAATGTGGAGCTGGTGCGCATCAGCGAAGCCGAAGGGCGCATCGCGGCGGAAGGCGCGCTGCCGTATCCGCCGGGCGTCTTATGCGTGGTGCCGGGGGAAGTGTGGGGCGGTGCGGTACAGCGCTATTTCCTCGCGCTGGAAGAGGGCGTGAACCTGCTGCCGGGCTTCTCACCGGAGCTACAGGGCGTGTATAGCGAAACAGACGCCGATGGTATCAAGCGTCTGTTTGGCTACGTGTTAACGGAGAAATAAAACCGGGATGCCCTTACCTGCGACGATAGCTTTTCTGCGCCGTATCCACTTTATAGAGATAGCGGCGCGATTCAGCGGACGGATGCCGCGTGGTGAGTGCTTCGTACACATCCCCGGGCGTCATGCGGTTAATAATATTCGCCGCCTGCACCTTATCGCTGGAGAACACCCGCAGCACGCTGCCCGCGCCGCCGTTATAGGCGGTGATCACCGCATAACGCCGTGAGGTCGGGTTGGTAATGCCGGACAGATAAACATTGTTCAGCATCGCCAGATAAGCCGTGCCGGTATCAATATTGCTCGCCGGATCGAACAGGAAGTTGCGGTCCGGCATCCCGGAGCGACCCTGGGCGCGGAACACATCTTTCCCGGCACTGTGCTGGACAACCTGCATCAGCCCCAGCGCATCGGAGCGGCTGACGGCGTACGGGTTAAAGGAGGATTCGGTCTGCATAATCGCCAGGATCAGCGATTCATCGACGCCATACTTGCGTGACGCCTGACGCACCATGCCGGTGTACTTATGGGCGCGTTTATCCAGGTGGTTCGCCACCAGATTAATGGTCACGCTGTAGATCACTTTCAGCCCTTTCTGCCGGCTTTTCATGCGCGTTTGCAGCAGATAATCCGCGTAACGTGCCGCGCGCCACTGCCAGCGGATGGCCTCGCCATTGTTATCCACTACCTGTCCGTAGAGGAACGGCTGTTTGGAAATAGGAATGTCATCGACATCGGAATAGAGGTCGATAGAGCCGGGATCGTCACCCATCAACAGCGTCTTGATGATCGCCTTGCGCAGGTGCGCCGCAGGATCTGTCCCGGCGATGGTTTCGATGGTGATCGAGCCGTCATCGAAGTTGATGTGGCTGCGGGTCTGGTACTGATCGGTGTACTTAACGTAGTCCTTGGGGCCGGCAATCAGGACTTCGTTAAATCCCCAGATATTTTCGATGTTATGGGCGAACTGCCCCATCAGAATGTCAAAACCGTTGGTGTCCTTTACCCAGGCTTCGTTATAGCTATCGCCCTTATTATTGGAACTGGAACACGAGATGAGTAACGGCGCGATCAGGGCAAACGCTAAATATTTTTTCATCATTCCGCAGGTGCGTGTTGTGTTGGTGTTATAAGTGAAAAAGCCGGGTTACCCCGGCAATGTTATTCTTATTCCTGCGGCTTATAGCCTTCGATGTGCACGTCTTTACCTTCGAACAGGAAGTTGATCATCTCCTGCTCCAGAAGTTTACGGTGCTCCAGGTTCATCATATTGAGTTTCTTTTCGTTGATGAGCATGGTCTGCTTCTGCTGCCACTGCGCCCAGGCTTCTTTGGAAATCTCGTTATAGATGCGCTTACCGACGTCGCCCGGATAAAGCTGGAAATCCTGACCTTCCGCTTCACGGCCCAGGAAGGTACAAAAAATGGTTCTGCTCATAAAAATTCCTCTTTCATCTCAGCGCTATACAGCGGCGCCGGTACGTAATTGCTGTAACAGGCGCTCAACGGGCGCCGCCAGTCCGACGGATTGCGGTTGCGCTAAGTTATACCAGAGACCCGCTCCTTCATCCATGCATGCGGTGAATGAGGACACGGGAAGCCACATTGGCACAATATCCAGATGGAAATGGCTGAAAGTATGGCGAAACGCCGTTAACTGGCTGAGAGTATCGGCGCTAATCTGACGTTCTGCCAGCCAGTGACGCAAACTGTCTTCATCTTCGAACTGCGGAAAGCAGAATAATCCCCCCCACAGGCCGACCGGCGGACGCTGGGCCAGAAACACCTCGTCGCCGTGCTGAAGCATCAGAAAATAGCCGGTGCGCTCCGGCAGCGTCTGCTTCGGTTTCTTACCCGGATACAGCGCCCAGCTCTCATGTTGATATGCTTCGCAGCCATTATTGAGCGGACAAAGCGAGCACTTCGGTTTTGAACGGGTGCAGACCATCGCCCCTAAATCCATCATCGCCTGATTAAAGCGCGCCACGCCTTCGGCGGGTGTCACCTGTTCGCTGATGTCCCACAGGCGTTTTTCCACCTCTTTTTTGCCTGGCCAGCCGCCGACCGCGTAGCAGCGGGCCAGCACGCGCTTCACGTTGCCGTCGAGGATCGGGAAATGTTTATTGAGCGACAGGGATAAAATCGCCCCGGCGGTAGAGCGCCCGACGCCGGGCAGCGCCGCCACTTCCTCAAAGGTGTCCGGGAACTGCCCGTGATGCAGCGTCGCCACCTGCTGCGCTGCCTTATGCAGATTGCGCGCGCGGGCGTAATAGCCAAGGCCGGTCCACAGGTGCAGCACCTCATCAAGGGGCGCATTGGCTAAATCCGTCACCGTCGGGAAACGCGCCATAAAGCGCTCAAAGTAGGGGATTACGGTGGTGACCTGCGTTTGTTGCAACATCACCTCAGAGAGCCATACTTTGTAGGGCGTTTTTTCGAGTTGCCAGGGCAGGGTTTTACGCCCGTATTTGTCATACCACTCCAGCACCTGGGCTGAAAATTGCGACGCGTTTAAGGTCAAAGCAGGGATTCCGGGTAACGATTTGGAGGAGCCAGATTGCAGCACAGCGGCACAGAGGTGTAAACCAGAAGTTTCCGGTGCTTGCATCCGGCAACTAACTTTGGATAATGCCCGTTTCCCGAACACTCTCACAAGCAGACATATTTATGAAGAACGACGTCATTTCACCGGAATTTGATGAAAACGGTCGCCCGCTGCGCCGTATTCGCAGCTTTGTCCGCCGCCAGGGGCGTCTGACGAAAGGTCAGGAGCACGCGCTGGAAAACTTCTGGCCGGTGATGGGCGTGGAGTTCACCGAAGAACCGCTGGATTTCGCTGCGCTGTTCGGCCGCGACGCGCCGGTTACGCTGGAGATAGGGTTCGGCATGGGCGCATCGCTGGTCACTATGGCGAAAGCGAAGCCGGAGCAGAATTTCCTCGGCATTGAAGTGCATTCGCCGGGCGTGGGCGCTTGTCTTGCCACCGCCCATGAAGAGGGTGTCGAGAACCTGCGCGTGATGTGCCACGACGCGGTGGAAGTGCTGCACAAAATGATCCCTGACAATTCTTTAAACATGGTGCAACTCTTTTTCCCTGACCCATGGCATAAAGCGCGTCATAATAAACGCCGTATCGTTCAGCCGCCGTTTGCTGAACTGGTAAAAAGCAAACTGAAGCTGGGTGGCGTATTCCATATGGCAACCGACTGGGAAGCCTATGCTGAACACATGCTGGAAGTGATGTCATCGCTGGACGGCTATAAAAACCAGTCCGCCAGCAATGACTATGTGCCGCGTCCTGAATCGCGTCCGGTAACCAAATTTGAACAGCGTGGCCATCGTCTTGGTCACGGCGTATGGGACTTAATGTTCGAGAGGGTGAAATAATGGCAACGAACCGTAGCCGTCGTCTGCGTAAGAAAATGCATATCGACGAGTTTCAGGAATTAGGCTTTTCCGTCGCATGGCGTTTCCCGGAAGGCACCAGCGAAGAGCAGATCGACCAGACCGTGGATGACTTCATCAACGAAGTGATCGAGCCGAACAAACTGGCGTTTGACGGCAGCGGCTATCTGGTGTGGGAAGGGCTGATTTGCAAACAGGAAATCGGCAAATGCACCGAAGAGCACCAGGCCATTGTGCGTAAATGGCTCGAAGATCGTAAGTTCGACGATGTCCGCATCAGCGAACTTTTTGACGTCTGGTGGGACTAAGTACATACCGAAAGGGCCGGCACATGCCGGCCCATTTTGTCTCTGAAGGAGTTTTTATGTTGCGCAAAACGCTGCTGGCGGCTGCCCTGACGGTAACCGCATTTACCGCACAGGCTGAATATAAATGTAGCGTCACGCCGCGTGATGACGTGGTGGTAAGCCCGCAAACCGTGCAGGTGAAAGGCGAGAACGGCAATCTGGTGATGACGCCGGACGGCAACGTGATGTTTAACGGCAAGCAATACAGCCTAAGCGCCGCCCAACGCGAGCAGGCGAAAGATTATCAGGCGGATCTGCGCTCCGCGCTGCCGTGGATCGACGAAGGTGCGCGTAGCCGCGTCGAAAAAGGCCGCGTGGCGCTTGATAACATCATCGCGAAAGAAGTGGGTGAAAGCAGCAATATGCGCGGTCGCCTCACCAAACTCGACGCGCAGTTAAAAGAGCAGATGAACCGCATTCTTGAGCGTCGCCCTGACGGCATCACCTTCCACTACAAAGCCATTGATGACGTGCGTGCTAACGGCCAGCAGCTGGTCAATCAGGCGATGGGCGGCATCCTGCAGGACAGCATCAATGAGATGGGCGCGAAAGCCGTGCTGAAAGGCGGCGGCAATCCGTTGCAGGGCGTGCTCGGCAGCCTCGGCGGGTTACAGACCGCGATCCAGAACGAATGGAAGAATCAGGAAGCTGATTTTGAACAGTTCGGCAAAGCCGTGTGCAGCCGCGTAGTGTCGCTGGAAGAGAGCCGCAAAGCGCTGGTCAGCGGGCTGAAGTAAGGTTTTCCCCTCACCCCAGCCCTCTCCCGGTGGGAGAGGGAGAAATCATCCGCCGGCTGGTCCCCTCTCCCTGGGGAGAGGGTCAGGGTGAGGGGAGTTTCAAAAATCTGCCGGCGCTTTAAACGTCATACTGTTGCCAAAAGCCGGATGGGTGATGGTCAGCATTTCCGCATGCAGTTGCAGGCGCGGGGCCATCGCCAGCGCGTCAGGTGTGGCGTAAAACCTATCGCCTAAGATGGGATGTCCCAGCGCCTGCATATGTACACGCAGCTGGTGGGAACGCCCGGTGATCGGTTTTAACTCGACGCGCGCGCTGTTATCCGCCGCATACTCCAGCACGCGATACTCCGTCTGCGCCGGTTTCCCGGTTTCATAACACACTTTTTGCAGCGGGCGATTCGGCCAGTCGCAAATCAGCGGTAAATCCACCAGGCCCTCTTCTTTCGCCGGATGGCCCCACACGCGGGCCACATACTGCTTCTTCGGCTCGCGCTCGCGGAACTGCCGCTTAAGCTCGCGCTCAGCGGCTTTGTTCAGCGCCACCACAATCACGCCGCTGGTGGCCATATCCAGACGATGGACGGACTCGGCCTGCGGATAATCGCGCTGAATGCGCGTCATCACGCTGTCTTTGTGTTCGTCAAGACGTCCGGGCACGGACAACAGGCCGCTCGGCTTGTTGACCACCATAATGTGCTCATCCTGATACAGAATGACCAGCCACGGATCCTGCGGCGGATTGTAGGGTTCCATCAACATTGCAGGCTCCGGTTACTGATGCGTCACGACGATCAAACGCAGGGCATCAAGACGCCAGCCCGCTTCGGCCAGGCTCTCCATCACCTGCTGGCGATTGCTTTCAATGGCCGCCAGTTCATCATCACGGATGTTCGGGTTGACCGCTTTCAGCGCTTCCAGACGGGAGAGTTCAGCAGAGAGCTTCTCATCCGCTTCAGTACGCGCGGCTTCGATCAGCGCTTTCGCGGCTTTTTCGATCTGCGCTTCCCCCTGTTGCAGAATGGCGTGCACGTCCTGCTGCACCGCGTTCACCAGCTTGCTGCCGGTATGACGGTTCACCGCGCTCAGCTGACGGTTAAAGGTTTCAAACTCCACCTGTGCCGCCAGGTTGTTGCCGTTTTTATCCAGCAGCATGCGCACCGGGGTGGCAGGCAGGAAACGGTTAAGCTGAAGCTGTTTCGGTGCCTGAGCTTCCACCACGTAGATCAGCTCCAGCAGCAGCGTCCCCACCGGCAGAGCTTTGTTTTTCAGCAGCGAAATGGTGCTGCTGCCGGTATCGCCGGAGAGGATCAGATCCAGACCGTTGCGGATCAGCGGGTGCTCCCAGGTGACAAACTGCGCGTCTTCACGGGACAGCGCCACATCACGTTCAAAGGTGATGGTGCAGCCATCTTCCGGCAGGCCAGGGAAATCCGGCACCAGCATATGGTCGGACGGCGTCAGCACGATCATGTTTTCGCCGCGATCGTCCTGATTAATGCCGACAATATCGAACAGGTTCATGGCAAAGCTGATCAGCGCCGTGTCGTCGTCCTGCTCTTCAATGCTTTCCGCCAGAGCCTGCGCTTTTTCGCCGCCGTTGGAGTGGATCTCCAGCAGACGATCGCGCCCCTGCTCAAGCTGGGCTTTCAGCGCGTCGTGCTGCTCGCGGCAGGATTTGATCAGATCGTCAAAGCCGTCGGTGTTTTCCGGCGCTGCCAGATAGCCGATAAGATCGGTATACACCTTGTCATAAATCGCGCGGCCGGTCGGGCAGGTGTGTTCAAAGGCGTCCAGACCCTCATGGAACCAGCGCACCAGCACGGACTGGGCGGTTTTTTCCAGGAAAGGCACGTGGATCTGAATATCATGCGCCTGACCGATACGATCCAGACGACCAATACGCTGCTCCAGCAGATCCGGGTTGAACGGCAGATCGAACATCACCAGGTTACTGGCGAACTGGAAGTTACGGCCTTCGGAGCCGATTTCCGAGCACAACAGCACCTGTGCGCCGCTGTCCTCTTCGCCGAACCATGCCGCTGCGCGGTCGCGTTCAATGATCGACATGCCTTCGTGGAACACTGCCGCACGAATGCCTTCGCGCTCGCGCAGCACCTGCTCAAGTTGCAGCGCGGTGGCGGCTTTGGCGCAAATCACCAGCACTTTCTGCGAGCGGTGGCTGGTCAGATAGCCCATCAGCCATTCGACGCGCGGATCGAAGTTCCACCAGGTGCCGGAATCACCTTCAAATTCCTGATAAATCTGCTCCGGATAGAGCATGTCGCGGGCGCGCTCTTCGGCGCTTTTGCGCGCGCCCATAATGCCGGAGACTTTGATCGCCGTCTGATACTGCATCGGCAGCGGCAGCTTAACAGTATGCAGCTCGCGCTTCGGGAAACCTTTCACGCCGTTACGGGTGTTACGGAACAGCACGCGGCTGGTGCCGTGTCTGTCCATCAGCATGTTGATCAGCTCCTGACGGGCGGATTCAGCGCCGTCACGGTTGCTGTTAGCGGTTTGCAGCAGCGGTTCAATATCCTGCTCGCCAATCAGTTCGCTGAGCGTGTTCAGCTCGCTGTCGGTAAGCGTTTTTCCTGCCAGCAGCATGGCGACCGCATCGGCCACCGGGCGATAATTATTCTGTTCTTCGACAAACTGCGCAAAGTCGTGGAAACGGTTCGGATCCAGCAGGCGCAGACGCGCGAAGTGGCTCTCCAGCCCCAACTGTTCCGGCGTCGCGGTGAGCAGCAGCACCCCCGGCACGCGTTCCGCCAGCTGTTCAATGGCGAGGTATTCGCGGCTTGGCGCATCTTCGCTCCACACCAGATGGTGGGCTTCATCGACCACCATCAGATCCCATTCGCCGTCGCACAGGTGCTCCAGGCGCTGCTTGCTGCGGCGCACGAAGTCCAGCGAGCAAATCACTAACTGCTCGGTTTCAAACGGGTTATCGGCGTCGTGCTGGGCTTCGGCGTAGCGCTCGTCGTCAAACAGGGCAAAACGCAGGTTGAAGCGCCGCAGCATTTCCACCAGCCACTGATGTTGCAGGGTTTCCGGCACCACGATCAGCACGCGCTCGGCCGCGCCGGAGAGCAGTTGCTGGTGCAGGATCATGCCCGCTTCGATGGTTTTCCCCAAGCCTACTTCATCCGCCAGCAGTACGCGCGGCGCATGGCGGCGGCCAACATCGTGGGCGATATGCAGCTGGTGCGGGATCAGGCTGGTACGCTGACCGCGCAGGCCGCTCCACGGCATCCGGTACTGTTCGCTCTGGTACTTACGCGCGCGGTAGCGCAGCGAGAAGCGATCCATACGGTCGATTTGACCGGCAAACAGACGGTCCTGCGGCTTGCTGAACACCAGTTTGCTGTCCAGCAGCACTTCGCGCAGCATGACATTCGCCTCGCCGGTATCCTGGCGTGTACCTATGTAGGCGAGGAGGCCGTTTTCTGCTTTTACTTCTTCAATATTGAGCTGCCAGCCTTCGTGGCTGGTCACTGTGTCACCTGGATTGAACATCACGCGGGTTACGGGAGCGTCGCTACGGGCATACAGGCGGTTTTCTCCGGTGGAGGAAAAAAGCAGAGTGACGGTACGCGCATCCATGGCGACAACAGTTCCAAGTCCCAGTTCGCTTTCTGTATCGCTGATCCAGCGTTGACCAAGTGTAAAAGGCATATGTATTCGGCTCTATATCTCTAATTGCAGGCAATAGTTTGACCACCGTCTGAAAGCGACGGCACATCAAAATTTGGGGCCAGGATTGGGAAGGGCGCTATGGTACTGGAAGGCACAGCTTTCGTCACCTTTTCGTCATCATTCAAAATAACCCAAGCTGGCCGGTAACAAGTGTAGCAAAATCATCGTGGAGGAAAGGCAGAATGCCGTCCGCCACCGGTTGTAGCTGTTTGGTCAGATAGTGATCGTAATCCAGCGGCGACTGCTGATAGGCCACCGGCTCCGGGCCGTTCGTCGTCCAGACGTACTTAATGGTGCCGCGATTCTGATACTGCAATGCGCGGCCCATTTTCTGGTTATGTTCATCCGCCAGCCGTGCTGCGCGGACGTGGGGCGGCACGTTGCGCTGATACTCCGCCAGCGGGCGGCGCAGGCGTTTACGGTACACCAGCCGGTCATCCAGCTCGCCCGCCATCAGCTGCGCGATGGTTTCCCGCACATAATCCTGATACGGCTCGCCGCGGAAAATGCGCAGATACAGCGACTGCTGGAACTGCTGCGCCAGCGGCGTCCAGTCGGTGCGTACCGTTTCCAGCCCTTTAAACACCATGCGCTGGCTGTCGCCTTCCTGGATCAGCCCGGCATAACGTTTCTTGCTGCCGGTATCCGCCCCGCGAATGGTCGGCATCAGGAAGCGGCAAAAATGGGTTTCAAACTCCAGCTCCAGCGCGCTGGTCAGCCCGGACTGTTGCAGATGCGTCTGCCACCAGGCGTTAACGTGCTCCACCAGCGCCTGACCGGTTTTTGCCGCCTCTTCTTCGCTGTGCGCGCCTTTCAGCCACACAAAGGTGGAATCCGTATCGCCATAGATCACATCAAAGCCCTGCGCTTCAATTAACGCTTTGGTCTGCAACATGATCTCGTGCCCGCGCAGGGTGATGGACGAGGCAAGCCGCGGATCGAAAAAGCGGCAGGCGCTGGTGCCGAGCACGCCGTAAAAGGAGTTCATGATGATCTTCAGCGCCTGGGACAGCGGTTTATTGTTGAGGCGTTTGGCCTCATCCCGCCCTTGCCAGACCTGGCCGATGATCTCCGGCAGACAGTGTTTTTCCCGTGAAAACCAGGCGTCGAGAAAGCCCGGTGTACTGTGCTGCGGATCCGGCTGCGCCATGCCTTCTACCAGCCCGACCGGATCGATGAGGAAGGTGCGGATAATGGCCGGATAAAGGCTTTTATAGTCCAGCACCAGCACCGAATCATACAGCCCTGGCCGCGAATCCATTACGTAGCCGCCGGGGCTGGCCTGCGGCGGCACGTCGCCGAGGTTAGGCGCGACGTAGCCCGCGCGGTGCATCCGCGGAATATAAAGGTGGCTGAAGGCGGCAACGGATCCGCCATGACGATCTGCCGGCAGACCGTTGACCGTGGCGCGCTCCAGCAGGAAGGGCATGATGGCGGTTTTATGGAAAATACGCGTCACCAGCTCGCAGTCTTTCAGGTTATAAGTGGCGAGAGCGGGTTTGTTTTCGGCGAAACGGCGTTCGATCTCATCCATGCGATCCCAGGGATTATCAATAGCTTTACCTTCGCCTAATAGTTCCTGCGACACCGCCTCCAGTGAAAACGACGGAAAGCTCCAGAAGGCTGATTTCAGCGCATCGATGCCGTCGATGATCAACCGGCCATTGGCCTGGGCGAAGAACACGCCGTTTTTAAAGCCGTGCTCGCGCCACTCCAGATCGGTGCTGCCGCGACCGAGCCGCAGCGGAATACCGTAACGCTCGGCATGTTTTTGCAGCACGCGCAGGTCAAACTGAACCACGTTCCAGCCGATCAGCACATCGGGATCGTGAGCGGCAAACCAGGCGTTGAGCTTTTCCAGCAGTTGCGGGCGGCTGGCGACGTATTCAAGATGAAAATCCACGCCGCTGGCGTCGCCGTTTTGCGGACCAAGCATATAGACCGTGCGCTGGCCGCAGCCTTCAAGCCCAATGCAGTACAGCTCGCCGTGGCGGGTGGTTTCAATATCCAGCGACACCCATTTCAGCGGCGGACGATAAGCGGGATGCGGCTTTAAGCGCGCATTGATCAGCGAACCGTTGTGCTCGTCGCCGTCGACCCATACCGGCGCGGTAATAAAGCGCTCCATCAGAAAACGCTCCGGCGGGCGAATATCTGCTTCATACACCGTGACGCCGCCTTCGCGCAGCAGTTTGTCGTAGCGCATCAGCTGGCGATGGGCGCGGCAATAAAGGCCGTGCACCGGCTGGCGATGGAAATCTTTCAGCGCCAGCGGCGTGAGGCGGTACTGGGATTCACCGGCGAGAATACGCTGCGCCTGCGGCACCTGTTCGGAGGGGATAAACGCCACCGATTCCTGCGGCGGCAGCACCACGTGCAGCGGCCCGTCATCCGTGGCCAGCCAGAATTCCACCTCGGTCCCTTTGGGGGTATCCCGCCAGTGCCGGGTCAGTAAAAAGCCTTCTCGCGCCTGCGCCACACCGTGCTCTCATAAAAATAAACCAGGCGTAATTATAGCCTGGTTCGGAGGTGAGTGCTGGTGTTTTATACAGGTATTACTGCCCGTAGTAGGCTTTCGCGCCATGCTTGCGCAGATAGTGCTTATCCAGCAGGGTTTGTTGCATCGCGGGCAGGTTTGGCGCCAGCTGGCGGCTGAAAATGCCCATATAGGCGACTTCTTCCAGCACGATGGCGTTATGTACCGCGTCATCGGCGTTTTTGCCCCACGCAAAGGGGCCATGGGAATGCACTAATACGCCGGGCATCTGTGCGGCATCGATACCCTGTGTCCTGAAGGTTTCGACGATGACGTTACCCGTTTCCCACTCGTATTCGCCGTTGATTTCCGCGTCGGTCATTTTGCGGGTGCAGGGGATCGCGCCGTAGAAATAGTCGGCATGGGTGGTGCCCGTCGCCGGGATGGATTGTCCCGCCTGCGCCCAGATGGTGGCGTGGCGCGAATGGGTATGCACAATGCCGCCAATGGACGGAAAAGCCTGATACAGCAGGCGATGGGTGGGCGTATCGGACGACGGTTTTTTATTACCCTCGACCACTTCACCGGTTGCAATGCTGACCACCACCATGTCTTCGGCGGTCATCACGCTGTAATCGACACCGGACGGTTTAATGACGAATACCCCGCGTTCGCGATCCACGGCGCTGACGTTACCCCAGGTGAGCGTCACCAGATTGTGCTTTGGCAGCGCCAGGTTGGCGTCCAGCACCTGACGTTTGAGATCTTCTAACATTCATCTCTCCACGCCGGATGGCGCGTTGCTTATCCGGCCTACATAAACAACGCGCCACCGGGCATTACTATTAACGTTTCGAACCGTAATACACCTCGTTCCAGCGCAGCGCGTCTTTGAACGCGGGCAGGCGGGTGTCGTTGTCGATGACCGTCAGTTCAATGCCGTGCAGTTCGCTGAACTGGCGCATATCCTCCAGATCCAGCGCATGGCTGAAGACGGTATGGTGCGCGCCGCCAGCGATGATCCAGGCTTCGGAGGCGGTTGGCAGATCCGGCTGGGCTTTCCACAGGGCGTTGGCGACCGGCAGCTTCGGCAGCGCATGCGGCGCTTCAACCGAGTCAACGCAGTTCACCAGCAGACGGAAACGATCCCCCAGATCGATCAGGCTGGCGTTGATCGCCGGACCCGTTTTGGTGGAGAAGATCAGACGGGCCGGATCGGCTTTGCCGCCGATGCCCAGATACTGCACGTCGAGGATCGGTTTTTCGTCCAGCGCGATGGTCGGACACACTTCCAGCATGTGCGAGCCAAGCACCAGATCGTTGCCGTTCTCAAAGTGATAGGTGTAGTCCTCCATAAAGGAGGTGCCGCCCGGCAGACCGGTCGCCATCACCTTCATGATGCGCAGCAGCGCCGCGGTCTTCCAGTCGCCTTCACCCGCAAAGCCGTAGCCCTGCTGCATCAGACGCTGCACCGCCAGACCCGGCAGCTGTTTTAAGCCGTGCAGATCTTCAAAGGTGGTGGTGAACGCGTGGAATCCGCCCTGTTCGAGGAAGCGTTTCATGCCCAGCTCAATGCGCGCGGCGTCGATAACGTTCTGCCGTTTATCGCCGTTGATCTGCGCCGCCGGGGTCAGGCGGTAGCTGCTTTCATATTCATCCACCAGCGCGTTGATATCGCCGTCGCTGATGCTGTTCACCACCTGCACCAGATCGCCCACCGCCCAGGTATTCACCGAGAAGCCGAATTTGATTTGCGCCGCGACTTTATCCCCGTCGGTCACCGCCACTTCACGCATGTTGTCGCCAAAACGGCACACTTTCAGATGACGGGTATCCTGTTTCGATACCGCATGACGCATCCACGCGCCGATGCGCTGCTGCGCTTTTTGATCCTGCCAGTGGCCGGTCACCACGCTGTGCTGTTGACGCATGCGCGCGCCGATAAAGCCAAACTCGCGGCCGCCGTGCGCGGTCTGGTTGAGGTTCATAAAGTCCATATCAATGCTGTCCCACGGCAGGCTGGCATTGAACTGGGTATGGAATTGCAACAGCGGTTTATTGAGGATGGTCAGGCCGTTGATCCACATTTTGGCCGGGGAGAAGGTGTGCAGCCACACCACCAGACCCGCGCATTTGTCGTCATAGTTGGCGTCGCGGCAAATCGCGGTGATCTCATCCGGGGTGGTGCCGAGCGGTTTCAGCACCATTTTGCACGGCAGCTTCGCCTCTTTATTCAGGGCATTCACTACCTGTTCCGCGTGGGTGGTGACCTGGCGCAGCGCTTCCGGGCCATACAGATGCTGGCTGCCAATCACAAACCACACTTCATAGTTATCGAATACGGTCATTTATCGTGTCCTTAATGAGTCAGAGCTGCCTGCGATGCGGATGCAGCTGAAGGGAGATAGTGTTGTTCGGCGCTTATCGCCCAGCGCTGATAGCGGCGATAAAGCTGTTCAAAGCGTTGCGCCTGGCGCGGGTCCGGTTGCAGGGTGTTTTCGATGCGGCTGGCCATCGACTGCTGGGCGGTGGGAATATCCGGGTGATCGCCCGCTGCCACGGCGGCAAAAATAGCCGCACCAAGGGCGCAGCACTGATCGGAGGCGACAATTTGCAGCGGGCGGTTCAGCACGTCGCAGCAGGCCTGCATGATGACGCGGTTTTTACGGGCGATGCCGCCCAGCGCCATCACGTTATTCACCGCGATCCCCTGTTCGGTGAAGCACTCCATAATGGCGCGCGCGCCAAAGGCGGTGGCGGCCACCAGTCCGCCGAACAGCAGCGGGGCGTCGGTGGCGAGGTTGAGATCGGTGATCACCCCTTTCAGACGCTGATTAGCATCCGGTGTGCGGCGGCCGTTAAACCAGTCGAGGATCACCGGCAGATGATCCAGCGACGGGTTATCCGCCCAGGCCTGGGTGAGCGCCGGTAACAGCTGTTTCTGGCTGGCGCGGATCTGCGTTTTCAGCTCCGGGTGTTGCAACGCCAGCTGCTCCAGCGGCCAGCCGAGAATGCGGCCAAACCAGGCGTAGATATCGCCAAAGGCGGATTGCCCGGCTTCAAGGCCGATAAAGTCCGGCACCACGCTGCCGTCCACCTGACCGCAGATGCCTTTAACGGCGCGATCGCCGACGCTCGGTTTATCGGCGATCAGGATGTCGCAGGTAGAGGTGCCGATCACTTTCACCAGCGTGTTCGGCTGCGCGCCCGCGCCCACTGCGCCCATATGGCAATCAAAGGCGCCGCCGGCAATCACCACGCTTTGCGGCAGGCCGAGGCGCTGCGCCCATTCGGCGCTGAGCGTGCCCACCGGAATATCGGCGGTATAGGTGTCGGTAAACATCGGGTAGCTGAGATGTTTGTTGATCAGCGGATCCAGCTCATCGAAGAAGCTGGCGGGGGGTAAGCCGCCCCAGCTTTCATGCCACAGGGATTTATGCCCGGCGCTGCAACGACCACGGCGAATGGCCTGTGGGCGGGTGGTATCGGAGAGCAGGGCGGGGATCCAGTCGCACAGCTCGATCCAGGAGGCGGCGGCCTGCGCCACTGCGGCGTCGGCGCGGGTCACATGCAGGATTTTCGCCCAGAACCATTCGCTGGAGTAAATGCCGCCGATATAACGGGAGTAATCCACTTTTCCGGCGGTGTGGCACAGGCGGGTGATGGCTTCGGCTTCTTCGACGGCGGTGTGATCTTTCCACAGCACGAACATGGCGTTCGGGTTGTCGGCAAACTCCGGGCGCAGCGCCAGTACGCGACCTTCGGCATCAATTGGGGCAGGGGTGGATCCGGTGCTGTCCACGCCAATGCCGCTGACCTGCGCGCGCTGCTCTGCGCTCAGTTCCGCCAGCACGCTTTTCAGCGCGGCTTCCATCGATTCGATATAGTCGCGCGGGTGGTGGCGGAACTGGTTATGAGGAGCGTCGCAATAACGCCCTTCCTGCCAGCGGGGATACCATTCGACGCTGGTGGCGATCTCCTCGCCGCTGACGCTGTCCACGGCCAGGGCGCGAACCGAATCGCTGCCAAAATCGAGGCCAATTGCAATTGCCATCGTGTTACTCCATCAAGAATAAGCGTATGGAGAAACATTAGAGACAGACGCCGGAAAGGGTCAGGCAGGATCCGCTAATCTTATGGATAAAAATGCTATGGCATGGCAAAGTGTGACGCCGTGCAAATAATCAATGTGGACATTCCGCCTGGCTTTATAGACACTTTTGTTAAGCCTTTTTTGCCGGTGCGTGGAAACAAAACCGGGCAAAGTGCTTTTATCTGGCGGGGTTGGTGAAGGCTGTTTTACCTGCGGAAGGCACCGCCGGGGGATTTGATGATACAAATCACAATATGGACAATTGGTTTCCTTTAATGACATCCGGAGTATTGCCATTATGGCTGAACCGCAAAACGATCCGCTGCTGCCTGGCTACTCTTTCAACGCGCATCTGGTGGCGGGTTTAACGCCCATTGAGGCAGATGGTTACCTGGATTTTTTCGTTGACCGCCCGCTGGGCATGAAGGGCTATATCCTCAACCTGACGGTGCGCGGCGAAGGCATCATCAATAACAATGGCAAAGAGTTTATCTGCCGTCCCGGCGACATTCTGCTCTTTCCGCCCGGCGAGGTGCACCATTACGGGCGGCATCCCGATGCGCGGGAGTGGTATCACCAGTGGGTCTATTTCCGGCCGCGCGCCTACTGGCATGAATGGCTGGCGTGGCCGACGATTTTCGGTCAGACCGGGATTTTCCGCCCGGACGAGGCGCATCAGGCGGCATTCAGTGAGCTGTTCGACCAGATTATCCATGCCGGGCAGAGCGCCGGGCGCTACGCCGAGCTGCTGGCGATCAATCTGCTGGAGCAGGTGCTGCTGCGCCGCATGGAAGCCATTAATGAATCCCTGCATCCGCCGCTGGACAACCGCGTGCGCGATGCCTGCCAGTACATCAGCGATCACCTTAGCGACAGCCATTTTGACATCGCCAGCGTCGCTCAGCATGTCTGCCTGTCGCCGTCGCGGTTATCACACCTGTTCCGCCAGCAGCTGGGCGTCAGCGTGCTGAGCTGGCGCGAGGATCAGCGCATCAGCCAGGCCAAGCTGTTGCTCAGCACCACGCGGATGCCTATCGCCAGCGTCGGGCGTAACGTCGGCTTTGAAGATCAGCTCTATTTTTCCCGCGTGTTTAAAAAATGCACCGGGGCCAGTCCGAGCGAGTTTCGTGCCGGATGTGAATGAAACGTAAATGAAACGAAAAGAGATGTCCGGTGGTCTGAGTTAACCAGTAAACTACTTATCAGATCATTTAATCGGGCAGGTTATGCAGGCATTTCTGGAACATTTTATTACGCAGTCGGCGGCGTATTCCCTTATCGCCATTGCGCTGGTGGCCTTTTTTGAGTCGCTGGCGTTAGTCGGGCTGATTTTACCCGGCACGGTGATGATGGCGGGGCTTGGGGCGCTGATTGGCAGCGGCGAGGTCAATTTCTGGTATGCATGGCTGGCGGGCATCGTCGGCTGTCTGCTGGGCGACTGGATCTCCTTCTGGCTCGGCTGGCGCTTTAAAAAACCGCTGCACCGCTGGTCTTTTTTAAAGAAAAACAAAGCGCTGCTGGATAAGACCGAGCATGCGCTGCATCAGCACAGCATGTTTACCATTCTCGTCGGGCGTTTTGTCGGGCCGACCCGGCCGCTGGTGCCGATGGTGGCGGGGATGCTGGATCTGCCGGTGGTGAAGTTCATCCTGCCCAATATTATCGGCTGCGTGTTCTGGCCGCCGTTCTACTTTTTGCCGGGCATTCTGGCAGGCGCAGCCATTGATATTCCCGCGGATGAGCAGAGCGGGGGCTTCAAATGGCTGCTGTTGCTGGCCGCGGTGCTGCTGTGGCTGGCGGCCTGGATGTGCTGGCGGTTGTGGCGCAGCGCGAAGGCCAGCCCCGACAAGCTGACGCGCTTTCTGCCGCGCGCCCGTCTGCTGTGGGTAGCGCCGCTGCTGCTGGGTGTGGCGGTGGTGGCGACGGTGGTGGTGATCCGCCACCCGCTGATGCCGGTGTATGTGGATATTCTCGGCAAGGTCGTCAGGGGGCATTGACGGGGCATTGCCGGGTGGCGGCTGCGCCTTACCCGGCCTACATGAACATCGTTGTTTCAGGTTTCGTAGGCCCGGCAAGCAACGCGCCGCCGGGCAACACGGCCCAATTTACACGAACATCATTGCTTCAGGTTTCGTAGGCCCGGCAAGCAACGCGCCGCCGGGCAACACGGCCCAATTTACACGAACATCATTGCTTCAGGTTTTGTAGGCCCGGCAAGCGACGCGCCGCCGGGCAACAGGGTGCCGTTATTCTACCCGCACATTCACATGCCCGAACGGGGGCACCTGATGAACGGCTAGCGGTTCGCCCAGCGCATTGCACGTCTGCCACGTCTCCGGCACGGTTAGCGGGTACTCACCAGGGTTAAACAGTCTGACGATAATCCCGCCATACAGCACATCCACGCCGCTGACCGCCAGCCCCTCGGGAATATCGTTCAGCAACTGCCGCACCCGCACCGGCTGCGCCGGTAAAAACACGTCGAAATTATCCAGCCGCTGCACGCATTTTTCGTCACCCTGCCATTGCCAGAGCGTCGGGTTAACCCAGAAGCGCTGGGCGCAGGCCACCCGCTCATCGGCGGCAAGCGGCGTCAGACAGAGCGCAAAATCAAAGCTCAGCACTCCCGGCAGTTCCGCTTCCGGCGTCGCCAGCCGCTGACCCGAGGCGCGTCCCGGCCGCCACAGCAAATCATCTTTGCCCAGTTGCGATGCCCCGCGAAACAGCGTTACGCGCAGCAGGCGATCCTCGTATTCATACTCTTTCAGGCCACGGGCGAAAAAATGAAAGTCGTCGTGGGCGCGCAGCTGGTGCATAAAAGGCTCAATGTCCACCGGCCGCTCGGTGAAATCTGTCCGCGCACTGTCCGGCTGGTTCTGGCGGGTGATCCAGCCGAAGGGCATATCCGCCTGCACCGCGGCGATGGGCGTGCCGGTATCGAAAACCAGCTGCATCCGGTGCTCGCGTACCTGATTATCCACCGTCAGGTGAAAACGGATCAGCGCCTCTTCCAGCGTCACGGTCAGCGTCACCGCCACGGCCTTCAGATGCTCGCTGCGCCCGGTGCGCTGCGAATTCAGGCACTCCGGCAGCGACAGCAGGCTGGCGACGATCATCTCCTGTTTTGCCGGATGCTGCTTCACCGAAACCAGCTCCATCCAGCCGGAACGTAATTCCACGTCCCCCGCCAGCGGCGAGAAGTCATACAGATCGCCGTCATTACCCAGATCGCTCAGCTGGAGCAGCCGGGTCAGCGTGCGCGGGCGGCGCTTATCCACCAGGCACAGATTCTGATCCTGCCAGCTGATGCGGTAGTGGGCGTTCTCGATAAAGGTCTGGCGCAGGGACTGCATCCACGGCATCGCCGCAGGTTCATTGTGCTGCACAAAAAACAGCGCCATCCCCAGCGGCGGCACAGGCGCATGGAGAATATCCACCCGGTTTCGGTAGTAATAATCCGTTGAAAAGGTTTCCACCTCGCCGTCTGGCGTCAGCAGCACCGCCCGCGGTTTACGGATTTTTTCCTGCGCCAGCAGAATGAATTCCACCGGCAGACCCTGTTCATCCACCAGCCGGAACCCAGGCGTCGGCGTGATCAGCACCTGATTGTGTACGCAGAGGGTGGGCGCGCCCGTGCCGTTGACCAGCAGAAAACGGTAGTCCCGATCCGCCGCCAGGTTTGCCAGCAGCAGACGGGCGTGCAGGCTGAACAGCGCCTCGCCGATCTGCCGGGCGTGGGCGCAACGGGCCAGCACGTCGCGGTTGGTTTCATCGCTGTTGCAGCCGCCCATGCTGTCGTGGGCGTGGGACTCCAGCAGCATACGCCAGGCTTTTTCCAGCATCGCCTCGCTACAGGCCAGCCCGTTCAACCGCGCCAGCGCCAGCAGCGGTTCGGTCTGATGGATCAGCTGCGTTTCCGCATCGTCGTTCGCCCGTTTAATGTCGTAGCGCGAGGAGCCAATGGTTTTATGCACCCTGGACAGACGTGGACGGCGGAACTCCCCCTGCCATAGGGGGAGGTCTTCCTCGTTCAGCGCTGCGAAGTAATCCTCATAGCTGCTGAGGATAAATTCATCCTCGCTGTGCGCATTCAGCTCCGTGATAAGCCTCGCGAAATCCCCGTCGCAGCTGACCTGATCGCCGCCAATGGGACACAGCAGATGGCGGCAGGGAGTGAGCTGTTTAAGCCGGGCGATCAGCGGGAAGGTTTCTGTCTCAACATGCGATAGCGAGAAACTACGCCAGCGGCCGCCGCGCTCCGGGTGCGCCAGCGAATAGCCAAACGGCATGATAGCCGTGGTCACGCAGTCGCCACTGGCCGCCTGCCAGCGCATTTCCGTCGCGCCCATCACCTCAGGATCGTAGCCCCGGCGCAGCAAAATATGCCGCAGGCCGAACGCCGCCGCCAGCTGCGGCAACTGCGCCGGGCTGCCGAAGGTATCCGGTAAATAGAGCACATCCATGCAGCCGCCTGCCGCGCGGGCAAGCTCAATGCCGATGCGCAGATTGCGGAACACGGATTCGGTGCTGATGCTGAACAGATCCGGCTGCGTATACCAGGGGCCGATCAGCAACCGACGCTGGCGCACCAGCGTCGTCGCCCGTTCGGACATCTCCGGTTTGAGCTGTAAATAATCCGCCAGCAGCGAGCTTTGCCCGTCCAGGTGATACACCAGTTCCGGATGGTTTTCTAAGGCTTCAATCGCCTCCGTGAAGGCTTTCAGGGCGAACACCTGGGTATCGAGGGTGGTGAAATACCACTCCCTGTCCCAGTGGGTGTGGGATACCGCGTGAATAATGCGTTTGTCGTTCATTGACTTTCCTTGTCGCTGGCCATTTCCAGCAGGTATTCGGCATGAATATCCTCGCCGTACCACATCGGGAAATTGGTGCCCCAGATATTGTTATACAGGTGGGCGAAAACCCCTTCCGGCTCGTCATGCGGCTCGCCAAACCACAGAATGCGCGGCTCATGCAGGGCGACCAGCGGCGCGTCGAGCGGCTGGAATTGCCAGTCGGGGGTGAAAACGCGCTCGACGCCGTGCAGATTGCGGTTGCCGTTGCGCGCCACCTGCTGCCAGTCGATGGTCTGGCCGATTTTGCGGCACTGACTGCGGGATTTATCGATAAGCCCGAATTGCAGCCAGATCTCCTCCGGCAGGCGGTTCGCCTGTTTACCGATAATGGATACCTGATAGCGAATGGCGGGTCGATGTTTACTAAAACGCCAGCTGTGCCGCACTTTTTCCGGCAGCCGCAGCACCATGCCCGCCTCGTTTTGCACAAAGCGCGCCTCGATAAACAGCTGATACTCGTCCGGCGTCTCCTCCACGCGCACCTCATGCAGCCGCAGCGTGGCGCAGCGGGAAGACACGGGCGCGGCGGTCAGCTCCAGCCCCGGTTTGGTAAAGTCGGCTATCGCCCAGTCGCGGGTGGTAGTCAGATTTTGCAGATAATGTCTGGCGAAGCGCTGGTAGTCGTCATCGCTTACCTGCCGGTAAATCACTCTGCCCAGTGGCGCGGCAGAGAACACCTTACCGCCGACGCTCAAAGTACTGAGGCTGCCATCATCGGCAATATAGAGATGATAATCGCCGAAAGTGCGTGAACGTCGGTTGACGATAATGCCCTCCATGGCGACGGGGGAGAGGGGGATAAATTTCTCTGTTATCGCAGGCGGCAGACAGGCGAGGGCGTTATCGATGTAATCGCGCTGCTCCTGCCAGGAGGCGGCGATGTTGTGATAGCCTGGCGCACTGCGGTGCGGCAGACGCGCGGCAAATTCGCCGATAAAGCGGTATGGCTCCGGGATGCCGTTTTCCACACGATCCGCCTGCCGCGCCACGTCAAATTCGCCGGGCAGGTAGTGGTTATAATCCGCCAGATGCAGCTTGAGATCCATCCCCCAGGTGTGCTCCGGCACCATGATCAGCTGCGCCATCGCCTGACGATACGCCTCGCTGGCGGCAGAGATCCGCCCGGCGGACACCTCCTCTGCCAGCAATCGCACCAGCCGCAGATAGCGGCTGACCTTGCCCGGATCGGTCGCCAGTCCGTGATTCCAGGTGTCGCCAATTTCACTGTCGATTACCGGTAACTGATGTTTGATGGTTTCCACGCGGGCAGCAAACGCATCCAGCGTGGAGGCGCTGACCTCGGCGTCGGGATAACGCGCGTGGTAGCGGGCGAGAGTGGCATAAACCTGCGCGGCGTCGGGCGGGGCGCAGTTATCGGCGGCGTGACAGAACACCAGTAACTCGTCGAGCGGCTCGCACCAGTATTCGTTGCCATAGCCTCCTGGCGAATAGTTGACGATAATTTCCGCCTCCCCGAGTCGCCAGCGGAACAGCCGCGGCACGTCCGGTGCGGTGGAGGCTTCATTAACGCCGAGGTGCAAATAAGCGATACCGGCCTCGGCCAGCCAGGGGATGATCGCCTGGGTATAGCCGGGCACGTCGGTCATTTTGGCGGCAATAGTGCGCTTATTGAAACGCAGATCCAAATCCATCGCATAGTCGAGCCCGGATTGCAGGGTGCCGGCGCTGAGCAGTTCGCTGTGGGAAGTAAAAGGCAGGCCATGCCAGACGATGTCGCCGCGCAGGATGGCGTCAGTCAGCGCTCGTCGCCCCTGGTCGTCTGCCGTCTGTAAGAAGCGGGTGATAAGCCAGGCCCCGCAGGTCCAGATAAAGTTTTTCGTCCCCGGCCGGTTCACCTTCTGCGCCAGCTGGATCACCGCCGGGATAAACTCATGCAGGTATTTATCTTCGACGGTGCGGGCCAGATCGGTAAAGCCAATATCCAGATGCGTTTTGTAGATGATATGTACACGTTGCACGGGATTATCCTCGATAAATAGGGTTGGTCAGCAATTGCGCCACCGGGCCGCGGTTGATGCGCAGCAGGGCGAAGGCCGCATCCTGCACGTCAATTTCCTGGTTCACATCGCCGTAGCGATTGGGCACCACGATGACGGTGTTGTCGGTGTAGAGCAGCACGCTGTTGTCTTTATGGGTGCGGAGCTTGACGTGCAGGATCCCGCCGCTGGTGGTGTCGCCCGGGCCTGCCTCGCCAATACAGAAGCGGTGCAACTGCGTCTGGTCATCGCTTTGCATATAGCTGCGCCCGGCGACCAGCGCAGAGAGGATGTCCTGGCGCTCGCGGCTGATGGCGCGTACCCACATGTACGGCCAGCGCAGCCCTTTTTCTTTATGAAAATCGCTGCCCGCCACGGCGCTGATTTTTTCGCCCTGGCAGAGCTGGTGATGCCAGTAGTTAAAAGCGTCTTCGTTGCCGGTCTGCCCGTCCCACGGCCCGTTCCAGATCTCCAGCCAGTCGTGGTCCGCAAAACGGTTCTGCCACGGGCAGTAGTGGCAGAAAGGGTGATTAATACCGATGCGCGCCCCGTTGCGGCGGGCTTCGGCAATGCGCCCGGCGATGTCATCTTCGGTAAAATGCGGCAGAAAGTTCACCACCGGCCGGGTGACGCCCAGCAGGTTGGCGTGGCCGCGCTCGCTGGTCAGCTCCATGCCGGGGATCAGGCACAGTGAGGCGTTAATGCCCGCGATTTCATGGTTCTGCGAAATGGTGTTGTGGTCGGAAAAACAGAGGAAATCGAACTCCATCTGGCGGGCGCGGGCAATCAGTTCGTTCACCGTTAAGCTGCCGTCGCTGTGCACAGAATGCACATGCGTGTCGCCTTTCAGCCAGCGCGGAAATTTCGGGTACAGGGTGATCTCCACCACCACTTCGCAGAGGCGGCGGATCTTATGCAGCCCGAGCAGCACGTGCCATTTGCCGTTAACGATGCTGGTGCGCTGATAGCCGGGCGAGGCGAAATTTTCGCTCAGCGTGATGGTTTTACGCGCGCCGCCGCTCCAGCCGTTGATGCGGTCATTGATCATCAGCCCCATATCCACCACGTTACCCGGCGTGAAGCGGTAGCTGATGTCGATGCGCTCGGTATTCAGACCGGGATCGAACTCCAGGCGGCGCAGAGTTTTTTCCTCATGGGGTGAAACCTTCAGGATTCGGGTCAGTGTCACCGGCTCGGTATTCATGCTGTTTCTCCTTCGTCTAACAGTTCCTTGCAGTCACCGGCGATCATCACCACCTCGGCGCCATAAATAATCTGGAAGGCCCGTTCGCTGACCTGCACATAGCCTTTCGCCCGCAGCGTTTTCTTCCACACCGCTTCAGGGGCGACGCGGGAGCCGTCTTTCACCTGCACGCGCAGGCGGGAGATGCAGTTGTCGAACTGCTCGATATTCTCTTTGCCGCCGAAAGCCTCGATGATGTGCCGGGCGAAGCGCATTCCCTGTTGCTCGTTAAAATCCTGTTTGCTGTAAAGCCGGGTCGTTGCCTCATCCTCTTCGCGCCCCGGCGTCATGACGTTGAAGCGCAGGATCAAAAAGCGAAACAGTGCGTAGTAGAGAACAAAAAACAGCGGTACCAGCCACAGATAGCCCCATAAATTGAGTTTCGCGGGCTGGAGCAGCACCGGCAGGATGTCTTTCAGGCTGCCGCCGTAGATGGACACGTTCGCCATTTCGGTAAGCACAAAGGCGAGGCCAGTCAGCGGCACATGCACCAGATAAAACAGCCAGGGAGCGACAAACAGAAAGGTGTATTCGATGGGTTCGGTGACGCCAAACAGGATCATGGTGGCCACCACCGGGATCAATAAGCCCGCCACGACTTTTTTATGCGGCGATTTCGCGCACTGGTAGATGGCCAGCGCCGCCCCCGGCAGCGCGCCAAAATGCACCACCACGCGGCCGGACTGAAAGCCGCGCACCAGCAGCTGCGGCGTCTCCTCGCAACCGAGCTGCGCCATATAGATATTGGTGGTGCCGCTTACCAACTGGTTGCAGACGTTCATGGAGCCGCCCAGCTCCGTCAGCCGGATCGGCGTGGTGATCAGATGATGCAGGCCGACGGGCAGCAAGGATTTATCCGCCACCGCCCAGATAAAGGTGCCGAACAGACCTGAATTGCCGATAAGCCTGCTGAACTGCGCCAGCATGCCGCCCAGCGGCGGCCAGATAAAATAAAGCAGCACGCCGAGCAGCGATCCGGCCATCAGCGTGACGATAGGCACCGTGCGCGTACCGGCAAAAAAGGAGAGCACCAGCGGCAGTTTGACGTTATATAAGCGGTTATGCAGCCCGGCGGTGATCAGGCCCACCGCCATACCGCCGAATACGCTCATGCGGTAGGAGAACATCCCCAGCTCGCTGGTATAAATCGAGGCGCGCTGTACGGCGGCAATGTCATTCAAATGCTGTTGCTGCCGGAAAAATTCAACGCTGGTGGTTTGCGGCGTAATACCATTTAATTCCAGCAGGGTGGCGATAATAAAATGCATCGCCATAAAACAGACCGCGCCGGAAAACGCCGCCCAGCCTTTTTCTTTTTTCGCCAGACCGAAGGCCACGCCAATGGCGAAGAACAGCGGCAGGTTGCGAAATACCACGTCGCCGGTGGCTTTCATCACGCTGAAGGTCGTAAATAAAAGCGAGCCTTTGGTAATGATGTTCTGTAAATGCAGCGCTTCGATGGTGCCGCTACTGGTGAAGGCGCTGCCAAAGCCCATAAACATTGAGCCGACGGTAATGATGGAGATTGGCACCAGCATCGCCTGGCCAATCATTTGCATTGTTTGCTTCATAAAAATCCTTTTTTACGGGCTTTAATTATTCATTTGAATAATGTATTGAAGCATCCCGGTTTATTTATTTTGTGTGATATTGACTGCGGTAATTACTATTGCGCTATTTTCTTTCTTCTCCTGAAAATAATTATTTATTATCAGGCTGACGAGCGCGAATATAACGATTTAACGGCGCGGATTTTGTGATGTGAACAGCGTAACGCTATCAATGCAGAGGATATTTGTAAGCAAAAGATGCCGCGGTTCACGGCATTATTAGCGGTTTCGTTATCAGGAAAGGGATGGCGCGGGCAGACCATCGGCGCTGATTTGCCCGTCAGCCAGGCGAATAACGCGGGGAAAGTGTCGGCGGGTAAAATCATAATCATGGCTGATGGCGAGTAACGTCGTCTGCCGCTGGCGACAGACCGCCAGCCACGCTTCAAAGCGTGCTAACCAGCGTGCGTCAAAATCCCGGCTCGGCTCATCCAGCAGCAGCACCGGCGGGGCCATCGCCTCCAGGCTTGCGACCGCCACCATTCGCCGCTGGGCAGCATGCAGATCCAGCGGATGCGCCTGCGCCACGTCCGCCAGGCCGCACAACTCAAGCGCCGCGCGGGCGCGTTGCTCTATAATAGCGGCGGGGAGCTGTTGCAGCCTCAGGCCAAAAGCCACTTCACTCAGCACCGTGCTGTGCAGGATCTGGTTTTCCACCTCCTGAAACAGCACGCCGATCTGTGCGGCGCGCTGTGGGGCGTTGAGCGCTGACAGCCGCTGCCCTTTCAGTAAAACCTCACCCTGCTGCGGAGTCAGCAGACCCGCCATCAGGCGCAGTAGCGTGGATTTTCCGGCGCCATTATCGCCGGTTAACGCCACCCATTCGCCGCGCTCAATGTTCAGCGTGAGGTGATGCAGACAGTTTTCAGCGGCCGCGGGCCAGCGAAAGGTAAGGTTATGCAAAGCGATCATAGAGCGATCAGTCCTGTTTCATCGAGCTGCCACATCTGGCGGCAAAACGCCTGCGCTGGCTGGCGGTGACGTTCAAAGAGCATCACCAGTGCCCCGCTAGCATTCGCCCATTCCGCCAGGCGGCTAAGCATTTGTTGCGTGGCCTGCGGCGTCAGACGGCTGAAGGCCTCGTCGAGCAGCAGCAGGCGCGGCTGCATCGCCAGCGCACAGGCGATCACCACCCGCTGGGCTTCGCCGCCGGAGAGCGTGGCGGGGTGCCGGTGACGCAGCGGCAGGCAATCGGTAAGCGTCAGGGCGGCTTCAAGCCGGGCGCGGATCTCACCTTCCGCAAGGCACAGGTTTTCCGGCCCGAAGGCAATTTCTTCTTCCACGCTGAAGGTACAGCCGGAGAGTTGCAGGGCAGGGGACTGCTGCACCAGTTGGACGGTCTGCGCCTGTTCGGGCAGCGACCGTTCACCCGGCGGCTGGCCCAGGATCCGCCCGGTTCCGCTAAGGGTGCCGGGCAGATAATCCGGATACCATCCCGCAAGCAGCTGCGCGAGGGTGCTTTTGCCGCTGCCATTACCGCCGAGGATCGCCACCATGCCCGGCTGCGCGATCTGCAAATTCAGGCTGCGCGGCGGCGCGGCGCTGCGCGCGGGCTGAAAGCAGAGGTTTTCTAGCGTAACCATAGCCAGGCTCCGGTTTCTGCCAGCATCAGCGCGAGCAGGGTATAACGCAGCGCACGCTGGCGGCGGCTGTCGGGGGGCGACCATAAGGTGGTGCGGGTGCGGTGCAGGCGAAAGGCCCGCATATCCAGCGCCGCGCCGCGTACCGGCAGATCGTTAAGCGCCCCCTGGACGAGCGGCACGATCAGCGCCGGGATGGCGCGCAACCGCTGATACCAGCGACCATCCAGCGGGACGCCGCGGGCGCGCTGCGCTTCATGAATGCCCGCCAGCCGGTGTTTAAGCTGTTCGGCAATCAGCAGCGGCCCGGAAAACAGATATGCCACGCCCGGCGGCAGTCGGCTGGCAAAAAGCGCGCGGATAAACTGACGTACCGGCACGAAAGCCATCCACAGTTGCGACGTGGCGACGATGGTCAGAATGCGCTGCCACAGGACGATCGCCTGCGCCCAGTGGCTGGCATCGCGCGGCTCACCGCTCAGCCAGGCCACCAGCCAGCCGCCGTGCACCAGCCACATGCCGACGCCGAGGGACGCCATCAGCCAGGCCACATAGCGGGCGCGGGGGCGGGTGGCGCGAAACATCAGCAGGCTGATGAAAGCCGCGCCGCTTACCACCGTCAGCAACGGCCCGGCGGGGAGCAGCAGAGCCGTGCAGGCCACCAGACTCCACAGCGTCAGGGAGGTAAAAGGATGCATTCAGCGCACAGCCGACATGGTCGGGAAACGGCGCGTGGTGCGCAGCGGCAACTGACGCAGCAGGATCCAGACGATCGCCGCCGTGAGGATCTTATCCACCAGATTCGCGCCCACCACCGTCAGCGCCACGGATTCGATCAGATCGTTCCCCATGGATCGCGCCCAGGCGACAACCAGATCCGCGCCGCTGCCGGTGACGCCGCCAAACAGCGCGGTGCGGATCGGCACCGCCACTATCGTGACCGCCAGGGTGATCAGGATCCCGCTGACAATGACCCTGGGCAGGGTGCGGAACCAGCCGAGCCGCGCCAGCCAGCCTGCCGTCAGGCCTATCACCATCGCCACCGGTGCAAAGGCGGCGGCAATGGGATCGGTTAATAATCCCCACAGCAGGTTAGTGAGTAAACCGGTCAGCATGCCGACAACCGGCCCCAGCAGGACAGCGCTCAGCAGCGTGCCGATGGAATCAAGAAAAATCGGCAGCCTGAGCATACTGATAAGCTGCCCGCCGATCATATTGATGGCGACGGAAATAACGATCAGAACCAGCGTCTGGCTGGAGAGTGGGCGACGCGCCATAGCAACCTCTTTGATTTAAGCGACAGTTAACAGGAATGGACAACGAGTTCGTCATAGCCGGAGAGCGGGCAGGGCTGGCGCGAAAACGACAGCGCCGTCAGTTCGCCAATCACCAGTTCCAGGGTGGTGCGCACCGTGCAGCCGGACATAACGTGACCGCCCAGCAGCGTGCCCTGTTCGTCGGCAATGCTCAGGTGCAGATGCTCCCCCGTTAATTCCAGCGTGCCGGACAGCGAGATGAGTTCGTAGGTGCCGGTAAGCCGGGTGCTTTCATCGCGGCCCGCATAGCGCAGGGCGACCTCCGTCAGGCTGCCGGTAGCGCCGGCAATCCATGCGGCCTGTAGCCCGTGAAGGGCCATAAACTGACGTAATTCCGTTAACAGCTCCTGACCGGGAGCGAGGCGCAGCGCGTAAAACCGCGCCGCAGAGGCAATGGACTGATTCATGGGATGAGTAAACTCCGAAACTCGGACGTGAGCCGAATATTAAGAGTGACGGCGGTTCTGTGTACTGATGTATATCATTAAAATATTCCGCCGTTATGACGCTTTTATTCTTTAGAAATGCCCGTTACGGGAAAGGATGGCCGCAGCGTGAGGGGGTAAAAGTGTGATGCAGATCAGATTACTGTCGTTCATCGCCGGGCGTCGATTCCTTTTATTCCGCGTTTCGCTTATTCTAGCTGAAGCGTTTCAGTCGATTAAATTTTCGACAAAATATTAACAGGTCGCAGTTTGCGACAGGTAAGGTTTCCCTTGTTGTGCCGCTGCATTATTCTGTCAGCCACAGCAAATCAGGGACAGCCTTGCAGGAGATCTATGACCGTACGCGTGGCGATAAATGGCTTCGGTCGCATCGGGCGTAACGTGGTTCGTGCTTTATATGAATCCGGGCGTCGTGCGGAAGTGAGCGTGGTGGCAATCAATGAACTGGCGGATGCTGCGGGCATGGCGCATTTGTTGAAATATGACACCACCCACGGGCGTTTCGCATGGGATGTCCGTCAGGAACGCGAACTGCTGTATATCGGCGATGACGCCATCCGCCTGCTGCATCAGGAAACCATTGAGGCGCTGCCCTGGCGTGAGCTGGGCGTGGATGTGGTGCTCGACTGCACCGGCGTGTACGGCAATCGCCAGCACGGCGAAGCGCATCTGGCGGCAGGCGCTAAAAAGGTGCTGTTTTCGCATCCCGGCAGCCACGATCTCGACGCCACCGTGGTCTTTGGCGTAAATCAGCATACCTTGCGTGAAGATGACCGCATTGTATCTAACGCCTCCTGTACCACTAACTGCATTATTCCGGTGATCAAACTTCTTGATGACGCTTACGGCATTGATTCCGGCACGGTAACGACGATCCATTCGGCGATGAACGATCAGCCGGTGATCGACGCCTGGCACGCGGATCTGCGCCGCACGCGCGCCGCCAGCCAGTCCATCATCCCGGTCGATACCAAACTCGCGGCGGGCATCACCCGTTTCTTCCCGCAGTTTGAAGATAAATTCGAAGCCATTTCCGTGCGTGTGCCGACGATAAACGTCACCGCAATCGACTTAAGCGTCACGGTGAAGCAACCGGTAAAAGCCATAGAAGTCAACCTGTTGCTGCAAAAAGCGGCACAGGGTGCATTTCATGGTATAGTTGACTATACGGAATTACCGTTGGTCTCAGCAGATTTTAACCACGATCCGCACAGTGCCATTGTGGATGGTACGCAGACGCGGGTCAGTGGGGCGCACCTCATCAAAACGCTGGTGTGGTGTGATAATGAATGGGGCTTTGCTAACCGAATGCTCGACACGACGTTAGCCATGGCAGCGACTGGTTTCAGGTGAGATGCACATTGCATCTGCCAAACTTTAAAAAAAACGAGAGGATTCACCATGTCTGTAATTAAGATGACCGATCTGGATCTGGCTGGTAAACGTGTTTTTATCCGTGCGGATCTGAACGTACCGGTTAAAGATGGCAAAGTCACCAGCGACGCGCGTATCCGTGCTTCTCTGCCGACGATTGAGCTGGCGCTGAAACAGGGTGCGAAAGTGATGGTTACTTCTCACCTGGGCCGTCCTACCGAAGGCGAGTACAACGAAGAATTCTCTCTGCTGCCGGTAGTTAACTACCTGAAAGACAAACTGTCCAGCCCGGTTCGCCTGGTAAAAGACTACCTGGACGGCGTTGAAGTTGCCGCCGGTGAGCTGGTGGTGCTGGAAAACGTTCGCTTTAACAAAGGCGAAAAGAAAGACGACGAAACCCTGTCTAAAAAATATGCCGCGCTGTGCGACGTATTCGTGATGGACGCCTTCGGTACGGCGCACCGCGCGCAGGCTTCCACCCACGGCATCGCGAAATTCGCGGACGTGGCGTGCGCAGGTCCGCTGCTGGCGGAAGAACTGGACGCGCTGGGTAAAGCGCTGAAAGAACCGGCTCGCCCGATGGTAGCTATCGTCGGTGGTTCTAAAGTCTCCACCAAACTGACCGTTCTGGATTCCCTGTCCAAAATCGCTGACCAGCTGATCGTGGGCGGCGGTATTGCGAACACCTTCGTCGCCGCTCAGGGTAATAACGTAGGTAAATCCCTGTACGAACCAGACCTGGTTGACGAAGCAAAACGTCTGCTGACCACCTGTGACATCCCGGTTCCGACGGATGTTCGCGTAGCGACCGAGTTCTCTGAAACCGCGACCGCGACCCTGAAATCTGCCAGCGACATCAAAGATGAAGAGCAGATCCTCGATATGGGCGATGTTTCCGCACAGAAACTGGCTGAAATCCTGAAAAACGCTAAAACTATTCTGTGGAACGGCCCGGTAGGTGTGTTCGAGTTCCCGAATTTCCGTAAAGGTACCGAAATCGTGGCGCACGCTATCGCCGACAGCGAAGCGTTCTCCATCGCCGGTGGTGGTGATACCCTGGCAGCCATCGATATGTTCGGTATCGCTGACAAAATTTCCTACATCTCCACTGGCGGCGGTGCGTTCCTCGAATTCGTGGAAGGCAAAGTGCTGCCTGCAGTAGCTATGCTCGAAGAGCGCGCTAAGCAGTAAGTTTGATCAGGCGGGGAAACCCGCCTGATTTTCAGCGCGCTTTGCTAAAGCACGCGCTCCCTTTTTCTAACGGCCAAGATACAGGACTACGTAACATGTCTAAAATTTTCGATTTCGTAAAACCTGGCGTGATCACTGGTGATGACGTTCAGAAAGTGTTCCAGGTAGCTAAAGAAAACAACTTCGCTCTGCCGGCAGTTAACTGCGTTGGTACCGACTCCATCAACGCCGTTCTGGAAACCGCTGCGAAAGTGAAAGCGCCGGTAATCGTTCAGTTCTCTAACGGCGGCGCAGCCTTCATCGCTGGTAAAGGCGTGAAGACTGATATTCCGCAGGGCGCGGCAATCCTGGGCGCTATCTCTGGCGCGCATCACGTACACCAGATGGCTGAGCACTACGGCGTGCCGGTGATCCTGCACACTGACCACTGCGCGAAGAAACTGCTGCCGTGGATCGACGGTCTGCTGGACGCGGGTGAAAAACACTTTGCGGCGACCGGCAAACCGCTGTTCTCTTCCCACATGATCGACCTGTCTGAAGAGTCTCTGGAAGAGAACATCGAAATCTGCTCCAAATACCTGGAGCGCATGTCCAAAATCGGCATGACCCTGGAAATCGAACTGGGTTGCACCGGTGGCGAAGAAGACGGCGTGGACAACAGCCACATGGACGCTTCTGCACTGTACACCCAGCCGGAAGACGTTGATTACGCGTACACCAAACTGAACGCTATCAGCCCGCGCTTCACCATTGCGGCGTCCTTCGGTAACGTACACGGCGTTTACAAGCCGGGTAACGTGAAACTGACTCCGACCATCCTGCGTGATTCTCAGGAATACGTCAGCAAGAAACACAACCTGCCGCACAACGCTCTGAACTTCGTGTTCCACGGCGGTTCCGGTTCTACTGCGCAGGAAATCAAAGACTCCGTAAGCTACGGCGTTATCAAAATGAACATCGATACCGATACCCAGTGGGCAACATGGGAAGGTATCCTGAACTACTACAAAGAAAACGAAGCCTATCTGCAGGGCCAGCTGGGCAACCCGAAAGGCGAAGACCAGCCGAACAAGAAATACTACGATCCGCGCGTATGGCTGCGCGCTGCACAGACGTCCATGATCACCCGTCTGGAGCAGGCTTTCAAAGAACTGAACGCGATTGACGTTCTGTAATCTGAAATAAGCTGTGTAAATGGCTTCCTCCGGGAAGCCATTTTTATTTCCGGGCTATTATTTCGCTTTAAAACATTCATCACACTTATTCATCCGCTAATTGTGAGTCAAGGCACATAACCTGCCGTGTGGGATAAGTATGATCGTTGTCGTTGCGTTGAAAATAATAATGAAGCTATTGCAAACACAATAACCATAATGAGTCGCGAGGGTATTCAGGCGAATATCTTCGTAAAACGTAAATTACAGCGCGCTGTAATTTATCTCTGGTTATTGCGAGGAAAGGATGCACATTCAACACGATCTGCCCGTCACTATTGACGATATTTTAGACGCTAAGAAAAGGCTCACCGGACATATCTACAAAACCGGGATGCCCCGCTCAAATTACCTAAGTGAATGCTGCCACGGCGAAATTTATTTAAAATTTGAAAATATGCAGCGTACCGGCTCGTTTAAAATTCGCGGTGCGTTCAATAAACTCAGTTCGCTTACCGACGAGGAACGTCAGCGCGGGGTGGTAGCCTGTTCCGCCGGTAATCATGCGCAGGGTGTCTCGCTATCCTGCGCCATGCTTGGTATCAACGGCAAAGTGGTGATGCCCGTCAGCGCGCCGAAATCGAAAGTCGCCGCCACCAGCGATTATTCCGCCCAGGTGGTGATGCACGGTGAAAATTTTAACGATACCATCGCCAAAGTCAGCGAAATTGTCGAAATGGAAGGACGTATTTTCATTCCGCCATACAACGATGAAAAGGTCATTGCCGGGCAGGGAACGATTGGCCTTGAGATTTTAGAGGATCTCTATGATGTCGATAACGTCATTTTACCGGTCGGCGGCGGCGGTTTAATTGCCGGGGTCGCGCTGGCTATCAAATCTATTAACCCCACTATCAATATTATCGGCGTGCAGGCGGAAAATGTTCACGGTATGACCGCCTCGTTTCGCGCCGGGAAAATAACCAGCCATCGCAACGCAGGTACGCTGGCGGACGGCTGCGATGTTTCACGTCCCGGCGATTTAACCTTTGAGATCGTCAATGCATTAGTCTCAGATATGATTCTGGTCAGCGAAGATGACATTCGCCACAGCATGTTAGCGCTGATCCAGCGTAATAAGATTATCGCCGAAGGGGCAGGGGCGCTGGCCACCGCTGCATTATTAAGCGGCAAGCTCGACGATATTATCAAAGGGCGAAAAACCGTCAGCCTTATTTCCGGCGGGAATATCGATCTTTCGCGGGTCTCCGCTATTACCGGCGCCGGTGAATTCTGAAGGCATAAAAAGGATATTTTATGAGCACAACTGACAGCACCATTCTCAGCCAGCAGGACAAAGCGCTATGGCGTAAATCCGACACCACCTGGACGCTGGGATTATTCGGCACGGCCATTGGCGCAGGGGTATTATTCTTCCCGATCCGCGCCGGATTCGGCGGCTTAATTCCTATTCTTTGTATGCTGCTGCTGGCGTACCCGATTGCCTTTCTCTGTCACCGCGCGCTGGCCCGGCTGTGCCTGTCCGGCAGCAAGGTATCGGGCAATATCACCGAAACGGTGGAAGAGCACTTCGGCAGGACCGGCGGCGTGGTGATCACCTTTCTCTACTTCTTCGCCATCTGCCCGCTGCTGTGGATTTACGGCGTTACCATTACCAACACCTTTATGACCTTCTGGGAAAATCAGCTCCAGTTGATGCCGCTAAACCGTGGCCTGGTGGCGCTGGCGCTGCTGCTGTTAATGGCGGTGGTGATCTGCTTCGGTAAGGATCTGATGGTCAGGGTGATGAGCTGGCTGGTATTTCCGTTTATCGCCAGCCTGGTACTGATCTCCCTGTCGCTGATCCCCTACTGGAACAGCGCGGTAATTGACCAGGTTAACCTGAGCGAGATTTCGCTGGCCGGTCATGACGGTATTCTGGTGACGGTGTGGCTCGGTATCTCCATTATGGTGTTCTCCTTTAACTTCTCACCCATTGTCTCCTCTTTCGTGGTCTCCAAACGCGAGGAGTATGAAGCGGATTTTGGCCGGGAATTTACTGAACGCAAATGTTCACAAATTATCTCCCGCGCCAGCGTATTGATGGTGGCGGTGGTGATGTTTTTCGCCTTCAGCTGCCTGTTTACCCTGTCGCCGCAGGATATGGCGGACGCCAAAGCGCAAAATATTCCGGTGCTCTCTTATCTGGCAAACCACTTCGCCGCCATGAGCGGCAGTAAATCCACCTTTGCCACCGTGCTGGAGTATGGCGCGTCCATTATTGCGCTGGTGGCTATTTTTAAATCCTTCTTTGGCCATTACCTTGGCACCCTGGAAGGGCTGAACGGCCTGGTAGTCAAGTTTGCTTACAAAGGCGATAAAACCCGCGTCTCCACCGGCAAGCTGAATACCATCAGCATGCTGTTTATCATGGGTTCCACCTGGATTGTGGCCTATGCGAATCCGAATATTCTCGATCTGATCGAAGCCATGGGCGCGCCTATTATCGCTTCGCTGCTGTGTTTATTGCCGATGTATGCCGTGCGCAAAGTCCCGCAGCTTGCGAAATATCAGGGCAAAGCCGACAACCTGTTCGTTACCCTGATCGGCCTGCTGGCCATTCTCAACATCCTCTACAAACTATTTTGATCGGCTAAAAATGCCACGACGGAGAGGGAAACCTCTCCGTTAATCCGTTGAAATCTGGCAGATGATCTTTTTTATGGTTACCCTTTGTTGACCTGTCTCACGCCTGCAACGTGAGTGTTACGCCGTTTTGGCAAGAAAAAAAGGAACCGTAAATGGACGATCTTAACGTGGTTGGCAGCATCAATAGCGCAGGGGGATGGCTGGTACATAACCAGGCATTACTGCTGAGTTATGCGGTGAATATCGTGGCGGCTATCGCCATTATCATCATCGGGATGATCATCGCGCGTATCATTTCCAACGGCCTCAATCGCCTGATGCTGGCGCGACATATTGACGCCACCGTGGCGGACTTTTTATCGGCGCTGGTGCGCTATGGCATTATCGCCTTTACGCTGATTGCCGCGCTGGGGCGTGTCGGGGTGCAAACCGCCTCGGTGATCGCCGTGCTGGGCGCCGCCGGTCTGGCCGTTGGTCTGGCATTACAGGGGTCGCTGTCGAACCTGGCCGCGGGCGTGCTGCTGGTAACCTTCCGCCCGTTCCGCTCCGGCGAATATGTTGATTTGGGCGGTGTGGCCGGTACCGTGCTGCATGTGCAGATTTTCTCTACCACGCTGCGCTCTGCCGATGGCCGCTATGTGGTGATCCCGAACGGTAAAATCATCGCCGGGAATATCATCAACTTTTCCCGTGAGCCGGTACGCCGCAACGAATTTATCATCGGCGTGGATTACGACGCGGATATCGATCTGGTGAGAAAACTGCTGACGGAGATCATCGAATCGGACGACCGCATTCTTAAAGATCGCGAGATGACCGTTCGCATGAACGAGCTGGGCGCCTCAAGCGTGAACTTTGTGATCCGCGTCTGGAGCAACAGCGGCGATCTGCAAAACGTTTACTGGGACGTGCTGGAACGCATCAAGAAAACCTTCGATGCCAACGGCATTAACTTCCCGTATCCGCAGATGGATGTGCATCTGAAACGCGAAAAAGCGGAAAAGCAGGCGGAAGCGGAAGCCTGACCTGAGCATCAATGCCCGGCTACGTTGCCGGGCGGCGACTTCGTCCTGCCCGGCCTACAGGTGGTACCCTGGCCGGGCAGAGTATTATTAACTCCACTTATCCCCGATTAAAATTATCCATTTCCGCTAATAACTGCCGCCCGGTATAGTCGGCGCATTCCTTATTAGCGTGAGTAATTCCAGGTGTTAACTTATTATATTCAGGGGCTTGCCCTCGGCGCGGCTATGATTTTACCCCTCGGCCCGCAAAATGCGTTTGTCATGAATCAGGGCATTCGCCGCCACCATCATTTGCTGGTCGCCTCGCTGTGCGCGGTGAGCGATTTACTGCTGATTTGTGCCGGGATCTTTGGCGGCAGCGCATTGCTGATGCAGTCGCCGTGGCTGCTGGCCATCGTCACCTGGGGCGGCGTGGCGTTCTTGCTGTGGTACGGCTTTGGCGCGCTGAAAACGGCGCTCGGCAGCCAGCCAGAGCTTGCCAGTGGGGAAGTATCAAAACAGGGCCGCGGGCGGATCATCGCCACCATGCTGGCGGTCACCTGGCTTAATCCCCATGTCTATCTCGATACCTTCGTGGTGCTCGGCAGTCTGGGCGGGCAACTGGCCGAAATGCCGAAACGCTGGTTTGCGCTCGGCACCATCAGCGCCTCCTTCCTGTGGTTTTTCAGCCTGGCGCTGCTGGCGGCCTGGCTCGCCCCGCGTCTGCGTACCGCCACTGCCCAGCGCATTATTAATACGCTGGTGGGCGGCGTGATGTGGTTCATTGCCTTTCAGCTGGCCCGCGAAGGTGTCCATCACTTACAGGCGCTGTGGTAATCAGACCATACCTTATGGACAAGCGTGCTGAAAACGCTAAGCTTGCTGGCAGAAGCCTGTATTTTTGGGCGATTGTCATGACATGGAGGAACTACAGTGAAGTTTAACGTTATAGCCCTGGCAGCAATGGTTGGATTAGGTGCGATGTCGGTACAGGCAAGCGAATTGCCGAACGGGCCGCACATCGTTACTTCGGGCACGGCGAGCGTCGATGCGGTTCCGGATATTGCCACCCTGGCAATTGAGGTCAACGTAGCGGCCAAGGATGCCGCCTCTGCCAAGAAACAGGCAGACGATCGCGTGGCGCAGTATTTAGGCTTCCTCGAGAAAAACGGCGTTGCCAAAAAAGACATCAACTCCGCCAACCTGCGCACTCAGCCGGATTACGACTATCAGGACGGCAAAAGCATTCTGAAAGGCTACCGCGCGGTACGCAGCGTGGAAGTGACCCTGCACGAGCTGGATAAACTTAACTCCCTGCTGGATGGCGCGCTGAAAGCGGGCCTGAACGAAGTACGTTCAGTCACCCTGGGCGTGGCGCAGCCGGAAGAGTACAAAGACAAAGCGCGTAAAGCGGCGATTGACGATGCGAAGCATCAGGCTGAACAGCTGGCGGCAGGCTTTAACAGCAAGCTCGGTCAGGTGTACAGCGTACGCTACCACGTTTCCAACTATCAGCCGACCCCGATGGTACGGATGATGAAAGCGGATGCCGCCCCGGTATCAGCCCAGGAAACCTACGAGCAGCCGACCATTCAGTTTGACGATCAGGTTGACGTGGTGTTTGAACTGCAACCGGGCGCAAACGCGGCACCGGCGCAGTCCACGCCAGCCAGCCAGCCGGCTCCGGCAGCACAGTAAGGTTGGTTGTGTGCCGGGTGGCGCTTACGCTTACCCGGCCTACATCCATACGTAGGCCCGGCAAGCGCAGCGCCGCCGGGCAAAATCCTAATCCTGACGCAATACCCGATGACCGTGCGCTAACAGCGCATCGGTGACGTTGCGCATCATGCGGCTCTCCGGCGCAAAGCGGTGCCAGTAGAGCATCCGGCGCTGGAACAGGCCCGGCGTGAGATCAATCAGCTCACCGCTGTCTAACTCTCTTTCAATCTGCAAATGCGGGATCATGCAACAGGTGGTGCCCTGACGCGCCAGCTGCACGAAGGCTTCCGACGAGTTCACGATATGGCAGGGCACGCTGCCCGGCGGCAGGTCGAAATTCTGCTGTAAAAAGGCCTGATGCATATCATCCAGATGGTCGAACGCCACGGCAGGCGCTTTCAGCAAGGCCTGGCGGGTTACGCCGTTCGGAAAATAGCGCTCAGCAAAGGCTTTCGAGCCGACAAACAGGTAATCGAGCGCGCCCAGTTGGTCCACCAGGCAGCTTGGCAATGCCTGCGGTTGAATGGAGACCGCGCCCACCACTTCGCCACGTCGCAGCCGCTCCTGGGTACGGGTTTCATCTTCCACCTGTAAATTCAGGCGGATCGGCGAATCGGCCAGCACCGGGGCCAGCGCCGGTAGCAACCAGGTCGCCAGACTGTCGGCGTTGACCGCCAGCGACAGCAGCAACGGCGTGGAACCGATCTGCTCATCCCCGAGCCACTCCTCTTCCAGCAGTTCTACCTGACGCAGCAACGCCAGCAGTTTTTGCCCCTGTTCGGTCGGGCGCGGCGGCACGGTACGCACCAGCAGCGGCTGACCAAACATGTTCTCAAGCTGTTTAATGCGCTGAGAAACGGCGGACTGAGTGATACACAGCTTTTGCGCGGCGCGCTCGAAGCCACGCTCCCGGATGACCGCGTCAAGCGCCTGTAATGTTCTGTAGTCAGGACGTTTCATTGCTATAACTTATCCCCGTTTGTGATTAGGCGCACTATGACATAATTTTGGCGTCCTGGCGGGATGCATTTATAATGCGGGCAGGATTTTCTCACCACAGGCCAATGATCATGACGCAGGATGAACTGAAAAAAGCAGTTGGATGGGCGGCGCTCAAATACGTTGAACCCGGCACTATCGTGGGTGTGGGCACCGGCTCCACGGCGGCGCATTTTATTGATGCGCTCGGCACCATGAAAGGCCAGATCGAAGGCGCGGTATCCAGCTCCGATGCCTCCACCGCCAAACTGCAAAGTCTCGGCATTCACGTTTTTGATCTCAACGAAGTGGACCGTCTGGGCGTGTACGTTGACGGCGCTGACGAAATCAACGGTCAGATGCAGATGATCAAAGGCGGTGGCGCGGCCCTGACCCGCGAGAAAATTATCGCCTCGGTGGCCGACAAATTTATCTGCATCGCCGATGCCTCCAAAGAAGTGGCGATCCTCGGCGCATTCCCGCTGCCGGTTGAGGTGATCCCGATGGCGCGCAGCGCCGTGGCGCGTGAGCTGGTCAAGCTGGGCGGGCGTCCGGAATACCGTCAGGGCGTGGTGACCGATAACGGCAACGTGATCCTCGACGTGCACGGCCTGGAGATCATCGATCCCATCGCGCTGGAAAACGCCATCAACGGCCTGCCGGGTGTGGTGACGGTCGGGCTGTTCGCCAACCGTGGCGCGGATGTCGCGCTGATTGGCACCGCCGACGGCGTGAAAACCATCGTAAAATGATCTGGCGGGGAGCCTGCCTCCCCGTTAAAAAAATTTTGCGTGACAGATTTTGGTGACATCTATCACGTTTTTTATTCCGCTCTGATTTTCCTTCCGCAATCGTTTTCTTTTCCAGCATTTTCCTCTGCCAAATTCCGCTGTATGACTTTTCTTCAGAGCGCCGCCGCAAAGGTTCATATTGCTGCAATAGTTTTTTTTGATATGTTGGCTAAGGCGAACACACACATAAGTTATGACAAACAGGGTCGGGGAAATGGCAAAAGTATCACTGGAAAAAGACAAAATTAAGTTTCTGCTGGTGGAAGGGGTGCATCAAAAAGCAATCGATAGCCTCCGCGCCGCGGGTTACACCAATATCGAATTCCACAAAGGGGCGCTGGACAGCGAACAGCTGAAAGCCTCCATCCGTGATGCGCATTTCATCGGCCTGCGATCCCGTACCAACCTGACAGAAGAGATTTTCGCGGCGGCAGAAAAACTTGTCGCCGTGGGCTGCTTCTGCATCGGCACCAACCAGGTGGATCTGAACGCGGCGGCAAAACGCGGCATTCCGGTGTTTAACGCGCCCTTCTCAAATACCCGCTCGGTAGCGGAACTGGTGATCGGCGAGCTGCTGCTGTTGATGCGCGGCATTCCGGAAGCGAACGCCAAAGCGCACCGCGGCATCTGGAACAAGCTGGCGACCGGCTCCTATGAAGCGCGCGGCAAAAAGCTGGGGATTATCGGTTACGGCCATATCGGTACGCAGCTGGGGATCCTCGCGGAATCGCTGGGGATGCACGTCTTTTTCTACGACATTGAAAGCAAACTGCCGCTCGGCAATGCGACCCAGGTTCAGCATCTCTCCGACCTGCTGAACATGAGCGACGTGGTAAGCCTGCACGTACCGGAAAACGCCTCCACCAAAGATATGATGGGCGCGGAACAGCTGGCGCTGATGAAACCGGGTTCGCTGCTGATCAACGCCGCACGCGGCACGGTGGTGGATATTCCGGCATTATGCGAAGCGCTGCGCAGCAAACATCTGGCGGGGGCGGCTATCGACGTCTTCCCGACGGAACCGGCCACTAACAGCGATCCGTTTAACTCTCCGCTATGTGAATTCGATAACGTGCTGTTGACGCCGCACATCGGCGGCTCCACCCAGGAAGCGCAGGAAAATATCGGCCTCGAAGTGGCGGGTAAACTGGTGAAATACTCCGATAACGGCTCCACGCTGTCGGCGGTTAACTTCCCGGAAGTATCCCTGCCGCTGCACGGCGGTCGTCGCCTGCTGCACATCCATGAAAACCGTCCCGGCGTGCTGACTGCGATCAACCAGATTTTTGCCGAGCAGGGCGTGAACATCGCCGCGCAGTATCTGCAAACCTCGCCGCAGATGGGCTATGTGGTCATTGATATTGAAGCGGAAGAGGATGTGGCAGAGAAAGCGCTCTACAGCATGAAGGCGATCCCGGGCACCATCCGCGCCCGACTGCTGTACTGATTTTCCTTCACACTGACCCTCTCCCCAGGGAGAGGGGTTACCACATCCAGACTTTCGACGGCGTCACCACCGCCGGCAGCGGCACATCCCACTCTTCCACCGGCAGTTTCTCCACAAACTGACAATCATGGGCGTAACCCACCGGCGTCAGCGCGTACTGCTGCCAGTTTTGCAGCGTGCGGTCGTAAAAGCCGCCCCCCATACCCAGCCGTTGCCCCTGCGCGTCAAAGGCCACCAGCGGCGTGATCAGCACATCCAACTTGCTGAGCGGCAGCACGTCGCGCACATCCAGCTTCGGCTCATAGATTTTCAGCCGGTTCATTACCAGATCGCTTTGCGGATGGTAATGCAGAAACAGCAAGTTGCCGGGGCTGAAGGGGTGAAGCACGGGCAGATAAACCTGTTTGCCGCTGCGCCACAGCTGTTCGATAAGCGGACGGGTATCCAGCTCGCCATCAAAGGATAAAAACAGCGCGACGGTGCGGGCCATCACCACGGGCGGAAACGCCATCATGCGGGAGGCGGCCTGTTCGGCAAAGCGTAATTGTTGATCGGTGGTCAATGCGCGACGGCGCAGACGAATTTGCTGGCGAATGGTCTGACGGGGTGAAACCGGGAGTGTTGTTTGCGTCATGATAACGGCTGGTACAGGTAGTGGTAGAAGAAGGGGAATCTCCGAGATGCCGCCGCAGGCTGTAACCCTTGAACCCTTGGTTCAAGGTGAATGTGTCGTCACAGTTTTAAGGCTTCTCGGACGAACCGAGCATGCTCACCAACCGTGGAGCGCCACATTCTTGTGGTATGAAATATCGGCTCAGGGGACTGGCCCGCTTGCGAACATCTCAGAGAAATTTTTTCTTCATGGTCACTCTACCATAGTAGACCCTGAAGTGTTATTCAAACTTCGGCCCCGGTCTTTCTGTTATGCGACCCTGATCAAGCAATGCCTGTTCGATGGTCTGCTGTAACATCCGAATACGCTGCTCCATGTTGGCGGCGTAGTCGCGGGTTTTTGCCTTTTCCTGAGCAAGTTCGTAGCTGATGTTCAACGCGGCGATGAAAACCAGCTGCTCAGTATTTGTGACTCTAGTGCGTACTTTCAGATCTTGCAACCGCTGATTCAGATCTTCCGCAGCCTGATTCAAAGCATCCCTTTGTTCAGGTGGGCAATTCACTCGCAGTGAACGGCCAAAAATTTGGATATCGACGGGTTCTGCAGACATGCCACCTTCCTGCTGTTTGACTGCGCTCTGCCTTCCCAGCCGAGCCCTGGCTGCGAAGGGGCGTCACTATAGCTACCCTGATGAGAGGATTCAAGCCCTTTAACGGCACAAATACATTGCCTGAGGTAAGGCCTGACGGGTATATCACCAGGGTCCAAAGTGGTAGCATACCATGAATATTCCTCCCAACGACGACGAATGCGCATGTCAATACAGAACGAAATGCCTGGTTACAATGAACTTAACCAGTTACTCAATCAACAGGGCGTTGGCTTAACCGCGGCGGAAATGCACGGTCTGATCGGCGGGATGCTCTGCGGCGGCAACAAAGACGCCTCCTGGCAGCCGCTGTTGCACGACCTGACAAACGAAGGTCTGGCCTTTGGGCACGAGCTGGCGGAAGCCTTACGCAAGCTGCATGCCGCCACCAGCGACGCGCTGGAAGACGATGGCTTCCAGTTCCAGCTGTTTCTGCCGGATGGCGACGACACCACGGTTTTCGAACGTGCCGACGCCATGGCGGGCTGGGTCAACCACTTCCTGCTGGGCCTGGGCGTTACTCAGCCGAAGCTGGATAAAGTGACCGGCGAAACCGGCGAGGCGATTGACGATCTGCGCAACATCGCGCAGCTGGGCTACGAAGAAGACGAAGACCAGGAGGAGCTGGAGATGTCGCTGGAAGAGATCGTCGAGTATGTGCGCATCGCCGCGCTGCTGTGCCACGATACGTTCACCCGACCACAGCCAACCGCACCGGAAATGCGTAAGCCCACGCTACACTAAACTGTCTTGTTGAATATGGAGGTGTCATGACACAGCTTGAATTTCTTCGTCGCCGTCAGGCCTTACTGGCGCAGATGGCGCCTGCCAGCGCGGCTCTAATCTTCGCCGCGCCGGAAGTGACCCGCAGCGCCGACAGTGAATATCCCTACCGGCAGAGCAGCGACTTCTGGTATTTCACCGGCTTTAACGAGCCGCAGGCCGTGCTGGTGCTGATTAAAAGCGATGACACCCATAACCACAGCGTGCTGTTTAACCGCCTGCGCGATAAAACCGCCGAGATCTGGTTTGGCCGCCGTCTCGGGCAGGAAGCCGCCCCGGAAAAACTGGGCGTCGATCGCGCGCTGGCGTTCAGCGAAATCAACGAGCAGCTCTATCAGTTACTGAACGGCCTCGACGTGGTCTATCACGCGCAGGGCGAATACGCCTGGGCTGATGAGATCGTCTTTGCCGCGCTGGATAAACTGCGTAAAAGCGCGCGGCAGAACCTCACCGCGCCAGCCACCATGACCGACTGGCGTCCGATGGTGCACGAAATGCGCCTGTTCAAATCCGCCGAAGAGATCGAAGTGATGCGTCGCGCCGGGGAGATCACCGCCCTGGCGCACACCCGCGCCATGCAGGTCTGCCGTCCGGGAATGTTCGAATACCAGCTGGAAGGTGAGATCCTGCACGAGTTTTCCCGCCACGGCGCGCGCTTCCCGTCCTACAACACCATCGTCGGCAGCGGTGAAAACGCCTGCATCCTGCACTACACCGAAAACGAAAGTGAAATGCGCGACGGCGATCTGGTGCTGATTGACGCCGGATGCGAATACCAGGGCTACGCGGGCGACATTACCCGTACCTTCCCGGTAAACGGCAAATTCACCCCCGCCCAGCGCGCCATCTATGACATCGTGCTGGAATCTTTAGAGACGGCCCTGCAACGCTTCCGGCCGGGCGTCTCCATTCAGGACGTGACTGCCGACGTGGTGCGCATCATGATCACCGGCCTGGTGAAGCTCGGCATCCTGAAAGGCGAAATCGACCAGCTGATTGCCGACAACGCGCACCGTCCGTTCTTTATGCATGGCCTGAGCCACTGGCTGGGGCTGGATGTGCATGACGTGGGCGTTTACGGCGCGGATCGCTCCCGCGTGCTGGAGCCGGGCATGGTGATCACCGTCGAGCCGGGTCTGTACATCGCCCCGGACGCCGACGTGCCGGAAGAATACCGCGGCATTGGCGTGCGTATTGAAGACGATATTCTGATCACTGAAGACGGCAACGAAAACCTCACCGCCAGCGTGGTTAAAAAAGCCGATGACATCGAGGCGCTGATGGCGGCAGCGAAACGCGCATGAGCGTGATTATCGTGGGCGGCGGCATGGCAGGCGCGACCCTGGCGCTGGCCATTTCACGCTTATCAAAGGGAACGCTGCCGGTGCATGTGGTGGAAGCCATCGCCCCGGACGCCACGCGCCATCCGGGGTTTGATGCCCGCGCCATTGCGCTGGCGGAGGGCACCTGTCAGCAGCTGGCGCGGGTCGGTATCTGGCAACGCCTTGCCGACTGCGCTACACCTATTACCACCGTACACGTCAGCGATCGCGGCCATGCGGGTTTTGTCACTTTAGAGGCGCAGGATTACCGCGTGGACGCGCTGGGTCAGGTGGTCGAGCTGCATGATATCGGCCAGCGCCTGTTTGCCATGCTGAAAAACGCCCCCGGCGTGACGCTGCATTGTCCCGCGCGGGTCAATACCTTTTCCCGCACGGAAAACGGCGTCAGCGTGATGCTGGAAAATGGCGATCAGATCGACGGCACGCTGCTGGTTGCCGCCGATGGCTCCCGTTCGTCGCTGGGATCGCAAAGCGGCATTACCTGGCAGCAGACGCCCTATCATCAGGTGGCGGTGATCGCCAACGTCACGGTGTCCGCGAAACAAGCTGGCCGCGCCTTCGAGCGCTTTACCGAGCATGGCCCGCTGGCATTGCTGCCGATGACGCAGGGGCGCTACTCGCTGGTGTGGTGCCACGCAGAAAACAAGCGTGACGAGGTGCTCGCCTGGTCTGACGAAAAATTCTGTCACGAGCTGCAAAAAGCCTTCGGCTGGCGGCTCGGGCGTATCCTTCACGCCGGAACGCGCAGCGCCTATCCGCTGTCGCTGACCACCGCCTCGTCGTCCATTTCCCATCGCGTGGTGCTGGTGGGCAATGCCGCCCAGACGCTGCATCCTATCGCCGGGCAGGGGTTTAACCTCGGCATGCGCGACGTGATGACGCTGGCCGAAACCCTGACCAGCGCATGGGCCAGTCAGACGGACGTGGGTATTTATTCGGTGCTGTGCCAGTATCAAAAACGCCGCCAGGCCGACAAAGAGGCGACCATCGGCGTCACCGACGGGCTGGTGCACCTGTTCGCCAACCGCTGGGCGCCGCTGGTCGCCGGGCGCAATGCCGGTCTGATGGCAATGGAATTATTTACCCCGGCACGTGATGTGCTGGCGCAGCGGACGCTGGGCTGGGTCGCGCGCTAAGCCTGTCTTACCAGGCTATTTTATTTGCCATTTTGAACCTGGGCAGTGCTCAACAAAACACGTCAGTGTTTTGAACGCCCAAAAGGGCGGCCCTCTGGGCGAGCGAAGCGAGTAAATCCTCACGTACTGCAAGTACGCTCCGGTTTTTCCGCGCTGTCCGTGTTCAAACTGGCTGCAACAATTACGCCTGCTAAGCCAGGCTGCTGGAGTGAATTGTGCAAAGTGTAGATGTAGCAATTGTTGGCGGGGGCATGGTCGGGCTGGCTGTGGCCTGTGGATTACAGGGCAGCGGGCTGCGCGTGGCGGTGCTGGAACAGAACGCGCCGGTGCCGCTGGCCCCGGATGCGCCGCCTGAACTGCGCGTATCCGCCATCAACGCCGCCAGTGAAAAACTGCTGACGCATCTGGGCGTCTGGTCTGACATTCTGGCGCACCGCGTCAGCTGCTATCACGGCATGGAAGTGTGGGACAAAGACAGCTTTGGCCGCATCGCCTTTGACGACGAAAGCATGGGCTACAGCCATCTGGGACACATCGTCGAAAACGCCGTGGTGCATCAGGCGCTGTGGCAAAAAGCGCAGCAGAGCAGCGACATCACGTTGATTACCCCGGCCACGCTGCAACAGGTCGCCTGGGGCGAAAACGACGCCTTCCTTACCATGCAGGACAGCAGCATGCTGACGGCGCGCCTGGTGGTGGGCGCTGACGGCGCTAACTCCTGGCTGCGTAGCAAAGCCGATATTCCGCTTACTTACTGGGATTACGGCCATCACGCGCTGGTGGCGACCATCCGTACCGCCGAACCGCACAACGCCACCGCGCGTCAGGTGTTTTACGGCGACGGCATTCTGGCATTCCTGCCGCTGGCGGATCCGCATCTGTGCTCTATTGTCTGGTCGTTGCCACCGCGTGAGGCGGAAAAAATGCAGCAGGCCAGCACTGAAGACTTCAATCAGGCGCTGTGCGTGGCCTTCGACAATGCCCTTGGCCTGTGTCAGGTGGAGAGCGAGCGTCAGGTTTATCCCCTTACCGGACGCTACGCCCGTCAGTTTGCCGGTCATCGTCTGGCGCTGGTTGGCGACGCGGCGCACACCATTCATCCGCTGGCCGGGCAGGGCGTCAACCTGGGCTTTATGGATGCGGCAGTGCTGGTTAACGAGCTGCGTCGTCTGCATCGCGAGGGCAAAGACATCGGGCAGCATCTCTATCTGCGCCGTTACGAGCGCAGCCGCAAGCACAGCGCGGCGGTGATGCTCGCCGGGATGCAGGGCTTCCGTGGGCTGTTTGCGGGTAACAACCCGGCGAAAAAATTGCTGCGTGATATTGGTCTCAAGCTGGCCGACACCCTCCCTGGCGTGAAGCCGCAACTTATCCGTCAGGCGATGGGTCTCAACGACCTTCCCGACTGGCTGAAATAATCATTTTTTAGCCTTCCGCCTGAACTAAGATCCGCGTCACACTTTCCCTTCCCGGTTCCGGGAAGGGCAGCGTCTCCTCATTTGAAATAATCTAATTTCACCCGCTTTTTCAGATTACTTTTTCTCATGTCATGAATTTTCAGCGTCGGGAAATTCTCATGATTTTTGGTGAAAAATGTCACTTTACAGGGTCGGGAAGTTCAATTCTCCCTATAAAGAGAATGTTAATTACTCGTTATTAAGTTTTTTACGCTGTGCGGCTCTGCGGGTTTTCAGGTCATAAGCTAATGTGATGGCGCATTTTTACTTATGGTTTAGGGCGCTTTTCAGTGATAAGTTCAGGCGAAAGGTAACGTTTGCGTCGGCAACCTGAAAGGAGGCTGACGCCGGGGGTCGTGGCGGTTTTTATGACCCGGGAAATCCTTAACAGCCCCGCTTATTCAATGAGGAAAAGATGGCTCAGCAGACTCCTTTGTTTGAACAACACACGCTATGTGGCGCGCGCATGGTGGATTTCCACGGCTGGATGATGCCGCTGCATTACGGCTCCCAGCTTGACGAGCACCACGCCGTACGCCGCGATGCAGGCATGTTCGATGTGTCCCACATGACCATCGTCGATCTGAAAGGCACCCGTACCCGCGACTTCCTGCGTTACCTGCTGGCTAACGACGTAGCCAGACTTACCACCCCCGGCAAGGCGCTCTACAGCGGCATGCTTAACGCCTCCGGCGGCGTGATTGACGACCTGATCGTCTACTTCTTCAGCGAAGACTTCTTCCGCCTGGTGGTCAACTCCGCCACCCGCGAAAAAGATCTCGCCTGGATCACCGAACACGCCGCGCCTTACGCCATCGACATCAGCGTGCGCGACGATCTATCGCTGATCGCCGTGCAGGGCCCGAACGCCAAAGCCAAAGCCGCCACGCTGTTCAGCGATGAACAACGTGAAGCCGTCAGCGGCATGAAGCCATTCTTTGGCGTGGAAACAGGCGGACTTTTTATTGCCACCACCGGCTACACCGGCGAAGCGGGCTATGAAATCGCCATGCCGAATGAAAAGGCCGCCGAATTCTGGCATGCGCTGGTGGAAGCGGGCGTGAAACCCTGCGGCCTGGGCGCGCGCGATACGCTGCGTCTGGAAGCGGGCATGAACCTTTACGGGCAGGAGATGGATGAAGGCGTCTCTCCGCTGGCCGCCAATATGGGCTGGACCATCGCCTGGGAACCCGCTGACCGCGACTTTATCGGCCGCGAAGCGCTGGAAGCACAGCGTGAAAAAGGCACCGAACAGCTGGTTGGTCTGGTGATGACCGAAAAAGGCGTGCTGCGTAATGAACTGCCGGTGCGTTTCACTGACCACGACGGCAATCAGCAGGAAGGCGTTATCACCAGCGGTACCTTCTCACCGACGCTGGGCTACAGCATCGCGCTGGCCCGCGTACCGGCAGGCATTGGCGAAACCGCCATCGTACAGATCCGTAACCGCGAAATGCCGGTTACCGTTACCAAACCTGTTTTTGTGCGCATGGGTAAACCTGTCGCGTAACGCATTTTATTGTGGAGAAACCTTTATGAGCAATGTACCGGCTGAACTGAAATACAGTAAAGAACATGAATGGCTGCGCAAAGAAGCGGACGGCAGCTACACCGTTGGCATTACCGAGCACGCGCAGGAGCTGCTGGGTGATATGGTGTTTGTCGATCTGCCTGAAGTGGGCGCGACCGTCAGCGCGGGCGACGACTGTGCCGTTGCCGAATCCGTAAAAGCCGCTTCCGATATTTATGCGCCGGTCAGCGGCGAGATCCTGGCCGTCAACGACGCGCTGAGCGACACGCCGGAGCTGGTCAACAGCGAGCCGTACAGCGGCGGCTGGATCTTCAAAATTAAAGCCAGCGATGAAAGCGAAGTTGCCGCTCTGCTGGACGCCAGCGCGTATGAAGCGCTGTTAGAAGACGAGTAAATCTCCGCCGGATATTTCATTACTTTGCAGGCCCGGTGAGCGCCAGCGCCACCGGGCAAATCAGCCAGACCGTTTCAGGAACCCTCGCCCATGACACAGACGCTAAGCCAGCTTGAAAATAGCGGCGCATTCATTGAACGCCACATCGGACCGGATGCCACGCAGCAGCAGGAAATGCTGAACGCCGTGGGCGCAGAGTCCCTTAACGCGCTGATCGGCCAGATTGTGCCGAAAGATATTCAGCTGGATACCCCGCCGCAGGTGGGTGACGCCGCAACCGAATTTGCCGCGCTGGCAGAGTTAAAAGCCATCGCCGCCCGCAATAAACGCTTTAAGACTTATATCGGCATGGGTTACACCGCCGTGCAACTGCCGCCGGTGATCCTGCGCAACATGCTGGAAAATCCGGGCTGGTACACCGCCTATACGCCGTATCAGCCGGAAGTTTCCCAGGGCCGTCTGGAAGCGCTGCTTAACTTCCAGCAGGTGACCCTGGATCTGACCGGACTGGATATTGCCTCCGCCTCGCTGCTCGATGAAGCCACCGCAGGCGCGGAAGCCATGGCAATGGCAAAGCGCGTCAGCAAACTGAAAAACGCCAACCGTTTCTTCGTGGCGGCCGACGTACACCCGCAGACGCTGGACGTGGTACGTACCCGCGCTGAAACCTTTGGTTTTGACGTGATCGTCGATGATGCCGACAAAGTGCTCGATCATCAGGATGTGTTCGGCGTGCTGTTACAGCAGGTGGGCACCACCGGCGAAGTGCATGACTACAGCGCGCTGATCGCCGAACTGAAAGCGCGCAAAGTGATTGTCAGCGTAGCCGCCGACTTTATGGCGCTGGTGCTGTTAACCGCGCCGGGCAAACAGGGCGCGGACATCGTCTTCGGCTCTGCCCAGCGTTTCGGCGTGCCTATGGGCTACGGCGGCCCGCACGCGGCCTTCTTCGCTGCGAAAGATGAATTCAAACGCTCCATGCCAGGCCGTATTATCGGCGTGTCCAAAGATGCCGCCGGTAACACCGCGCTGCGCATGGCGATGCAGACCCGCGAGCAGCATATCCGCCGCGAGAAAGCGAACTCCAACATCTGTACCTCGCAGGTGTTGCTGGCGAACATTGCCAGCCTGTACGCCGTGTATCACGGTCCGGTCGGCCTGAAGCGTATTGCCAGTCGTATTCACCGCCTGGCGGATATTCTGGCGGCGGGCCTGCAACAGCACGGCCTGAAACTGCGCCACGCCCACTACTTCGACACCCTGTGCGTGGAAGTGGCGGATAAAGCCGAAGTGCTGGCGCGTGCTGAAGCCCGTGAAATCAACCTGCGCAGCGACATCATTAACGCGGTCGGCATTACGCTCGATGAAACCACCACCCGCGAAGACGTGCAGCTGTTGCTTGCCGTGCTCACCGGCGTTGAGCAGCACGACATTGACGCGCTGGATAAAAACGTCGCTCACGACAGCCGTTCCATTCAGCCGGCTATGCTGCGCGAAGACGCGATCCTCGCGCATCCGGTGTTTAACCGCTATCACAGCGAAACCGAAATGATGCGCTACATGCACAGTCTGGAGCGCAAAGATCTGGCCCTTAACCAGGCGATGATCCCGCTCGGCTCCTGCACCATGAAGCTGAACGCCGCGGCCGAAATGATCCCCATCACCTGGCCGGAATTCTCGGAACTGCACCCGTTCTGCCCGCCGGAGCAGGCGGAAGGCTATCACCAGATGATCAACCAGCTCTCCGACTGGCTGGTCAAACTCACCGGTTACGATGCCTTGTGTATGCAGCCGAACTCCGGCGCGCAGGGCGAATATGCCGGTCTGCTGGCGATCCGTCACTATCACGAAAGCCGTAACGAAGGGCATCGCGATATTTGCCTGATCCCGAGCTCCGCGCACGGTACTAACCCGGCGTCGGCACAGATGGCGGGGATGCAGGTCGTGGTTGTGGCCTGTGATAAAAACGGCAACATCGATCTGAACGATTTGCGCGCCAAAGCAGAGCAGGCGGGCGACAATCTCTCCTGCATTATGGTGACCTACCCGTCCACCCACGGCGTGTATGAAGAGACCATCCGCGAAGTCTGCGAGATCGTGCACCAGTTCGGCGGCCAGGTGTATCTGGATGGCGCGAACATGAACGCCCAGGTGGGCATCACCTCGCCGGGCTTTATCGGCGCGGACGTGTCGCACCTTAACCTGCATAAAACCTTCTGCATTCCGCACGGCGGCGGCGGTCCTGGCATGGGGCCGATCGGCGTGAAAGCGCATCTGGCGCCTTTTGTACCGGGACACAGCGTGGTGCAAATCGAAGGGATGCTGACCCGTCAGGGCGCGGTATCCGCGGCCCCGTTCGGCAGCGCCTCTATTCTGCCGATCAGCTGGATGTATATCCGCATGATGGGCGCGGAAGGGCTGAAAAAGGCAAGCCAGGTGGCGATCCTCAATGCCAACTACATCGCCAGCCGTCTGAAAGACGCCTATCCTGTGTTGTACACCGGTCGCGACGGTCGTGTGGCGCACGAATGTATTCTGGATATTCGTCCGCTGAAAGAAGAGATCGGCATCAGCGAGCTGGACATCGCCAAACGCCTGATCGACTACGGTTTCCATGCGCCGACTATGTCCTTCCCGGTGGCGGGCACGCTGATGGTTGAGCCGACAGAATCCGAAAGCAAAGTCGAACTGGACCGCTTTATTGATGCGATGCTGGCGATCCGTGGGGAAATCGACCGCGTGCAGGCCGGTGAGTGGACACTGGAAGATAACCCGCTGGTCAACGCGCCGCACACCCAGCGCGAGCTGGTGGCGGAATGGCAGCACGGTTACAGCCGCGAGCAGGCGGTCTTCCCGGCAGGGCTGAACAACAAATACTGGCCGACCGTGAAGCGTCTTGACGATGTGTACGGCGACCGCAATCTGTTCTGCTCCTGCGTGCCGATGAGCGACTATGAGTAATTGATCCGTTCTGTTCTGTAGGCCGGGTAAGCGTATGCGCACCCGGCTTTTTTATAAGGAAAACGTAATGGCAATAGCACTGGTTACCGGCGGCAGCCGTGGGATCGGCAAAGCAACGGCGCTGCAACTGGCGCGCGAGGGTTATACCGTGGCGGTGAACTATCACCACAATATTCAGGCCGCCACCGACGTGGTTAACGAGATCGTCGCAGCAGGCGGCAACGCCTTTGCGCTGCGGGCGGACATCAGCGATGAAGCGCAGGTGCTGGCGATGTTCGAGAGTATCGATCGGGAAGGCGCGCCGCTGACCGCACTGGTGAATAACGCGGGCATTTTGTTTGAACAGAGCACTATCGAAAACCTGAGTGCCGAACGCATCAACCGCGTCCTTGCGACCAACGTCACCGGCTATTTTCTTTGCAGCCGCGAGGCGGTAAAACGCATGTCCCATAAGCACGGCGGGGCAGGTGGTGCGATTGTGAATGTATCTTCCGCCGCATCACGCTTAGGTGCTGCGGGTGAGTATGTGGATTATGCCGCCTCGAAAGGGGCAGTGGATACGCTGACGACCGGCCTGGCGCTGGAAGTGGCGGCACAGGGGATCCGCGTGAACTGTGTACGGCCGGGTTTTATCTACACGGAGATGCATGCCGACGGCGGCGAGCCGGGGCGCGTGGATCGGGTGAAGACGGTATTACCAATGCAGCGCGGCGGCCAGCCCGAAGAAGTGGCGCAGGCGATAGTCTGGCTGCTCGGCGAAAAGGCGTCCTATGTGACGGGAAGTTTTCTTGAGCTGGCGGGCGGGAAATAAGGCCACCCTCACCCCGGCCCTCTCCCTGAGGGAGAGGGGGAGAACACACGCCGATCTGTTCCCTCTCCCTGGGGAGAGGGTTAGGGTGAGGGGATTCAGAGATTCTCGCCGTTGCTGGCGATCACTTCTTTGTACCAGTTAAAGCTCTTCTTACGGGAACGGGACATGTCGCCGGTGCCGTCGTCGTGCTTATTCACATAAATAAAGCCATAGCGCTTGCTGTACTGCCCGGTAGTGAAGGACACACAGTCGATGCAGCCCCACGGGGTATAGCCCATCAGATCCACGCCGTCATAAGTCACCGCTTTGACCATCTCTTCCACGTGCGCCCGCAGATAGTCGATGCGGTAATCGTCGTTGATGCTGCCGTCTTCTTCCACTTTGTCGTAAGCGCCAAAGCCGTTTTCCACGATGAACAGCGGTTTCTGGTAACGCTCATAGAGTTCGCACAGCGCATAGCGCAGGCCAACCGGGTCAATCTGCCAGCCCCAGTCGGAGGCCTTCACGTGCGGGTTCGGCACGCTGCCCTGGAAACCGGAGATCGCATCGCCGCTGCCGCCTTCTTCTTTCACGGCGTTGGTCATGTAGTAGCTGAAGCCCAGATAATCGCAGGTGCCTTCACGCAGGATCTGCTCATCGCCCGCTTCCATTTTGATGTTGAATTCCCGGCGTTCCCACTCGTTCAGGACATAGGATGGGTAGTAGCCGCGCAGCTGCACGTCGGTAAAGACATAACGCTCACGCATGGATTCCTGGGCATACATTACATCTTCCGGCTTACAGGAGAACGGGTACAGCGGCACCATCGCCAGCATACAGCCGATTTTCATCTCCGGATTAATGCGATGACCAATCTTCACCGCCATGGCGCTGGCTACGAACTGGTGATGCAGCACCTGGTACATGGTCTCTTCCGGATTATCATGCTCGGTATAGACCACGCCGGAGCAGCAGTAGCCGAACAGCGGCGCGCGCCAGTTACGCTGGTTGTTGATCTCGTTAAAGGTCATCCAGTATTTAACTTTGTTCTTATAGCGCTCGAATACCACTTCCGAGAAACGCACAAAGAAATCCACCACTTTACGGTTGGTCCAGCCGCCGTATTCCTGCACCAGATGCAGCGGCATTTCAAAGTGGGATAGGGTGATCACCGGCTCAATGTTGTATTTGAGCAGCTCATCAAACATGTCGTCGTAAAACTGCAGGCCTTCTTCGTTCGGCTCGGCCTCATCGCCTTTCGGGAAGATGCGTGTCCAGGCGATGGAGGTGCGGAAGCATTTGAAGCCCATCTCGGCAAACAGCTTGATGTCTTCTTTATAGTGGCTGTAAAACTCCACCGCTTCGTGGTTCGGGTAGTATTTGCCCGGCACCACTTCGCTGGTGATCTCGCGCGGTACGCCGTGCGCGCCGCCGGTCAGCACGTCGCAAATGCTCGGGCCTTTGCCGCCTTTGTTCCAGCCGCCTTCAACCTGATGCGCCGCAACCGCGCCGCCCCATAAAAAGTCTTTTGGTAATGTCAGCTTTTTCATCGATCATTTTCTCTTGTGTGCGGTAAATAAAGGTTACCGGGCAGTTTCACTCTGAAAATGAGTCTAACAAAGGGCGGGGAAATGTCACGATATAACAAATCACCGCTGCGGTGACTTGTTACATGGAAAAAACAGCCTGTTTTTTTATGCTAATTTCTTCGCCAGTTTACGGCCTAAGGATTCGAGAATATAAATTACCGGGATTTGCGTGGTGACATCATAAACCCCGGCGATACGCATTTGCGGCGCATGCCAGGAGATATTGAAATCCGCCAGTTTTGCCAGCCGCGAATGCTCATGGCTGGTGATGGTCATCACTTTACAGTTATGCAGGCTGAACTGGCTGGCGAAGCGCAGGATCTCTTCAGTTTCACCGGACACCGACAGCACGATAGCCAGCGCGTTTTTCGCCATGTCGTTAGTTACCGGGAAATAAGGATCGTCAATATGGTTGCTGAATTTTCCGATATTCGAGAAAAATCTTGCGCCATATTTTGCCAGCGATCCGGAGGTTCCCGCGCCCACAAAAATAATACGTTCGGAAGCGAGAATAATATCAACCGCCTGATCCAGAAGCGTATCAAACTCATCGTTATTGACGCTTTTAAAAAAGCTGATAATTTCCCCGGCGCCAAAATTCGCCTGCGGCGGTTCGTTCTGCTCTAAATATAATTTATAGCGTACGCGAAATTCCGAATAGCCTTCGCAATTCAGCTTGCGGCAGAAGCGCAGTACGGTGGTGGTGGAGACGCCAGCAGCGTCGGCCAGCTCGCGAATGGTCATGTACATCACCTTGTCGCGATTCTTGATGACGTAGTGATAAACCATCATCTCAAGATTATTGAGGCTGGCGACAGCGGAGTGAGTAAACAGGGTCACGGGCTTGCAGGATCCTTTCCGGGCAACTGAACGGCTCTATGCTGCCACAAAACGGACAAAACAGGAATCGCATAACGCCGGGTGCAGTCACCGGGAAAAATGAACAACTGTAAACTTAACAATGCCCGCAATGCCTGGAAGCGAAGCGGCTGGAAATATATTTTAGCGAACAGGTGTGCACTGGAATCATTCTCAGTTACTCTGGTGAGGTCATCGTCAGTGTCGCGCGTTTGTCATCATCGTGCGTCAGAGTGGCGGTGAGTAACCTTTGTTTCCTGGAGTACGCCAATGGTTGAAAAACCGCTTATCACGAAGGGATATTCAGTGGCTGAGGAAGTAGCCAACAGCATCAGTCACGGCATCGGGCTGGTGTTTGGGATCGTCGGCCTGGTACTGCTGCTGGTACAGGCAGTGGATAACAACGCCAGCGCCACCGCCATCACCAGCTTCAGCGTTTACGGCAGCAGTATGATTGTGCTGTATCTGGCCTCCACGCTGTATCACGCCATTCCGCATCCGCGGGCTAAAGTCTGGTTAAAGAAATTTGACCACTGCGCCATCTATTTATTAATCGCCGGCACCTATACCCCATTTTTACTGGTCGGGCTGGATTCACCGCTGGCGCGGGGGCTGATGATTGTTATCTGGAGCCTGGCGCTGCTGGGGATCCTGTTTAAGCTGACCATTGCGCACCGCTTTGAGGTGCTGTCGCTAATTACCTATCTGGCGATGGGCTGGCTGTCGCTGGTGGTGATTTATGAAATGGTGATGAAGCTGGCCGTTGGCAGCGTAACGCTGCTGGCCGTGGGCGGCCTGGTGTATACGCTGGGGGTGATCTTTTACGCCTGCCAGCGCATTCCGTATAACCACGCTATCTGGCACGGCTTTGTACTGGGCGGCAGCGTCTGCCACTTTCTGGCAATTTATTTGTATATCGGCACAGTGTAATTACTGCCGGAAAAGCAATGTATGCCCGGCAAGCAACGCGCCGCCGGGCCAACCAGCCTGGATCAGGCTTCTTCTTCTAACGAGTAGGGCAGCGGCTCGATGGCCAGCGTAAAGCTGTCATCGCGCACACGGAACACGCTGTCCGGCTCCATATCATTATTCATCACTACCTGCACCAGCAAACGCCCGTCTTCCAGCTGAGCGGCGGCGAGCACCGTGCCGGTTCTGCGCCAGTTTTCACCCAGTTTCATTTCCAGATCTTCACCGGCTTCCGGTACCCGGCTGGCTTTGCCCGCCAGATACCACATTGCGCGCTTATTCGCGCCGCGGAATTTCGCCCGCGCTACCATCTCCTGGCCGGTATAGCAGCCTTTTTTAAAGCTGATGCCGCCCAGCGCCTGAATATTGGTAGCCTGCGGCAGGAACTGCGCACTGTTGGCGGCATCGATCACCGGCAGACCGGCCTCAATGTTCAGCGCCAGCCACTGCTGACTGTTATTAAGCTGCGCTTCGCCGCGCAGGGTTTCGGTGATGCGCTCCGCGGTGGCGACATCGGTTACCAGCAGGAAGCGCTCCGCCGGTTGCTCAAACCACAGAATTTGCGTGTCGCCATCCTGCACCACCTGCGTTTGCTGATCGGGCAGGGTGGAGAACAGGTTCGCCAGCGCCGCGCGGGCCTGGAATCCGGCCACGCCAAGCAGCACGTGCTCGTCGTCGGCGGCAATGGTGACCTTCGAGAAGACGGCGTATTTTTTCAGCTCGGTCAGCTGCGCCTCGCGCACGCTGCGACGTTCGATCCACGCAAAGCCATCGTTGCGACGGAACAGGCGCAGGTTGCTCCACATTTTGCCTTTGGCATCGCAATGGGCAACCAGCAGATGCTGATGTTCAGTGAGTTGCGCCACGTCGTTAGTGACCTGGCCCTGCAAATATTTTTCGCTGTCGGCACCGGTGATCGTGGCCAGCGCCCAGTCATCGAGCGTCATTAGCGTCAGCGGCAAACGCGCAGAGGCGCAGGGCAGACGCGGAGGAAACGGAGTAAAAGCCATAGTGATGTCCTGGTAAGCTTAACGCTGTATGAATGCTTAATGTTAAAAGAGCCGTGGTTCATTGCAAGCGGTAATCGCACGTACCGCACAGCTTGCGAGTTTGCGCGCAAAAAATGGTAATCCTTACATTTTTAAAGGTTTATTCTGGAAGCTTGCTTCCGAAGCCGAACATTCCGGTGAGGATTGGCCGGAAAAAGCGTTACACTAGAAGCCATCTTTAACGTCGCTATGCAGGAAAAGAACATGGATATTACCAACAAAGCCCGCATTCACTGGGCGTGCCGCAGAGGTATGCGTGAACTCGACATTTCCATCATGCCTTTCTTCGAACATGAGTACGATACGCTAAGCGATGACGACAAGCGGCTGTTTATCCGCCTGCTTGAGAGCGACGATCCGGATTTATTCAACTGGCTGATGAATCACGGCGAACCTGCAGATTCGGAATTGCAGAGGATGGTCCAGTTAATTCAGACACGGAATCGGGAACGTGGTCCTGTGGCAATCTGATTTACGCGTCTCATGGCGCTCGCAATGGCTCTCTTTATTACTGCACGGTCTGGTGGCGGCGCTGGTGTTGCTTATCCCCTGGCCGTTAAGTTATACGCCGTTGTGGTTATTACTGCTTTCGCTGGTGGTGTTTGACTGCGTGCGCAGCCAGCGCCGAATTAACGCCAGCCATGGTGAAATTAAACTGCTGATGGATTCGCGCCTGCGCTGGCAGGGCAATGAATGGGATATTACAGGCGCGCCCTGGTTGTTAAACAGCGGCATGATGCTGCGCTTACGGCGCAGTACGGACGGCAAACGGCAGCATTTGTGGCTGGCGGCGGACAGTATGGACGCGCAGGAGTGGCGGGAGCTGCGCCGGATGATGCTCCAGCAACCGGCGCAGGAAAAGCACTGAAGCTCAGGCGAAGTTTTCCGCCATTTCGCCAAGAATTTGCTCGCACCAGGTTTGCAGGCGTTCTTCGCTTAAATCGTACTGATTGGTTTCATCCAGTGCCAGGCCGACAAACAGCTGCCCGTCCGCAATGACGGGTTTGGGGCTGGTGAACTCATAGCCTTCGGTGGGCCAGTAGCCGATAAACTTCACCGCTTTGGCGGACAGTTTGTCGTGCAGCATGCCGAGGGCGTCAAGGAACCATTCGCCGTAACCGAGCTGATCGCCCATGCCGTAGAGGGCAATCATTTTGCCATCCAGGTTAAGGGAATCCAGCTGATCCCAGATGGCTTCCCAGTCTTCCTGCAGCTCGCCGAAATCCCATGTCGGGATGCCGAGGATCAGCACATCGTACTGCTCCATCAGTGTGGGCGCGTCGTCTTTAAGGTTATGCAGCGTCACCAGTTCCGGGCCGATAATGTCGCGGATTTTCTCTGCTGCCATTTCGGTATAGCAGGTACTGGAACCATAAAAAAGACCAATGTTCATAGCGTAAACGTCTCAATTCCTGATGTGGCTTTGCGCACAGTGTACCAGAATCAATACGCAATCAGGCATAATGCCCTGACGTTGAAATAAGGGGCAATGATGGAACAGGATCTCGCACGCATAGAACAATTTCTCGATGCCCTGTGGCTGGAACGCAATGTGGCTGAAAACACATTGAGCGCCTATCGTCGCGATCTGCGTATGCTTGTCGAGTGGCTGCACCACAGAAACAGCGATGTGCTCAGCGTGCAGCATGACGATTTACAGGCGCTGCTGGCCGAGCGCGTCACCGGCGGCTACAAAGCGACCAGCTCCGCCCGTTTACTGAGCGCGATGCGGCGTTTTTTCCAGTATCTTTATCGGGAAAAGGTGCGTACTGACGATCCCAGCGCCGTTCTGGCATCGCCAAAACTGCCGCAGCGCCTGCCAAAAGATCTCAGCGAGGCGCAGGTCGAGCGCCTGTTGCAGGCGCCGCTTACCGATCAGCCGCTGGAGTTACGTGACAAAGCCATGCTGGAAGTGTTGTATGCTACCGGCCTGCGCGTGTCGGAACTGGTCGGGCTGACAATGAGCGACATCAGTTTGCGTCAGGGCGTAGTGCGGGTGATCGGTAAAGGTAACAAAGAACGGCTGGTGCCGCTGGGGGAAGAAGCGGTCTACTGGCTGGAAAACTACCTGGAGCACGGGCGGCCCTGGCTTTTAAACGGCGCGTCAGTGGATGTGCTGTTTCCCAGTAGTCGCGCCCAACAAATGACCCGGCAGACGTTCTGGCATCGTATTAAGCATTATGCCATCCAGGCGGGCATAGACAGTGAAAAGCTTTCGCCGCACGTGTTGCGACATGCCTTCGCCACGCATCTGTTAAACCATGGCGCTGATTTGCGCGTCGTACAGATGCTGCTGGGGCACAGCGATCTCTCCACCACGCAAATTTATACGCATGTGGCGACAGAACGTTTGCGGCAACTCCATCAACAGCACCACCCACGCGCGTGATGCTGATTTATTAAGGATGTGAAATGAAAAAAAGTTTGATGATGTTCACCCTGCTGGCGGCGTTCAGTACCGCAGTTCAGGCCGACGATGCGGCTATTAAGCAGACGCTGGCGAAGCTGGGCGTGCAGAGCACGGAAATTCAGCCATCACCCATCAGCGGTATGAAAACCGTGCTGACTAACAGCGGCGTGCTGTACGTCACTGAAGACGGCAAACATATGATCCAGGGGCCGCTGTATGACGTGAGCGGTCCGCAGCCGATCAACACCACCAACAGCATGCTGATGACGCATCTCAACGCGCTGGAAAAAGAGATGATCGTGTATAAAGCGGCGAACGAAAAACACGTCATTACCGTATTCACCGACATCACCTGCGGCTACTGCCATAAGCTGCACGAGCAGATGGCGGATTACAACGCGCTGGGCATTACCGTGCGTTATCTGGCATTCCCGCGTCAGGGTATGCAGAGCGAAGCGGCAGACAACATGAAGGCCATCTGGTGCGCCAAAGATCGCAACAAAGCCTTTGACGATGCGATGGCGGGCAAAGGCGTGAAGGCCGCCAGCTGTGATGTCGACATTGCCGACCAGTATGCCCTTGGCGTGCAGTTTGGCGTGAGCGGCACGCCGGCGATTGTGCTGAGCAATGGCTATGTCGTGCCGGGCTATCAGGCCCCTCAGGAGATGAAAACCTTCCTGGACGAGCATAAAAAACAGACCGGCGGTAAATAATTTTCGTGAAACTTCAGAGACAACTTCGCCGCCGCGAGCCGGATCCAGCGGCAAATCTGCCGGATAACCTGCCGCCCCTGTTACGCCGTCTGTATGCCAGCCGTGGCGTGGTATCGCCTGCGGAGCTGGAGCGCGGCGTAAAAGGGATGCTGCCCTGGCAGCAACTGAGCGGCGTGGAGAAGGCAGCGGAGCATCTGTATCAGGCGTTTAAGCAGGGGCTGCGCATTATGGTGGTCGGCGATTTTGATGCCGATGGCGCTACCAGCACCGCGCTGAGCGTGCTGGCGATGCAGTCGATGGGCTGTCCGAATGTCGCCTATCTGGTGCCGAACCGCTTTGACGACGGTTATGGTTTAAGCCCGGAAGTGGTCGATCAGGCCCATGCCCGTGGCGCGCAGCTGATCCTCACCGTGGATAACGGCATCTCGTCCCATGCGGGCGTGGAGCGCGCCCATGAACTGGGTATTCCGGTGCTGGTGACCGATCACCATCTGCCCGGCGACACGCTGCCAGATGCAGAAGCCATCGTTAACCCGAATCTGCGCGACTGCGCCTTCCCGTCGAAATCGCTGGCGGGCGTCGGGGTGGCCTTTTACCTGATGCTGGCGCTGCGCACCCATCTGCGCGATCAGGGCTGGTTTGAGGCGCAGGGGATAGCGATCCCCAATCTGGCCGAGCTGCTGGATCTGGTGGCGCTGGGTACGGTAGCCGACGTGGTGCCCCTGGATACCAACAACCGTATTCTTACCTGGCAGGGCTTAAGCCGGATCCGCGCGGGCAGGTGCCGTCCCGGTATTAAAGCGCTGCTGGAAATCGCTAACCGCGACGCGCAAAAACTTGCAGCCAGCGATCTGGGCTTTGCTCTCGGTCCGCGCCTGAACGCCGCCGGACGACTGGATGACATGTCGGTCGGCGTGGCATTGCTGCTGTGCGATAACGTTGGCGAAGCCCGCGTGCTGGCCAGCGAACTGGATGCGTTAAACCAGACGCGCAAAGAGATTGAACAGGGGATGCAGGCGGAAGCGCTGGCGCTGTGCGAAAAGCTGGAGCGCAGCAGCGAAGCCCTTCCCGGCGGGCTGGCAATGTATCACCCCGAATGGCATCAGGGCGTGGTGGGGATTCTCGCCTCCCGCCTGAAAGAACGCTTTAACCGCCCGGTGATCGCCTTTGCCCCTGCGGGTGAGGGCCTGCTGAAAGGTTCGGGTCGCTCTATCCAGGGGCTGCATATGCGCGATGCGCTGGAGCGGCTTGATACGCTCTATCCGGGCATGATGCTCAAATTCGGCGGCCACGCGATGGCGGCCGGGCTGTCGCTGGAAGTGGCGCGCTTCGACGAGTTCCAGCAGCGCTTTGGCGCGCTGGTGACCGAATGGCTGGATCCGGCGCTGTTACAGGGGGAGATCGTCTCCGACGGCCCGCTGGACGCGCAGGAGATGACGCTTGGCGTCGCCGAAATGCTGCGTGATGCCGGGCCATGGGGGCAGATGTTCCCGGAGCCGCTGTTCGACGGACGTTTTCGCCTGTTGCAGCAGCGCATCGTTGGCGAACGCCATCTGAAAGTGATGGTGGAGCCGGTCGGCGGCGGTCCGCTGCTGGACGGCATCGCCTTTAACGTCGACACCAGCATCTGGCCGGATAACGGCGTGCGGGAAGTAAGCCTCGCCTATAAACTGGATGTAAATGAGTTTCGCGGCAATCGCAGCGTTCAGCTGATTATCGACGACATCTGGCCAATTTAGCGCCAGTATTCGCTATAAAACAGGGCGTAATTCCGGTAGAATTCCGCTCTTATAACCGCATTTTGACAAGTCCAATAAAAGAAAACAGACCATGTTTGAAATCAATCCGGTAAAAAACCGCATTCAGGACCTCACGGAGCGCTCGGACGTTCTTAGGGGGTATCTTTGACTACGATGCCAAGAAAGAGCGTCTGGAAGAAGTAAACGCCGAGCTGGAACAGTCGGACGTCTGGAACGAACCTGAACGCGCACAGGCGCTGGGTAAAGAGCGTTCCTCCCTCGAAGCCATCGTCGAAACCCTGGATCAAATGCGCCAGGGTCTGGAAGACGTCGCTGGCCTGCTTGAGCTGGCCGTGGAAGCCGACGACGAAGAAACCTTTAACGAAGCCGTGGCTGAGCTGGACGGGCTGGAAGAGAAGCTGGCGCAGCTTGAATTCCGCCGTATGTTCTCCGGGGAATACGACAGCGCCGACTGCTACCTGGATATCCAGGCCGGTTCCGGCGGCACAGAAGCCCAGGACTGGGCGAGCATGCTGACCCGTATGTATCTACGCTGGGCCGAAGCCCGCGGCTTCAAAACCGAAATTATCGAAGAATCCGAAGGTGAAGTGGCGGGTCTTAAATCCGTGACCATCAAGATTTCCGGCGATTACGCTTACGGCTGGCTGCGTACCGAAACCGGCGTTCACCGCCTGGTGCGTAAGAGCCCGTTCGACTCTGGCGGTCGTCGCCATACGTCGTTCAGCTCCGCGTTCGTTTACCCGGAAGTGGATGACGATATTGATATTGAAATCAACCCGGCGGACCTGCGTATCGACGTTTACCGTGCCTCCGGTGCGGGCGGTCAGCACGTTAACCGTACGGAATCGGCGGTGCGTATTACGCACATCCCGACCAATACCGTCACGCAGTGCCAGAACGACCGCTCTCAGCATAAGAACAAAGACCAGGCCATGAAGCAGATGAAAGCGAAGCTTTATGAACTGGAAATGCAGAAGAAAAACGCTGAGAAACAGGCGATGGAAGACAACAAGTCCGACATCGGCTGGGGCAGCCAGATCCGTTCTTATGTGCTGGACGACTCCCGCATCAAAGACCTGCGTACCGGTGTTGAAACCCGTAACACGCAGGCGGTGCTGGATGGCAGTCTGGACCAATTTATTGAAGCAAGTTTGAAAGCAGGGCTATGAGGAACCAACATGTCTGAACAACAAGCACAGGGCGCTGAAACCGTAGTTGATCTGAACAATGAACTGAAAGCTCGCCGCGAAAAGCTGGCACAACTGCGTGAGCAGGGTGTTGCGTTCCCGAACGATTTCCGTCGCGATCATACCTCTGACCAGCTGCATGCCGCCTACGACGACAAAGAGAACGAAGAGCTGGAATCGCTCGGTATCGAAGTCGCCGTGGCTGGCCGTATGATGACCCGCCGCGTAATGGGTAAAGCCTCGTTCGTCACCCTGCAGGACGTTGGCGGTCGCATCCAGCTGTACGTCTCCCGTGACGATCTGGCTGAAGGCGTCTACAACGAGCAGTTCAAAAAGTGGGATCTCGGTGACATCCTCGGCGCGCGCGGCAAGCTGTTTAAGACAAAAACCGGCGAGCTGTCCATTCACTGCACCGAGCTGCGTCTGCTGACCAAAGCCCTGCGCCCGCTGCCGGACAAATTCCACGGCCTGCAGGACCAGGAAGCGCGCTATCGTCAGCGCTACCTGGATCTCATCGCTAACGAAGAATCCCGCAACACCTTTAAAATTCGCTCGCAGATCATGGCCGGTATTCGCCAGTTCATGGTAAGCCGCGACTTTATGGAAGTGGAAACCCCGATGATGCAGGTCATCCCGGGCGGCGCGTCTGCGCGTCCGTTTGTGACCCATCACAATGCGCTGGATCTGGACATGTACCTGCGTATCGCGCCGGAACTGTACCTCAAGCGCCTGGTGGTTGGCGGCTTCGATCGCGTGTTCGAAATCAACCGTAACTTCCGTAACGAAGGCATCTCCGTACGTCACAATCCAGAGTTCACCATGATGGAACTCTATATGGCGTATGCGGATTACAAAGATCTGATCGAGCTGACCGAATCCCTGTTCCGCACCCTGGCGCAGGATATTCTGGGCAGCACCAAAGTGCCGTACGACGACCAGACGTTTGACTTCGGTAAGCCGTTCGAAAAACTGACCATGCGCGAAGCGATCAAGAAATACCGTCCGGAAACGGATCTGGCAGATCTGGATAACTTCGACAGCGCGAAAGCCATCGCCGAAAGCCTGGGCATCAAAGTTGAGAAGAGCTGGGGTCTGGGCCGCATCGTGACCGAGATCTTCGAAGAGACCGCCGAAGCGCATCTGATCCAGCCGACCTTCATTACTGAATACCCGGCTGAAGTCTCTCCGCTGGCGCGTCGTAATGATGAGAACCCGGAAATCACCGACCGCTTTGAGTTCTTCATCGGCGGACGTGAAATCGGTAACGGCTTTAGCGAGCTGAACGATGCGCAGGATCAGGCTAAACGCTTCCAGGATCAGGTTGACGCGAAAGCGGCGGGCGACGACGAAGCCATGTTCTTTGACGAAGATTACGTCACCGCGCTGGAGCACGGTCTGCCGCCGACTGCGGGTCTGGGCATTGGTATTGACCGTATGGTGATGCTGTTCACCAACCGTCATACCATCCGCGACGTGATCCTCTTCCCGGCCATGCGTCCGGTTAAATAATCACACGCAACGCGAACAAGCCCTGGCAGCGATGCCGGGGCTTTTTTTATGCGGCGGCGAAAACGCGCAGCCGTTCCCGCACCTCGGGCCGGGCGACCTGCTGCACCATCCACGGACTGAACGCCCAGGGCGTGGCATCCACGGCGCAGAACAGCGCTTCCAGTGTTACCCACTGATGATCCATCACTTCATCGGCATTCACCGCCAGCGGTGTGGTGACGCGCGCGGCAAACACCGGGCAAATTTCATTTTCGACAATGCCTGAAGGATCGGTTTCGCAGTAGCGGAATTCCGGATACACCGGCGCAATGGCGGCGACGGTCGCGCCGACTTCAAACTGGCAGCGACGGATCACCGCGGCGGTAAAATCTTCCCCGCTTTGCGGATGCCCGCATACCGAGTTGGTCCATACGCCCGGCCAGGCTTTTTTGTGCAGGGAGCGGCGGGTAAGCAGGCACTCGCCACGCCCATTGAACAGCCAGCTGGAGAAGGCGAGATGCAGGGGCGTTTCGGCATGGTGCGCGGCATATTTTTCCTGCGTCCCGGCCGCCATGCCCTGCTCATCAAGTAAAATCACATGTTCCTGCAACATAATCTTTATCCACTCTCAATCCAGCCAGAATAACGGCTCTATTATACGTGAGGGTCAATAAAACGTTTTGCTCTGGCGCGCTTAATCTGGCACGACCAGCGACATTTATTCAGCGAATTGGGTAATAGACGCTAATGCATTTTGCATCGCGGCTGTGGCTGCTATGATATGCAGTCATGCTCATTTGTTCCGGGGAAGTGTTTTGATTGCAGGACGCCTGATGAAAAATCCGTGTCGACTTCTTATCTGCCTGGCGTTCAGCCTGTTGCTGGCGGCATGCTCATCGAAAAACGCCGCCGACGGCGAGACTTACACCGTTAAGCGTGGCGACACCTTATCTAAAATTTCGCGCATGACCGGTACCAGCGTCAAAGAGCTGGCGCGCCTGAACGGGATTTCCCCGCCTTACACTATTGAAATCGGCCAGCGTCTGCGGGTTAACAGCGGCGGCAAATCCGGCGGCTCGGGTAAGGGCGGCAAAACCGCGTCCGCCAGACCGTCAGCTTCCGTGCCCTTAGCCTCCTGGCCGCCGGTGGGTCAACGCTGCTGGCGCTGGCCGACGAACGGTAAAATTATCCTGCCGTACTCCTCCGCCGATGGCGGTAACAAGGGGCTGGATATTGCCGGTACGCGCGGACAGCCGGTATACGCCGCCGGTGCCGGTAAAGTGGTGTACGTCGGCAACCAGCTGCGCGGTTACGGCAATCTGATTATGATCAAGCACAGCGAAGACTATATTACGGCCTATGCCCATAATGATTCGCTGCTGGTGAATAACGGCCAGAGCGTGAAGATCGGCCAGAAGATTGCCACCATGGGCAGCACCGATGCCGACTCGGTGCGGCTGCACTTCCAGCTGCGTTATCGCGCCACGGCAATCGATCCGGCGCGTTATCTGCCGCCGCAGGGCAGTCCGCCTAAATGCTAAGCGATTAATATATCGCCGGTTAGCCGCCATGCGGCTTGCCAGACGGTGCGTAAGGTTTATAATGCCCTACGCACCTCAAAGCGGGCGTAGTTCAATGGTAGAACGAGAGCTTCCCAAGCTCTATACGAGGGTTCGATTCCCTTCGCCCGCTCCAGATTTATTCTTTCATCACCCCCGGCTGCACCCTCAACTGATTCTCCCCGACCTTTTTCCCGTGCCTGTCTTCGATCCAGAAATTGATCTCCACGTCCTGTTTATCCGCAGGCGTCACCGTCAGTTCCTGCACCTTTTGCCCGGAATCGGCTGGAAGCGTCAGGGTGGTTTCACCCTTATCCAGCACGCGCTTGTTCTGCTTCACCTGCCATTTCAGTTGGCACTGATCGCAGGCAGACCAGGTATCGTTGATCGCCCACAGGCCAACGGTGGCGGGTTGTCCGGGCTGCCACTGGGCGGTCACAGGTTCAATGGACGGCAGCAGCGGCTGATAGGCTTTTTGCAGCGCGTAATAGCCCGCTTTCGGTTTGCGCAGATAGTCCACCACGCCCCAGTTGATGGAAGGCCAGGTCTCGACAAACATAAAATGGAACAGCGCGGTTACCGGCTGGTAACGCTGCCGGCGGTAACTCTCCGCCGCCGTGGTGACCAGCTGCGCCTGATAGGCCTGCGTATTGGCGATCATCTGCTGCAAATTATCGCCGCGCGGGATTTTGGCGAACTTAAAGGTCTGAAAAGGCTGGAAGTTGTGGTATTTCCAGCGCGTCCAGCCGGGATCGTCGGCGGCGGTGGTTTTCGGCCAGCGCACTTCTGGCGGAATAATGGTCTTCAGGGTCGACAGCCGCGGCAGCGCCTGCGCGCCGAATTCAGTAATAATGGCGGTTTTGGCCGGGCCAAGCAGATCGCGGATGGTGCCGAAATACCATCCGGCCCAGTAATGCTCTTCCACCGCAGAGAAGCGGTGCACGATGCGCGAGTTATCGGTCGCCAGCGCATCCGCCACTTTATCCGTCAGGGCGCGGTTTAAATCCTTATGCCAGTCGGGGAAGCGTTTTTCCATCCACGGCGAGTTCCACGGCGGTTCGTTATGGCCGCCCCAGACGATAATGGCAGGCGAGTTGCCGAACTGCTCCACCATTTCCCGCGTCTGGCGTACCGCGTTGTCGGCAAAGGCGGCGCTGTCGTCGTAGCCCCATTGCAGCGGCACATCCTGCCAGATCATCAGCCCCATCTCGTCCGCCACCTCATACAGCCCGCGGCCCGCCACATGACCGTGAACGCGGATGGCGTTGGCGTTCATCTCCTCCACCAGCTGGAAATCCCGGCGGTATTTTTCCCGCGTCATGGTGCTGAGCCACGGCGAGCCTATATAGTTAGTTCCCTTGATAAATAACCGCTTACCATTGATAAGCCAGCCTTTATTCTCCGGCTGTTCTTCCACTTTGCGCAGGCCGGTGCGCGTGACGGCGGTATCCATGAGCCCCTGGCTATCCGTCAGCGAGGCGCGCAACCGATATAAATGCGGTTTGCCGGAGCCTTTCGGCCACCAGAGTTTTGCGGCTTTCATCGGCAGATCCACATTCAGCGTACGGGCGCTGCCGTCCGTTTTCTCCAAGGTGACAGGAAATTCCTGCTGAAAGCGCTGGCCGTTAAAATTAGCAGGAGCCGCGTTCAGGCGCAGTGTGGCGCTGCCGCCTTCAAGGGCACGGTAGCGGATCGTCGCCTGCAACGCGGGATTGTCCAGCCCCTGACGCCAGTCCGGGCGCAGGATGATTTCATCAATAGTTGCGCCCCTGCTGAGATGCAGTCTCACCGGTGCCCAGATACCCCCTGAGTTGGCATCCTGCCCCTCCGGCGACCAGGCGCCGCCTGGCCGACTATCGTGCTGATTAAGCACGCCCTTCATCAAGGCTTTATGCAGCGGCCAGATTTTCTTCGGATCTTCGAACGGGCTATCCACTTTTACCGCCAGCTTATTATGACGACGCAGTGATTTAGTGACATCCACCGCGAAGCGCTGGAAATAGCCTTCATGACGGGTCAGCGCCTGACCATTGAGCGTCACATCCGCAAAGTAATCGACGCCGTCAAACACCAGCGTGGCCATGGTATCCGCAGGCTGCGCGGGCAGGGTGAAGGCATGGCGGTACATCAGCGCCCCCTGATGATCGTACCCGGCGCTGTACCAGTTAGCCGGAACCTTTAGCGCCCGCCAGCCCGCGGTGGAGGCGGTGGTGCCATCAAAAGCGCTGTCATTGGCGTCATGCACCTGCCACTGTCCGGCGAGGGACCAGGTCACAGGCACCGTGGTCGCCCGGGCCAGCGGGACGAGGGCGACCAGCAACAGCATGATCTTACGCACCATTTTTTACCTCCTGCGCCCGGCGTTGCAGCCACGCCATAATGCGACTGGCCTCGGCGTACAGGCCATCCCGCAGGGTTTTCAGTTCGTCTTCATCCAGCGTCTGCGCATCGCTTTCCAGCTGTTGCAGCAGTTGCGTGAGATGCCCGAAATCCAGCGCCATGGCTTCGCCGCGCAGTTTATGGGCAGCCCGGCGCAGGCCGTCGCGGTCATGGCTGTTCATGGCCTGTACAATCGCTGCCAGCGCCTCATCCAGTCCCTCGCGGAACAGAGCTAATAACTCGTCCACCAGCTCCGCATCGTCGGCGCACTGCTTCAGCAGGCGGGCCTCGTCCGGCAGCCCCTGTTCCGGCGGGCGGCAGACACGCAGGATCTCATCCTGCAACGCGTCCTGGGTGACGGGTTTGGCGATATAGCCGTCAAAGCCCATCGCCAGGCAGCGCTCTTTGTCCCCCTGCATGGCGTGAGCGGTCATGGCGATGGCAGGCTGATGCGTCTGCTGCTCTTCCCGCAGCAGGCGGATGGCGGTTTCGCCGTCCATCTCCGGCATCTGTAAATCTATGAGCAGCACATCCCAGCGGGCCGCGCGCCAGCGTTCCAGCGCTTCACGACCGTTATTCACCACCTCGCACTCATGCCCGAGCCGCTCCAGCAGCCGCCGGGCAACTTTCTGGTTAACGAGATTATCTTCCGCGAGCAATACGTGCAGCCCCTGGCGCGCGGTTTCAGGCGCGGCCTGTGGGGCGGGCGGCGGCGGTGTCTCCTCCGCAGGCGGCACCGGCGCAAGCACGCTGGCGATCACCTGATGCAGTTCATGCTGGGCAACCGGTTTGTGTAAATAGTGCGAGATGCCGATGCGTTTGAGCATTTTGGCGTCGAAATGGCGGCTCATTGAGCTGAGCATAATGATATGGCTGTGGCTGGTCTGCGGCAGCACCGACAGCTCCAGCGCCAGGGAGACGCCGTCCATATCCGGCATCTGCGCATCCAGCAGGATCAGCGGCCAGGGCGTTCCCGACGCCGCCAGTCGCAGGGCGTCGGCGGCGTTATTCACGCAGGTGGGTTGCAGCCCCATCAGGCTGAGCATGGTATCAAGCAGGCGCAGGTTGGTGCTGTTATCATCCACTACCAGTACCCGTTCGCCGTTAAAGCGCGCCAGGGTTGAGCGGCTGGCGGTTGAGGCCTGCTGACTGGTGAGCGGAATGGTGAAGGCAAACTCGCTGCCCGCGCCGGGTTCACTGGTGACCGACAGCTCACCGCCCATGATCTTCACCAGCCTGGCGGAGATGGTCAGCCCCAGCCCGGTGCCGCCATAGCGACGGGTGGTTGAGCTATCGGCCTGGCTGAAGGCTTCAAAAATGGCTTTCTGCTTGTCCGGCGGAATGCCGATGCCGCTGTCGCGCACCCGGAAGCGCCAGTGACCTGCGCTGTCGGCAGGCTCGATGGCCAGCAGCACTTCCCCCTGCGGGGTAAATTTCAGCGCGTTACCCAGTAAATTGGTGAGGATCTGCCGCAGCCGGGTACCGTCCGCCATCAGCACTTCCGGCACCGTAGGGGCAATATCCACCAGCAGTTCGATGCTTTTTTCGCTGGCGGCGGGCATATGCGGGCGGATCAGCGACTGGACGAACGGGCGAATTTCCACCGGCGCTTCGTCCAGCACCACCTTGCCCGCTTCGATTTTAGAGAAGTCGAGAATGTCGTTGATGATATGCAACAGCGACTGGGCCGAGCTCATCACCAGCGAAAGATACTCCCGCTGATCCGCCGTCAGCGGCGTGTCCAGGCAGAGCTGGGTCATGCCTAAAATGCCGTTCATCGGCGTGCGGATCTCATGGCTCATATTGGCGAGAAAGGCGCTTTTCGCCTCGTTCGCCTCGCGCGCGACTTTTGCCGCTTCAATGGCGAGCAGCTCGGCTTCTTTACGCCGGGTAATATCCTGAAGCGTGCCGATAACCCGCTCCGCTTCACGATCGATGGTCATGGTCACCACCTGGCCGGACAGCAGCATCCAGCGCCATCCCTGGTCGGGATGACGTACACGGATCTCGCACTCGAAGACGGGCATATGATCTTTTTTCGAGGAGGCCAGCGCCTGGCGCAGGGTGGCGCGATCCTCCTCATGCACCAGATTCAGCAGAAAACGCACCGGATGCTGCCACTGCCCCCGGGACTGCCCGACCATCGCCAGCAGGGTATCGTTGACCTGCAGGTTATCCTGCGATACCTGCCAGTCCCAGATGCCGATCTGGATCGACTCGGCGGTCAGTAAAAAATCTTCATGCAGCTGGTGGCGGGAACGGCGGGCCTGATCCAGCTGGGTAATGTCGCTGTGCAGGCTGACGATGCCGCCATCCGGCAGGCGCTGATGCTGCACATATAACTGCCGCTGCCCGGACTGGCGCACTTCATAATGATATTTCTGGCGGCAGTTGCGGATAATGGTTTCACGCAGGCTCTGGCGTTTGGCGGGGTCGATGTTGTACACCGCATCGATAAATTTTTCGGCAAGCTCTTCCAGCGTGGCACCGGCGGTAAGCCATGGGCCGATCACCGGATAAAGCTGCGTGACCTTATCATTCCAGGCCTGCAGTCGTTCGGCAGAATCATAGATCATCACCGCCACCGGCAGCGCATTCAGATCGAAGCAGGACGATGCGTTCATCATACCTCCTGTGCCCGGTAGTGCAGCTCTGCCTGACGGCGCAGATACTCCAGCCCCGGCGCAATCGCCATCGCCCAGGCGGTGAGGATCTCGTCGTCACACTCGGGATCCCGAAGGTGAACGGTGTTCAGCATCGCCTCGCGCCAGAGGGCAAAAAAGCGCGGCGGCAGACGCAGGCCGTCGTGACTTTGCTCGCGGGCGAGGCGTTCGAGAAAATCCGGTACAAACAGCACGCCGTCCACGGCGAGCATGGCGAAAAACGTTTTGTACATCATCTGCGGCCCTTCCTCATCGGGCTGGCGGGAGAAGTGCAGCTCCGTCTCGGGCGTCATGTGTTTGAAAGCGTCGTAAAAGGCCTGAAAAAAACTCTTTTTATCGTTTTCAGGGATCACCCGGTTGAGGCTCGCCTCAAAGAGATCGCGGTAAAACTTCATGGCGCGGCCCTCGCAGCACGTTCACCCGGCAGGCACAGTCCGGGCGGGTTAAATTCATCCGCCAGACGGCGTGAGAAGTAGCTGTCCTGCTCCATCAGGCCATGTTTAAACAGCGGCCCGGCATTGTGTTTATAGAGCAGCGCTTCCAGCACCATGGCATTAGTGGAGAGCGTAAGGGATTTATTGATGTCGCCGGTGGCCTCGACGCGGCCTTCAAACCAGCCCTTTTGCGGATCGTTAAGATGACGGGTCACCGCCATCAGCGCGTCGGTATATTCGGTGTCCCACAGCGTCCAGAGGGTAAAGACCGCTTTGGTCGAAACCTGCGACAGCCGCGGATAGTCCCGGCCATCGTCCCCCAGGGTATTCCAGGCGTAGCCGTTACCCCACACGGTATCTTCGACATGCCAGGGCGCCTGGCTGAGTGAAAAATCGGCGCGGGCGGTCAGCACTTTGTCTGTTTCCCAGCGTGATTTCTGGGTGAGCCATACCCGCTCGGCCCGCGTGCGCAGGGTACTCTGGAACTCAGACGGCAGGCCCGGCGGTTCCCAGCCGAATTCCAGCCCCGGCAGCATATAGGGCAGGGTGGTAATGAGCGACGGCTGCCAGGTGGTACGGGGATCCCGGGCGTCAACGGCGAGGCTGCGCTGGTAGATGATGACGTTGCGCGATGGCGGAGTGAACGCTTTGCCGACCGGGAAGCCCCACAGGCGGAACGCGCTGGCGGCATATTCACTTTCCCCCAGCCGCAATTCTTCGCGCACCACCGGCTGGCCGTTTTGCAGCGACGAGGACCAGAGTTCGCCCTCTTTATCCATCACCGGACAGAAATTCCAGCGCAGGATAATTTTATCCAGATACTCGCGATACTGCGGCGCGCGCTCGGCGGTGAGGCGCAGCGCCAGCATCAGGCGCGCCATATCTCTGGCGGACCAGCCGCTTTTTACCGGTTTTCCGCTGAAGTCGATAAGAGTGGCGCTCTGGGTGGAATAAAGTCGGCCCGGCGTACGCTGCTCGCTGAGCATCAGGCGATTAAGGGTGCCAAGCAGCCGCGTCAGACGGGCATCAAACTCATCCTCCTTAATCAGATCCAGCTCGCGGGCAGCCAGCAGGGCGATCAGCGTGTCGCCCATCTGCCACAGGGTGACGCGGGGTTGTTTATCGCTGCCGTTGACCAGCCCGGTCTGCGGCTGGGTGTTATTGACGAAATAGCGCCAGGCGATGCCCGCCCACTCCTGCTCCTGCGGCGTCAGACGGTCAATACGCGCGCTGCTATGCCAGCCGCCTTTCGTCAGCCAGCGCCATCCCGCCCCGTCGCGACTAAAAAGCGCAAAGGCGATAAGCAGGACAATCAAAATTCCCGCCAGCCAGCGGCTCAGGGTTTTAAACATTGCGCCGTCACCGGAGGAAGTTTCACGGGCTCATCCGCCTTACAGGAGGAGCACTGGCAGGCCTGGCACGCAGGTTTAGTGCGCTGGCTGGTGCCGGTCTGTTCGCACCAGGTTTTCACCGCCGGGGTACTCTCCAGGAACGGACGATTCCGTTTGGTGTTGTTCTCCTCAAACTGATCGACAAGTTTCTTCTCCCACAGGGAGGGCGCGAACTGGCGATCTTTCGGGTTATCGCTGTTAAATTGCAGCAGCTTGCCCTCTTTTTTGAACAGCAGCGCCTCCAGCATGATGCCGTTATTGTTGGCGGTGAACTCTTTAATCGGGCCGTCGCCGTTTTCATACAGCCCTTCGTAATAGCCTTTGCCCTCTTCGTTGGCGTTTTCAATGGTGGTGAGTAACCGATCCGTGTAAGGCGAATCCCATAGCGCCCACATGCCGAGGGCCGCTTTTAGCGACACCGCAGCGGTATTAGGAACATATTGTCCTTTATCGGTTATGGTGTTCCAGTTAAAGCCATCGCTGAATACGGTGTCGTAGACAAAGTACGGCGATTTATCGAGCTGATGCTCCGAACGGGCGGTTAAAATGCCGGTAATGGCGTAGCGGTTCTCCTGCGCCTGATAGACACGGTCGGCGAAGTCTTTCATCCACGCGAGGGAATAATCGCGCGGGCTGTTATCGCGATCCGTCGGGTTATCGAAACCAAACTCCAGGCCGTAAAGCAGGTAGGATTCGGTTACCACATAGTTATGTTGACTGGTACGACGGGGATCGCGTGAATCGTACGGCACCAGCACGCAGTAAATTTCTGCCAGCTCATAGGGTTCCGGTCGGCTCGCCTGGCAGGTGCTGAATCCCCATAAACGGAAGCCCGCCGCGCCATATTCCTCATAGCCCAGACGTCCTTCCTGAACATATTTGGGCTGGCCGTTTTCCAGATAAGCGCCGTATAACATGCCGCAGGGATCCACGGCATGGCTGAAGTCCCAGCCCAGCACGATATTATCCACGCTGTTGCCATATTCCGGATAACGCTCTTTGATGACCCTCAACCAGATCAGCATCCTGCCAATGTCCAGCGCTGAAAAGCCGATCTCGCCGGGTTTGTTCTGGTAGTTCACCTTCTGCCCGCTGATGGTGTTGTAGGCCTTGTTAGGGAGTTCATCACGGAACAGCACCAGTTTATTCAGCGTGGCAAGCAATTTGATCATGCGCCGATCGAATTCCGCCTTATCAATAATCCCCAGCTCGCGGGCTGCGGTCATCGCCGCCATATAAGACGCGCTGTCCCACATGGTGGTGGACGGGTATTTGTTTACCGCGTTCACCAGCCCGGTGGTGGGCTGATAGTTGGAGACGAAATATTGCCAGGCGTTTTTCGCGATGGCCATTTCCCGCGCGCTCAGCTCGCCGCTGCGGGGATCGTAGCCGGAAGCAGGCAATTCAGTAGCCGCCCTTGCGCCCGAGATCGCCAGCCAGAACGCCACCAATCCGGCCAAAAGTGGGAAAAAGAACAAGCATTTCAGCTTCATGGCGTAGCTCCTGCTGAAGAAGTGGATCGGGATGCGTCGTTAAAACAGGCCAGGCACAGCATCTGGCCGTGGGCGATGTACGCCAGGCTTTCAAGGACCACCGCATTGGTATCGGCGTCAATCACTTTATTCACGCTGTTATTCAGATTCAGGCCGCGCTGCCAGCCTTTGCCGGGTACCTGTAACGGCTGCACCTGCTGGCGTAACGCCTCGCTCCAGCTGTTGCGGAACAGGGCATACCAGGCAAAGGCGGAGCGGGTGGAGGTGATGGCAGTCTGCTCCGGGGTGGCATCGAGCAGGGCGCTGTTTTGCAACGGCTGGCGATCCGGCAGATCGTTCACGTAGTCCGGCGCAGGCTCGGCATAATCGGTACTGATGGGCGGTTTACGCACCCGCAGGCTGTTGCGGCGCTGCTGAATTTGCATAATGCGCCAGGTGATTTCCGCGCTTTGCGCGTCAAAGCCCAGTTCGAGGCCGGTTAACAGATAGGGCAGGCTAATGAGCGACGGCTGTTTGCCCCAGGGGGTGCGCAGCCCTTCGTCCGGCACCATCACGCCATCGATGTCGATCATCTGCTGTCCTTCCGGCGGATTCGTTACCGCCAGCCCGGCGGCGCTGTCGATCAGCCGCAGCGTGTGGCTGGCATACAGCCGGTAGCCGTAGCTGTTGCGCGGCTCGTCGGTGTTCAGCGCCCAGTGATGCAGCGGCGCGGCGGCCTGGGTGGCGGTGCTGGTGATCACCATCGCTCCGGTGTTCCACTGGTTAAAGAGATCGCGAATGGCGGGGGCGTGCTGGGGATAGCGCCACAGCAGCGTTTGCAGGGCGTTCAGCAATCGTCCCATGCCGATGGCGGAGGTATCCGGTTTTCCCAGCATTTTCAGCGTGTCGGCGTGGTAATAAGCGGCGGGCACGCCCTGCGGATTCAGCGGCAACTGACCGAGGGTAAAGAGGGCGGCAGTAACGCGCTCGTCAAACTCGGCGGCAGTCAGAATGTTAAGCTGTTTTGCCGCGCTCAGGGCAAACAGGTAGCTGCCGGTACTCCACAGGCTGAACCAGGGTTCGCGATCGTGGGCGTTCGCCAGGCCATTAGGCTGGGTGTTGTTGACGTAATACTGCCAGGCCACCCGCGCCCAGATCGCCTCATCAAAGGTCAGCTCGCGGGAGGCGGGCAGCGGCGGAAAATCCTTGCTGAGACTCAGCCCGCCGCTGCTTTCAACGCGCGAGGGCATCTGGTGCTCCACCCATACCACAATGGCAAACCCGAGCAGAAAACCCAGCAGGATGGTGAGATAGCTGCGGGCGGAAAGCAGGGCGTCACGCGTTCTCATTGGCTGGCTTCCTCTTCAGCAGGTGTCCATATGGCGGCGAGGATCAGGGGCAACATGGCGGCGATATTCACCGCGCCCCAGAAAATATTGATCACGTAGCCGGAAGGGTCATCCACCTGGCCGCGCGCCACCTGGATCCCGCCCCAGATCAGCCCCGCCAGGGTTAACACCACGATGGCGATCTGCGGTTTCACCAGATAGAGAAAACGGCCGGTCTGCCGCTCTTTCGGCGTTACGTGGAATTTGATCTGCTCGCCGCGCAGCACGGTATCCAGCGCCCGTAAGTTCATGGAAAAGAAGGAGAGGTAAGAGGCGCGGCCATCCCAGGCGGAAATCCCCCAGGTGCCAAACATAAAGGCCAGCTCCGAGAAAATGAAAAAAGGTAAAAAGTGCAGGTAAAAGGGCGTTGACCAGGCGGAAACCGGCGGAATGCCGGTGAACAGATAAATAATCGGCGAGATCAGAAATACCGTATTCCACACGCAGGCCATGTAAGACCAGAAGGTGGTGGCATACATCAGCGTTTGCGGCAGCGACAGCTTAAAGCGGCGACGGCTGAAGATGTTGTCATGGAAGAGAATATCCAGCGATCCGGCGGCGTATTTAAAGCGCTGGATCATCCACGTCAGCATATCCTGCGGCGAGAGCATTTTGGATTCGATGCGCGGATGCATCACGGAGCGCCAGTTGCGCGCCGCATCGCCGTGCAGCAGGATGGAGGTGTAAATATCTTCCGAGACGTGAAATTTATAGGGCGTCAGCTCTGTATCAAAGGCGACGTGCGGGCGCATGGCATCCTGCAAGGCTTCGCGCGTGGCGGGATCGCGGATGTCGCGGGTGTGGCGGGAAATCTCTTCTTCCACCGTCCATACATAGCTGCGTAACGCCGCCTGCATCACCGCTTCGCGGCGATGAATGGACGCCGCGCCGCAGCAGAAAGCGGCGTTAGCCCAGTTACGCCGCCGCAGGATCACGTCATAAAACATGCGCGGATCGTTAAAGAAAGGATCCCGGCCAATGGTCACCGGGCCGACGATTTTTTGCGCCAGCCAGCCGAGGCCGTAGCCAGGCTTGCCCGCTTTACGCCCCAGCCAGCGCGCCAGGCTTTCCCCTTCCGGCAGGTCGTAAAACCACTGCGGCGTCTGCACCCAGGCGACATCCGGATCGCGGAAATAGCCCAGCGTATGGCTGAGCAGCGTCGGGAAGACCCGCGTGTCCGCATCGCAGATAACAATAAAATCGCCGTCGGTTTGCTCAAGGCCGTTACGCAGATTGCCGGCCTTATAACCGATATTGGTCTGACGGGTGATGTAATTGACACCTTCTTCATCGCAGACGGCTTTCATCTCCGGCCGCCGTCCGTCGTCCAGCACATGCACCTGATAATCCATCGGAAAGGGGTACTGCATTTTCATCGCATCGCGGATGGACAGCCTGACCAGCTCGACGTCCTCAGAATAGGTGGCGATGAACAGATCCACTTTTACCGGCCGCTGCTCCACCGCGTCTTCAGCCAGCAGGCAGTCGTTGATCTCCGCGGGCGGCGGGTTCTGCGGCGGATCCTCTTCTTTCCAGATATTGATGGTAAATAATACTGTGCCGATCCAGGCGAAAGTTTCCGCCAGCACCAGCGGCACGGCGTACCACAGCGCATCGGTATTCAGAGAGGCAGTCCAGCGCCAGTAAATATAATTGCCGCCCAGAATAAGCGCCGCTACCGCTAATACCTGCCAGGTCATCATCACCCAGCGCGGTGTTTTAAGCGGTTCAGGCGGCCTGCGATTTTCAAAACGGGAAAAGTAAAAATCCATAGCGGTGGATATCCTGCTTCCGTGATGATGAATTATTGATGCATTACAGGCACCGGCCTGCCCGGAAAAGTAAAGTCAAAACAAAACGAAAAGTAAATTAAGTGTAGAAGCCCGTAAAAAAGTGTCCAGCAGAATAAATTGCCATAATTTAGCCGGGCTTAACTTACTATCATTGTCACTAAATAAAGAATGAGTGCCGATGAATAATTGCCAGAACCATTTATTTAAGCTAAATAAATAATTTGAAACATTTTTTTGGGATGAGTGTAAGGGAAACCTATGAGCCAGATTGCGCCAGCGCTACCAAAAAAAGAAACTGAAAAATCAGTGTCATGGCGCTATGCGATCCCGGGCAACCGCGATCTGCGTATTGACCTGATGCGTGGCATTGCGCTGGTAATGATGGTGGTGGCGCATACCGAATTACTCTCTGTTTTTAATATTTTCACCTGGGAACGATTCGGCTTAACTACCGGTGCTGAAGGCTTTGTTATTCTTTCAGGATTTATGCTTGGCATGTTAAATCGCGCCCGTCTGCAGAAAGTGGTATTGCTTACTGTATCGTGGGGACTTTATCTGCGGGCATGGAAAATATATCGCGTAAATATCATTATTATAGTTTCCTTCTTATTGCTGGGGTATTTGCCGTTTATCAATGTTTTTGAAGTCACCCATTTTACCGATCGCTTTTCCGGTACCACCTGGTCCCTTTATCCGGTCACACCGCAAATCAAAGAAACCTGGTTTAATATCATTCTCTATTTGCAGATAGGCCCGCATCAGACGCAAATTCTCGGCCTGTATATTTTTTTGTTGCTGTTAAGCCCACTATTTCTGGGGATGCTGAGTAAAGGGAAAGTGTACTGGCTGTTAAGCCTCTCACTGCTGGTGTACGGCTGCTGGCAGCGCTGGCCGCTGCGCGTTACGCCGTCCGAATTTGAGTTCGCCTTTCCGCTGCTGGCCTGGCAATTTATCTTTGTGCTGGGCATGTGCAGCGGCTGGTACAAAGAAGAGTTGCTCTCTTTTGCCCGCACGCCCTCCGGCAAAGTGGTGGTGGTTGCCATGGTGGTGATCGCCCTTATCCTCGCTTTTGTCGCCCAGAACCATACCAACCCCTTTATGCCGCACGCCCTGCTGATGCATGTGATTTCCCCTGCCGATTTCAACGCCTTTTATCATACCTGGGCGGCGAAAAACGGCCTCGGGCCGGTGCGGGTGCTGAACGATATTTGTCTGATGGTGACGGTCTATCTGCTGCTCAGCTGGTGCTGGCTGCCGATCTATCGTGTGGCGGGGTGGTTTCTGATCCCGCTGGGACAACGCTCGCTTTATACCTTCATTTTGCATGTCTATGTGGTGCTGCTGGTGAGCCAGTTTGTGACCTTCGATTTATGGCGGCAGGCATGGATCGAAAACACCCTCATTCACGCGGCCGCGCTGGGCGTGTTATGGCTGATGGCGAAATACAACGTCGCCGCTCGCTGGATCCCTAACTAAGGAAAGGCAGTATGCGTGAGAAATTCTTGCTGGCCTGCGTGCTGTTATCGGCCGCCACCGCAACGGCTGCAGCGGAAGCAGACAAAAAAGAGACTTTACGGGATGAAGCCGGCGAACCGGTGCAGGTGGGGGTTTTCACCAGCCGCTGGGGACGGCTTTTCTCCGGTAATGAGGATAAATTTTCCGGGGCGCTGAGCTTCACTTCAGGGCTGAAGGAGCAGAGGATCGCCATTCCTAACAGTTCATCCACGGCGGAGCAGAAAAAGAAATACAACCAGACGCTGAACCTCAGCCTGCAATATTCGCCCTACAGCTTCTGGTTCGCTAACGTCACTTCCCGTCTGCCGGTGACGGATACCAGCCGTTACACGGCGGATTTCCGCTACAGTTTTGGCTATGACGACTGGCACGCCAATACCGTTAGCCTGGTCTACAGCAACTATGGCGACAATCACTTCTGGACCTCCGGCAGCCGCCGTAACACCTATTTTGAGCAGGGCGCCGTGACGCTGGCCTATAAATTCTCGCTGCCAAAGCCCGTGGAAAACGCGCTGTTGATCAATAAAGGCGACTCCATTATCTGTCAGGCGGGCTACAGCTGGGTGCCGCGCTATTACGATTTAAGCAGCAACGATATCCGCAAAAACAAAAACGTCATGCTGGGCGGCTGCGGTTATACCTTCAAACAGCATTTCTTCGTGCGCGCCACGGCGTTCTGGTATCCCGACAGCAGTCAGCAGCAGCCGTGGAACGGCGATTACAGCTACAGTTTTGGCTATGCGGGCTATACGCCGGGATCTTTTTCCGTGCAGTACGCCAACTATTCCGGCACGCGTTATCCGGGTCATCAGACCGGCAATGGGAAATTTCGTGAAGGCACGGTCAGCCTTACCTGGTTCTTACCGCTATAGGGGATACCATGTCGCCACAACAGGTTCTGGTTGTTGAAGATTCACCGGTTTACCGTCGTCTGCTGGTGCGGATGCTGGCCCAGTGGGGCTATGCGGTGAGCGAGGCGGAAAACGGCATCGCTGCGCTGCATATTCTGGAAACCCAGCCGGTGAGCATGGTGATCAGCGACTGGGAAATGCCGGAGATGGATGGCCTGACGCTGTGCCGGGAGATCCGTAGCCGCCAGTTTGGTCACTATATTTATGTCATCCTGCTCACCGCGCGGGAAAATACCGGCGATGTGACCCTCGGCTTTGATGCGGGCGCGGATGATTTTCTCAGTAAGCCCGTCGAGCAGGCAGAGCTGCGGGCGCGGCTGCACGCCGGGGCGCGTATTCTGACGCTGGAGGCGACGCTGGCGGCGCACAACACGCGGCTTAGCGAAGCGCTGCGGCAGATTGAGCTGGATCTGGAAGCGGCGGCGCGTATTCAGCACTCGGTACTGCCGTCCCACCAGTTGCGCTATCAGGATTTTTTTTCCGACTGGCTGTTTTTGCCCTCGGCCTGGGTGTCCGGGGATATTTTCAACGTCTTTCCCCTGGATAACCATCTGGCGTTTTACTGCGTCGATGTTTCGGGCCATGGCGTCGGCGCGGCCATGATGTCCCTTGCCGTTGCGCGCCAGTTTCTGCATGGCCGGGCAGTGGAGCGCTTCTTATTTGCCGATAATGGCGAGGTGGCATCCCCCGCCGATGTGGTGCAGATCCTCAACAGCCGTTTTTGCAGCGAAGAGGCAGAGATCATGAGCTATTTCACGATGATTTATGGCGTCATCGATCTCGACAGCGGCCAGGGACGGCTGTGCCAGGCCGGGCACCCGACGCCCTTTATCATCACTCCGAACGGCGACGCGCGCGCCGTGGGCAACGGCGGCGCGCCTGTAGGCTTAATGCCCGATCTCAGCTGGGAGGACGTGCACTTCTCGCTGGCTGCGGGCGAGCGGCTGTGCCTGTTCAGCGATGGTATTACCGAATGCGAGGATCCGACCGGCACGCAGTTCGGCCCGCAATCTTTACAACACTGGCTGCAAAGCCACACAACTTTGCCGCTGGACGAACTGCTGGCGCAGTTTGGTCAACATTTGATCCGCTGGCGCAACGGTGAAGGCGATGGCGATAACGCGATGGCCGACGATGTTTCACTGCTGCTGATCGAGCGAAAAGGAGAAGCGTAATGCACATTGATACTGAACGACATCTGAACATGAATATCCTCACCCCCTCAATCCGCCGCCTCGACGCCTCCGTTGCCGCGGCCTTCAAAGAGGCGATCATGCGGGAAGTGGGGGAAGATCGTAAGGCGCTGATCATGGATTTCAGCAAAATTGATTTTATCGACAGTAGCGGCCTCGGCACCCTGGTGTCGCTGATGAAAATGATGAACGGCAGGGGAGAAATGGCGCTGTGCAGCATGAACGCCGGGATCCGCAATATGTTTACCCTCACGCGTATGGATCGTATTTTTCGTATCTGCCCCGATCGCGCGGCGGCCGTCGAGCAGCTGAACCATGGCGGATAAACAGCGTTTTGCGGCGTCGCTCCGCTCGCTTACGCCGCTGGCCGGGTGGCTGGCAAACCATATGGCGGAATTGCCGGTGCAGGAGGAGTGGCAGTTCGCCCTTGATTTAGCCGCCTGCGAGGCGGCCACCAATATCATTCGTTATGCCCTGCACGAGGACGACAGCCGATCCTTTAGCGCCGAATTTACCGCCACGGACGAAGAGGTCTGCCTGCGCTTTACCGACAGCGGCGACGCCATGCCTGACGGGCTGATTGAGGCGGCGCGCGCGACAGACTTTGCGGAGATGTCGCCGCTGATGGAAAGCGGCCGCGGGCTGAAGCTGATCCTGCTGTGCGTCGATACTTTCGATTACGCGCGCGAGGCAGACCGCAATGTCACCACGCTGGTAAAAAAGGTGTAAGGCCGTGAATAATTATGCGGCCGCCCCGTAGTCACCACGCCTTCATATCGGTATGCTAAATTCGCCCCCAAAAAAATAACATACCGAGCCAATGTCATGGATAAAGCACTCCTGGATGCGGGCTACCGCCTCTACAGCGGTCAGCAAATAGATGTCTATTTCAATACCGCACTCTGTCAGCATGCCGGAAAGTGCGTACGCGGCAGCGCGGCGCTTTTCGATCTGAAACGCAAACCCTGGATCATGCCGGATGAAGTGGATGCGGCAACGGTCACACGCATTATCGACACCTGCCCGAGCGGTGCACTTCAGTACCGCCAGAAAAAAGAGAGCAAATAATGGAAATCCTTGAAGGCCATAATAAATTTTATGTGAATAATGCCGACGGCGAGCAGATCGCGGAAATCGTTTTTGTCCCGACCGGCGAGCATTTAAGCATTATCGAACATACCGATGTCGACCCGAGCCTGAAAGGTCAGGGCGTCGGCAAACAGCTGGTGGCGCGCGTGGTTGAAAAAATGCGTCAGGAAGAGCGAAAAATTATCCCGCTTTGCCCGTTTGCCAAACATGAGTTTGATAATACCCGCGAGTATGACGATATCCGCGCCTGATAGTACGCATGTGAGTATGCAATGCGAAGTCATCGGCGTCTGAATATATAAAGCCCGCATAATGCGGGCTCTTAAATTTCAGTTACAGGTTAAGCGCAATTCGCTTACCGTCTGGCAGGGTAACATCTAACGTTAACTCTCCGCCCAGCGCCGTAACATAGCGCTTGAGTGTAGAAAGTTTCGGGTCATTATCGATCTTCTCCATCTTAACGACAGAAGGCTGGCTTACGCCCAGCGCGGCGGCGAGTTGTGTCTGCGAGACGTTTAGCTCTTCGCGCAGTTTCGCTAAGGTAATTTCCTGACGTATTTCAGCGGCACGCGCCTTTATGCGATCACGGCTTTCTGGAGAGCGTTTAGCCATCATTTCTTTAAGCGTCGCCATTTTCTTTAACCTCCGGTGATTTCAGATGCGATTTGAACTCAGCATCGGCAATCTTAATCATACGTTTATAGAAGATTTTATCCGTTTCACTTTTCTTATCTGCCGCGCATAACACAATCGCTTTTCGCTGCGGATCAAATGCGAAGAATGCCCGGAATGGATGCCCCGCAACCTGTACGCGAAGTTCCTTCATGTTCTGGTATTGCGATCCCTTGATCTGGTCTACCTGTGGTCGTCCTAAGTGTGGACCATCCTCTTCGAGAATGACGAAGTGGGCTAAAATTTCTTCCTGTACTTCCTCGGTCTGTTCCTCAAACCACCTATCAAACAGCTTTCGCGTAATGATTTCCCACACCAATTTCCTTATCTCCTATAACCTGCGGGTTATAAAATTTTATAACCCACAGGTTATAATGGCAAGTGGTTTCCCATAAAATAGCCTCCTTTAAAGATTTATAATGATTCTCATGAATGCATTCCCGATATTTAGTAAAAAGCCATAACATTATTATCTGATGGCCTTTTCTTTTATTGATTATTCCTCTGACCCTCTGCACTGCGCTGGTACAAATATGTTCAACGGTAGTGCAGCGCCATCGTAAATATATTCCCGATATATACAAATAAATCAAATTAATCATTGAGTTAACTTTCTGGCACGGCAGTTGCTATCTGGATTTCATCTTGTATACCAACAGGGATCCAGAACATGACAGCAATGACAGGAAATACGTTGTCGGCATGGCAACAGCATATCCACCAGCATAGCGATGACATATTTTCACTCCTTGAGGCGTATGCCGGATCCCTGGCGTCGGAAGATAACGCCTGGATCGCCATTGCCAGCGCTGCGCAGATCCGCGAGCAGCTCGACGCCTTATTGCCACAGTACCAGCAGGACCCGGACGCGCTGCCGTTATTCGGCATTCCGTTTGCGGTGAAAGACAATATTGATGTCGCGGGCTGGTCGACCACCGCCGCCTGTCCGGCCTTCGCTTACCCTGCTGAGCGCGATGCCTTCGCGGTGGCAAAACTCAAAGCGGCAGGCGCGATCGTCATCGGCAAAACCAACCTCGACCAGTTCGCCACCGGGCTGGTGGGCACGCGCTCACCCTATGGCGCGGTGAGCAATACTTTTAACGCGGATTACGTCAGCGGCGGCTCCAGTTCCGGCTCGGCATCGGTGGTGGCGCGTGGTCTGGTGCCGTTCGCGCTGGGTACTGATACCGCCGGATCCGGGCGCGTCCCTGCGGCCTTTAACAATATCGTTGGTCTGAAGCCCACCAAAGGCTGGCTCTCCGCTCAGGGCGTGGTGCCTGCCTGTCGGCTGAACGACACGCTGTCGGTCTTCGCCCTGACGGTGGAGGACGCCTTTTATATCACCACTCTTGCCGCTGGCCACGACGCCGGGGATGCCTACTCCCGCGTCCATCCGGCCACCGCGCCTGCCGCCATTTCACAAAATCCGCTGTTTGCCATCCCGGCAACCCTGACCTTTTTTGACGACGCGCAGGCACAAGCCGCGTGGGAACAGGCGCTGGCCGCGCTGCGCGAAAGCGGCGCTACCCTGAAGCCGATTGATTTTTCAGCCTTCACCCGTCTCGCAGAACAGCTGTATCAGGGGCCATGGGTGGCGGAGCGTACCGCCGCTGTTGGTGAAATGCTGGATCACCCGGCGCAAATGGATCCCACCGTGCACGGGATTATTTCCGGGGGCCTGAAATTCAGCGCCGTGGAAGCGTTTCAGGCGGAATACCTGCGCGCGGAACTGGCGCAGCAGATTAACGCCGCCCTGCGTGAGGTGGATGCGCTGGTGGTGCCGACCTCGCCGACCATTCACACCATCGATGAGATGAAGCAGGAGCCGGTGCGCTTTAACTCGCAGTTTGGTACCTACACCAACTTTACCAATCTGGCGGATCTTTCCGCGCTGGCGCTGCCTGCGCCGTTCCGCGCAGACGGCTTACCGGCAGGGATCACGCTTATCGCCCCGGCCTGGCACGATCGCGCCCTGGCGGATTTCGGCGTGCGCTGGCAACAGCAGCTGGCGCTGCCGCTGGGGGCGACGGGGCGGGATTTCACGCCGTCCTGCACGCCGCTGCCGGTGTCGGCGCAGCATGTGCGCGTGGCGGTGGTTGGCGCGCATCTGCGCGGTATGCCGCTCAATTTCCAGCTGACTACCCGCCGGGCGGTCTTTGTGGAAGCCACGCAAACGGCGGCCTGCTACCGCTTGTATGCGCTGGCAAACACTCAGCCGCAGAAACCGGGTCTTGCCCGCGCGGATGAGGGGGCGGCCATTGAGGTGGAGCTGTGGGACATCCCGCTGGCCCGCTTCGGTGAATTCGTCGCGGAGATCCCGCCGCCGCTCGGCATCGGCACGCTGGAGCTGAGCGATGGCCGTCTGGTGAAAGGCTTTATCTGTGAACCGGCAGCGCTACCTGATGCCACGAACATTACCGCATTCGGAGGCTGGCGCAACTGGATCGCCCGCCAGGAGACCCGCCATGTTTAATACCGTGCTTATCGCTAACCGCGGCGAAATTGCCTGCCGCGCCATCCGCACCCTGAAGCGCCTCGGCATCACCAGTGTGGCGGTATACTCCGACGCGGATAAAAACGCCGAACACGTCAAACAGGCGGATGTGGCATTGCCGCTCGGCGGTGAAAAGGCCAGCGACAGCTATCTGCGCATCGACAACATCATTGCCGCCGCGCAGGAGAGCGGGGCGCAGGCCATCTGGCCGGGCTACGGTTTTCTCTCTGAAAGCCTGGCGTTTGCCGCCGCCTGCGACAGCGCCGGGATCGTCTTTATCGGCCCGACCGCAGAGCAGATCGGCGAGTTCGGCCTCAAGCATCGCGCCCGTGAGCTGGCCGCCGCCGCAGGCGTGCCGATGACGCCGGGCACCGGTCTGCTCAATACTCTGCCGGAGGCGCTTAACGCCGCGGAGTTGATCGGCTATCCGGTGATGCTGAAAAGCACCGCGGGCGGCGGCGGCATCGGCCTGACGCGCTGCGCCGACGACGAGGCGCTGGCACAGGCCTGGGAAAGCGTGCGCCGTCTGGGAGAGCAGTTCTTCAGCGACGCGGGGGTATTCCTTGAACGCTGCATCGATCGCGCGCGCCATATCGAAGTACAGATTTTTGGCGACGGGCAGGGCAACGTGGTGGCCCTCGGCGAGCGCGACTGCTCCCTGCAACGCCGCAATCAGAAAGTGGTGGAGGAGACGCCCGCGCCGCATCTGCCGCCCGCCACCCGCGAGGCGCTGCTGAACGCCGCCGTACAGCTGGGGAAACAGGTTAACTACCGCAGCGCCGGGACGGTGGAGTTTATCTACGACAGTGCGCAGGACGCCTTCTATTTCCTCGAAGTGAACACCCGCTTACAGGTGGAGCATCCGGTAACCGAGTGCGTTACCGGGCTGGATCTGGTGGAGTGCATGCTGCGGGTCGCCGCCGGAGAGTCCATCGACTGGGCTCGGCTGGCGCAGGCCCCGCAGGGCGCGGCCATTGAAGTGCGCATCTATGCCGAAAACCCGCTGAAAAACTTCCAGCCCAGCCCCGGCGTGCTGACCGAAGTGGTGTTCCCGCCGGACGTGCGCATTGATACTGGCGTCATCACCGGCAGCGAGGTGTCAGCGTTTTACGATCCGATGATCGCCAAACTGATTGTCCATGCGCCAACCCGCGAAGCGGCGCTGGCAAAACTTCAGCAGGCGCTGAACGCCACGCGTCTGCACGGCATCGCCACCAACCTCGATTATCTGCGGCAGATCACCGCCAGCGACGCCTTCGTGGACGGCAACGTCTGGACGCGAATGCTCGACAGCGTGACGGTGGAGAGCGCGGTGATTGAAGTGCTGCAACCGGGCACCTGGAGCAGCGTGCAGGACTATCCGGGACGTCTCGGATACTGGGACATCGGCGTGCCGCCGTCCGGCCCGATGGATGATTTTGCCTTCCGGCTGGCGAACCGCATTGTCGGCAACCACGACGCGGCGGCGGGGCTGGAGTTTACCCTGCAGGGCCCGGTGCTGCGTTTTCACACCGCGTCGGTGATCGCCCTGACCGGCGCGGACTGCCAGGCTACCCTGGACGGCGAGACCGTTCCCCTGTGGCAGCCGGTAACGGTGCAGGCGGGGCAGACGCTGGCGCTGGGCCGGGCGCAGAGCGGTTGTCGCGGTTATCTGGCGGTTCGCAACGGCATCGACGTGCCGGAATATCTCGGCAGCCGTTCCACCTTCGCGCTGGGGCAGTTTGGTGGTCATGCCGGGCGCACGCTCAGCGTGGCGGATCTGCTGCCCATTTCCCGTCCGGCGCTGATCGCCTGCACCACCCCCGCGCCGGTGAGCGAGCCGCAGGCGCTGTCGCCGGTACTGATCCCAACCTATGGTGATGAGTGGCGCATCGGCGTGCTTTACGGCCCGCACGGCGCGCCGGATTTCTTCACCCAGGCGTCCATCGACGACTTCTTTGCCAGCGAATGGCAGGTGCATTACAACTCCAACCGGCTTGGCGTGCGGCTGGTGGGGCCAAAACCCGGCTGGGCGCGGCCCAACGGCGGCGAGGCCGGGCTGCATCCCTCTAACGTGCATGACTGTGAATACGCTATTGGCGCGATCAACTTTACCGGCGATTTCCCGGTGATCCTCACCCGTGACGGGCCAAGCCTCGGCGGTTTTGTCTGCCCGGTGACCATCGCCAAAGCCGAGCTGTGGAAAGTGGGCCAGGTGAAGCCCGGCGACCGCATCCGTTTCTACCCGATGAGTATTGAGGAAGCGGTGGCGCGGGAGAACGCCATGGATCGCATTATCGATTCGCTGCAAACCAGCCCGCTGGCCGCCTTTGAGGTGCCGTCCCTGGCGGAGCGCAACGGCGTCTCCGCGGCGGCGCTGGTGTCGCTTCCGGCATCCGCCGGTGCGCCGGCCATTGTCTATCGCCAGGCGGGGGATAACTACATCCTCATCGAGTACGGCGATAACGTGCTGGATCTGGCGCTGCGTCTGCGCGTGCACCTGATCATGGCGCAACTGCGTGAGCTGTCGCATCCGGGCATTAAAGAGCTGTCGCCGGGCGTGCGCTCCTTACAGGTGCGTTACGACAGCAAGCTTATCAGCCAGCAGGCGCTGGTGGCGCTGTTGCTGGAAACCGAATCGCGCACCGGCGATGTCAGCCAGATGAAAGTGCCGTCGCGCATCGTGCATCTGCCGATGGCCTTTGAAGATCGCGCCACCCTCGATGCCGTCAGCCGCTATCAGGATACGGTACGCGCCAGCGCCCCCTGGCTGCCGAACAACGTCGATTTTATTCAGCGCATTAATGGTCTTGAAAGCCGCGAGGCGGTGAAGGAGACGATTTTTGACGCCAGCTATCTGATCCTCGGCCTGGGCGATGTATACCTCGGCGCGCCCTGCGCGGTGCCCGTCGATCCCCGTCACCGGCTGTTAAGTTCCAAATACAACCCGGCGCGCACCTTTACCGCCGAAGGCACGGTGGGCATCGGCGGCATGTACATGTGCATCTACGGCATGGACTCCCCCGGCGGTTATCAGCTGGTGGGTCGTACGCTGCCGATCTGGAACAAGTTCCTGAAAAACGACCAGTTCAGCGCCGGCGAACCCTGGCTGCTGCGCTTCTTCGACCAGGTGCGTTTCTACCCGGTCAGCGAAGAAGAGCTGGATCGGCTGCGGGAGGATTTCCGCGAAGGCCGCGCCACCGTGCGCATTGAAGAAACGGTGTTCGATTTCCCGGCGCATCTGCAATTCCTGGATGATAACGCCGACGACATCGCCCGTTTCCGTGAGCATCAGGCCGCCGCTTTTGAGACGGAAGTGGAGCGCTGGCAGCTGGACGATGACAGCAGCCAGGAGATCGCGCCGGTGGCAGAGGACGCGATCGACGAGGACGCGCAGCCGGTAATGGCCGACATGAGCGGCAATATCTGGAAAGTGCTGGTGCAGCCGGGCGACGAGGTGACGGCCGGACAGCCGCTGGTCATCGTCGAGGCGATGAAAATGGAGCTGGCGATTGTCGCGCCGCAGGCGGGGCGCGTGAAGCGTCTCGGCTGTAAGCCTGGCCGTCCGGTCAATCCCGGCGACAGCCTGCTGTGGCTGGAGTAGCACGATGCAAATGGCGGCGAGCGGTAAAAACGACAAAACGCGCAGCGCGGGGCTGGCGGAACGCATCTATCAGGCGCTGAAAAACGAGATTTTCGATTTCCGCCTGATGCCCGGCGAGCATTTCAGCGAAAGCGAGATTTCCGCCCGTATGTCCGCCAGCCGCACGCCGGTGCGTCAGGCGCTGTTCTGGCTGGAGCACGAAGGCTATGTGCAGGTGTATTCCCGCAGCGGCTGGCAGGTGCGGCCTTTTGATTTCACCTACTACGAAGCGCTGTATGACTTTCGCATCGTGCTGGAGCGGGAAGCGGTGCGCCGCCTGTGCGGCATGCCGCCGGGGCTCTGTTCAGAGCATCTCGCGCCGCTCACGGCTTTCTGGATCGCCGCGCCGCGTATGACGCCGGGCAAGGCGCTGTCGCTGATGGACGAACAGTTTCACACCACGCTGGTGCAGAGCACCGGCAACAGCGAAATGGTGCGGGTGCACGTCGAGCTGACGGAGAAGATGCGCATTATCCGTCACCTGGATTTCACCCGCGAGGATCGCGTCGAGGCGACCTACAACGAGCACGCCCGCATTTTGCAGGCCATCGAAGATCAGAACACCGGGGAGGCGCAACAGCTGCTGACCGGACATATTTCCCAAAGCAAAGCCGAGGTCAGAAAAATCACACTACACATGCTCCAGCAGGCCAGTTTGCAACCCGTTTCACCGTAGTCAACAACAACACTCACTCAATACCATTTAGGGGTTTAGTCATGAAAAGACGTTCGTTGCTGAAAGCATTTGCCCTGTCCGCCACCTTTTTGAGCATGGGCTTTTCTCTACAGGCACACGCAGCAGAGACGATTAAAGTGGGGATCATGCACTCCCTTTCCGGGACCATGGCGATCTCTGAAACACCGCTGAAAGACATGGCGCTGATGACCATCGCCGAGATCAACACCAAAGGCGGCGTGCTGGGTAAACAGCTGGAGCCGGTGGTGGTCGATCCCGCCTCCAACTGGCCGCTGTTCGCGGAAAAAGCCCGTCAGTTACTGAGCCAGGATAAAGCGGCGGTGGTGTTTGGCTGCTGGACCTCGGTATCGCGTAAATCCGTGCTGCCGGTATTTGAGGAGCTGAACGGGCTGCTGTTCTACCCGGTGCAGTATGAGGGCGAAGAGATGTCGCCGAACGTCTTCTACACCGGTGCAGCGCCGAACCAGCAGGCGATCCCGGCGGTGGAGTACATGATGAGCGAAGACGGCGGCAGCGCGAAACGCTTCTTCCTGCTCGGCACCGATTACGTCTATCCGCGCACCACCAACAAGATCCTGCGCGCCTTCCTGCACAGCAAAGGCGTGAAGGATCAGGACATCGAAGAGGTCTATACGCCGTTCGGTTACAGCGATTACCAGACCATTGTCTCCAACATCAAAAAATTCTCGGCCGGTGGCAAAACGGCGGTGATCTCCACCATCAACGGCGACTCCAACGTGCCGTTCTATAAAGAGCTGGCAAACCAGGGCATCAAGGCGACGGACGTGCCGGTGGTGGCCTTCTCGGTGGGTGAAGAAGAGCTGCGCGGGATCGACGCCAAACCGCTGGTCGGGCATCTGGCGGCGTGGAACTATTTTGAATCGGTCAGCAATCCGGTGAACACCAAATTTGTCGCCGATTACCGGGCGTATGCCAAAGCGCACAAGCTGCCGAACGCCGATACCGTGGTGACCAACGATCCGATGGAAGCGACCTACGTCGGCATTCATATGTGGGCGCAGGCGGTGGAAAAAGCAGGCACCACCGATGTGGATAAAGTGCGCGCGGCCATGGCCAACCAGTCATTCGCCGCGCCGAGCGGCTTCACCCTGACCATGGACGCCACCAACCATCACCTGCACAAACCGGTGATGATTGGCGAAATCGAAGATAACGGTCAGTTCAACGTGGTGTGGCAGACGGAGCAGGCGGTTCGCGCCCAGCCGTGGAGCCCGTTCATTGCCGGTAACGACAAAAAGCCGGATCACCCGGTGAAAACCGGCGGTAAGTAATTCCCGCAGGGCAGAGGCGTGGGGCGGCAGACGCGGCCCCACGCTGTGGCTGAACTCACCCGGAAAGACAGTGACATGATGAAAATATTCCCGGCTTTGGGCTTTCTTCTTTTAAGCGGTCTGCTGATGGCAAGCCACGCATACGCCGGGCCTGCCGCTGAGTACGGTCAGGCCAGCCGCGCGCAGCAGATCCAGTTGCTCCAGCAGTGGGCCGCCGCGCCTGAAGCTTCACGCCTGCCGTTTCTGCAAACGCTTAATGAGGCGGAAGTGGTGACGGATACGCGCGGTCAGCTGTTTACGCCAGCGGGTGACAAATTTATTCCGCTGGAAGGCGATGCCGCCCCGGTGGGCAGCGTCAAAAAAATCTTCCTTAATAACCGCCTGCGCGGGCTGATCAAAAGCGCGCTGGCCTCGCATCAACTGGTCAGCCCCGATGACGCCGTGCGGCTTCAGGCGGCGCTGACGTTACAGGCTAATGCTCAGGCCGATCAGCTGCCGCTGCTCAGCGCGCGCCTGGCCGCCGAACAGGATGATCGGGTGCATACCGCGCTGGCGATTGCGGTGGCGAATTTACAACTGGCGGACAGCCGGGCGGAAAAACGCCTGGAAGCGGTGAAACTGCTGGGTGAAGCCAGCGATCCGCAGGTGCAGGCCAGCCTGATGCGCCTGACGGATCCGCAGGCGGAGCCGGATCCGGCGGTGCGTGCCGCCGCGGCGGAAAGTCTGGCGCAGGTGCAGCAGCGCCTGAAGTGGGGCGAGTGGCTGGGGCAGGCGTTCAGCGGCATTTCGCTGGGATCGATCCTGCTGCTGGCGGCTTTGGGGCTGGCGATCACCTATGGCCTGCTGGGGGTGATCAATATGGCCCACGGCGAGATGCTGATGATCGGCGCGTACTCCACCTGGCTGGTGCAGGATCTCTTTTCGCGCGTGGCCCCGGAGTGGCTGGCGTTCTACCCGCTGGCGGCGCTGCCGGTGGCCTTCCTGATCACCGCCGCGGTGGGCATGATCCTTGAGCGTACCATTATCCGCCACCTCTATGGACGACCGCTGGAAACCCTGCTCGCCACCTGGGGGATCAGCCTGATGCTGATCCAGTGCGTGCGCATGCTGTTTGGTACGCAAAATCTCGAAGTGGCCAACCCGGCCTGGCTCTCCGGCGGCTGGGCGGTACTGCCGAATCTGGTGCTGCCGTACAACCGGCTGGCGGTGATCCTCTTTGTGGCGGGCGTGCTGACCCTTACCTGGCTGCTGCTCAATAAAACCCGTCTCGGCATGAACGTGCGGGCGGTGACGCAAAACCGCCGTATGGCGGACTGCTGCGGCGTGCCGACCGGACGGGTGGACATGCTGGCCTTCGGCCTGGGTTCCGGCATCGCCGGGCTGGGGGGCGTGGCCTTATCGCAGCTGGGCAACGTTGGCCCGGAACTGGGGCAGGGTTACATCATCGACTCTTTCCTGGTGGTGGTCACCGGCGGCGTCGGCCAGCTGGCGGGCACGGTGGTGGCCGCGCTGGGGCTGGGCGTGCTCAACAAAGTGCTGGAGCCGCAAACCGGCGCGGTGCTGGCGAAAATCGCCATTCTGGTCCTGATCGTGCTGTTTATCCAGAAACGGCCGCAGGGGTTATTTGCATTCAAAGGGCGGGTAATTGACTGATGAGCCAACCGATAACGCTGACCCTGGCCCGACGCGCGCCACGCCTGACCGGCTTTTTTACCGGGCTGCTGTTACTGGCGCTGCTGGCGCTGCCGTTTCTGGCTTTGCTGCCCGCAAATCATCCGCTGGCGATCTCCACTTATACGCTGACGCTGATCGGCAAGATCCTCTGCTATGCGGTGGTCGCGGTAGCGCTGGATCTGGTGTGGGGCTACGCCGGGATGCTGTCGCTCGGGCACGGGCTGTTTTTCGCCCTCGGCGGCTACGCCATGGGTATGTACCTGATGCGTCAGGCCGCCGGCGACGGGCTGCCTGCCTTTATGTCGTTTCTGTCGTGGACGGAGCTGCCCTGGTTCTGGGCGGGCACGCAGTATTTTGCCTGGGCGCTGTGCCTGGTGATCCTCGTGCCGGGGCTGCTGGCGCTGGTGTTCGGCTGGTTCGCCTTCCGCTCGCGCATTAAAGACGTCTACTTTTCAATTATGACCCAGGCGCTGACCTATGCCGGAATGCTGCTGTTTTTCCGCAACGAAACCGGCTTTGGCGGCAACAATGGTTTTACCGGTTTTACCACCATGCTGGGCTTTCCGGTCTCCGCCACCGGCACGCGCATCGGGCTGTTTATCGCCACCGTGCTGTTGCTGGCGGGCACGCTGCTGGTGGGCGTGCTGTTAACCCGCAGCAAGTTTGGCCGCGTGCTGACGGCGGTGCGCGATGCGGAGAACCGCCTGATGTTCTGCGGCTACGATCCGCGCGGCTTTAAGCTGTTCGTCTGGACGCTGTCGGCGGTGCTGTGCGGGCTGGCGGGGGCGCTCTATGTGCCGCAGGTGGGCATTATTAATCCCGGCGAAATGTCACCGACCAACTCCATCGAAGCGGCGATCTGGGTGGCGCTGGGCGGGCGCGGATCGCTGATCGGCCCGATCCTCGGCGCGGGGATCGTCAACGGCGCGCGCAGCTGGTTTACCGTGGCCTTCCCGGACTTCTGGCTCTTTTTCCTCGGCCTGATGTTTATTCTGGTCACGCTGTTTTTGCCGCGTGGCGTTATCGGCCTTATTCAACGGAGGAAGCATGACTGATGCGCTCTTTACCCAGCCGCTGCCGCAGGATCGCTTTCGGGAAACCACCGATCCGGTATTGCAGCTGGAAAAAATCAACGTCACCTTTGACGGTTTCCGGGCGCTGACGGATCTGTCGCTGTCCATTGGCGTCGGCGAGCTGCGCTGTGTGATCGGCCCCAACGGGGCAGGGAAAACCACGCTGATGGACGTGATCACCGGCAAGACGCGGCCGCAGAGCGGACAGGTGTTTTACGATCAGACCATCAGCCTGCTGGAACTGTCGCCGGTGGAGATCGCCCGGGCGGGCATTGGCCGTAAATTCCAGAAACCGACGGTGTTTGAAGCGCTGAGCGTGCTGGAAAATCTGGAGATTGCGCAGAAAACCGATAAATCGGTGTGGCACAGCCTGCGGGCGAAGCTGAACGGCGAGCAGCGCGATCGCATTGATGAAGTGATGGAGCTGCTGCGTCTGACCGGGCAGAAACAGCGCCCGGCGGGTCTGCTCTCCCACGGACAAAAACAGTTTCTGGAGATCGGCATGCTGCTGGTGCAGGAGCCGCATTTACTGCTGCTCGATGAACCCGCCGCCGGCCTTACGGATGCGGAAACCGAATATATCGCCGGGGTGTTCCGCAAGCTTGCGGGCAAGCATTCGCTGATGGTGGTGGAGCACGATATGGGCTTTGTGGAAACCATAGCCGATCACGTGACCGTGCTGCATCAGGGGCAGGTGCTGGCAGAAGGCTCGCTCGCGCAGGTGCAGGCGAATGAGCAGGTTATCGACGTTTATCTGGGGCGCTGATCATGTTGCAGGTTAAAGAGTTACAGCAGTATTACGGCGGCAGTCATATTCTGCGCGGCTTATCCTTTGACACCCCGCCCGGCGAGATCACCTGTTTGCTGGGGCGCAACGGCGTGGGTAAAACCACGCTGCTGAAATGCCTGATGGGGCTGATCCCGGCGAAATCCGGCACCATTCACTGGCAGGGCAAGCTGATTAACAATGCGAAGCCGCACCAGCGCGTTCAGCAGGGCATCGCCTATGTGCCGCAGGGACGGGAAATTTTTCCGCGTCTGACGGTGGAGGAAAACCTGCTGATGGGGCTGTCGCGCTTTTCCGGCCGCGACGCGAAAAGCGTGCCGGAGGAGATTTATGCGCTGTTCCCGGTGCTGCGGGAGATGAAGCAGCGGCGGGGCGGTGATCTTTCCGGCGGTCAGCAACAGCAGCTGGCGATCGGCCGGGCGCTGGCGTGCCGTCCACAGCTGTTGATCCTGGATGAGCCGACCGAGGGCATCCAGCCGTCGGTGATCAAGGAGATCGGCGCGGTGATCCGCGGCCTGGCGAACCGGGGCGATATGGCGATATTACTGGTGGAGCAGTTTTACGATTTCGCCGCTGAGCTGGCGGATAATTATCTGGTGATGTCACGCGGGGCGATTATTCAGGCAGGGAAGGGGCATGAGATGGAAGCGCAGGGGGTACGGCATCTGGTGGCGATTTAGTTTTGTGGGGTGGTGCCGGGTGGCGCGTTGCTTGCCGGGCCTACGGTCAATACCTGTAGGCCGGGTAAGCGCCAGCGCCACCCGGCACAACAGTTACATCACAATGTCGCATTCCCGGCATGCATCCCCGGCACCAGGATCACCTTGCGGCACTCCTCCTGGCGTTTCTCGAAGATCTCATAGCCGCGCGCCGCATCTTCCAGCGGCATATGGTGGGTGACGATCTCTTCCGGCGTCAGATGGCCTTTTTCAATCAGCGCCAACAGGTCCGGCAGGTACGCGTGGACATGCGTCTGACCCATTTTAAAGGTCAGCCCTTTGTCGAACGCATCGCCAAACATAAAGGCGTGAATAAAGCCCGCATAGACGCCCGGCACGCTGAGCACGCCACCGCGACGTACCGCCGCGATACCCTGACGCAGCACTTTACCGCTGCTGCCTTCCAGCTTCAGATTGCTCAGTACCGTTTCGGTCAGGCTGCCTTTGGCTTCAAAGCCTACGGCGTCGATCACTGCATCCACGCCACGATGACCTGCGGTGTGCTCAATGATGTAGGCCGCCGGATCGTCATTATCGTCGAAGTTGATCGGCACGATGCCATAGCGCTGTTTGGCAAACTCCAGCCGGTAGTCGTTATGGTCGATCATAAAGATCAGCTCCGCGCCCATCAGACGGGCACAGGCGGCGCTCAGTAAACCGACCGGACCGGCGCCAAAGATCGCCACGCTGGAGCCTTGCTTAACATCCGCGTTTTTCACCGCCTGCCAGGCGGTAGGCAGAATATCTGACAGGAACAGCACTTTCTCATCCGGCAGCGTGTCCGGTACTTTGAACGGGCCGACGTTGGCCTTAGGTACGCGCACGTACTCGGCCTGACCGCCGGGAACGCCGCCGTAAAGTTTGCTGTAGCCAAAGAGCGCGGCGGGCGGCGTAATGGATTTACGGTTTAAGGTGGCGCCGCCGCCGCTGTTGGTGTTTTCACACGCGGAATACTGGTGCATATGACAGAAAAAGCAGTCACCGCAGGCGATCACAAAGGGGATCACCACGCGATCGCCTTTCGCGACGGCATGCACATCTTTCCCCGTCTCGACCACTTCCCCCATAAATTCATGACCGAAAATATCGCCATGATCGGTGCCGGGGATCTTCCCGCGATAGAGGTGAAGATCCGAACCGCAGATCGCGGTGGCGGTAACGCGCAGGATAATGTCGTCCGCCGCTTCGATACTCGGATCGGGCATGGTATCGACACTGACTTTATGCGGGCCGTGATAGGTGAGTGCTTTCATTATTGTTTGCTCCGGTATCGTAATCGCGTGTTAAACAAAAACTACGTCAGATCTTGCCGTTACAGCGTGCCGGTACCGCCATCGGAGCACCAGACCTGACCTGAGCTGTAGCTGTTTTCATTGGAGGCCAGCGTCACATAAATAGTGGCGATTTCGGCAGGCTGCCCGGGGCGACCCAGCGGCGCTGAGGCACCGAATTGCTCCAGTTTTTCCTGAGGCTGACCGCCGCAGGCCTGCAGAACCGTCCAGTATGGCCCCGGCGCGACCGCATTTACGCGGATGCCTTCTTCCGCCAGCTGTTGCGCCAGGGATTTGGTAAAGGCGGCAATGGACGCTTTAGTCTGGGCATAGTCCAGCAGCGTCGGGCTTGGCTGGTAGGCCTGTACAGACGAGGTGTTGATGATAGACGCGCCGCGTGGCAGATAATCCAGCGCCGCTTTGGTGATCCAGAACATCGCATAGACGTTGGTTTTAAAGGTGGCGTCAAAGTCTTCGGTAGACAGTTCGCGGATATGGTTGCGGAACTGCTGACGACCGGCGTTATTCACCAGCAGATCCAGCCCGCCTAACTCTTCGGCCGCCTGTTTGACCAGCTGCTGGCAGAAGGATTCGTCGCGAATATCGCCCGGGATCGCCACGGCTTTACGGCCTGCGGCGCGAATAAGTTCAATTACCTCGCGGGCATCTTCTTCTTCCGCCGGCAGGTAGTTGATGGCGACGTCTGCGCCTTCACGGGCATAGGCAATGGCCACCGCGCGGCCAATACCGGAATCGCCGCCGGTGATCAGCGCTTTTCTGCCTTCCAGACGACCACTGCCCTTATAGGAGGTTTCGCCGTGATCGGGACGCGGATTCATTTTACAGGCCAGGCCAGGGAAGGGTTGATGCTGACGTTCAAACGGGGGAACCGGATAGTTGTCTGCCGGATTGGAGATACCTGCGGTGGTGACGCCGTTTTTATTGCTCATGTTTCGCTCCTTCTGTGTGGCTTTGGGTCTATTAAGCATAGATCATCAGCGTGAAATGCCAGTTTTCTCGGAATTTTGCACATAAAAAGTTGCTTAAAAGGCATTTGCCGCTTCGTTTAGCCAGCCTGGAAAAATCTGCAATTCGCAATGCTGGCTTGCGCCATGCCGCAAGGTGCAAAATACTTGAAGCATTGAAAATCGTTTGGTTTTTGGTTGCAGATGTGGCAAAGCCCACCGACAACCGCTGAAACGAGTGAGGATGTGGTGACAGACACTTACAAAAATGCTTCTGGCAACAGCACGTCTTTACCTGCGCTTGCGCCCCCGTCCGGGGAAGAGACGCTGGGAAGGGTGGTGATGGAAATGCTGCGAGGCGGACAGGAAATCAACCGGCATAGCCTGTGCGTCAAACTGGCCGCGCAGATTGACCTTTCAACCGATCCGGCGCTGGAAGCGCAGCTGAGTGAACTTCTTGGTCTGGTGCTAAATAAAAGTTAAAATTCATTGTGAATATCTATGTCCAGGCCCTTTCTTTCCGCCGCTGACGCAGCCATACTCACCGGGTTACACCGTGCCTAACGGTAACAATAATGAGAGGCTCAATGAGCAAAAATGATAAGGAAAGACTGGTAGATACCATCATGGGGGAAGCGGTGTTGCATCTTCTCGAAAATGATGACAACGTTTCCTTTGATGCGCTTATCGGCCAGTTACAGGAAAATCTGCAAAATGAAACCGACCGGGAAAGGCGCGATGCTTTCCGGACCGCCATTAACGGTGTTCATCAGTTCCGGTCGCTGCAAACTCAATCGGTGAGCACGCCGGGATCGCTAAAGCAGAGTTTGCGCAGTTCGCTGGCGCAGAAAAGTACTTCTACCACTAAACACTAATACCACTAAACACTAATCTGTCCCTCTGCTTAACCTTCGGGTTAGCAGAGTTCGCCCTTCTAATCAGACTTGCTCTGGCATGCTTCATCGATGCTCCTGTGACTTTGATAATGGCTCCGGCCATAGAAGAAGACATCCCACCCCGCATTGAGAGTGCAATTGAAAGAAGATGAACAGATTTTTCTTGAAAATATTCAAGAGGCTATCGGCGAGGCTGCGACTCATCTTATGAGTAACGGTCATGCTATAGACGCCGAAAATATCATCCTCGTACTGCGCGCACGCCGTATGATGACGACCGATCCACACCACCAGCACGTTTTTGAAGGAGCCTGTAAGTTACTTAAGGTTCGGGTAAAACAATCCGCGTAATCTCAGAATTCACACCGGTCAGCCGTGCGTGTTTCACGGTAGACCGGGTGGATTTTTATCAAAACTTACAGGTCATCTGGCGTTTGCTGAACAATCTTTTCCAGCGCGCTGCGATAGACATCCAGTTTTACAACTTCCTCTTCCGTCTCAAGTAAGCGGATCACCGCCAGAATAAGGTTCTTATTGGTGACCTCTATCTGGTTACGCTTCAGACTTGCCGAAAGCTCCTGGATGAACAGTCTTTCGGCTTCAAACGTCTGCGCGCTCTGGCCGAAGTATTCATTCAACTGTTCTTCTGATGTCGCGGTGTGCATAAAAGATCCTCAAAATTCATAACGTTTTCCTCTCAATATGGCGAGAGGGTATGAGTAACCGAATAAAATTAGTCATCATTAAGATTATCCGCAATATGGCACGTGCAATTTCTTCAAAAATTTTTTACGCAAACGTTAACTATTTTAAGAATGTGCTTATCAAATGTTAAGCGCAGTTCTGTAACAGCTTAATCTTCTGCCAGTGCCTGTTTCAGATCTTCCAGCAGATCCTTCTCATCTTCGATCCCAACCGATAACCGAATTAACTGCGGCGTAATGCCGTTAGCGAGACGTTGCGCCAGCGGGATAGAGGCGTGGGTCATAAAGAACGGCTGGCTCACCAGGCTTTCCACGCCGCCGAGGCTTTCCGCCAGCGTAAAGAGCGTCAGACGGCTGATGATTTGCGCGGCACGCTGTTCATCGCCTTTCACCACGATGGAGATCATACCGCCCGGCAGCGCCATCTGGCGGCGGGCCAGCTGATACTGCGGATGTGATTCCAGCCACGGGAAAAAGACCTGTTCAACCTGCGGCTGCTGTTCCAGCCATTGCGCCAGCCACAGGGCGTTGCTGCTGTGCCGCTCAATACGCAGCGCCAGAGTGCGGATGCCGCGCAGGGTGAGAAAACTGCTGAAGGGATCGAGCACGCCGCCGACGGCGTTTTGCAGATAGCCAAGTTGTTCAGCCAGTTCAGGGCGATCGCCCACCACCGCCAGCCCGGCCACCACGTCCGAATGACCGTTAAGGTATTTGGTGGCGGAGTGCACCACGATGTCAAAACCCAGCGCCAGCGGACGATGGATCAGCGGCGAGGCAAAGGTGTTATCCGCCACGCTGATCAGGTTGTGGCGTCTGGCGATGGCGGCGATGGCTTCCAGATCCGCCAGCTTCAGCAGCGGGTTGGTCGGCGTTTCCACCCAGATCATCCGTGTGTCCGGGCGGATCGCCGCCTCCAGACCCGCCAGATCATCCGGCTTCACCCAGCTCACCCGTAAGCCCGTGCTGCGGCGTCGCACGTTTTCGATTAAACGGTAGGTGCCGCCGTAGACGTCGTCGATGGCGACAATGTGGCTGTCTTTGTCCAGCAGCTCCAGCACCGTGGAAATGGCCGCCAGCCCAGAGGCGAAGGCGTAGCCGCGCGCACCGCCTTCCAGTTCGGCGATGGAGCTCTCCAGCGCGTGACGCGTCGGGTTGCCGCTACGGGAGTATTCGTAGCCGGTGTGCTGACCCGGCGCAGGCTGCGCAAAGGTGGAGGTGGCGTAAATCGGCGGCATTACCGCGCCATGCTGATCGTTAAACGCGCCGCTGTGCACGCTGAGGGTATGTAATGTTTTCATTTTTCTTCCTTATACACATCGTTGATCAGACCCTGCTCGCGCAGCCAGTCGTCGTTAAACATTTTTGAGAGATATTTGTTGCCGCTGTCGCAGGCGAAGGTCACCACGCGTTTCGGTGTGGTCTGGGCGGCGCAGTAGCGCAGCGCCGCCGCCAGCAGCGTACCGGTGGAGGATCCGGCGAGCACGCCTTCTCGCTGTAGCAGCAGGCGCGCGGTGGCAAAGGCGTCGGCATCGCTGACGCGATACGCCTGTCTGACGCCGTCGATAAGCGCAAGCGGTGGGACAAAGTCTTCGCCGATGCCCTCCACCCGCCATGATCCCGCCTCGCCGTGTCGCCCGCTGTCCACCTGATCGGCAAGAATGGAGCCTTCGGGATCCGCCAGCACAAATTCGGTATGCGGTGAGTGGCGGGCAAACCAGGCTTGCAGGCCGCCGAGGGTGCCGCCAGAGCCGACGCCGACGACAATGGCGTCCACGCGCCCGTCGAGCTGATCATATATCTCTTTGGCGGTGACGGCATGGGCCAGCGGATTGGCCGGATTGTTAAACTGGTCGATGTAATAGGCGCCGGGCATATCCTGCGCCAGACGCAGAGCGTAATCCTGGTAATACTCCGGATGGCCTTTGGTGACGTCCGAGCGGGTAAGCACCACCTCTGCGCCCAGCGCGCGCAGGTGGAATATCTTCTCGCGGCTCATTTTATCCGGCACAACCAGCACCACCTTGTAGCCTTTTTGCGCGGCGATCAGCGCCAGCCCCAGCCCGGTATTGCCCGCGGTGGCTTCAATAATGGTGCCGCCCGGCTTGAGTAAACCTTCTTTCTCGGCAGCCTCGATCATCGACAGCGCCACCCGATCTTTAATCGACCCGCCGGGATTCTGGTTTTCCAGCTTCAGGAACAGCTCACAGGGCCCGCGATGAAGCTTATGCAGCTGGAGCAGCGGCGTATGGCCGATTAATTCAGTGACAGAATGGGCAACAGACATGGTGTGCGATCCGTAGTTAACACGATGCCTGGATAATAGGTCTGCGATTTTCGCGGATTAAAGAATCTTTCTCTGCATTTTAGACCGAAAAGGAATATCACCTGCTGTTCAGCCATCAGGAAGTAAATCCCTGTAGACATCCGGACGTGTTGATTGCTATAAAACGGCACTTTTGCCGTAAAAACAGGCGAATGGCGCATAAATTGTCCGTGATTTATGCGTTTTTTAGCTAACCAATGCTGAAAATATCCATTACACAGCCAACCCTTTTGCCATGCTGGTTATAGCTAACAGGTATAAGCAATGATGATTAAGTTATTTCAATTATAATTGCGACAGATTATTATCGTCTGGACATCCATACTGCTAAACCGCCAAAACGGATAAAACACATACATGATCGTCCTTCGGAATATTTCCAAGATTTTTGACCACGGAAAGGTGCCTATCACCGCCGTGGATAGCGTTAACCTGACGGTGGAGCAGGGACAAATTTACGGCATTATTGGCTACAGCGGCGCAGGAAAAAGCACGCTGATCCGTCTGCTTAACGGTCTGGAAAAACCGACCTCCGGGGATGTCACCATCAACGGGCAGAATATTTCCAGCGCCGAGGGCGAAGCGTTGCGCCAGGCGCGTCTGAAGATCAGCATGGTCTTTCAGCACTTTAACCTGCTGTGGTCGCGCACCGTCAGCGAGAACATCGCTTTTTCGATGCAGATTGCCGGTGTGCCGAAAGCGAAAATCGCCGCCCGCGTGGCGGAGCTGATTGAGCTGGTGGGGCTGACCGGGCGCGAAAAAGCCTACCCGTCGCAGCTCAGCGGCGGCCAGAAACAGCGCGTCGGTATTGCCCGCGCGCTGGCCAACAGCCCGGACGTGCTGCTGTGTGACGAAGCCACCTCGGCGCTCGATCCGCAGACCACCGATCAAATTCTCGATCTGCTGCTGGATATTAATCGCCGCTTTAAGCTGACCATTGTGCTGATCACCCATGAGATGCACGTGGTGCGCAAGATCTGCGATCGCGTGGCGGTAATGGAAAACGGCAAAGTGGTGGAAGAGGGCGATGTGCTTCAGGTGTTTACCCATCCGCAGCAGCCGATCACCCGCCAGTTTGTGCGCCAGGTGAGCCAGTACGCGGAGGAAGAGGCCTTTAACCCGGCGCTGGCGTCCGGTCTTGACGGTAGCATTATCAAACTGACCTTTACCGGCAATAAAACCTATCAACCGGTGGTCAGTGAACTGACGCTGCGCTACGGCCTGTCGTTTAATATTCTGCACGGCAAAATGACGCAAACCGCACATGGCCTGTTCGGTCAGCTGTGGGTACATGTGGTGGCAAATCAGGAACAACTGAACAATATCCTTGCCGATCTGCAACAGAGTGATATTGAAGGCGAGGTAATTAAGCATGATTGAGAATTTACTGCCCCACCTGAAATGGGACCAGCTGTGGGCGGCGACGCTCGAAACCTTATATATGACGGCGCTGTCCGGCGTGGCGACCTTTGCGCTCGGCCTGCTGCTGGGGCTGGCGCTGTTCCTGACCGCCAAAGGCGGCCTGTTCCAGAATAAGCCGCTGTACAGCGTGATTTCGGTGGTGGTGAACGTGTTCCGTTCCATCCCGTTCATCATTTTGATTGTATTACTGATCCCCTTCACCAAGACGATTGTCGGCACCATTCTCGGCGCGGATGCGGCACTGCCGGCGCTGATTGTCGGCGCGGCGCCTTTTTATGCCCGCCTGGTGGAAATCGCCCTGCGTGAAGTGGATAAAGGGGTGATTGAAGCGACGCGTTCAATGGGCGCGCGCCTCAGCACCCTCGTATTCCGGGTATTAATCCCTGAATCCTCGCCTGCGTTGGTGTCCGGTATTACCGTCACGCTGATCGCGCTGGTGAGCTATAGCGCCATGGCAGGTGTTATCGGTGCCGGTGGCTTAGGAAATCTTGCATATCTGGAAGGATTCCAGCGTAACCATAATGACGTCACGCTGGTGGCGACAGTAACCATTCTGGTGATTGTCTTCATCATTCAGTTCTGCGGCGACGTGTTGACCTCTCTGTTAGACAAACGCTAAACATAACAATTACTGGAAACCAACATCATGAAAAAGACACTGACACTGATTGCCGCAGCCACTCTGAGCGCCCTGAGCTTTGCTTCCTGGGCCGATACCCTGACCGTGGGCGCATCCAATGTGCCGCACGCGGAAATTCTTGAGCAGGCGAAGCCGATCCTCGCCAAAGAGGGTATCGATCTGGAAATCCGTCCGTTCCAGGACTACATCCTGCCGAACACCGCGCTGGCAAGCCGCGATATCGACGCCAACTATTTCCAGCACATCCCGTATCTGAACAGCGTGCTGAAAGATCATGCGGATGACAAAACTTATGATTTCGTCAATGCGGGCGCAATCCACATTGAGCCAATTGGTATCTACTCCAAAAAATACAAATCGCTGAAAGATTTGCCGGAAGGCGGCAAAGTCATCATGCGTGACGCGGTGGCGGAAGAAGGTCGTATCCTGTCTATCTTCGAGAAAGAGGGCGTGATCAAACTGAAGCCGGGCATCGACAAAGTGACCGCGCGCATCAGCGATATCGTGGAAAACCCGAAAAAGCTGAAGTTCCTGCCGAACGTCGAAGGTTCTCTGCTGCCGCAGATGTATAACAACGACGAAGGCGATGCTGTGGTGATCAATGCGAACTACGCCATCGATGCTGGCCTGGATCCGGTGAAAGATCCGATTGCCGTGGAAAGCGGCGAAAACAACCCGTACGCCAATATCATCACTGTGCATCGCGGCGATGAGAAGAAAAAAGAGATCGTCGAGCTGGTGAAAGTGCTGCACTCGAAAGAAATTCAGGAGTGGATCCGCACCAAATATAAAGGCGCGGTGATCCCGGTTAACAACTAATCCAGCCCCTTCACGCGTCGGCTGCCGCTGGCGCGTGTTTCCCCCATCCTGCCGTATGAAATTCCTCTGTGATAGTAGTCACCAATTCTAAACAATTAAGAAAATAGTTAATAACAATCCTCTACTATTGCCGGGACAAGCTGAGCAGAGGTAGAGATGAAAGATGTCGTGATCGTAGGGGCCGTGCGCACGCCTATTGGCTGTTTTCAGGGCGCTTTATCTCGTCATTCTGCGGTGGAACTCGGCAGTCTGGTGGTTAAAGCGCTTATCGAACGCAGTGGCGTGATCCCACAGCATATAGATGAAGTTATCCTCGGACAGGTGTTAACCGCCGGCGCCGGGCAAAACCCTGCCCGCCAGACGGCGATCAAGGGCGGGCTACCGAATTCGGTGTCGGCTATCACCATTAATGATGTCTGCGGATCCGGGCTGAAAGCGCTGCATCTGGCGACCCAGGCGATCCAGTGCGGCGAGGCGGATATCGTCATCGCTGGCGGCCAGGAAAACATGAGCCGTGCGCCACACGTGCTGACGGACAGCCGCACCGGCGCGCCGCTTGGCAACAGCCAGCTGATCGACAGCCTGGTGCATGACGGCCTGTGGGACGCCTTTAATGATTATCATATGGGCGTGACGGCGGAGAACCTGGCGCGGGAGTACGGCATCAGCCGTGAGCGCCAGGATGATTACGCCTTACGCTCCCAGCAAAAAGCCCGCGCCGCGATAGACGCGGGGCGCTTTCGCGACGAAATCGTGCCGGTGCTGGTGGATCGCCCCGGCGGGCAGACGCTGCGGGTGGAGTGCGACGAGCAGCCGCGCACCGACGCCAGCGCCGAAGGGCTGGCGGGGCTAAGTCCGGTCTTTGATCGCAGCGGTTCGGTGACGGCGGGCAATGCGTCATCCATTAACGACGGCGCAGCGGCGGTGCTGATGATGAGTGAAAGCAAGGCGCTGGAACTTAACCTGCCGATCATGGCCCGTATCCGGGCTTTTGCCAGCGTCGGGGTCGATCCGGCGCTGATGGGCATTGCGCCGGTATATGCCACGCGGCGCTGCCTTGAACGCGCGGGATGGCAGCTACAGGATGTCGATCTGATCGAGGCCAACGAAGCTTTTGCGGCGCAGGCGCTGTCGGTCGGGCAGATCCTGGAATGGGACGAGCGGCGGGTAAACGTTAACGGCGGGGCCATTGCGCTGGGGCATCCGATTGGCGCGTCCGGCTGCCGTATTCTGGTGTCGCTGGTGCATGAAATGGTGAAACGGCGGGCGCACAAGGGCCTGGCGACGCTGTGCATTGGCGGCGGGCAGGGCGTGGCGCTGGCGATCGAGCGCGATTGAGTTTTTGTCTTTTGTGCCGGGCGGCGCTGTGTTTGCCCGGCCTGGGTTTATGGCTGTTTTGCCGGGCGGCGCTACGCTTGCCCGGCCTACGTTTGTGGTGTTGGGTCTCTGTGTAGGCCCGGCAAGCTTGCGCCGCCGGGCGTGCCAGACTCCTCCTCTCAACTCCCCCCCCCGATAAACACAAATAAGCTAATCCTTACTGTTTTAAATTTTTTGAAATTAAAACTTCTTCCTGCAAATTAATCCTGATGCCATGGGTAATGAATAATTATAAATTTAATGATGACTTAAAAATAAAGTAACAACAGGTACTATATGTCTGCTAATCCACTATCATGCTGATAAATATAGGTTTTCATTTTTTATGAAATCTTTGTTGTTTCTACGTTAATAATATATTTATGTGATCACAGTCTTTATTTAATGGCATTATCACAAATTATTATTGATGCTCATCACGTCTTCCCGCTCTGCTTTTCAGGAAACAAATAATTACGATCCGGATCACTAAAAAATCCTTTTTAAAAAAATAAAATGCAGTCTCATAAAAACGGAACGATATTTTAAATTTTTGAGGGTTTTTTCATGGTTAAAAAGTCTCTGGTCCTTGCGTCTCTCATTGGTGCATCATTTGCGGCCCAGGCCGTAACCGTTGACCTGCGTCACGAATATATTGACAGTGGCAGCAACGCCGACCGTGTTTCTGTATCCCACCGTTTTGATAATGGCATCGGTTTTGGTGTGGAAGCAAAATGGAAATCAGGCGGTGAAGATGCAGATAAACCATTAACCGAAATTGTAGGTAATGGCCATGAAGAATCCATTAACTGGCGCTGGAAGGCGACAGACAATTTTGCGCTGACGCCAGGTTTTAATATTGAAAGTAAAGACACCTTCTCCATTTATAAACCGTATCTGCATGCGCAATACACGTTTGACAGCGGCTTTTATGTAGCGGGTCGTTACCGCTATGAGTACACCCGTAACCCGTACTCAGATGTAGTTGATAACAAAGTAAATAAATTCGACGCCTGGGTGGGCTGGGCGATGGGCGACTGGCGTACCGAGCTGAACTACGTCTATGCCAAAAGCACCGAAGACGTGGTTCGTGAAAATGGTAAAAACTACTCCAACGAATATAACGCCAAGCTGGCTTACAAATGGGATAAAAACTGGTCGCCGTATGTTGAGCTGGGTAACGTTGGCGTGAGAAATACCGATGAGCGTCAGACCCGTTATCGTGTAGGCGTCGCATATTCCTTCTGATATAAAACTTACCCTCATGAGATGCCCCGGCGCAGTTAGTCGGGGTTTTCTCGTTTTTGCTATTTATGGCACTGGCAGACAATCTAATAAAATAATAATAAGCGGATTTAAAGGATATTATAAATAAAAAAAAGGCCCTCCCGAAGGAGGGCAAGGCCAGTTACAGAAACACTAACTCAATTACGCTTGCAACATTTCACGCTGCTCAGGAAGCTTCGCAATATAAAGGGCGGGTTTGCCATCTTTATCGGAGCTAAACAGGATCGCACTATCGTCCGGCGTAAAGGACGGGTGCGGGTGAGTCACCTGACGACTGTTTTCAAAGGTGGCCCATGAGGTATCGTGACGCGCCACGCGGAAATACGCGCGCTGCGCCACATCAAAGACATAAAGATATGGATCGTTATCGATGGTGTAGCCGCCGGTGTCCTTTACATCAACCGGCGTGCCGGAACCGTCGCCGACCAGCAGCGTGCCGTCGAAATTGCTCATCAGATGTGAACAGGCGGGCATCTGCATGACGTCTTCATTCACACCGGTGTCCGGATTAAAACGGGAGATCGTGCGGCCCTGTTGTCCTTTCAGATAAGAGACGTACACCAGCGCGGAACCGTCCGGCACCCAGAACTCATGGGTGCAGCTTTCGCCTTCGGCGTGATCTTTCACTTTACGCACATTGCTGCCGTCTTCATTAACCAGCCACATGCGGGCGTCGATCAGATCGTGCGGGCCTTCGTGGCAGAACGCCACGGTGTTGTCATCGAATGGACGGTAAATCGGGTGGCCGAGCCAGATCTTCTCATCGTGGATCACTGAGCTTTCGCCGCTCTGCAAATCAATTCGCATCAGGCGGCAATGGGGACCTTTATGGAAAAAGTCATGGAACAGCTGCCAGTCGGTGAGCGGCGTCCAGTCGCTTTTCGCGATCTCAATGCCCACCAGTTTGGTGCAGTCGCTGTTGGCAACCCAGGTGCCGTAGCCTACCCAGTCGTCAGCCACGCGGTAGACTTCGCGCTCTTCAAAGGTGGTGAGGTTGACTTCGCGCAGGGTGCGATCGTTTTTTACGTAATAAAGGGAGCGATCGTCAGGAGAAAGGAAACCACCGAACGTATTGTCGCCACTGCCTTCTGTCAGCTGTACGGCTTCGGCCTTTTCAATATTCAGCAAGTAGTAGTTCCAGTGCCCGTCAAATTCACCGGCGAAAAGCAGATGACTGCCATCGTTGAAAAAACACTTCTGATAGAAGTAGTTACGATGGCAGGTGACTTCTGGTGGGGTTAAGCGGGTGATCTCCGCACCCGTATCGGGGTCACGGCTGACCTCATACTGAAGTTTTACCCGCATGCCTTTCGCCATAATGCGCTCCTTTTCCTGGTCCGGTTGTAGGGCGGTGTCCCAAAGAGTTGATGAGTTTAAAAGCTGGGTGTTAATTTATCAAAACATCGTTTCAATGTGTGTGACAGGTGGCGCACTTTATGAGGATCTCCTTAATTTATTTTACATAACGACGTCTGGCCCCGGTGCAGAAGCTCCGGGATCTTCGTTTTTCAACACTAAAACTCACTCAAAATGGGTAAATTTAAAGGTATTTTAAGTGTTTGTTTTAAATGATTTTTATTCGAGAGGAAAACGCCAGAGTTAATCCTGTCTTGTTGTCAACTGCGTACAATCGTGATCCTCTTTACACTTTTACTATTTAATTACAGAAAAAGTGAAACGTTGTTTTATTTGGAATTGAAAACACGTTTTAAGCGGGATACTATGTGCCCATACTGCAAGCGGAACACTGTTTTAATGCTTCGCTGCATGACATCTCAGTCAGTTTCTTTGGAGGTTAATGTGGAAGTCAGACAAAGCATCCACAGCGCGCACGCAAAAACACTGGATACCCAGGGGCTGCGCGATGAGTTTTTAGTTGAGAAAGTGTTCGTCGCGGATGAGTACACCATGGTGTACAGCCACATTGACCGCATCATCGTCGGCGGCATTATGCCAGCGGCCAAAACCGTGTCTGTGGGCGGCGAAGTGGGCAAACAGCTCGGCGTAAGCTACTTCCTTGAGCGCCGCGAGCTGGGCGTGATCAACATCGGCGGCGCGGGCAGCATTACTGTTGACGGTCAGGTGTATGAAATCGGCCATCGCGATGCGTTGTATGTCGGTAAAGGCGCTAAAGAAGTGGTGTTTGCCAGCCGCGATGCGGCGAACCCGGCGAAGTTTTACTACAACTGCGCCCCGGCCCATACCACCTATCCGACCAAAAAAGTGACGCCGTCTGAAGTATCGCCGGTGACGCTGGGCGATCCGCTGACCAGTAACCGTCGCACCATCAATAAATATTTTGTCCCTGATGTGCTGGAAACCTGCCAGCTCAGCATGGGCCTGACCGAGCTTGAGCCGGGCAACCTGTGGAACACCATGCCGTGTCATACCCATGAGCGCCGCATGGAAGTCTACTTCTACTTCAACATGGACGAAGACGCCTGCGTGTTCCACATGATGGGGCAGCCGCAGGAAACGCGTCACATTGTGATGCACAACGAGCAAGCGGTGATCTCTCCGAGCTGGTCTATTCACTCAGGCGTGGGAACGCGCGCTTATACCTTTATCTGGGGTATGGTCGGCGAAAACCAGGTCTTTGATGATATGGACCACGTCGCCGTTAAGGATCTGCGCTAGTCGCGGACAGCATAAGTTAACTCTGCCTGTTCGTGCAGGCGCTGCAAGATTAAGGAACAAACATGATTCTGGATGCATTTTCTCTTCAAGGTAAAGTGGCCGTTGTCTCCGGTTGTGACACTGGTCTGGGTCAGGGTATGGCGCTGGGCCTGGCGGAAGCGGGCTGCGACATCGTGGGCATCAACATTGTTGAGCCGACGGAAACCATCGAACGCGTAACCGCGCTGGGCCGTCGTTTTCTGAGCCTGACCGCCGATCTGCGTCAGATTGACGGTATTCCTGAGCTGCTGGAACGCGCGGTCTCTGAATTCGGTCATATCGACATTCTGGTGAACAACGCCGGTCTTATTCGCCGTGAAGATGCGATTAACTTCAGCGAAAAAGACTGGGACGACGTGATGAACCTGAACATCAAGAGCGTGTTCTTTATGTCTCAGGCCGCGGCGAAACACTTTATCGCGCAGGGTAAAGGCGGCAAGATCATCAACATCGCGTCCATGCTCTCTTTCCAGGGCGGCATCCGCGTACCGTCTTACACCGCCTCGAAAAGCGCGGTGATGGGCGTGACCCGTCTGCTGGCGAACGAGTGGGCGCAGCACAACATCAACGTTAACGCGATTGCGCCGGGCTACATGGCAACTAATAACACCCAGCAGCTGCGTGCCGACGAAGAGCGTAGCGCGGCAATTCTTGAGCGTATCCCGGCGGGTCGTTGGGGTCTGCCGAGCGATCTGATGGGGCCGGTGGTGTTCCTGGCCTCCAGCGCGTCTGATTATATTAATGGATATACCGTGGCCGTTGACGGCGGCTGGCTGGCCCGTTAATACAGTATTTCTAATAACTAAAAACCCTGCCACGGCAGGGTTTTTTTATGGCTGCAATAAATGCCCACACATTATTACTCCTCCTGCAGGCAATAAAAAAGGGCAGCGGTGAGGCTGCCCTTACGCTTTTAGATTTAGCGATTAACGCATTGCGCGTTTCAGAATACGTTCTGCCTGACGCTGGAAGTCAGCGGCGGTTTCTTCCACGCTTTTCTGGCCGTAGTCGATATACTGCAATGCGGTCCCGAACTGTGCCACGATCTGCGGATCGTCAAAGTATGGCGATACCGTCAGTTTAGACGGCAGAGACTGCGCCAGACGCAGACCCGCTACCGCCGGATCTTCTTCTTTGATCGCGCCGCTGGCGGTCAGGGTTTCCACCGCCGCTTTACTCAGCGGTACACCGCGCTCCAGACCGAGGGTTTCCGCGCCTTCTTTGCTGTTCAGCAGGAAGTTAATCAGCTCGGCTGCTTCTTTCGGATGCTTAGTGGATTTACCGATAGAGAGCATTTGCGCCGGTTTGAAGAACAGGCCTGCATCGGTGGCGCCCTCCAGCATCGGATAGCTGCCCAGTTCCAGCTTCGCCGGTGGCTTCAGGTTGTCGGAGTATTTGGTGATAGTGGAGTTCCACATATAGGTGCCGCCCCATTCGCCTTCGATCCAGGGTTTCATCTCATACATGTTGCTCTTACCGAAGGACGCATAGTACTTGGTGTCCGGCATCACGTGGCTGTCGACAAGGTTCTTATAGGTCTGGAAGAACTCCACCCACTGCTCTTTGGTGTAAGAGAATTTTTTGGTTTTCTCGTCCACCGCCGGAATGTTGTATTTCTGGATCATATAAGAGTTCAGCAGCGCCAGCGTATCCTGGTGCTCCAGCACCACCGGGTAATACTGTTTGCCCAGCTTGCTTTCAAAGGTTTTGCCCGCGGCTTTCAGCTCGTCCCAGGTTTTCGGGTAGGCGACACCCGCTTTTTTCCAGGTCTCATCGTTGAAATAGAAAACGCGCGCCGTGACGGAGATCGGAATGCCATTCAGCTTGCCGTTAACGGTGGTGCTTTTCAGCTCTTTCGGATCGAACTGGCTTAAGTCAATAACGTCTTTCACCTGGTTCAGATCGTAGAAGCCGTCACCGGTTTTGGAAAAAATCGGCAGCCAGTTCCAGTTGGTCTGCATCACGTCAGGCTCAGTACCGCCGGCGATCTGTGTGGTCAGGCGGGAGAGGTGACCATCCCAGCCGGTGTATTCGGACTTTACGTTGATATTTGGATGTTGCTTGTGAAACTCTTCAAGCGCCTTGAGCGTCACCTGATGGCGGCCATTGCCCCCCCACCAGGACATACGCAGATCCACATTGTCTGCGGCGTAAGACGGTAAGGCACAGAGTCCCAGAGTGGCGGAGATAGCTGCGCTTAAAAGCACTTTTTTCATTTTTATGCTCCAGTTTAGAGAGAGATGTTCTGTTCGGTTTTCGCGTCAAAAATATGACACTTATCCATGTCAAACTTGAAGTACACCTTACGATGTAAACCTTTCGCTATCATCGGTTTGGCTACATCAGAAGGAATGCGGGCGGTCAGTTCATAGTTACCTACCTTCAGGTAAACAAAGAACTCATGACCCATGTTTTCCACGCGCACCAGATCGCCTGAGCCGTAGCCTTCTGCAAAAGGTTCGTCAGAGACGGAAACAAATTCCGGGCGCACGCCAAAGAAGACGTCCTGATCCTGATAATTTGCCACTTTTTCGCGCTGTTTCGCGTTCAGGGGTAGCGTTTCATCGCCAACGGTGATGTGCAGATCTTCACCTTTTCTGACGATTTTTCCCGGTTTGATGTTCATCTCTGGCGCGCCGATAAAGCCCGCCACGAACATGTTTTTCGGGAAATGGTAGAGGTTGTCCGGCGTATCCACCTGCATGATATGGCCGAGCTTCATCACGCAGATGCGGTCGCCCATGGTCATCGCTTCGGTCTGATCGTGCGTCACGTATACCGTGGTGGCCGGTTTGCCGGACTGTTTTAACTGCTTGTGCAGATCCGAAATACGGATGCGCATCGAGGCGCGCAGCTTGGCGTCAAGGTTGGAAAGGGGTTCATCGAACAGGAAAACGTCCGGCTTTTTCACAATCGCGCGGCCTACCGCCACACGCTGCGCCTGGCCGCCGGAAAGCTGACGCGGCAGCCTGTCCAGCAGCTCCTCCAGCTCAAGGATTTTCGCCGCTTCATCCACCTGCTTATCAATCTGATCTTTCGGCAGTTTGCTCAGCTTCAGGCCAAAGGCCAGATTTTCGCGCACCGTCATATGCGGGTAAAGCGCATAGTTCTGGAACACCATGGCGATACCGCGGGCTTTTGGCGCGAGGTTGTTCACCACGCGCTCGCCGATACGCACTTCGCCGCCGCTGATGGTTTCCAGGCCCGCCAGCATACGCAGGGTGGTGGACTTGGCGCAGCCGGATGGCCCGACGATCACCATAAACTCCCCGTCAGCGATTTTCAGGTCGATACCATGTACCGCTTTGAAGCCGTTGGAGTACACTTTTTCCAGTTTGTTGAAAATAACTTCAGCCATGATATTTCCCTCTTAACCTTTAATTCCGCTGCTGGTAACGCCCTGCACGAAGTAGCGCTGAGCCAGGAAGAACACAATGATGGACGGCAGAATGGAGATACTCGCCATTGCCAGAATTTCGTTCCACGGCGCGCCTTCAGTGACGTCGATGGACATTTTCAGCGCCAGGGCGATCGGATATTTGTCCACGCTGTAGACGTAGATCAGCGGCCCGATAAAGTCGTTCATTGACCACATGAACTGGAACAGCGCCACGGAGATAATCGCCGGTTTCAGGATCGGCACCACCACGTACCACAGTACCTGCGCCGAGTTACAGCCATCGATCTGCGCCGCTTCTTCCATGTCGCGCGGCACGCCGCGCAGGAACTGGATCAGCATGAAGACGAAGAACCCTTGCGTGGCGAACGCGGTCGGCAGATACAGCGGCAGATAGCTGTTCAGCATGCCCATTTCACGGAACATCAGGTACTGCGGGATCAGCAGCACGGTGCTTGGCAGCAACATGGTGGCGATAAGCGTCGCGAACCAGAACTTCTTCCATGGAATTTCAAAGCGCGCAAAACCGTAGGCCACAATGGTTGACGAGATGATGGTCAGCAGCACTTTCGGGATCACATATTTGAACGTGTTCCACATGTAATGGCCGAAGGTGTATTCCGTGCCGGTTTTCCAGCCGTTCACAAAGCCGTCGCTGGTCGGGTGGGCAGGCCACAGTCCGAGCGTGGTGAAGATCTCGTGGTTCGGTTTGAACGACGCCGAGAACATCCACGCCAGCGGATAGAGCATCAACAGGCCAACAAACAGCAGGATCACGTAGCGGATCGCGGCGCTGATCTTCTCTTTACGCTGCGTCTGCGCCACTTCGCGCTCTGCGTCTGTCATTGCAGGCGTAATTTGTTGTACGTCAGCCATTTTTGCCTCCCTTATCGGCGGAGTAGAACACCCAGTATTTTGAAGATTTAAAGGCGACAGAGGCGAAGAGTGCCACGACCAGGAACAGTACCCACGCCAGCGCTGCGCCATAGCCCATATCAAAGTACTTGAAGGCGGTGTCGTAGATATAGAGCGAGAACAGGTAGGTGTAGTAGGTCGGCCCGCCGCCGGTGATCACGTATGGCCCGGTAAATTCCTGGAAGGCCTGCGTGGTCTGCATAATGAAGTTGAAGAAAATGACCGGCGTGATCAGCGGCACCGTCACTTTCATGAACATCTGCCATTTGGATGCGCCGTCGATCATTGCCGCTTCATACTGTGATTGCGGAACGTTTTGCAGTGCGGCGAGGAAAATCACCATTGCCGAGCCAAACTGCCAGACGCGCAACAGGGTAACGGACATCAGCGCCAGCGACGGCTCGCCCAGCCAGTTAATGGGATCCAGACCAAACACGCCGATAAAGCTGTTTAGCAGACCATCAATGGCAAAGAGCGCGCGCCACAGCACGGCAATTGCCACAGAGCTGCCGAGGATCGATGGAATATAATAAGCGGTACGGAAAAAACCGATGCCGCGCAGTTTAAAGTTCAGTACAAACGCAATACCCAGCGCGAAGGCCAGCTTGAGGGGGATGGTTAAAAATACATAGGCAAAGGTCACGCCCATGGATTTCCAGAAGAGAGAATCTTCTGTCAGCATATAGCGATAGTTTTCTATGCCGTTAAATACCGGCGGGCTCATCAAATCGTACTCGGTAAAGCTGAGTACAAAAGATGAAACGAAGGGAAAGGCCGTAAAGATAATCAACCCTATGATATAGGGTGAAATCCAGGCTAATCCCAGTGCTCTGTTTTCATTCATACATACCTACCTGGCGATCAATGGTTTAAAACGGAACCGGAGATTTCTGGTGCCCGCACCGGTAAGGCGAAGGCGTAAATGTGCAAAATCTTTGCCCTTTTCCATGGGCGGTGTGAATGAGTTTTAAAATCTTCTGAACTCGCGTTCTTGATTTGTAAAACATCGTTTTAATTTATTTTATTGTGATTTGTTACGGCGTCATTCGATTAATCATGGAAATGTGATCAGAGTCGAAACGACGTTTCAATAAGGTGAGGTGTGTGTCATTTCTGCGAAAAAGATCTGATGTATAGACAGGGCGAATGACATACAGAACATGAATAAAACAAGGCGCAGCCAGAAATAGATCACCGCTAAAATCATTTACAGACTAAGTATTTAGCGCGTCGGCATAAATAAAAACGCCCTCGTGCAGAGGGCGCTTTAAACAGTGGCGGGCTATCAGCTTTTAAGGAAATCTTCCCGTACCGGCGTGAAGGTGTCGAGCAGCGTACCGGGCTTCAGGCAGACGCAGCCGTGCATTACGTGCGGTTTCTTGTAAAGTGTATCACCGGCGCTGACGATATGTTTTTCATCGCCGATGGTAAATTCAAATTCGCCGGAGAGCACATAGGTCAGCTGTTCATGAGGATGATTATGAAGCGGGCCGACCGCGCCTTCTTCAAAATTGACTTCTACTGCCATCATTTTACCGTCGTGCGCAAGGATACGACGGGTAACGCCGTTGCCCAAATCGTCAAGCTGAGTGTCTTTATGGAAAATAAACATCGGATCGTCCTGTAGTCAGTAAATTGCATGAAGTAAAACATTGTTTCATTAAATTTATATCAGCCAGAGCTAAAAAGAAACGCCAGAGCCGGTGAAGTGGAAAGCCGATCACATATTGTTTTGACGATAACGTTTAAGGGGAAAAAGATGAAAACGATAGGCTTGCTCGGCGGTATGAGCTGGGAATCCACCATTCCGTATTACCGCTTAATTAATGAAGGGGTAAAAGCACGGCTGGGAGGGCTGCATTCCGCCAGCCTCCTGTTGCACAGCGTGGACTTTCACGAGATCGAAGCCTGCCAGGCTAACGGCGACTGGCATAAGGCTGGCGTGATGCTGGCGGAAGCGGCGGCGGGGCTTGAGCGCGCGGGCGCGCAGGGTATCGTGCTTTGTACCAACACCATGCATAAAGTGGCGGGGCAGATTGAAGACCGCTGTCAGGTGCCGTTTTTACATATCGCCGATGCCACCGCCCGGGCAATTCAGCGCGCCGGGCTGAAATCCGTGGCGCTGCTCGGTACGCGCTATACCATGGAGCAGGAGTTTTACCGGGGCCGACTGGCGCACCACTTTGGGATTGAAACCACGGTGCCGGATGCGGACGATCGCGGGCGGGTCAATCAGATCATTTTTGAAGAACTTTGCCTCGGCACCTTCAGTGAGCCGTCGCGGGACTATTTCCTTGGGCTAATCGCGCGCATGGCGGCGGAAGGGGCGCAGGGGGTGATATTCGGCTGTACTGAAATCGAACTGCTGGTGTCGGCTGACCAGTGCCCGATCCCGGTATTTGACACCGCCGCGCTGCATGCCGCCGATGCGGTGGAGTTTATGCTCTCTTAAGGCCGCGCCAGCACCGCATCCAGCGGTTCGGTGATGCGCGGCATGGAAGATTGCAGATGCCGCGCAAAGGCTTCCACCAGCGCCGAGGCGGGGCGGTGCAGCGGGCGGATCAGGCTGACGGTAAAAGGCACGTCAATGCTGAAACGCCTGACCACCACGCCGCTGGCGGCATAATCCAGCGCCGTCAACGGATTTACCACCGACACCCCCGCGCCTGCCCGCACCATGGCGCACACCGACGCCGCGCTGTGCGTTTCCACTACCATCCGCCGCTTCACCTGATGCTCCGCGAAAAGCGCGTCCAGCAACTGGCGATAGCTGTCGGTACGCGACAGGCTGATGTAGTTTTCCCCCTGAAAATCCTCCGGCGTCAGCACGGTTTTATGCGCCAGCGGATGATCCTGCGGCAGTACGCACACTTCGTTAAGCGTCAGCAGCGGCGTGCGCCCGGTGCCTGCGGGCGTGCTCAATGTCTCCGTCAGCCCCAGATCGTGACGCTGCGCGGACAGCCACTCCTCCAGCAGCGGCGACTCCTGCGGTACCACGTTGAGGCTGACCTCCGGGTAGCGCGCCAGAAAGGGTTGCAGCAGCAGCGGCAGAAACGACTGGGAGAACACCGGCAGGCAGACCACCGACAGCTCCCCCTGGCGGAATTCCCGCAGGCTTTCGGCGGCGCTGACGATGCGGTCCAGCCCGTACCAGGAGCGTTGTACTTCTTCGAACAACCGCAGCCCCTGCACCGTGGGATGCAGGCGGCCCCGCGTGCGCTCGAACAGCGTCAGGCCGATCACCTTTTCAAAGCGCGCCAGCTCACGGCTGACGGTGGGCTGTGACGTCTGCAACAGCCGCGCCGCCTCTGTCAGGTTGCCAGCGGTCATCACCGCGTGAAAAATTTCGATATGGCGCAGGTTAACGGCGGGCATGACAGGTTCCTCATACAACAGATTCCCATATCATAAATGAATAGACTCGCGATAAAACGATATTTTTTATCCGGTTCGCGTTGTGGCGTAATGGCTAAAATTATTTACCGGAGCCACCTATGCCACGCTCACTTAACAACACCGACACCGCCCTTAACGCCGCGAACCTGCTGGCGCTGCCCGCCCTGTACGGCTGCCCGGTCTGGGCGTACGACGCGCAGATCATCCGCGAAAAAATCGCCCAGCTCAGTCAGTTCGACGTGGTGCGTTTTGCGCAGAAGGCCTGCTCCAACGTGCACATTCTGCGCCTGATGCGCGAGCTGGGCGTGAAAGTGGATTCCGTGTCGCTGGGTGAAATTGAGCGCGCGCTGGTGGCGGGTTACGAGCCGCAGACCAGTCCCGATGACGTGGTCTTCACCGCTGATATGATCGACGCCCCGACGCTGGCGCGGGTGCATGAGCTGCAAATTCCGGTGAATGCCGGATCGGTGGATATGCTGCGCCAGCTGGGGGAAGTCTCGCCAGGGCATCGCGTCTGGCTGCGGGTGAATCCGGGCTTTGGCCACGGTCACAGCCAGAAAACCAATACCGGCGGCGAAAACAGCAAGCACGGTATCTGGTACAGCGATCTGCCTGAGGCGCTGGAAGTGATTAAGCGTTATCAGCTGAAACTGGTTGGCCTGCATATGCATATTGGTTCCGGCGTGGACTATGGGCATCTGGAGCAGGTGTGCGGCGCGATGGTGCGTCAGGTGATCGAGTTTGGTCAGGATCTGGAAGCCATCTCCGCCGGTGGCGGCCTGTCGATCCCTTATCGCGAAGGGGAAGAGGCCATTGATACCCACCACTATTACGCCCTGTGGAACCGCGCCCGGGAGCAGATCGCGGAGCATCTGGGGCATCCGGTCAAGCTGGAAATCGAGCCGGGGCGTTTCCTGGTAGCAGAATCCGGCGTGCTGGTGGCGCAGGTGCGCAGTGTGAAAGCGATGGGCAGCCGTCACTTTGTGCTGATCGACGCCGGTTTTAACGATCTGATGCGCCCGTCCATGTACGGCAGTTATCATCACATCACGGCGCTTGCCGCAGATGGCCGCGATTTAACCCACGCGCCGCTCATTGACACCGTGGTGGCCGGGCCGCTGTGCGAATCCGGCGACGTATTCACCCAGCAGGAGGGCGGCAAAGTGGAAACCCGCGCGCTGCCCGCCGTGGTGCCAGGGGATTATCTGGTGCTGCACGATACCGGCGCGTACGGGGCCTCGATGTCCTCTAACTACAACAGCCGTCCGCTGCTGCCAGAGGTGTTGTTTGAGGGCGGCGAGCCGCGCCTGATCCGCCGCCGTCAGACCATCGACGAACTGCTGGCGCTGGAATTACTTTAAGCTTTTGAAATGCGGGCCGGGGGCGACCGAATCGCGCAGTACCAGCGTGCCGGTAAAGGGCGGGATCGTCTCAATGGGGCGATCCGCCGCCAGCCGCATCGCCTGATCAATGGCGGTGGTGATCATGATGTCGATAGGCAGACAAACCGTCGACAGCCCCGGCTCCAGCCATCTGGCGCTGGGGGCATCATCAAAACCAAACAGCGAAATATCCTGCGGAATACGCAACCCGGCCTGGTGGATCGCCTTCGATGCGCCGAGCGCCATATCATCGTTACAGGCAAAGAGCGCGCTGAAGGCGACACCTTCCTGCAACAGCGCCCGACACTGCTCATAGCCGCTGGTCATGCCCGCATCGCCATACCTGACTTTCGCCGCATCCCAGCGGATGCCGTGTTTTTCCAGCGCTTTGCGATAGCCCATTAGACGCGCTTTGCCGGTGGGCGTGTGGATAGGTACGGTAATGCAGGCGATATCGCGATGTCCCTGTGAAATCAGATACTCCACCGCCTTAAAGGCCGCGTCCTGCTGCTCGAAGAACACGCATTTATCCCGCGCCTGGCTGACGTCGCGGTTGATCACAATCAGCGGCATCGGGATGCGATCGATAAGCGCCATAATGGCTTTTTCGCGCATAAAGCGGGTGTAGAGCACAATGGCGTCGCAGCGGCGGTCCGCCAGCATCTGCACCGCTTCTTCTTCCCGCTCCGGGGTATCGTGCCCGTCGGTGACAATCAGCTGCTTGCCGTGGGTTTCCGTCTGACGCGACGCCTGCTGTAACAGGCGACCAAAGTAGAAGCCGTCAAAAGTCGAGACCACCAGGCCAATACTGTTACTGGTGCGGTTGGCCAGCGACTGGGCCAGAAAGTTAGGCCGGTAGCCCAGCTCTTCCATCGCTTTAAACACCTGCTGCCGGGTGCTGTCTTTAACCTGACCTGTACCGTTCAGCACGCGTGAAACCGTCGCCTTCGAGACGCCCGCGCGCAGTGAAACATCCAGCATTGTTGCCATGACGACGTCCTGTTTCCTGAGTTGAGCGGGAGTTTATCACAAAGGCTATATGACGTTACGGCCTCTCCCGGAGGAAAAGAGATGGGTGGAATACCAATCTACGCGGGATCACATAATCTGGAATACCACTTTCTATCCTGAGAGCTTTATCACAGAACTTTTCCCCTACGCTGTCTACTTTTGGTATGCCAGTTGGTATTCGGCTGTAACCCTGGACAATAAAAAAGCCCTTTTACTGAGGTACCATCGTATGGCTTTACAGGATAAGCTCATTGATTCTCTGGGTAGTTTCGCGACAACTTTTAACAGTTATCGCTATATTATGGCGATTAAATCCGCCTTTATTACCCTGATGCCGGTCATTATTGTCGGTGCGTTTTCAGTACTGATTTCCAATATGGTGCTGGATCCGAAAAACGGTCTCGCCAGTTTTCAGTCGCTGTCATTTCTGGCGGCGTTAAAACCCATTACCAGCGCCATTAATTACGCCACGCTCAACTTCTTAAATATCGGCGCGGTATTTTTAATTGGTCTGGAATTAGGGCGTATTAACGGTATTAAATCCTTATTTCCTGGCCTGCTGGCGGTCATTTGTTTTATCTGCGTGACGCCAACGACCGTAGAAATGCTGGTGGACGGCGAAATGCATGTGGTGAAAGACGTGCTGCTGCGTCAGTTCTCCGATACCCGCAGCCTGTTCCTTGGCATGTTTATCGCCATTCTGTCGGTGGAAATTTATTGCTGGCTGGAAGGGCGCAAGGGGCTGAAGATCAAAATGCCCGATACCGTGCCGCCCAACGTCGCGGCGTCGTTTTCGGCGCTGATCCCGGCGATCATCACCACCACCGCCATCGCCACCTTCGGATTCGTTTTCCATCAAATCACCGGCTTGTACCTTTACGATGCCATCTATCAGGTGGTGCAACAGCCGCTGGAGCGTGTGGTGCAGAGCCTGCCGGGGATCCTGCTGCTGATGTTCGTGGCGCAGCTGTTCTGGGTGATCGGTATTCATGGTAACCAGATGATCAAACCGATCCGCGAGCCGCTGCTGCTGGGGGCGATCACCGTCAATATGAGCGCTTTCGAACAGGGCAAAGAAGTGCCGAACATCATCACCATGCCGTTCTGGGATGTGTACATGAGCATCGGCGGTTCCGGGCTGACCATCGGCCTGCTGATTGCCGTGATGATCGCCACCAAACGTAAAGAGATGCGTGAGATCGCCAAGCTCTCCATCGGTCCTGGCCTGTTTAACATCAACGAACCGGTGATTTTCGGCATGCCGATCATGCTCAACCCGATCCTCGCGATCCCCTTCATCATCACGCCGCTGGTCACCGGATCCATTGGCTATTTCGCCACCGTCACCGGTTTCGCCGGAAAAGCGGTGGTAATGGTGCCCTGGACCACGCCGCCGCTGATCAACGCCTGGCTCTCCACCGCTGGATCGATGGGAGCGGTGATCACCCAGTTTATCTGCATCGTTACCGCAGTGATTATCTATCTGCCCTTTGTGAAGATCGCCTCGCGCCGCGCGGAACAGGCACAGCTGAAGGCGGAAGCAACGGAACTGGCGAAAAACGCCTGAGGACAGTATGAGCACGAAAACCATCGTTATCCCGCCGTCATTTATCCTCGGGGCGGCGGCCTCCGCCTGGCAAACCGAAGGCTGGAGCGGGAAAAAAGCCGGGCAGGACTCCTGGCCGGATCTCTGGTACAAAAACGACCGCCACGTCTGGCATGAAGGCTACGGTCCGGCGGTCGCCACCGATTTTCATCATCGCTTCCGTGAAGACGTGCAGCTGATGAAAGCGGCGGGGCTGACCCACTACCGCACCTCGATCAACTGGTCACGCTTTTTTATCGACTACGAGAATGGCGTGGTGGATGAGGAGTACGCCGCCTGGTATGACGAACTCTTTGCCGAGATGCATCGCCACGGCATAGAACCGATGATCTGCCTTGAGCATTACGAGCTGCCCGGTTATCTGCTGGAAAACTACGGCGGCTGGGCGTCCAAAAAGGTGGTGGAGTTTTTCCTGCTGTATGCGGAAAAAGTCTTTGCCCGCTATCACACCCAGGTGACGCGCTGGTTCACCTTTAACGAGCCGATTGTGGTGCAGACGCGCGTCTATCTGGACGCGCTGCGCTGGCCCTATGAACAAAACACCGGCACCTGGATGCAGTGGAACCATCACAAAAACCTCGCCACGGCGAAAGTGGTGAAACTGTTCCATGAGAAGGGCTATCAGGGCAGCGTCGGCTGTATTCTTAATCCGGAAGTGACCTACCCGCGCTCTCGTGCGCCGCACGATGTGCGGGCGGCCGACATGTACGATCTGTTCTACAACCGCGTATTTCTGGATCCGTTAGTGAAGGGTCATTATCCCCCGGAGCTGTTCAGCCTGCTGGAACAGCATCAGGTGGCGTGGGAGTACAACGACGAAGAACTGGCGATCATTCGCGATAATACCGTCGATGAACTGGGGATTAATCTCTATTACCCGCACCGCGTGAAAGCGCCGTCCCGCGCCTGGCATCCGGATACGCCTTTCCATCCGGCATACTATTACGAGCCATTTGAATTACCGGGGCGGCGGATGAATAAATCCCGCGGCTGGGAAATTTATCCGCAGATTATTTACGACATGGCGATGCGCATTAAAAACGACTACGGCAATATTCCGTGGTTCGTTGCCGAAAGCGGGATGGGTATTGAAAACGAGGGGCAGTTCCGCAATGCCGATGGCGTGATTGAAGATGATTATCGCATCGCCTTTATCAGCGAACATCTTTACCAGACGCTGCGCGCCAGGGAAGACGGCGCTAACTGCCAGGGTTATATGCTGTGGGCGTTCACCGATAACGTCTCGCCGATGAACGCCTTTAAAAATCGCTATGGTTTAATTGAGATCGATCTGCAAAATAACCGTAACCGGCGCGCCAAAAAATCTGCCTCATGGTACCGTCGGTTAAGCGAGGAGCGCACGCTCACGCTGACTCTCGACGATGAATGGAAATAGCAGGTGATATGGTGGAGAAAGCAGTCGTAGTGACGGAAAAAAAACAGTACCAGGAGATAGGTGAGGATCTGCGCGCGCAGATTATCCAGGGACACTACCCGGTGGGCTCCCGTCTGCCGCCGGAGCGAAATATTGCCGAAACCTACGGCGTCAGCCGCACCATCGTGCGCGAGGCGCTGTTAATGCTGGAGTTGCAGGGCACGGTGGATATCCGCCAGGGATCCGGGGTGTACGTGATGCGCATCCCCCAGGAGCACGAAAACGAAGAAGAACGCTTTTTAAGCAGCGACGTCGGCCCCTTTGAAATCCTCCAGGCGCGGCAACTGCTGGAGAGCAACATTGCCGCCTTTGCCGCAAAAATGGCCACCCGCGCCGACATCGACAACCTGCGGCGTATTCTGGAGCAGGAACAGCGCGCCATTGCCATGAATGACAACTCCCAGGACAACAGCAAAATGTTCCACCTGGTGCTGGCTGGGGCGTCACAAAACCAGATGCTGCTGGGCACGGTGGAAAGCATCTGGCATCACATGGACAGCAGCCCGCTGTGGCAGCAGTTCAATGTGCACATCGCCAGCCGGGCGTACCGTCTGAAATGGCTGGGGGACCGGCAAACCCTGCTGGCGGCGCTGCGCCGTCGCGATGTAATGGGGGCGTGGCAGGCGATGTGGCAACATCTGGAAAACGTCAAAAAAAGCCTTCTGGAGCTGTCGGACGAAGACGCGCCGGACTTCGACGGCTATCTGTTCGAATCCGTACCGCTTTTTCAGGGAAAATTAATGTGAAGATCCAGCCGCTTTACGACGTGCCGCAGTTTACCGGACAGGTGATCGACTGGCAGTGGCGCGCCTTTGGCGACGGGCTGCCGCGGGAATTTTTCGCCAGCATCGTCGAACACAGCCAGCGTCCCGGCGAGCTGCCGCTGACCTTCGTGGCGACGGACGGCGAGCAGTTGCTGGGTACGGTGGGACTCTGGCGCTGCGATTTAATCAGCCGTCAGGATCTGTGGCCGTGGCTGGCGGCGCTGTATGTGGATGAAAGCGCGCGCGGGCAGGGGCTGGCGGGGGAGCTGCAACAACAGGTGATAGAGCACGCCCGCGGGCAGGGCTATCCGCAGCTGTATCTGTGGTCTGCCTGCATGGATTTTTACGAGCGCTACGGCTGGCAGTACATTGGCGACGGCCTTGAATACCCGGACAAAACTGTGCACCTGTACCGCTATACGCTTTAGCTTTCCTGCAACGTGCCGACCGAGTGGCGTCGTACCAGCGTCGGGTTAAAGACGTGGGTAATATCCGGCAGCGGACGATTTTCCGCCAGCGCCAGCGCCAGTTCGGCGGCCTGGGTCGCCATGGTGACAATCGGATAGCGTACGGTGGTCAGGCGCGGACGCACGTAGCGGGAGATCAGAATGTCATCAAAGCCGATCAGCGAAATCTCACCCGGCACGTCAATGCCGTTATCGTTTAACACGCCCATCGCCCCTGCCGCCATGGAGTCGTTATAACAGGCCACCGCGGTAAAGTTTTTGCCGCGTCCCAGCAGTTCAGTCATCGCCTGTTCGCCGCCGCTCTCGTCAGGCGCAGCCCAGGTCACCAGCCGGTCGTTGCACGGCAGGCCATTTTCCCGCAGCGCGTCGTAATAGCCCTGCAGACGATCTTCCGCATCTGAAATGGCGTGATTGGAGCACAGATAGCCGATTTTCGTGTGCCCCTGCTGGATCAGATGGCGGGTCGCCAGCCAGGCGCCGTAGCGGTCATCCAGCGCCACGCAGCGCGTTTCAAAGCCCGGCACGATGCGGTTGATCAGCACCATGCCCGGCATCTGTTCCATCAGGGCGGCGAGATCGGCATCGGGGATCATTTTGGCGTGCACCACCAGCGCCGCGCAGCGATGGCGGATCAGTTGTTCAATCGCCTGCCGCTCTTTGTGTTCGTTATGGTAGCCGTTGCCGATAAGCAGAAAATTGCCGGTGTTATAGGCCACATGCTCCACGGCTTTCACCATTGAGCCAAAGAAGGGATCCGAGACATCGCCCACCACCAGCCCGACGGTTTCCGTCGACTGCTGCGCCAGCGCGCGGGCATTGGCGTTCGGGTGGTAATTAAGGGATTCCATGGCGCTCTGCACCGCCAGGCGCGACGATTCGCTGGCTTTCGGGGAGTGGTTGATCACGCGTGACACCGTGGCAACAGAAACACCTGCAAGCCGGGCTACATCCTTTATCGTCGCCATACAGAACCTTCTTTTTGGGTAAGCGTTTACACAGCGTTAAGTGTTACGGAAAAGCGCCGTCTGTTCAAGGCGATTGCGGGACGGGACACCGTAAACGTGATCGACAGCCTACTGCGGTTGGTGAAAACGTTACACGAGGTGGTTGACAGCAAATAAGACAAAAAAAGCGAATTCAAACCTTTGGTTACACTTTGCGAAGGGCTGTTGCGATTGATTACTGTAGGGACAGGGGGGCTGTTGCTACAGTTGAAGTCCCAGAGGTATTGATTGGTGAGATTTCAGTACGTTTTGAGTACTCACGTTTTGCACCAACCTGCGCGGATGCGCAGGTTTTTTTTCGTCTGGATTTTACCTTCGCCCCTTCTGCACTTCTCGTGTAATCTGCCACAATTCCCTGACATCTTTCATATTAACTGACACAGGAAGTTGCCATGTTACTGGACTTTTTCCGTTTTTTATTCCGCCTGTTGTTCAGGGTCGAACTGACCGGCGATACCCAGGCGCTCCGCGGTGAGCGCGTACTGATCACCCCTAATCACGTCTCTTTTCTTGACGGCGTTTTGCTGGCGCTGTTTTTACCGGTACGTCCGGTGTTTGCGGTTTACACCTCCATCAGCCAGCAGTGGTACATGCGCGCCCTGCGCAATCTGATTGATTTTGTGCCGCTCGATCCCACAAAACCGATGTCTGTTAAACATCTGGTGCGCATGATTGGCCAGGGCCGCCCGGTGGTGATCTTCCCGGAAGGGCGTATCTCGGTGTCCGGATCGCTGATGAAAATTTATGACGGCGCAGGCTTTGTGGCCGCTAAATCCGGCGCGACCGTGGTGCCGGTGCGCATCGAAGGCGCGGAGTTGACCTTCTTCAGCCGCCTGAAAGGGCTGGTCAAACAGCGCCTGTTCCCGCGCATTCATATCCGCATCCTGCCGCCTACCTCGCTGCCGATGCCGGATGCGCCGCGCGCCCGTGACCGTCGTAAAATCGCCGGCGAAATGCTGCACCAGATCATGATGGAAGCGCGTATGGCCGTGCGCCCGCGTGAAACGCTGTTTGAAGCGCTGCTTGCGGCGCAATACCGTTATGGCGCGAACAAGCCCTGTATTGAAGACATCAACTTCAAACCGGACTCCTATCGCAAGCTGTTAACCAAAACCCTGTTCGTGGCGCGTATTCTGGATAAATACACCGCGCAGGGCGAAAAGATCGGCCTGATGCTGCCGAACGCGGCCATCAGCGCGGCGGTGATCTTTGGCGCGGTCGCCCGCGGGCGCGTTCCGGCGATGATGAACTACACCGCAGGCGTGAAGGGGCTGACCAGCGCTATCACCGCCGCGCAAATCAAAACCATTTTTACCTCACGCACCTTTATGGACAAAGGCAAGCTCTGGCACCTGCCGGAGCAGCTGACGCAGGTGCGCTGGGTGTATCTCGAAGATCTGAAGGGCGACGTGACCCTTGCCGATAAGCTGTGGATCTTCGCCCACGTGCTGATGCCGCATCTGGCGCAGGTGCCGCAGCAGCCGGAAGACGCCGCGCTGGTGCTGTTTACCTCCGGCTCGGAAGGTAATCCGAAAGGCGTGGTGCACAGCCACAAGAGCCTGCTGGCGAACGTCGAGCAGATCCGCACCATCGCGGATTTTACGGCTAACGACCGCTTTATGTCGGCGCTGCCGCTGTTCCACTCCTTTGGCTTAACCGTCGGCCTGTTCACGCCGCTGCTGACCGGCGCGGAAGTGTTCCTCTACCCAAGCCCGCTGCATTACCGCATCGTGCCGGAACTGGTGTATGACCGTAACTGTACCGTGCTGTTCGGCACCTCCACCTTCCTCGGCCACTACGCACGTTTCGCCAATCCTTATGATTTCTATCGTCTGCGTTACGTGGTGGCGGGGGCGGAAAAACTTCAGGAGAGCACGCGGCAAATCTGGCAGGACAAATTTGGTCTGCGCATTCTGGAAGGCTACGGCGTGACCGAGTGCGCGCCGGTGGTCTCCATTAACGTGCCGATGGCGGCGCGCCCCGGCACCGTCGGGCGCATTCTGCCGGGTATGGACGCCCGTCTGCTGGCGGTACCCGGTATTGAAGACGGCGGTCGCCTGCAACTGAAAGGGCCGAACGTGATGAACGGCTATCTGCGGGTGGAAAACCCCGGCGTGCTGGAAGCGCCGACGGCGGAAAATGAGCGCGGCGAGATCGAGCCGGGCTGGTACGACACCGGTGACATCGTGCGTTTTGATGACAGCGGCTTTGTGCAGATCCAGGGGCGCGCAAAACGCTTTGCCAAGATTGCGGGCGAAATGGTGTCGCTGGAGATGGTCGAGCAGCTGGCGCTGGCGGTATCGCCGGAAAAAATGCACGGCACGGTGATCAAAAGCGACGCCAGCAAAGGCGAGGCGCTGGTGATGTTTACCACCGACAGCGAGCTGACGCGCGACAAGCTGCTCCAGCATGCCCGCGCGCAGGGGATCCCTGAGCTGGCCGTCCCGCGGGATATTCGCTATCTGAAGCAACTTCCGGTATTGGGCAGCGGCAAGCCTGATTTTGTCACCCTTAAAGGTCTGCTTGAAGACCCGGAACATCATCATGCGTGAGTCACACACTAACAATTCCCTGTGGTCGAAGGGGATGCTGGCAGTCACCGCCGCGCAGTTCCTGTCTGCTTTCGGGGATAACGCGCTGCTGTTCGCCACTCTGGCGCTGCTGAAAGAGCAGTATTACCCGGACTGGAGCCAGCCGATCCTGCAAATGGTGTTTGTAGGCGCTTACATACTCTTTGCGCCTTTTGTCGGCCAGGTTGCTGACAGCTTCCCCAAAGGCCGCGTGATGATGGTGGCGAACAGCCTGAAACTGCTCGGCGCGGCAAGCATCTGTCTCGGCGTTAACCCGTTTGTTGGCTATACGCTGGTGGGGATTGGCGCGGCGGCCTATTCGCCAGCCAAGTACGGCATTCTGGGCGAGCTGACCACCGGTGATAAGCTGGTAAAAGCGAACGGTCTGATGGAGTCCTCCACCATCGCCGCCATTTTGCTTGGCTCGGTGGCGGGCGGGGTGCTGGCAGACTGGCACGTGCTGGCGGCGCTTGGCGTTTGTGCGCTGGTGTACGCCGGGGCGGTGGTGGCGAATTTGCTGATCCCGGTGCTGCCGGTGGCCCGTCCCGGTCAGTCCTGGCGTTTCGGGCCGATGACCAACAGCTTTTTCAGCGCTTGCCGATCCTTATGGCAGAACGGCGAAACCCGCTTCTCGCTGGTGGGCACCAGTCTGTTCTGGGGCGCAGGCGTGACGCTGCGCTTCCTGCTGGTGTTGTGGGTACCGGAGGCGCTGGGTATTACCGATAACGCCACGCCGACCTATCTGAACGCGATGGTAGCGGTGGGGATCGTGGTGGGCGCAGGCGTGGCGGCGAAACTCGTCACCCTGGAAACGGTGTCGCGCTGTATGCCCGCCGGGATTTTAATTGGCGTCGGCGTGCTGTTCTTCTCCCTGCAACATGCGCTACTGCCTGCCTATGGCCTGTTAATTCTGATTGGTCTGCTGGGTGGATTCTTTGTGGTGCCGCTGAACGCGCTATTGCAGGAGCGCGGTAAACGCTCGGTGGGCGCGGGGAATGCCATTGCGGTACAGAATCTCGGTGAGAACACCGCCATGCTCCTGATGCTGGGGCTGTATTCGCTGGCGATAAAAGTCGGCGTGCCGGTGGTGGGTGTTGGCGTGGGCTTCGGTGCGCTCTTTGCGCTGGCGATTGCCGCGCTGTGGATCTGGCAGCGTCGTCGGTAAAATCGTGGTTGGTCTGCCCGGCGGCGCAAGCTTGCCGGGCCTACAACACTGCTGCGATACGTAGGCCGGGTAAGCGCAAGCGCCACCCGGCAAAAAAAGCCGGGCAGATGCCCGGCTTTTTACATCATGGCGCCGGATAGGTATACACCCGGTGCACTGCTTCAATCTCCGCTAACACGTCCTCACTGAGATCAAGATGGAAGCTCTCCACATTGGTCTTCAGCTGTTCCAGCGTGGTCGCCCCCAGCAGGGTGCTGGCGACAAACGGCTGGCGACGCACAAAGGCCAGCGCCATCTGCGCCGGATCCAGATTATGACGCTTCGCAATATCCACGTAAGCGGCGACTGCTTTTTGCGACTGCTCGCCGCTGTAGCGGGTAAAGCGGCTGAACAGGGTATTACGCGCGCCTGCCGGTTTCGCGCCGTTGAGGTATTTCCCGGTCAGCGTACCAAAGGCCAGGCAGGAATAGGCCAGCAGTTCCACGCCTTCGAACTGGCTGACTTCCGCCAGCGCCACTTCATAGCTGCGGTTCAGCAGGCTGTACGGGTTCTGAATGGTGACGATGCGCGGCAGATCATGCTTGTCCGCCAGGTGCAGATAACGCATCACGCCAAACGCCGTTTCGTTGGAGACGCCAATGTAACGAATTTTCCCGGCACGCTGGTATTCCGTCAGCGCTTCAAGGGTTTCAAGGATGGTTACACCCGGCGCGCTATCCGTCCACTCATAGCCCAGTTTGCCGAAGCAGTTGGTCGGACGCTGCGGCCAGTGAACCTGATAGAGATCGAGATAGTCGGTTTGCAGGCGTTTCAGACTGGCATCCAGCGCCTGGCGGATATTTTTGCGATCCAGCGCCTGATCCGGGCGGATACCGCTGTCGCTGTTGCGGCTCGGGCCGCTGACTTTAGAGGCGATAACGAGTTTTTCACGGTTACCCCGCTTCGTCAGCCAGTTGCCGACATAAGTCTCGGTAAGCCCCTGGGTTTCCGGGCGCGGCGGAACAGGGTACATCTCCGCGACATCAATAAAATTTATTCCCTGGCTTACGGCATAATCGAGCTGTGCATGGGCGTCGGCTTCGCTATTTTGTTCACCAAACGTCATAGTGCCCAGCCCCAGCGTGCTTATCTCAAGGGAGCTGTGAGGGATACGGTGATAGTGCATTTGCCGGCTTCCTTTTGTTAACAACGTCAGTCGCTTCCTGACAAAGGAATATAAACATGGCAGAGGGGAGTGAAAAGGGAAAGTGAAAAATCAAAAGGTCAGCAGGGTACTGACCCTTTCAGGATTAACGTTCGATAATCTGTGAAACGTCGTCGCGGTTGATCTGCATCTCGTTGCCCTGCTGATCGCGATAGCTAACCAGTCCGGTGTCATCATCAATTTGTGGTTTACCATCTGTCAGGATCATTTTGCCATCTTTGGTCGCCATAACGTAATCACTGCTGCACCCTGAAACCGCAAAAGCCAGGCCTACTGCAGAGATCACCACTGCCCATTTTTTCATCGTTTTATTCCTCGCGTGACGGTTAACTGAATGTAGTCTAGTAATAACGCAGAATAATGTGATGAAAAAGCAGCAAATTCTGAAAGCGGAAGAAAAAATGAACACTCCCCCGGCATCGGGGGAGTGGTAAATCAGAGCGGGCGCTTCTTGTTGCGCAACAGATTGAGGGTTTCCACGGCGATGGAGAAGAACATCGCGAAATAGATGTAGCCTTTCGGCACGTGGATGCCGAAACTTTCCAGCATCAGCGTAAAGCCGACGAGGATCAGGAAGGCCAGCGCCAGCATTTTCACCGACGGGTGACGATCGACGAATTCGCCAATCGGACGCGCCGCGAACATCATCACGCCAACGGCAATCACCACCGCCGCCATCATAATGAACAGATGGTCAGAAAGCCCCACCGCCGTAATCACCGAGTCGAGACTAAAGATGATGTCCAGCAGCATGATCTGCACAATCGCGCCCATAAAGGAGTGGACGTTGGTTTTCAGTCCTTCCTCTTCCCCTTCAATGGACTCGTGGATCTCTTTGCTCGCTTTCCAGATCAGGAATAAGCCGCCAAGCAGCAAAATCAGATCGCGTGCCGACACCGCATGGCCCATCACCTCAAACAGCGGCGTGGTCAGGCGTATCACCCATGCGATTGAGGCCAACAGCGCCAGACGCATGATCATTGCTCCCGCAAGGCCAAGACGGCGGGCGCGGTTACGCTGTGCGGGCGGGAGTTTTGCCACTACCAGAGAAAGGAAAATAATATTATCGATACCCAGCACTATTTCCAGCAGCGTCAGTGTTCCGAGCGCCAGCCAGGCATTGGGATCGGTGATCCATGCAAATAACATCGTAAAAGTCCTGCCAAAAAAAGAAGGGCTAATTATAAGCGCAAGCCCGGTCAGGGCAAAATTTAATAACCCTGCAACAAAAAATGCCGCGCCAGCAATGCGCGGGTAAAATTCTTTTTCAGATAAAAGCCGCGGGGCAGGGTCAGGATACGTTGGCCCTCGGTGCCCACGGCCTCGGTCAGCGCTTTACTGTTCGCCGCTTTCGGGCGCAGTTGCAACACTTCGCCGTGACGCGCAGTAATTGTTTCAACCTGACCCAGTACGATGAGATCCATTAGCTCCTCCCAGTCCAGGCGCAACTGGCGCTCCTCATCTTCATCCGGACTCCACAGCAGCGGTGCTCCCACACGCCGCACGGCGAGAGGGATCTCCCGCGATCCTTCCACCGGGATCCACAGCACACGCTTTAACTTGTGACGCACATGACTGGTTTCCCACACCACCCCGCTATTACCCGTCAAAGGGGCAACGCACACAAAGGTGGTTTCCAGCGGGCGTCCGGCGTTATCCACAGGAATGGTTTTAAGCTCCACCCCGAGCGCCGCGAAATCCTGTTCCGGCTTGCTGCCTGCGCTTGCGCCCAGCCAGCGTTCCAGCAGGATCCCGGTCCAGCCCTTATCACGTTTCAGATCCTGGGGCACTGGCAGACCGGCCATTTGACCCAGTTCTCCTAACGTGAAGCCCGCCAGACGCTGTGCCTGCGCTAACAGCTTTGCTTCGGAATCCGGCGGTGAAGTTAAGGGAACAGGTGGAAACATGATTCAGACCTTTGGTTAAAAAATGAACAACAATTATGCACCGGGGTGAGCAGTGAGGTTTATTTCTATCGGCAACCTTCAATACTATGATTTAACGACTCTTTTTGGAAATAAAACCTTATGTTGCGCAACAGCCTGCCCGGTTTTCCAATTCTGGTCACTGGCAATGAACAGGATCTTACACCATGTTATCCACAGAAAAGTGGGATAACTGGTAAAAACCTTCACTACTGTTTCCATTTACAGCCTTGACGTGGGAGCAAAATCGAATTTTCGCACAAATTGTGTTTAACTTAGTGGCACAATCTGTGGATAAAACCGACGCTGTGCGATCTTTCATCAGCGAGGCGATCATCCCTGTGATGATCGTCACATAACCGCCTTTTCGTTCCGGTATAAGTGCATTAAGATACTGACGCATAGCGCTTTATTTTTTTATGGCATGGATGCGGATTTAGGACTACTCCGGGTTTTCCCCCTTTAATTCCATACTTCTTCACAACTATATCCACAGAAAAAGTGAATAAAGTGGCCGCCCGGAACCCTAATCTGTTTATAACTCGGCAGATAACTGTGAGTTATTCAATTGTTATTAGGTTATGCACCGTTAACAGAGTGGTTTACCGTTTACCACTAGTGTGAAACAATCGTTCAAATTCAGATTTTTTTTGAGGTAGTCCGGTGATTGATGACGATGGCTACCGCCCTAATGTTGGGATCGTAATTTGTAACCGACAGGGCCAGGTGATGTGGGCCAGGCGCTTTGGTCAGCACTCATGGCAGTTTCCTCAGGGGGGAATTAACCCCGGAGAATCCCCGGAGCAGGCTATGTACCGGGAGCTGTTCGAAGAGGTTGGGTTAAGTCGTAAAGATGTGCGTATCCTTGCTTCTACTCGCAACTGGTTGCGTTACAAGTTACCGAAACGTTTGGTGCGTTGGGACACAAAGCCGGTGTGTATCGGCCAGAAACAAAAATGGTTTCTTCTGCAATTAGTCAGCAGCGATGCTGATATTAATATGCAAACCAGCAGTACCCCCGAGTTTGATGGCTGGCGCTGGGTGAGTTACTGGTATCCCGTTCGTCAGGTTGTCTCCTTTAAACGCGATGTCTATCGTCGGGTGATGAAAGAGTTTGCAAGCGTAGTGATGGCGCTTTCTGAAGCGACGCCGAAGCCGCAAAGTCCCCCAGCCTGGCGACGTAAAAGAGGTTAAGCCATACATAACATGCTCACCCGGCTGCGAGAAATCGTCGAGAAAGTGGCAAGTGCTCCGCGCCTCAACGAGGCGCTGGACGTACTGGTTACTGAAATTTGTCAGGCGATGGATACCGAGGTCTGCTCGGTTTATCTCGCCGATCACGACAGACGCTGCTATTACCTGATGGCGACGCGCGGTTTGAAAAAGCCGCGTGGTCGTACTGTCACGCTTGCCTTCGATCAGGGCATTGTCGGCCTGGTCGGTCGGCTTGCGGAGCCCATCAACCTGGCCGATGCGCAAAAGCACCCCAGCTTTAAATTCATTCCCGCAGTCAAAGAAGAGCGCTTCCGTGCTTTTCTTGGCGTGCCCATTATTCAGCGCCGCCAGTTGCTGGGCGTGCTGGTGGTGCAGCAGCGTGAATTACGCCAGTTTGACGAGAGCGAAGAGTCCTTCCTCGTCACGCTGGCCACGCAGATGGCCGCCATTCTTTCCCAGTCACAGCTGGCGGCGCTCTTTGGTCAGTACCGTCAGACACGCATCCGCGCGCTGCCTGCCTCGCCGGGCGTAGCCATCGCCGAAGGCTGGATGGATGCCACGCTGCCGCTGATGGAGCAGGTGTATGAAGCCTCGACGCTCGACACCTCGCTGGAGCGCGAAAGGCTGACCGGGGCGCTGGAAGAGGCGGCCAGTGAATTTCGCCGTTACAGCAAGCGCTTCTCTGCCGGGGCGCAGAAAGAGACGGCAGCGATCTTCGATCTCTATTCGCATCTGCTCTCTGACGCCCGCCTGCGCCGGGAACTGTTTGAGGAAGTGGACCGGGGCTTTGTCGCCGAATGGGCGGTAAAAAAGGTTATTGAGCGCTTTGCCGAACAGTTTGCGGCGCTGACCGATGGCTATCTGAAGGAGCGCGCCGGGGATTTGCGCATGCTCGGCCAGCGTCTGCTCTTCCACCTTGACGATACATTACAGGGCCCGAATGCCTGGCCTGCGCGCTTTGTGCTGGTGGCTGATGAACTCTCCGCCACCACGCTTGCCGAACTGCCGCACGACCGACTGGTGGGCGTGGTGGTGCGCGATGGCGCGGCGAACTCCCATGCGGCGATCATGGTTCGCGCCCTTGGCATCCCGACCGTGATGGGCGCAGACATTCAGCCGTCGATCCTGCATCAACGCACGCTGATCGTCGATGGCTATCGCGGTGAACTGCTGGTGGATCCAGAGCCGATCCTGATGCAGGAATATCAGCGGCTTATCAGCGAAGAAAATGAATTAAGCCGTCTGGCTGAAGATGAAGTTAATCTGCCCGCCCAGCTCAGAAGCGGCGAGCGGGTAAAAGTGATGCTCAACGCGGGCTTAAGCCCGGCGCACGAAGAAAATCTCGACAGCCGCATTGACGGCATCGGTCTTTACCGCACCGAAATCCCCTTTATGCTGCAAAGCGGTTTCCCCTCGGAAGAGGAGCAGGTGGCGCAGTACCAGGGCATGATGCAGATGTTTATCGACAAGCCCGTCACGCTGCGTACGCTGGATGTCGGCGCCGATAAACAGCTGCCTTACATGCCGATCAGCGAAGAGAATCCGTGCCTCGGCTGGCGCGGGATCCGCATTACGCTCGATCAGCCGGAGATCTTTTTGATCCAGGTGCGCGCCATGCTGCGCGCCAACGCCGCCACCGGTAACCTGAATATTCTGCTACCGATGGTCACCAGCATCGATGAGATCGACGAGGCGCGACGTCTGATTGAGCGCGCCGGTCGCGAAGTGGAAGAGATGATCGGCTACGCCATTCCCAAACCGCGCATTGGCGTGATGCTGGAAGTGCCGTCGATGGTCTTTATGATCGCCCATCTGGTTAAACGGGTTGATTTTATCTCGGTCGGCACCAACGATTTGACCCAGTACATTCTGGCGGTGGATCGCAACAATACCCGCGTGGCAAATATGTACGACAGCCTGCATCCTGCCGTGCTGCGCGCGCTGGCGATGATCGCCGACGAAGCCGAACGGCACGACATCGATCTGCGGCTGTGCGGTGAAATGGCAGGGGATCCGATGTGCGTCGCCATTCTCATCGGCCTTGGCTACCGTCATCTGTCGATGAACGGCCGCTCGGTGGCGCGTATCAAATATTTGCTGCGCCATATCGATCACGAAGATGCGCAGACGCTTGCCAGACGGGCGCTTGACGCCCAGCTGGCCGCAGAAGTTCGCCATCAGGTCGCGGCCTTTATGGAACGGCGCAGCATGGGCGGGTTAATTCGCGGCGGACGCTAGGTGCAGGATCCGGCGAACGTTATACATATCTTTTACAACTTCAGCGCAATCAGCATGTCCGCCTTATGCTATGATTCGCAACTTTGGCGCGCCTGTCGACGCGGGCGCACGTCTTTGCCGCTGACCACTTTCGGCGGAATAACAACAAGTTGTGGTGACAGATGAACAGTGGTTATCTGCGTTTTCCGGACATCGATCCGGTGATTTTCTCCATAGGGCCGCTTGCCCTGCACTGGTACGGCATGATGTATCTGGTCGGCTTCATCTTTGCGATGTGGCTGGCGACGCGCCGCGCTAATCGTCCCGGCAGCGGCTGGACGAAAAACGAAGTCGAAAACCTGCTTTACGCAGGATTCCTCGGCGTGTTCCTTGGCGGGCGTATCGGCTACGTGCTGTTCTATAACTTCCCGGTATTCATGAGCGATCCGCTGTACCTGTTCCGCGTCTGGGACGGCGGCATGTCGTTCCACGGCGGTCTGATCGGCGTTATTCTGGTAATGGTCATTTTTGCCCGTCGCACCAAACGTCATTTCTTCCAGGTTGCGGATTTCATCGCGCCGCTGATCCCGTTCGGGCTGGGCGCAGGCCGTCTGGGTAACTTTATCAACGGTGAACTCTGGGGCCGTGTCGATCCGGGCTTCCCGTTCGCCATGCTGTTCCCCGCCTCCCGCAGCGAAGATATGGCGCTGCTGCCGGCGCACCCGGAATGGCAGTCTATTTTTGATACTTACGGCGTCCTGCCGCGACATCCGTCCCAGCTCTATGAACTGGTGCTGGAAGGCATTGTACTGTTCATCATTCTCAACCTGTTTATTCGCAAACCGCGCCCGATGGGTGCCGTCTCCGGATTGTTCCTGATTGGTTATGGCGCGTTCCGCATCATTGTTGAATTCTTCCGCCAGCCGGATGCGCAGTTTACCGGCGAATGGGTGCAGTACATCAGCATGGGGCAAATTCTCTCCATCCCGATGATTGTCGCCGGCGTTCTGATGATGATCTGGGCGTACCGCCGTCGCCCGCAGCTACACGTTTCCTGAGGAACCATGAAACAGTATTTAGACCTGATGCAAAAGGTGCTCGATGAGGGCACCCAAAAAAACGATCGTACCGGTACCGGCACGCTGTCTATTTTTGGCCATCAGATGCGCTTTAACCTGCGCGACGGCTTCCCGCTGGTGACCACCAAACGTTGTCATCTGCGCTCAATCATCCATGAGCTGTTATGGTTCCTGCAGGGCGACACCAACGTTGCCTACCTGCATGAAAACAACGTCTCCATCTGGGATGAATGGGCGGATGAGCAGGGCGATCTGGGTCCGGTATACGGCAAACAGTGGCGCGCCTGGCCGACGCCGGATGGCCGCCATATCGATCAGATCTCGAACGTGCTTGAGCAGTTAAAGAACGACCCGGACTCGCGCCGTATTATCGTTTCCGCCTGGAACGTGGGTGAACTGGACAAAATGGCGCTGGCGCCTTGCCATGCGTTTTTCCAGTTCTACGTGGCTGACGGCAAACTCTCCTGCCAGCTTTATCAGCGCTCCTGCGATGTGTTCCTGGGCCTGCCGTTCAACATCGCCAGCTACGCGTTGCTGGTACACATGGTGGCGCAGCAGTGCGATCTGGAAGTGGGCGACTTCGTCTGGACCGGCGGCGACACCCATCTGTACAGCAACCACATGGAGCAGACGCACCTGCAGCTGAGCCGTGAGCCGCGCGCGTTGCCGAAGCTGATTATCAAGCGTAAGCCCGCTTCGCTGTTTGACTACCGCTTCGAGGATTTTGAAATCGAAGGCTACGATCCGCATCCCGCCATCAAAGCGCCTGTCGCTATCTGATGCGCAAAGCGTGACATAACCGGTGCCTTAGCGCGCCGGTTTTTTTTATCCGCCGTTCCGTTTTCCGGGGCGTCTTCCGGAAAAAATGCAAAGGCCTGCAACGGCATTTAAACCTCCCGTAACGCCCCGCAAAACCACGCTTTCCCGTTCGCTCTCTCTGCACGTCTTCGGCACACTGCCGCCATGAAAAAACAACAAGGCTTCACCCTGATCGAAATCCTGGTCGCCGTGGCGCTGGTCATCATTCTGAGCGGCGCAGGGCTGTACGGCTGGCAGAGTTTCCGCCTGCACCAGCAGCTGTGGCAAACCGCCTGGCAGGTGCGTGTTTACCTGGAGCTGCTGCGCGATGATGCCAACTGGCAGAACCGCGACCACCTTATCAGCGCCAGCACAACGGAGGACGGCTGGTGCCTGTTAAGTTCGGTGAATGAGCAGTCAGGCTGCGCGGCTGATAATGCGTTTGCGCTGCGGCCGTTGTTCCCTGGCGTGGCGCTGGCTAGCATCACGCCGTCGCTGCGTTTTTTTGGTCTGCGCAATACCGCCTGGCCCGGACATGTCGTGCTGCGCAACCCGGCGGGCGAATGGCGAATTATCGTTTCAAACGGAGGACGAATAAGAATGTGTCAACCTGTGGCGGCCACGCCATGCATCTGACCCATCGCGGCTTTACGCTGCCGGAGGTGTTGATCGCGATGACAATCGGCAGCGTGCTCCTGCTTGGCGCGGCGCGCTTTCTGCCGGGCTTACAGAGGGCGATGCTCGCCCAGACCCGCCAGCAGGCGCTGGAAGATGAAATCTGGCAGCGGCTCTATACCATGGCAAAACACGTGCAGCGGGCCGGTTATTGCCGTGGCCTGTGCAACGGCCAACCGCTGGTGATAAAGCCGCAGGCGTCCTGCATCATTGTGCAGTGGGACGGCAACAGCAACGGCGTGTGGGATCGCGCGCCTGCAAAAGAGCCGGATCAGACCGGATTTCGCCTGCACGACGGCGCGCTGGAAACCCGGCGCGGGGCGACATCCTGTCAGGACAAGGGCTGGGATAAAATGACCGAGCCTGAGACGATCACCGTAGAGCAGTTCAGCGTGAAGCACGTGCGGCCTGACGGTTTTCACAGCCAGCTCACGCTTACCCTTGCAGCCAGCGTGACTGGCCATCCGGACGAGCGCATCATTGCCCGCCACAGCGTAACGAGTTACAACCTGTGAAGCGCCAGCGTGGGATGTCGTCGCTGGGGCTGGTACTGCTCATCATGCTGCTGGGAAGTGTGATGCTGAACGGACTAAACCAGCGCCAGCACATGCATCATCTGCGGGTGGTCAGCGAAAGCCGGGCGCTGCGCACGATGGCGGATGCGCAGTCCGCCATGGAGTGGGGAAGGTTACAGCCATGGCAATCCCGGCCAGCGGTGCAGTGTCGGCAGGCGCACGGCCATGACTGGCGCGCCTGTCTGCGAATTTTTGACGACCAGACGCTGCTGCTGATCGCCGCGAGCGGCAGCCATACGCTGTGGCGTCTGGGCGCGCTGGAAAACGATCGCGTGATATTTTCCCGCCATGGCTGGAGTGATTTTTGCCCGTTCACCGGGGAGGCGTTATGTCAGCTTCCCTGAAAAATCAGGCAGGATTCAGCCTGCCCGAAGTGCTGCTGGCGATGGTCCTCCTGGTGATGATCATCACCGCGCTGGCGGGAACGCAGCGTGCATTAATGAGCGGTTTTTTGCACGATAGCCTCTACCGGGAGGTATGGCGTAATGCCTGGCAGCATATACAGTGGTATCCTGTTGCTCCGCCAGCAGGCTGGCAGGTGAAGCGAATGCAGACAAGCACGGCGGGATGTGTCAGCATCAGCGTAACAATCACCTCTCCCGTGGGTCGGCAGGGTCAGATGTCGCGGCTATATTGCCCAATCAGTCAGTAGTCAGGAGCATTTATGTTAAGGGTTTATCACTCCAATCGTCTGGATGTGCTTGAAGCACTGATGGAGTTTATCGTTGAGCGCGAACGCCTCGACGATCCCTTTGAAGCGGAAATGGTGCTGGTGCAAAGCACCGGCATGGCGCAATGGCTCCAGATGACGCTGTCGCAAAAATTCGGTATTGCCGCCAATATTGACTTCCCGCTGCCCGCGAGTTTTATCTGGGATATGTTCGTGCGTGTGCTGCCGGACATCCCTAAAGAGAGCGCGTTTAATAAGCAAAGTATGAGCTGGAAGCTGATGGCCCTGCTGCCCGACATGCTGGAGCAGGAGGCCTTCGCCATGCTCGGGAATTATCTGCACGACGATGACGACAAGCGCAAACTCTTCCAGCTCGCCTCGCGCATTGCGGATCTCTACGATCAGTATCTGGTGTACCGCCCCGAATGGCTGACCCGCTGGGAAGCCGGCGAATGGGTGGATGGCTTAGGCGAAGCGCAGATCTGGCAGGCGCCGCTGTGGCGCATGCTGGTTGAGCATACCGCGGCGCTCGGACAGCCGCACTGGCACCGTGCCAATCTCTATCAGCGGTTTATCCAGACGCTGGAAAACGCCAGTGAATGCCCGCCGGGGCTGCCGTCCCGCGTCTTTATCTGCGGCATCTCCGCGCTGCCGCCGGTCTATTTACAGGCCTTACAGGCGCTGGGTAAGCACGTAGACGTGCACCTGCTGTTCACCAACCCGTGCCGTTACTACTGGGGCGATATTAAAGATCCGGCGTTTCTGGCGAAACTCATCACCCGCCGCCGCAAACATCATCGCGAAGCGCAGGAAACGCCGCTGTTCCAGGAAGGGCTGGAGGTGGAAAGCCTGTTTAATGATGAAGGCGAGCAGGACGTGGGTAACCCGCTGCTGGCCTCCTGGGGTAAGCTGGGACGCGACTATATCTATCTGCTGGCGGGACTGGATCGCTATGACGAACTGGACGCCTTTGTGGACGTCACCCCTGGCACGCTGCTCAATAATTTGCAGTCGGACATTCTGGAGCTGAAAAACAGCGTGGTCGCTGGCGTCACCGCCGAGGAGTATGCGCGCAGCGATGCGAAACGCCTGCTCGATCCCGCCGATCGCAGCGTGACGGTGCACGTCTGCCACAGCCCGCAGCGGGAAGTGGAAGTGTTGCACGACCGTCTGCTGGCCATGATGCAGGACGATCCTGAACTGACGCCGCGCGACATCATCGTGATGGTGTCGGATATCGACAGCTACAGCCCCTTTATTCAGGCGGTCTTCGGCAGCGCCACCGGGGCGCGTTTTGTACCCTATGCCATTTCCGACCGCCGGGCAGGGCAGGCGCATCCGGCGTTACAGGCGTTTCTCAGCCTGCTGTCGCTGCCGGACAGCCGTTTCCAGTCAGAAGACGTGCTGGCGCTGCTTGACGTGCCTGTACTTGCCGCGCGTTTCGATATTGATGAAGAAGGGCTGCGTTATCTGCGTCAGTGGGTCAACGAATCCGGCGTACGCTGGGGCATGGATGACGATAACGTGCGCGAGCTGGAACTGCCGCCTACCGGTCAGCATACCTGGCAGTTTGGCCTGATGCGTATGCTGCTGGGCTATGCGATGGAGAGTCGCCACGGGGAGTGGCGCTCGGTGCTGCCTTATGATGAATCCAGCGGGCTTATCGCCGAACTGGTGGGGCATCTGGCTTCGCTGCTGATGAAGCTCAATCTGTGGCGCAAAGGCCTGTCCCAGGCACGTCCGCTGGTCGAGTGGCTGCCGGTATGCCGGGATATGCTTAATGACTTTTTCTTGCCCGATGCCGACACCGAAGCGGCGCTGGCGCTGATTGAACAGCAGTGGCAGGCGATGATCGCCCACGGCGTAGGAGCTGCATATAACGAGTCGGTACCGCTGACGCTGCTGCGGGACGAACTGACGCAGCGCCTGAACCAGGAGCGTATCAGCCAGCGTTTTCTGGCCGGGCCGGTAAATATTTGTACCCTTATGCCAATGCGCTCTATTCCCTTTAAAGTGGTCTGCCTGCTGGGCATGAACGACGGCGTATACCCGCGCACGCTGGCGCCGCTGGGATTTGACCTGATGAGCCAGAAGCCAATGCGCGGCGACCGCAGCCGCCGTGACGATGACCGTTACCTCTTCCTTGAGGCGCTGATTTCCGCCCAGCAAAAACTCTATATCAGCTACATCGGACGCTCGATTCAGGATAACAGCGAACGCTTTCCGTCCGTACTGGTGCAGGAACTGGTGGATTACATCGCTCAGAGCCACTATCTGCCGGGGGATGAATCGCTCACCTGCGATGACAGCGCAGCAAGGGTGATCCAGCATCTGACTCACCTGCACACCCGTATGCCATTCGATGCGGAAAACTTTGTCAGCGATGAAGTACAGAGCTTCGCGCATGAGTGGCTGCCCGCCGCCAGCCAGCAGGGCGTTGCCCACGAAACCTTTATTCAGCCGCTGCCCGTGCAGCCTATAGAGACGCTGGCGTTTGAGCAGTTACAGCGCTTCTGGACGCACCCTGTGCGGGCCTTTTTCCAGATGCGCTTACAGGTGAACTTCCGCCCGGAAGCCAGCGACATCCCCGACGCCGAACCCTTTATTCTGGACGGTCTGAACCGCTATCAGCTTAATCAGACGCTGTTGAATACGCTGGTGGAACAGGAAGACGCCGAAAAGCTGTTCCGCCGCTATCGTGCCGCAGGAGAACTCCCCTACGGGGCATTCGGCGAAATTGTCTGGGAAACGCAGCAGCAGGAGATGCAGGCGCTGGCGGATCGCATTAACGAATGCCGCCTGCCTTGTGAAAGCATGGAGATCGACCTTCACTGCGGCGGTGTGCAGCTCACCGGCTGGCTACAGCAGGTGCAGGCCGACGGGCTGCTGCGCTGGCGACCCTCCCTGCTCAGCGTATCCCAGGGACTGCAACTTTGGCTGGAACACCTTGTCTACTGTGCGAGCGGCGGCACCGGGGAAAGCCGTCTGTTCGTGCGCAAAGACGGCGAATGGCGCTTCCCGCCGCTTGAAGCAGATCAGGCGCATCACTACCTTGAACAGCTTATCGCCGGGTATCGCGAGGGGATGTCGCAGCCCTTACTTTTACTACCAGAAAGCGGCGGGGCGTGGATAAAAGCCTGTTACGACGCGCAAAATGATGCCATGTTAAAGGACGACGCGACGCTGGCGAAAGCGCGCGCGAAGTTTCTTCAGGCTTACGAAGGCAACATGGTGGTGAGCGGCGAAGGGGACGATGTGTGGTATCAGCGTCTGTGGCGCACCCTTGAACCGGAACACTTTGATGCCATCACCGCCCAGGCGGAGCGCTATTTATTGCCGCTCTATCGTTTCAGTCAGTCCTGATAAAAATGAGTCGCTGGCGGGGCCAGTACAGCGTTTGTTAATGATGAGGTTTGTGAATGCCGAGCAGCACCTGGTTTAAAGCATTAATCATTTTTGCCGCCCTCTGGGCACCGTTAAGTCAGGCAGACACCGGCTGGCAACCCGTTCAGGAAACCATTCGTAAAAGCGATAAAGATACCCGTCAGTATCAGGCGATCCGCCTTGATAATGGCATGGTCGTGCTGCTGGTCTCGGATCCGCAGGCAGTCAAATCCCTCTCCGCGCTGGTGGTGCCAGTGGGATCCTTACAGGATCCCGATACTCATCCAGGCCTTGCGCACTATCTTGAACATATGACGCTGATGGGGTCGAAAAAATACCCGCAGCCGGACAGCCTCGCCGAGTTTCTGAAGTCGCACGGCGGCAGCCATAACGCCAGTACCGCGCCTTACCGCACCGCTTATTATCTGGAAGTGGAAAATAACGCGCTGGAAGGAGCCGTCGATCGCCTGGCGGACGCCATCGCCGCGCCGCTGTTAGACAAGAAGTATGCCGAACGTGAACGTAATGCGGTGAATGCCGAGCTGACCATGGCCCGCGCCCGCGACGGTATGCGCATGGCGCAGGTCAGCGCCGAAACCATCAACCCGGCCCACCCCGGCGCGCGTTTTTCGGGCGGCAATCTTGAGACGCTGAGCGATAAACCCGGCAGCCCGGTGCATGACGCTCTGCTGGCTTTCCGCGATAAATACTACTCCGCTAACCTGATGAAGGCCGTGGTGTACAGCAACCGTCCGCTGCCTGAGCTGGCGAAAATCGCCGCGCAAACCTATGGACGCGTACCGAACAAAAATATCACCCCGCCGGAAGTGACGGTGCCGGTGGTGACGGATGCGCAAAAGGGCCTGATTATTCACTATGTGCCCGCCATCCCGCGTAAAGTGCTGCGCGTGGAATTCCGTATCGGCAATAACACGCCGCAGTTTCGCAGTAAAACCGATGAGCTGGTGACCTATCTCATCGGCAACCGCAGTCCGGGAACCCTTTCTGACTGGCTGCAACAGCAAGGACTGGTGGAAGGGATCCGCGCCGACTCCGATCCGGTAGTCAACGGCAACAGCGGCGTGCTGGCGATTTCCGCCACGCTGACCGATAAAGGCCTTGCCCATCGCGATGAAGTGGTGGCGGCAATTTTTAGCTATCTGAAACTGCTGCGCGAACAGGGCGTGGATAAACGTTACTTTGATGAACTGGCGCACGTGCTGGATCTCGATTTCCGCTATCCGTCCATCACCCGTGATATGAGCTATGTCGAATGGCTGGCGGATACCATGATCCGCGTGCCGGTGGAACATACTCTGGATGCGGTGAATATTGCCGACCAGTACGATCCCCAGGCGCTGAAAGACCGCCTTGACATGATGACGCCGCAAAACGCCCGCGTCTGGTATATCAGCCCGGATGAGCCGCATAACAAAACCGCTTATTTTGTGAATGCGCCTTATCAGGTGGATAAAATCAGCGCGCAGACCTTTAGCGACTGGCAGCAAAAATCCGCCGCCATCCCGCTGAAATTGCCGGAGCTGAACCCCTATATCCCGGACGATTTCACCCTGCTGAAACCGGGTAAAAGCTTTGAACATCCGGAACTTATCGTGGATGAGCCAGCGCTGCGGGTGGTGTACATGCCGAGCCGCTATTTCCCGCAGGAGCCCAAAGCTGATGTCAGCGTGGTGCTGCGTAATCCACAGGCGATGGACAGCGCCAGAAACCAGGTGCTGTTTGCCCTGAACGACTATCTGGCGGGTATCGCGCTGGATCAGCTCAGCAATCAGGCGGCAGTGGGCGGCATTAGCTTTTCGACTAACGCCAATAACGGCTTAATGCTTAACGCCAATGGTTATACCCAGCGGCTGCCGCAGCTGTTTGAGGCGTTGCTGAAAGGCTACTTCAGCTATGAGCCAACCGAAGAGCAGCTGGCGCAGGCCAAATCCTGGTATGCGCAGATGATGGATTCAGCCGACAAAGGCAAAGCCTACGATCAGGCTATTTTGCCTCCGCAAATGCTCTCTCAGGTGCCCTATTTCCAGCGGGAAGTGCGCCGCGAACTGCTGCCCTCTATTAGTCTGCAGGACGTGGTGGCATACCGTAACGCGCTGAAAACCAACGCCCGTCCGGAATTTCTGGTGGTCGGCAACATGGCGGAAAGCGAGGCGAAAGCCTTAGCGCACAACGTACAGACGCAACTGGGGACGCAGGGTAATGAATGGTGTCGTAACCGGGATGTGCTGGTAGATAAAAAGCAGTCGGTCATCTTTGAAAAAGCGGGCAGTAGCACTGATTCCGCGCTGGCCGCGGTGTTCGTGCCGCCGGGTTACGATGAGTTCAGTAGCTCCGCCTACAGCGCCATGCTCGGCCAAATCATTCAGCCGTGGTTTTATAATCAGCTGCGCACCGAGGAGCAGCTCGGCTATGCGGTTTTTGCCTTCCCGTTCAGCGTCGGACGGCAGTGGGGCATGGGCTTCCTGTTACAAAGCAGCGATCGCCAGCCAGCGTATCTGTGGGCGCGTTATAAAGCCTTCTTCCCGACGGCGGAAGCCCGACTGCGGGCGATGAAGCCGGAAGAATTTGCCCAGATCCAGCAGGGGGTGATCGCGCAAATGGAGCAGGCCCCTCAGACGTTAGGTGAAGAAGCCTCGCAAATCAGCAAAGATTTCGATCGCGGTAATATGCGCTTCGATTCACGTGATAAAGTAGTGGCCCAGATTAAACTGCTGACGCCGCAAAAGCTGGCGGATTTCTTCCACCAGGCGGTGGTTGAACCGCACGGTATGGCGATCCTCTCCCAGGTTTCCGGCAGCCAGAACGGCAAGGCTGAGTATGTTCGTCCTGAAGGCTGGAAAGTGTGGGATAACGTCAGCAAGTTGCAGCAAACTATGCCCCTGTTAAGTGAGAAAGAATGACCGAACCCGCCCAGACCCTTGATCCACTGCGCTTGCCGCTGACAGGCGAGCGCCTGATTGAAGCGTCGGCGGGGACGGGAAAAACCTTCACCATTGCCGCGCTCTATTTGCGGCTACTGTTGGGCCTTGGCGGTCCGGCGGCATTCCCGCGCCTGCTGAGCGTGGAAGAGTTGCTGGTGGTGACCTTCACCGAGGCGGCGACGGAAGAGCTGCGCGGACGTATCCGCAGCAATATCCATGAACTGCGCATCGCCTGCCTGCGCGGTTCTTCTGATAATCCGCTGTATGCCAGCCTGCTGGACGAAATCCCCGACCGGCAACAGGCCGCCAGCTGGCTGCTGCTTGCCGAACGGCAAATGGACGAGGCGGCCGTGTTTACCATTCACGGCTTCTGCCAGCGTATGCTGAGCCTTAACGCCTTTGAGTCCGGCATGCTGTTTGAGCAACAGCTGATTGAAGACGAATCCCTGCTGCGCGCGCAGGCGTGCGCAGACTTCTGGCGTCGCCACTGTTATCCGCTGCCGCGTGATATCGCCCAGGTGATCCACGCCTCCTGGCAGGGACCGCTGGATCTGCTGAAATCCATCAACCGCTATTTGCAGGGTGAAGCGCCGGTGATCAAATCGCCGCCGCCGGAAAACGAAACCCTGGCGGAGCGGCATCAGCAGATCATCACGCAAATTAACGGCATGAAAGCCCAGTGGCTGACGGCCTGCAATGAAATTGACGCGGTGATCGAGCCATCCGGCATCGACCGGCGGAAGTTCAACCGTGGCAACCAGGGTAAGTGGATCGAGAAGATCACCGCCTGGGCGCAGGAAGAAACGCGCAGCTATCTGCTGCCCGACGCGCTGGAAAAGTTCTCGCAATCCTTCCTGGCGTCACGCACCAAACCGGATGGCGTGGTGCCGGAGCATCCGCTGTTTGTCGCGATTGAAACCTTTCTGGCCCGTCCGCTGACGTTAAGCGATCTGGTGCTGGTCAAGGCGATGAAAGAGATCCGCGAAGCCGTGGCGCGGGAAAAGCGCCGTCGCGGCGCGCTGGGTTTTGACGACATGCTCAGCCGTCTCGACAGCGCCCTGCAAAGTGAAAACGGCGACGCGCTGGCTGCGGCGATTCGCCAGCGTTTTCCGGTGGCGATGATCGATGAATTTCAGGATACCGATCCTCAGCAATACCGTATTTTCCGCCGTATCTGGCGGCAACAGCCCGACACCGCGCTGCTATTGATTGGCGATCCAAAACAGGCGATCTATGCATTTCGCGGCGCGGACATTTTCACCTACATGAAAGCGCGCAGCGAAGTCAGCGCCCACTACACGCTTGATACCAACTGGCGCTCGGCACCGGGTATGGTTGCCAGCGTCAATACGCTGTTCAGCCGGATGGATAACGCCTTTATGTTTCGCGAGATCCCCTTCCTGCCGGTGAAATCCGCGCCGAAAAACAGCGCGTTACGCTTTGAGCTTAACGGTCAGATGCAGCCTGCCATGAGCCTGTGGCTGATGGACGGCGACGGCGTCAGCGTCGGGGATTACCAGACCTTTATGGCGCAGCACTGCGCCGCGCAAATCCGCGACTGGCTGATCGCCGGACAGCAGGGTAGCGCTGTGCTGCACGATGGCAAAGTCAGCCGCGCGGTGAAAGCCTCGGATATCACCGTGCTGGTGCGCAGCCGCCACGAAGCGGCGCTGATCCGCGATGCGCTGACGCTGCTGGCGATCCCGTCCGTCTATCTCTCCAACCGCGACAGCGTATTTGAAACCCCTGAAGCGCAGGAGCTGCTCTGGCTGTTACAGGCGGTGTTGGCCCCGGAGCGGGAAAGCACGCTGCGCAGCGCCCTGGCCACCTCCATGCTGGGTCTGAACGCCCAGCACATCGAAGCGCTTAATCTTGATGAGCAGGCGTGGGATGAGGTGGTAGAGGAATTTGACGGTTATCGTCAGCTGTGGCAAAAGCGCGGCGTGATGCCGATGCTGCGCGCGCTGATGAAGCACCGCAATATTGCGGAAAATCTGCTGGCGACCTCCGGCGGTGAACGGCGGCTGACGGATATTCTGCACATCAGCGAGCTGCTACAGGAAGCAGGCGCGCATGCCGAGAGCGAACATGCGCTGGTGCGCTGGCTGGCGCAGCATATCGCCGAGCCGGACAGTAACGCCTCCAGCCAGCAACTGCGGCTGGAAAGCGACAAACATCTGGTGAAAATCGTCACCATTCATAAATCCAAAGGTCTGGAATATCCGCTGGTCTGGCTGCCCTTTATCGCCAACTACCGCGCGCAGGACCAGGCTTTCTATCACGATCGCACGTCCTTTGAGGCGGTGCTCGATCTGAGCGATGCCGAGGAGAGCGTGGCGCTCGCCGAAGCTGAACGTCTGGCGGAAGATTTGCGTCTGCTGTACGTGGCGCTGACGCGTTCAGTGTGGCATTGCAGCCTGGGAATTGCGCCGCTGTTCCGTCGGCGTGGCGAGAAAGCGGGCGACAGCGATTTCCATCACAGCGCCTGCGGTCGGCTGATCCAGCAGGGTGAGCCGCGGGATGCCGCCGGGCTGCGGGCTTGTCTGCAAAGCCTGGAGAGTGACAACATTGCGCTGCACATTCCCGGCGTGCCGGATAACCGCCGCTGGCAGTTCAACAGCGAGGTGCCGCCGTTGCTGCGCGCGCGCGATATTGAGCGCCTGGTGCGCGATGACTGGCGCGTCACCAGCTACTCCGGCCTGCAACAGCGTGGACACAGCATGGCGCAGGATCTGCTGCCGCGCTTCGATCTCGATGCCGCAGGCGAACGGGATGCGCAGGAAACCCCGGCGCTGACGCCGCACCAGTTTCCGCGCGGCGCGTCGCCCGGTACCTTCCTGCACAGCCTGTTTGAAGATCTCGATTTCACTCAGCCGGTCGCGCCTGAATGGGTGGCGGAAAAGCTTGAGCTGGGCGGGTTTGACGAGCACTGGCAGCCGGTACTGAGCGAGTGGATCAACGCGATCCTACAGGTGCCGCTCAGCGGGCCAGGCATCTCGTTAAGCCAGCTGCCAGCCCGCGAAAAGCAGGTGGAGATGGAGTTTTATTTGCCGATCAGCGCTACCCTGACCGCACCGGCGCTTGATGCGCTGATCCGCCGTTACGATCCGCTGTCCGCCGACTGCCCGCCGCTCGATTTCCGCGATGTACGCGGCATGCTGAAAGGCTTTATCGACCTTGTTTTCCGTCATAACGGGCGCTATTACCTGCTCGATTACAAATCGAACTGGCTCGGGGAAAGTAGCGAAGCCTATACCCAGGCGGCGATGGCGCAGGCCATGCAGGCGCACCGCTATGATCTGCAATACCAGCTCTACACCCTGGCGCTGCACCGTTATTTACGACACCGCATCGCCGGATATGATTACGAGCAGCACTTCGGCGGCGTGATTTATCTGTTCCTGCGCGGCGTGGATCGCGACGCGCCAGGCCAGGGGATTTTTGCCACCCGCCCGGATGTGCAACTGATTAGCCAGATGGACGCGCTGTTCGCCGGTGAGATGCAGGAGAACAGAGAATGAATATGCAGAATTTATTATTAGAGGCCGTGGCGCAAAAAGCGCTGCGTCCGCTGGATGTGCAGTTTGCGCTGACCGTCGCCCGTGACGATGAACCCGCCGTGATGCTGGTGGCGGCGTTGTTAAGCCGCGATGCGGGGGAGGGGCACGTCTGCCTGCCGCTGTCGCGCCTGTCCGTCGCCGAGTTCAATCGCCTGTACCCGCAGCTGTTGCCCTTGCTGGAGGAAGCGGGCGTGCCGGATGACTGGCGCGCAATGCTGCTTGCTTCGCCTGCGGTGAGCGCAGGGGATGAGCCGACGCCCATGGTGCTGACCGGTGAGCGGTTGTATCTCAACCGTATGTGGTGCAATGAGCTGACGGTGGCGCGCTTTTTCTGCGAGGCCAACCAGCCGCTGCCGGTGAATGAAGATGAAATTAAACGATCGCTGGATGAACTCTTTCCGGCAACCGACGGCATCAACTGGCAGAAAATCGCCGCCGCCGTGGCGCTGACAAGACGGATCTCGGTGATCTCCGGCGGGCCGGGCACGGGTAAAACCACCACCGTGGCTAAATTGCTGGCAGCGCTGGTGCAGACCGCCAACGGCGACAAATGCCGTATCCGGCTGGCGGCGCCTACGGGCAAAGCCGCCGCGCGACTGACCGAATCGCTCGGCGCGGCGCTGCGCCAGCTGCCGTTAAGCGATGAGCAAAAGAAACGTCTGCCGGATGAGGCTAGTACGCTGCACCGCTTACTGGGGGCGCAGCCGGGCAGTCAGCGCCTGCGCTACCATGCGGGCAACCCGCTGCATCTGGACGTGCTGGTGGTGGATGAAGCCTCCATGATCGACCTGCCGATGATGTCGCGGCTTATCGACGCGCTGCCGCCGCACGGACGGGTGATTTTCCTGGGCGATCGCGACCAGCTGGCGTCGGTGGAAGCCGGTGCGGTGCTGGGGGATATCTGCGCCTGGGTGAACGCCGGTTACAGCCCACAGCGTGCCGAAGAGCTGTCGCGTCTCACTGGCATGCAGGTACCCTGCGGCGAACAACAGGGCGCGGAGGCGCTGCGTGACAGCCTCTGCCTGCTGCAAACCAGCTACCGTTTCGGCAGCGATTCCGGTATCGGACAGCTGGCGGCCGCGGTAAACCGGGGTGATAAGCCCGCCATGCGCGCCGTCTTCAGCCAGGGCTTTACCGACATCGGCAAAAGCACCTTACAGACCGGCGATGATTATCAGACCATGATCGATGACGCGCTGGCAGGTTATGCGCGTTATTTACAACTGGTACGCGACGGCGCGCCGCCAGAAGACGTGCTGGCGGCGTTCAGCGAGTTTCAGCTGCTGTGCGCGCTGCGCGACGGGCCCTTTGGCGTCGGCGGTTTAAACGAGCGCCTCGAGCAACGAATGGCGCAGAAACGCTGGCTGGTGCGTCATGCCCACTCCCGCTGGTACGAAGGGCGTCCGGTAATGATTGCCCGCAACGACAGCGCGCTGGGGCTGTATAACGGGGATATCGGCGTGGCGCTGGATCGCGGGCAGGGGACGCGCGTCTGGTTCCCGCTGCCGGACGGCACCATCAAGTCTGTGCAGCCGAGCCGTTTACCGGATCACGATACCGCCTGGGCGATGACGGTACATAAATCCCAGGGGTCGGAGTTTGACCATGCGGCGCTGATTTTGCCGGGGCAGATTGTGCCGGTGGTGACCCGCGAGCTGGTGTATACCGCCATCACCCGTGCGCGGCGCAGGCTGTCGCTGTATGCTGATGACCGTATTCTGGCGCAGGCGATTGCCACCCGCACCGAGCGGCGCAGCGGATTAAGCGACATCTTTTCACTGTGAAAGCACCCCCGCCCGCTGCGGGGGCGTAAATCAGCCGAGATCCGCCATCAGCACTTTTGAACGGCGCTGATAGTTGTACATCTCTTTTTTGCTCTCCGGCAGGGAATCAATATCCACCGGCGTAAAGCCGCGCTCCTGGAACCAGTGAATACTGCGCGTGGTTAACACGAAGAGTTTGCTGAGTCCCATCTGCCGGGCCTGTAAAGCCACACGCTCCAGCAATACCTCACCGCGGGACGAGCTGCGGTAGTCCGGGTGCACCGCCACGCAGGCCATTTCACCGATTTTTTCTTCCGGGAAAGGATAGAGCGCCGCGCAGGCGATGGTCAGGTTATCGCGCTGGATAATAGTGAATTTGTCGATCTCCATCTCCAGTTGCTCACGCGAGCGGCGAACCAGAATACCCTGCTGCTCCAGCGGGCGGATCAGCTCCAGAATACCGCCGATGTCGTTGATGGTCGCACGACGGATCTGCTCGGCGCTCTCCATTACGATTTGCGTGCCGATACCGTCGCGGGAGAACAGCTCCTGCAACAGCGCGCCATCTTCCTGATAGCTGATCAGGTGACTGCGACGCACACCGCTGCGGCAGGCTTTGACCGCCCCGCGCAGAAAGCGCACCGTGCCCGACTGGTAATCCTGACGCGCTTCCAGCTCCTCAACACGCGCCTGGGCATCGTTGGGGAACAGCTCAGAGACGATATTGCCATCGTCGTTGATCACCCCCTGAGAGGAGCAGAAGCCGATCATTTTCTCCGCCTTCAGCTTAATCGCCAGCTGGGTGGCGATCTCTTCTGACGTCAGGTTGAAGCTTTCACCCGTTACCGATACCGCCACCGGCCCCATCAGCACAATGGCGCCGCTGTCCAACTGGCGGTGAATGGCTTCCTCGTCGATACGACGGATACGGCCGCTGTGGCAGTAGTCCACGCCATCATCCACGCCCAGCGGCTGGGAGATAATAAAGTTGCCGCTCACCACGTTGATATGCGCGCCCTGAAGCGGCGTGTTGTTGAGGCTCATCGACAGCCGGGCGGTAATATCCAGCTGCAACTGACCTGCCGCCTGTTTAACCAGCTCCAGCGTTTTGGCGTCGGTCACGCGGGTATGTTTGTGATAAACCGGCTCGTGATGATGCGCGGCAAGGTTCGCGTCAATTTGCGGGCGCGCGCCATACACCACCACCAGGCGAATGCCGAGGCTGTGCAGCAGGCCAATGTCATTGACGATACTGGAAAAGTTCTCATGCTCAATGGCTTCGCCGCCCAGCATGATGACAAAGGTTTTCCCCCGATGGGCATTAATATAGGGAACTGAATGGCGGAATCCCTCGACCAGTTCGGTTCTACGCTCCTTCACCACGGCACAACCCTCACTGCATGATTATTCGGATTTTGTGTATTTTTATTCTTTTATGGCGGCGGGCGCAAGCCTAAATTTGCCGCGGCTCCATTTTCATTGCCACGAGAATTAAGTTACGAATGCTATGTTTACCCTTTTGTTGATGACAGTTTATGCGTCATTCGTTAAAGTTTTCGGTCAATTTGGACGTATAGATAGCTTATTAGATTTACTTTGCTCGGGAGAGGCATGTCAGGATCCAATTCAATTATCAGCCGCCGCCGTTTACTGCAAGGGGCAGGCGCGATGTGGTTGCTCAGCGTAAGCCAGGTGGGACTGGCTGCGGTAAGCCAGGTTATCGCCGTGCGCGTCTGGCCTGCATCCACCTACACGCGCGTGACCGTGGAATCGAACCGGTTATTAAAATATCGCCAGTTCGCCCTGAGTAATCCTGAACGTCTGGTTGTGGATATTGAAGGCGTCAACCTGAACTCGGTCCTCAAAGGCGTGGGCATGCAGATCCGCGATGACGATCCCTTTATCAAATCTGCGCGCGTCGGGCAGTTCGATCCGAAAACCGTGCGTATGGTGTTTGAGCTGAAACAGAATGTGACGCCGCATCTGTTCTCGCTGGCGCCGGTGGCAGAGTTTAAAGAGCGTCTGGTGATGGATCTCTACCCGGTGAACGGGCAGAACGAACAGGATCCGCTGCTGGCCCTGCTGGAAGATTACAATAAAGGTGAGCTGGACCGGCAGGTGCCGCCTGCGCAGAGCGGGCCGAAGCCGGGTAAAGCGGGGCGCGATCGCCCGATTGTGATCATGCTGGATCCGGGGCACGGCGGGGAAGATCCCGGCGCGATTGGCAAATACAAAACCCGGGAAAAAGATGTGGTGCTGCAAATCGCCCGCCGTCTGCGTGCGCTCATCGATCGCGAAGGCAACATGAAAGCCTATATGACGCGTAACGAAGATGTGTTTATCCCGCTGAAGGTGCGGGTGGCGAAAGCGCAGAAGCAGCGGGCGGATCTTTTTGTCTCCATCCATGCGGATGCCTTTACCAGCCGGGCGGCGCGCGGTTCATCGGTGTTTGCGCTGTCCACCAAAGGCGCAACCAGTACCGCCGCCAAATACCTCGCCGAGACGCAGAACGCCGCTGACCTGGTCGGTGGCGTCAGCAAAAGCGGGGACCGCTATCTCGATCACACCCTGTTTGATATGGTGCAGTCGCTGACGATTAACGACAGCCTGAAGTTTGGCAAAGAGGTGTTAAAGCGTCTTGGCGGTATCAACAAACTGCACAAAAACCGCGTGGATCAGGCAGGCTTCGCAGTGCTGAAAGCGCCGGATATTCCGTCGATCCTCGTCGAAACGGCGTTTATCAGTAATATCGAAGAAGAGCGCAAGCTGAAGACCGCGAAGTTCCAGCAGGAAGTGGCGGAGTCGATTCTGGCAGGGATTAAGGCGTACTTTGCAGAGGGCGGGGCACTGGCACGGCGCGGATAACGCGTCGTTTTTTTACGGAACGCAGAAACAAAAAAACACCCGTCAGGGTGTTTAATGTGTTGGTTGCGGGGGCCGGATTTGAACCGACGACCTTCGGGTTATGAGCCCGACGAGCTACCAGGCTGCTCCACCCCGCGTCCGTCTTTACTCTTCCATCGAGTAATCTTTCTCTTTGTGCATAATTGGTTGCGGGGGCCGGATTTGAACCGACGACCTTCGGGTTATGAGCCCGACGAGCTACCAGGCTGCTCCACCCCGCGTCCGTCTTTTACTCTTTCATTCGAGTAAACGTCTTACTGTAATGCACTTAATTGGTTGCGGGGGCCGGATTTGAACCGACGACCTTCGGGTTATGAGCCCGACGAGCTACCAGGCTGCTCCACCCCGCGTCCGTGGAAGCGCACTATACTCCGCTCGCTCTTTGACGCAACCTTTTTTCAACGAAATGACGCATTTCACCGGGCGTCTGAATAAAAATAGTGCAATAAGGCTATTTTTTGAACCATTCGGGACAGTGATGCCGTTCGCACATTTCATTAGCGGCAGGGGTTTGTTATCTTCAGAGCACGCATTCGGCTTAAGTAAGAAGACGAGACATAATGAAAGGACGTTGGGCGAAGTACCTTCTCACTGGCGCGATGGTAGCCATCCTCGCAGCCTGTTCCTCTAAACCGACCGATCGCGGTCAGCAGTATAAAGACGGGAAATTCACCCAGCCTTTCTCTCTGGTTAATCAGCCAGACGCCGTAGGTGCGCCTATCAACGGCGGCGACTACGCCGAGCAGGTAAGCCAGGTGCGCACCGCGTCACCGCGCTTATACGGCAAGCAGAGCGCCATTTATAACGCCGTACAGGACTGGCTGCGCGCGGGCGGCGATACGCGCACCATGCGTCAGTACGGTCTGGACGCCTGGCAGATGGAAGGCGCGGATAACTACGGCAACGTGCAGTTCACCGGTTACTACACGCCGGTGGTGCAGGCGCGTCATACCCGTCAGGGCGAATTCCAGTACCCGATTTATCGTATGCCGCCAAAACGCGGACGGCTGCCGTCCCGGGCGGAGATCTACGCCGGGGCACTGAGCGACAACTATATCCTCGCCTACAGCAACTCGCTGATGGACAACTTTATTATGGACGTGCAGGGCAGTGGCTATATTGATTTCGGCGACGGCAGCCCGCTCAACTTCTTCAGCTACAGCGGCAAAAACGGCCATGCCTACCGCAGCATCGGTAAAGTGCTGATCGATCGCGGCGAAGTGAAGCGGGAAGATATGTCGATGCAGGCGATCCGTCACTGGGGCGAAACGCACAGCGAAGCGCAGGTGCGCGAACTGCTGGAGCAAAATCCGTCCTTCGTCTTCTTCAAACCGCAATCTTACGCGCCGGTGAAAGGGGCGAGCGGCGTGCCGTTGATTGGCCGCGCATCCGTGGCCTCTGATCGCAGCATTATTCCGGCCGGGACAACGCTGCTGGCGGAAGTGCCTTTGCTGGATAACAACGGCAAATTCAACGGCCAGTACGAGCTGCGTCTGATGGTGGCGCTGGACGTGGGCGGCGCAATTAAAGGCCAGCACTTCGATATTTATCAGGGGATTGGCGCAGACGCCGGTCATCGCGCGGGATGGTATAACCATTATGGCCGCGTGTGGGTACTGAAGACCGCGCCGGGCGCAGGATCGGGTAACGTGTTTAGCGGGTGATCGTGCTACTATTTTGCCCCTCTCCTGCAAGGGGAAGGTGATCATCAACTCCATTTCTGAGGTTTTATGTCTGCGGTAATCAGCGACGCCTGGCGTCAGCGTTTTGGTGGCACAGCGCGTCTGTATGGCGAAAACGCGTTGCAGCTTTTTGCGGATGCGCATATCTGCGTGGTGGGGATCGGTGGCGTTGGATCCTGGGCGGCGGAAGCGCTGGCACGCACCGGCATCGGCGCTATCACGCTGATTGATATGGATGATGTCTGCGTCACCAACACCAACCGGCAGATCCACGCCCTGCGCGACAGCGTGGGCCTTGCGAAATCCGAAGTGATGGCTGAGCGCATTCGTCAGATCAACCCGGAATGCCGGGTGACGGTAGTGGACGATTTCGTTACCGCCGACAACGTGGCGCAGTACATGAGCGCCGGATTCAGCTATGTGATCGACGCCATCGACAGCGTACGGCCTAAAGCTGCGCTGATCGCCTGGTGCCGTCGCAATAAGATCCCGCTGGTGACCACCGGTGGCGCGGGCGGGCAGATCGATCCGACACAAATCCAGGTCAGCGATCTGGCGAAAACTATTCAGGATCCGCTGGCGGCGAAGCTGCGCGAAAGGCTGAAAAGCGATTTCGGCGTGGTGAAAAACAGCAAGGGCAAACTTGGCGTGGACTGTGTATTCTCCACCGAAGCGCTGGTGTATCCGCAAGCGGACGGCTCGGTATGCGCGATGAAAAGCACTGCGGAAGGGCCAAAACGGATGGACTGCGCCTCAGGTTTTGGCGCGGCGACCATGGTTACAGCCACTTTTGGTTTTGTGGCTGTGTCCCATGCGCTGAAAAAAATGATGGCGAAAGCGGCGCGTCAGGCCTGACGCGCGGCATCCTGTACGGCGGCGGCCAGCGCCGCCAGCCCCTGACTGCGGGAGGCGCTAAGCTGCCCGCGTAATCCCAGCTCATCAAACAGCGCCAGCGGATCCTGCGCCAGCAGGGTCGGCGCCGTTTTCCCTTCCACCGCCGTCAGCAGCACCGCCAGCAATCCACGTACAATGCGGCCTTCGCTGTCGCCGAAGAAATGCAGTTTTCCCTCGCCGGAAAGGGTGTAGCCCAGCCAGACACGATTTTCGCAGCCGGGAATTTCCCGCGCCTGGGCTTTCAGCTCGTCCGACAGGGCGGGCAACTGTTTACCTAGCAGGATCAGCTGTCGGTATTTATCTTCCCACTGCGTCAGCGGGTTAAAAATCTGACGCAGTGTGTCTTCGGTTACGGCGCTGCCGAACGGGTGTCCGGCGAAAGCAGGGTTAGTCATTAATCCACCAGAAGTTCAAGGGCTCGGTCGATGGCGTTAACCAGCGCATCGACATCGTTTTTCGTATTATAGGGCGCAAAAGAGGCACGCAGTGTACCGCTGACGCCGAGCGCCGCCAGCAGCGGCTGGGCGCAGTGCTGGCCTGCCCGCAGCGCGATGCCGTACTCTGCCAGCAGCGTCACCATATCGCTGTGGTGCACCCCGGCAAAATCAAAGGCCAGCAGGCTGGAATCCTGGCAGCGGAACGAGCGGAAGCCGGGGCGTTTTGCCAGCGCGTCTTCCGCCAGCGTCGCCAGCCCGCGGCTGTAGCTTTCGGCCTGCGCCATATCCATTTCTTCCAGCCATTCCAGCGCCGCGCTCAGCCCAATCACCCCGGCCACGTTCGGCGTGCCCGCCTCCAGGCGCCAGGGCACCGGCTGGGTTTTAAAGCCGTCAAAGGTGACCTCGGTGATCATCTTACCGCCGCCCAGCCAGGGGGGCATCGCCTCCAGCAATTCGCTTTTGCCATAGAGCGCGCCGATGCCGGTCGGGCCATAGAGTTTGTGGCCGGAAAAAGCATAAAAATCAATGTCCAGCTTTTGCACGTCCGCCGGGAAGTGCACCGCGCCCTGGGCGCCATCCACCATCACCACCATACCGGCAGCGTGGGCGAGAGTTATGGCGCGCGCCAGATCCGGACAGCCGCCGGTGACGTTGGACATTTGCCCGATGGCCATAATGCGGCTGCGGGGGGTGATCAGCGCGGGAAGTTGTTCAATGTCCGGCACACCGTCGGCCGCAACAGGCAGCTTCACCACGCTCGCGCCGGTTTGCTCCGCCACCATCAGCCAGGGCACCAGATTGGCATGATGCTCTGCCTCGCTGACGATAATCTCATCGCCTGGCTGTAAACGCGGACGCGCATAACACTGGGCGACCATATTGATCGCCTCGGTGGTGCCCCGCGTCCAGACGATGTTGTTACCGGCAGGCGCGTTAAGCAGGGCGGCAACCTGGTCGCGCGCGGCTTCATAGCGCGCCGTCAGTTTTTGCGCCTGCGCATGCTGGCTGCGATGCACGTTTCCTGCGCTCAGGCTGTAAAACTGCTGCGTGGCGTCAATGACGGCCTGTGGTTTTAGCGCAGTGGCGGCGCTGTCCAGATAGACGCCCGCATCGGCAAGAGCAGGAAATTGGGCACGAAAATGGGCAGGATTGAATGCGTTCATGGCGTTCCTCATAGTCAGACGATGATCGTCGCGCAATTTGCAAACTGATACAAGCGCCTGTGCTCCATCAGATTTTTCTGTTTATCCTGGCGCACTTTCGAAAGCAGGTTATGCTAAATAGTGTTGGGTGGACGTTGAACCCTGTTAATAAACAAGATTCAGATAGCATTAATTGCTAAAAGGAGAAGAATCATGAAAAAGACTGCCGCCATTATTACCGCATGTATGATGACTTTTGCACTGAGCGCCTGTTCGGGTCCGAACTATGTAATGCACACCAACGATGGCCGTTCCATTGTGTCTGAAGGTAAGCCGAAAACCGACGATCAAACCGGCATGATCTCTTATAAAGACGCTAACGGTAACAAACAGCAGATCAATCGCACTGACGTAAAAGAAATGGTTGCTCTGGAAAAATAATAGCCCGTTTCAGAGTAAAAAAAAGCACCGCAATTTGCGGTGCTACATTAATCACTATGGACAGACAGGGTAAATGTACAGGAAGTGAAAAGGGTAGCGTTGCTACCGTGGTCTGAATAGCAGACCAATTGCAAACACAACAACACAACATCACAACCGCAAGCCAAAAGCCCTTCAGAACACGCATTCCAAAAAAGACTCTTCGTTCCGGCTCAGGAAGTGCCGCCACTATAGGTATTTGCTGGTAGTTCCTCAACGGACAAATTATAATGTCTCAGATAAAAAAAACTAATGGGTTAAACCTTGTTTCCTGTTTGTTAAATTCCATTAACATCTGAACCTTATAATCATGTCCAAGCGCTTACCACCTCTTAATGCATTACGTGTTTTTGATGCCGCCGCACGCCATTTAAGCTTCACCCGCGCCGCAGATGAGCTTTTTGTGACGCAGGCCGCAGTAAGCCATCAAATCAAGTCTCTTGAGGATTTCCTTGGGCTGAAGCTGTTCCGCCGTCGCAACCGTTCTCTGTTATTAACAGAAGAAGGTCAGAGTTATTTTCAGGATATTAAAGAGATTTTTTCCCAACTCACCGACGCCACCCGCAAACTGCAATCGCGCAGTGCTAAAGGGGCGCTGACCGTCAGTTTATTGCCCAGTTTTGCCATTCAGTGGCTGGTGCCGAGACTCACCAGCTTTAATTCAGCTTATCCGGGAATCGACGTCAGGATCCAGGCGGTTGACCGCGAAGTGGACAAGCTGGCGGATGATGTCGATGTGGCAATTTTTTATGGGCGCGGCAACTGGCCGGGCTTGCGTGTCGAAAAATTATACGCAGAATATCTGCTGCCGGTCTGCTCGCCGTTACTGCTCACTGGCGATAAGCCCCTGAAAACGCCTGCGGATCTGGCAAAACATACGTTATTGCATGATGCTTCCCGCCGCGACTGGCAAACTTATACGCGACAGTTAGGTCTTAATTTGAATGTGCAGCAGGGACCGATTTTCAGCCATAGCGCTATGGTGCTACAGGCGGCAATCCACGGACAGGGTATCGCGCTGGCCAACAATGTGATGGCGCAGTCCGAAATTGAGGCAGGCCGACTGGTCTGTCCGTTTAATGATGTACTGGTCAGTAAAAACGCGTTTTATCTGGTTTGTCATGACAGTCAGGCAGAACTGGGTAAAATAGCCGCCTTTCGACAGTGGATCCTGGCAAAAGCGGCATCAGAGCAAGAAAAATTCCGCTTCCGTTACGAGCAATAATTCAACGCGCGCGATTTCGCGCATGACTTTTTAGGGTACTGACATGACCAGCCGGTTTATGCTGATTTTTGCTGCCATTAGTGGCTTTGTTTTTGTTGCGCTGGGCGCCTTCGGCGCGCACGTGCTGGGGAAATCTCTGGGCACGGTAGAGATGGGCTGGATCCAGACCGGTCTTGAATACCAGGCTTTCCATACGCTGGCGATTTTCTGCCTCGCCGTGGCGATGCAGCGTCGCATCAGCATCTGGTTTTACTGGAGCAGCGTGTTTCTGGCGCTGGGTACGGTGTTGTTCAGCGGGAGCTTATACTGCCTCGCGCTTTCCCATCTGCGCCTGTGGGCCTTCGTCACCCCGGTCGGCGGCGTCTGCTTCCTCGCGGGATGGGTATTAATGTTAATTGGTGCTATTCGTCTGAAACGTAAGGGCGTTGTTCATGAATAAAGTTGTCTTGTTGTGTCGCCCGGGTTTTGAGAAAGAGTGCGCCGCAGAAATTACCGATAAAGCCGGACGCCTTGAGGTGTTTGGCTTTGCCCGCGTGAAAGAAAACTCAGGCTATGTGGTTTTCGAATGCTATCAGCCTGATGACGCGGATAAGGTAGCAAAAGATCTGCCGTTCAGCTCGCTGATTTTTGCCCGCCAGATGTTTGTCGCCGGCGAGCTGTTGCAGGATCTGCCGCCTGACGATCGCATCACGCCGATTGTCGGCATGTTGCAGGGCGTGGTGGAAAAAGGCGGTGAGCTGCGCGTTGAAGTGGCGGACACCAACGAAAGCAAAGAGCTGATGAAGTTCTGCCGTAAGTTCACCGTACCGCTGCGTGCGGCGCTGCGCGAGGCGAAAATCCTCACCAGCTACGAAACCGCAAAACGTCCGGTGGTGCATGTGTTCTTTATCGCTCCTGGCTGCTGCTATGCCGGTTATTCGTATACCACTAACAATTCACCGTTTTACATGGGCATTCCGCGCCTGAAGTTTCCGTCTGACGCGCCAAGCCGTTCCACCCTCAAACTGGAAGAAGCCTTCCATATCTTCATTCCGGCAGACGAGTGGGACGAGCGCCTGGCAAACGGCATGTACGCGGTGGATCTGGGTGCCTGTCCGGGCGGCTGGACCTATCAGCTGGTGAAACGCAACATGTGGGTGGCCTCTGTGGATAACGGCCCGATGGCGCAGAGCCTGATGGATACCGGGCAGGTCACCTGGCTGCGTGAGGATGGTTTCCGCTATCGCCCGACGCGCAATAACATTACGTGGATGGTGTGCGATATGGTGGAGAAACCCGCGAAAGTCACCGCTCTGATGGTGCAGTGGCTGGTCAACGGCTGGTGCCGCGAAACCATTTTCAACCTCAAGCTGCCGATGAAAAAACGCTACGAAGAAGTGTCCGGCAACCTGGCGTACATTCAGGAGCAACTGGCGGAGCACGGCATCAATGCCACTATTCAGGCCCGTCAGCTGTATCACGATCGCGAAGAAGTGACCGTGCACGTGCGCCGCTGGTGGGCTGCGGTGGGCGGACGTCGCGACGAGCGTTAATGCTTCATCATGATCCTCTCCGTTTGGGGAGGATCAGCCGTTATCTCGCCAGCCGTAGCTGCTGCAAATTCCCTTCCACCTGTAGATCCGTTTTCAGCCTTGCCACATCCCGGCAGATAAACGCCATTTCACGATGTTCCACCAGTTTTTTGCGCCACTTTTCCGGTACCTCCGCAAGCCCTGCATAGAGATTTTCCAGCGTGCCAAAGGTGGTGATAAGCTGCGTGGCGCTCTTCTGCCCGATACCCGCCACGCCCGGAATTTTTGAACTGCTGATCCCCGCCAGTCCCCAGTAATCCGCCAGTTGCTCAGGCGTGACGCCAAATTCAGCGGCAATAAAGGGCGCATCCAGCCAGCGCTTCTGAAAATAGTCGCGGATGCGGATGGTCGGAGAGAGCAGCTGGCAGTAGCCTTTGTCCGTTGACACTATGGTGGCCTGATGCCCGGCCTGCGCCACTTTTACCGCCAGGGTGGCGGCCAGATCGTCCGCCTCATTGCCTTCTGACACCCAGCATGGCACGCCGTGGCTGGCAAAGGCCGCACGCAGGGCAGGCATCTCCGCGTGCAGGTTGTCCGGCATCGGCGCGCGACCTGCTTTGTAATCCGGCAGGATCTGATGCCGCCAGCCGCTGTTGCGCGCCTCGTCATCAAAGACCGCCACCGCATGAGTCGGCTGGCTGTGAAGGATCAACTGGTCGAGCGCGTGCAGGCAGGTCTGGACGCAGGGCGATCCCTGCACGGCATGGATCCGGCGAATAAGATTAAGCGCATCAACAATTAACAGATGAACAGCCACAGCACGCTCCCGAAAAAATTTAACGCGCTAAGGGTAACACCGGCGGTGAGGAGGAGGCCAGAAAGCGGGGGAAAAACAGGAAGACGCCTCGCAAAAAAGCCGGGTGGCATAAGCGCACCCGGCTTCATAAAGGAACGACTGACGTGATTAATCGCAGGCGACGACTTTCATCGCCAGACCGCCACGGGATGTTTCGCGGTATTTGGCGTTCATGTCTTTGCCCGTCTCATACATGGTCTCAATGACTTTATCGAAGCACACGCGCGGCTCGCTGGTACGGCGCAGGGCCATACGCGCGGCGTTCACCGCTTTCACCGAGGCAATGGCGTTGCGTTCAATGCAGGGTACCTGTACCTGTCCGGCGACCGGATCGCAGGTTAGCCCCAGGTTATGCTCCATGCCGATTTCGGCCGCGATGCACACCTGCGTCGGGCTGCCGCCCAGCAATTCCGCCAGACCTGCCGCTGCCATGGAGCAGGCCACGCCCACTTCACCCTGACAGCCCACTTCCGCGCCGGAAATGGAGGCGTTCATTTTGTACAGGGAGCCGATTGCGCTGGCGACCAGCAGATAGCGGGCCAGTGAGTTAGCATTTACTTCACGAATAAATTTATCGTAGTACGCCAGCACCGCCGGCACGATGCCGCAGGCGCCGTTGGTCGGCGCGGTCACCACACGTCCACCGGCGGCGTTTTCTTCGTTCACCGCCAGCGCGAACATGTTGATCCAGTCGACCACCGCCATCGGATCGGTAGAAGTTTTATCACCGCTGACCAGCATCCGGCGTAACGCCGCCGCCCGGCGCGGGACGCGCAGTTTGCCCGGCAGGACGCCTTCGGTGGTAATGCCGCGCTCAATGCCGCCGCGCATCACTTCCCAGACGTTTGCCAGATGCTGATCCAGCTCGGCTTTGCTGCGCAGGGCCAGCTCGTTTTTCATCATCAGGCCGGAGAGGGATAAGCCGGTTTCCTGGCAATGACGTTGTAAATCGGCGGCATTTTTATAGGGGTACGGCACCGTGATTTCTGCATTACTGGTCAGGCCGAAATGCGCCTCATCGACGATAAAGCCGCCGCCGATGGAGTAATAGGTCTGGCTGTAAACCACGCTTTCACCCGCCAGCGCGCTGATACGCATGCCGTTTTCGTGCAGGAAAAGGTTATCGGCATGGAAGTTCATGCACTGGTCAACCGGAAATTCCACTTCATGCTGACCGTTCGCCAGCAGCAGGCGGCCATGGGTATTCACGTCCTGAATGAAGCCCGGAATGCTGTCGATGTCGACGCTGTCCGGCAGGTTGCCCGCCAGCCCCATAATAATGGCGATATCGGTATGGTGGCCTTTGCCGGTGAGGGAGAGGGAGCCGTAAACATCCACCACGACGCGAGTGATGTCACTGAGAATGCCACGCGCAATCAGGTCGTCCGTAAACTGTTTACCTGCTTTCATTGGTCCCACGGTATGGGAACTGGAAGGGCCAATGCCGATTTTGAAAATATCGAATACGCTAATCATGATGCATCATCCGTTGCTATGAGTCAGAGGGCGCCGCCCGAAAAGGCGGCGCGGGGGGATTAGCTGAACAGGGAGTAGAAGATAGCGGAGATAGCTACCAGGCCCATGCAGACAACGAAGATGTTGCTGATGTGACCGCTGTATTTGCGCATCGCCGGCACTTTCTGAATCGCATACATCGGCATCAGGAACAGGATCATCGCGATAATCGGACCGCCCAGGGTTTCGATCATACCGAGAATGCTCGGGTTCAGGGTTGCCACAATCCAGGTGGTCACCAGCATAAACAGCGCGGTGATTTTATTCAGACGGCTGATTTCGATGGTTTTGCCACGGCTGCGCAGGGATTTGATCACCATACCGTTGAAGCCTTCACGCGCACCCAGATAGTGGCCGAGGAAGGATTTAGTGATGGCGATGATGGCGATAATCGGTGCCATCCACGCAATAATCGGCGCGTTAAAGTGGTTAGCCAGATAAGACAGAATAGAGATGTTCTGATCTTTCGCAGCCTGCAAATCTGCCGGCGTCAGGCTCAGCACGCAGCTGAACACGAAGAACATCACCGTCAGCACCATCATGATGTGCGCGAACGCCAGGATGCGGGAGCATTTCTTCTCGGCTTCATCACCGTACTCTTCACGTTTCGCCACGGCGAAGGAGGAGATGATCGGTGAGTGGTTGAAAGAGAACACCATTACCGGAATAGCAAGCCACAGGGTCATCCACAGGCCTTTACCGGTGCTGGCGGCTGCGTCAAAGGAGAGCGTTTCCAGCGCGGCACCGCTCCACTGCGGGATCAGGTACAGGGCCAGCAGCATCAGCGCAACCACGAACGGGAACACCAGAATACTCATCGCTTTCACGATCATCTGCTCGCCGAAGCGCACGATGGTCATCATACCGACGATCAGAATCAGGGAAAGAATGAAACGCGGCGGCGGCGTCATACCCAGCTGGTGGGTCATAAAGCTGTCAACCGTGTTGGTGATCGCCACGCTGTAAACCAGCAGGATCGGGTAGATAGCGAAGAAATAGAGCAGGGTGATGAGTTTACCTGCGCCGATACCAAAGTGTTCTTCTACCACTTCAGTAATATCTTCCCCCGGATTTTTACCGGACAGCACAAAGCGGGTCAGACCACGGTGAGCAAAAAAGGTCATCGGGAAGGCGATGATGGCCATGATGATCAACGGGATCATACCGCCGACACCGGCGTTGATCGGCAGGAAGAGCACACCTGCGCCGATAGCGGTGCCGTAAAGGCCCAGCATCCACATGGTGTCAGTTTTACGCCATGCGCTGCGCGTTTCTACGGCAGCAACAGTGCTGGTTTGAGTTGTTTCCATCTGTATCTCCTGGAGGAAGCTAAATATCAGGTTTTTCAGTGCAATCTAATGAAAAGTGGCCTGACGGTAATATGAAATCTGTTCAGCGACGGTTTTTTTATAATTTCTTGCCGTAACTATCGGCGGGCGGAAAGATACATTTATGTAATGAATGTATCAGTGATCCCGATCGCAAATGCAATAATCCGCTTTCTCTGGGGTTAATGACAGGTCATCCCACTGCAAAGCGATCCCACGCCAAAATTAATGGTGGCGCAGGCTACCACCGACAATATATGCACGCAAAGCATCAAACGAAAAATACGACAAAATCGCTGCAAAAGATGATGTAAACAGCGTTTTCTGAGGAATACCTGAGGTAAGAATGGATTTTTAGCGGTGAAATAGCATACGCAACCGTTTGGCTTAGGGAGCAGAAATAAGACTGGCTTATAACGGGCAGGATGGCTTTGCCCGGCGGCGCAGGCTTGCCGGGCCTACGAAACGGACGCCGGATGGCAGAGAGTAGGCCGGGTAAGCGCAGCGCCACCCGGCAAGACAGTCCATCGGCCGGGTAAGCTTAATGCCACCCGGCATGAGAACCCGCTATCAGGTCATAATTTCATAGCAGGGAATATACGCCGAGCCCGGCAGCTTCATGCGGTGCTGCGCGACAAAGCCCTGCAGCAGATCGTCCATGCGGCGCATCATGTCGCTGTCGCCGTGGATTTTGTACGGCCCGTATTTTTCAATCGCGTGGATCCCCGCCTCTTTAACGTTCCCGGCGACAATACCCGAGAAGGCGCGGCGCAGATCGGCGGCCAGAATTTCCACCGGCTGATCTGGATACAGCTTCAGGTTCGCCATATTTTCATGGGACGGGATGAAAGGCACCTGGAGTTCCGGCGCAATGCGAATTGACCAGTTAAAGCTGTAGGCATCGCCGGTCTCACGACGATTCTCTTTCACCATCGGCATCGCTTTTTTCATCAGCCGCGCCACTTCATGGGCGTCATCAATAATCACGCGGTAATAACGACGCGCGCCTTCACCCAGCGTGTTAACAATAAATTCGTCGAGCACGCGGAAGTAGTCAGCGCTCTGTTTTGGCCCGGTGAGGATCAACGGCAGCACCTGGTCCTGGTTGGCAGGATTCATCAGAATGCCCAGCAGATAGAGCAGTTCTTCCGCCGTACCGACGCCACCAGGGAAGATGATAATGCCGTGGGCGATACGCACAAAGGCTTCCAGACGCTTTTCAATGTCCGGCATGATCACCAGCTCATTGACCAGCGGGTTTGGCGGTTCTGCGGCGATAATCGACGGCTCCGTCATGCCGATAAAACGGCCTTCTTTGTAACGCTGCTGCGCATGGCCGACCGCCGCGCCTTTCATCGGCGCTTCCATCGCCCCCGGCCCGCAGCCGGTGCAGATGTTCAGTTCACGCAGGCCCAGTTGGGTGCCCACGCGTCGGGCGTACAGGTATTCGGTTTCGTTGATCGAGTGACCGCCCCAGCACACCACCATATTCGGCGCTTCGCCGACGTGCAGCGCACGGGCGTTACGCAGGATGGAAAACACCAGGTTGGTAATGTGGGTCGAGCTTTCCAGATTTAAATGCTGGAAACGACCGGCGCTGTGGATCTGACCGTTAACGAACAGAATGTCGCGCAGTACGGCAAACAGGTTGGCCTGGAGTGCGCGGATGATGCGGCCATCCACAAAGGCGTCTTCCGGGGGATTGATCAGTTCAAGCTTGACGCCGCGCTCACGACGCAAAACGTTAATGTCGAAACTTTCAAAACGCGACAGCAGCTCTTTGCTGTTATCGGTCAGACTCCCTGAGTTAAGAACTGCCAGTGAACAGTTGCGAAACAGCTGGTACAGGTCGCTGCTGGCCGTGCGTTTAAGCATATCGACTTCCAGCTGCGACAACATATCCATTGAGCCTAGCGGGCTAATATGTGTAATCAAGTGAGCTCCTTACGGGGCGAAAATCGCCGCTCCCTGTGATTACAATAGCCCTGGCTTATGACGTTTAACAACCTCATGCGCCGATTGTGCGGCGCAAATGCAGAAATTTTTATGATTACTGGCGAACCAGTCGTCCGGTTGAGGGCGCAAAATCGCCGTTGGTGCGCCAGGGGTTGATGTCCAGCCCGCCGCGGCGGGTATAGCGCGCGTACACGCTCAGGGATTCTGGCTGACAGAAACGCTGCACGTCGTTGAAAATGCGCTCGACGCACTGCTCATGAAACTCATTGTGATGGCGGAAGGAAACCAGATAACGCAGCAGCTTTTCACGGTCGATTTGCGGCCCGCGATACTGGATCTGCACCGAACCCCAGTCCGGCTGATGGGTGATCAGGCAGTTGGATTTCAGCAGATGGCTGACCAGAGTTTCTTCGACAATCGGGCCGCTGGCGGCATTTTCCAGGTAATCGGCGCTAAAGTCGTAGTTATCAATCGCAATATCCTGATCGTCGATGCACACACCGTTGAACGCGGCGATCGGCTGACCTTCCAGTTCATTAAGGCGATAAAGCGCCACGCGCACGTCGCCCTGCGCACAGGCGCTGAGATCGCGCTGCAAGGTGGCCTGCACCTCATCCCAGCTGGCGAAACGCGTCTGATTGAAGCTGTTGAGATAGAGCTTAAAGCTTTTTGATTCCACCAGATTGACGCTGGCGTAGTTAAGTTCCACCTGTCCAACCGCGACCTGCGGCAGGCCATTGCTGTTCAGCCATGACAGCTCATAGAGCGTCCAGATATCGCCGCCGTGAAAGGGCAGGTTGTCGGCATGCAGGCCGAGCGGATCGCGGTTCAGGCTGCGCGGTACGCCCTGCAACAGGCTGGCGTCGTAGGTATCGCGGTACGCGGTGGATTTGCCGAGGGTCAGGCCAGCCAGCGCCTGGTGGTTATCATAAGAAGACATGTTTCATCGCCATTTTGCAGGTAAACTATCCGCCAAGTTTATCCTGGCTTTGGTTAAGAGAGAAATCGGTGCACACAGAAACGGCGCTCGCCCTGAAAGCATTTACCGCACGCTATTGCGATGCCTGGCATGAGACACGCCACAGCTGGCCGCAGAGTGAAGATCTGTACGGCGTGCCCTCGCCCTGCATTATCTCTACCACCCAGGACAGCGTGTTCTGGCAGCCGCAACCCTTTGAAGGGGAACCCAATGTAAACGCGGTTGAACGGGCATTAGATATTGTGGTACAACCCGCGCTGCACGCGTTTTATGCCACCCAGTTTGCCGGTGATATGCCCGCGCGCTTTGGCGCACAGACGCTGACGCTGCTGCAAACCTGGAGCGAGGACGATTTCCGCCGCGTGCAGGAAAATCTAATTGGCCATCTGGTGACGCAGAAGCGCCTTAAGATTTCGCCCACGCTGTTTATCGCCACGCTCGACAGCGAACTGGACGTTATTGCCGTCTGCAACCTGACCGGACAGGTAATTGTCGAAACCATCGGTACGGCGAAACGTACGGTGCTGGCCCCGTCCGTTACGGAATTTCTTAATCAGCTTGAGCCTGTTCTGTAATCCAGATTACTACTGAGTTTGTGAGAGATCTCTTACACAGGCTGTAGGAGATCGCCAGGATTTTCTTCTCATTCAGTCCGTCATGCTCTCCCGTTAATCCCTTATATTCAACAAGTTAACCTCATAAACTCCCGTCTGTGTCGAATGCTATTCTGATTATGTTCTTAAGCACCTTCTTGTAGGACAGGGCAAAAAAGCGGATCCTTATCCCCGTTGACAAGAGGTCACATTGCGAAGTGGATGCCGGGATGGTGTAGCTTCGCAGCAGGAACACCAGGACGGTGCTGCAAGGAAAGGCTTCCGGATGAAGCAAAGTGGATGACGCAGGACGCGTTAAAGGACACCTCCAGGACGGAGAATGAGAGCCGGTCAGGATGCCCGGCGGACCAGGATGTTCAGGGACGGGCGTTACGGATAACGCAGATCGTATCGGGGTGGTACGAGCAGGATGCAGTTGTTTACGGATGAACAGGTCAGGAGACCGCAGGAAAAGTTGTCAAGGATGAGCAGGGAGCAACAAAAGTAGCCGGAATGCTGCGAAACGAACCGGGAGCACTGTTTTTACAGTGCTCCCTTTTTTTGTTCAGGCCCGACTAGTGCTATCCTGCGCGCCAGTTTTATTTTCAGTCGAGGTTGATATGACTCCCCACCAGCACGTGCGCCAACAACTGTTCAGCCTGGAAACCCTGTTAAATGAGCAGGGCATCTGGCAAACCCATGCCCCGGCCGCCAGCGCTTTCGAAAGTACCGAACCTTTTTGTCTGGATACCATGGAGCCTTTCGAGTGGCTGCAATGGGTGCTGATCCCGCGTATGCATGCCCTGTTAGACAGCGGACAGCCGTTGCCGCAGACCTTTGCCATCGCGCCTTATTATGAAGTCGCGCTGGATGCCAGCCATCCGGCCCGGGATGTGGTGCTGGTGCAGCTACAGCAGCTTGACGCCATCTTTGCAGGCGATAGCGCCTGATGCTGGAGATCATCTATCAGGACGAATGGCTGGTGGCGGTGAACAAACCCTCCGGCTGGCTGGTGCACCGTAGCTGGCTCGATCGCGATGAAAAAGTGGTGGTGATGCAAACCGTGCGCGACCAGATTGGTCAGCACGTGTTTACCGCCCATCGCCTCGATCGTCCGACCTCCGGCGTGCTGCTGATGGGCCTGTCCAGCGAGGCGGGCCGCCTGTTATCGCAACAGTTTGAACAGCACCAGATGCAGAAGCGCTATCATGCGATAGTACGCGGCTGGCTGATGGATGAAGCCGAGCTGGATTATCCGCTAACCGAAGAGCTGGATAAAATTGCTGACAAGTTCGCCCGCGCAGATAAAGGTCCTCAGCCTGCGGTGACGCACTATCGCGGGCTGGCCACTGCCGAGATGCCTGTCGCTACCGGGAAATTTCCCACCACCCGTTACGGACTGGTGGAGCTGCTGCCGAAAACCGGCCGCAAGCACCAGCTACGCCGCCATCTTTCGCATCTGCGCCATCCGATTATCGGCGACAGCAAGCACGGCGATTTAAAGCAAAACCGCAGCGCCGCCGAACACTTCGGCTGTCAGCGCCTGATGCTGCACGCCAGCGAACTGTCGCTGACGCATCCCTTTACCGGCGAACCGCTGGTGCTGCGTGCCGGGCTGGACGAGGTCTGGATGCAGGCGCTGTCGCACTTTGGCTGGCGGGGGCTTCTCCCTTTAAATGAAAGGGTTGAGTTTGCTGCACTCAGCGGTCAGGATGAAGAGAGTCAAGTCTGAGCAAGGAGTGGAAAGCATGGCAGAAGTAGGCATATTTGTCGGCACAACCTATGGCAACGCGCTGCTGGTGGCGGAAGAAGCAGAAGCGATCCTGAGCGGTCACGGGCATAAGGCCACCGTTTACGAAGATGGGACGCTGGCCGACTGGCAGCGTTATCAGGATAAAATTATTCTGGTGATCACCTCCACCACCGGGCAGGGGGATTTTCCCGACAGCATCGCCCCGTTGTTCCATGCGGTGAAAGATCAGATTGGCGTGCAGCCCGCACTGCGCTATGGCGTGATCGCCCTCGGCGACAGCACCTACACGCACTTTTGCGGCGCGGGTAAAACCTTTGATGCCCTGCTTCAGGAACAGAACGCACAGCGGTTGGGCGAGGTATTACTGATCGACGCCAGCGAAGATCCGGAACCGGAATCCGTCTCTAACCCGTGGGTTGAACACTGGGCCACCTTACTGAACTAAATAAAAGCCACCCTGAAGGTGGCTTTTTACATTCTTACTCCCCTTTCTGTTCATTTCCGTGAAGTACTCCCCATAGCCCTGGGCTTTTGCATCAAACCTTCACCCCATGCCTGCGTAATGTTGTGGGGTTGCACAGTGAGTGTTCGTAGCCCGCTTTTTATACTTTTTGAGCCAGATACAAATGCAGCGTTCAGGGGAAAGCGACCTGACAGATGAACTGCAAAAAAACAACAGCATGATCCCGGGCACCCTACCGCTACACCGACGGGAAACATGCTACGAACATCTACGCTTCGGGAGTACAACCATGAGTTCATTAAGCCACGCGGCGAGCAGTGCGGAAAAACGCACCAACGCCCGCTACTGGATAGTGGTGATGCTGTTTATCGTCACATCCTTCAACTACGGTGACCGCGCCACGCTGTCTATCGCCGGTTCGGAAATGGCCAAAGACATTGGCCTTGATCCCATCGGTATGGGTTATGTTTTCTCGGCATTTTCATGGGCCTATGTGATTGGCCAAATCCCCGGCGGCTGGCTGCTTGACCGTTTCGGCTCCAAGCGCGTCTATTTCTGGTCCATTTTTATCTGGTCCGCCTTCACCCTCCTGCAGGGTTTCGTCGATATTTTCAGCGGGTTCGGCATCATAGTCGCGCTCTTTACCCTGCGCTTCCTGGTCGGACTAGCTGAAGCGCCATCTTTCCCCGGCAACAGCCGTATCGTCGCGGCCTGGTTCCCGGCGCAGGAGAGGGGCACCGCCGTCGCCATTTTTAACTCCGCACAATACTTCGCGACGGTGATCTTCGCGCCGATCATGGGCTGGTTAACCCATGAAGTGGGCTGGTCGCACGTGTTCTTCTTTATGGGCGGGCTGGGGATTATCATCAGCTTTATCTGGCTGAAAGTGATCCACGAACCTAACGAACATCCGGGCGTAAACAAAAAAGAGCTGGAATACATCGCCGCAGGCGGCGGGCTGATCAATATGGATCAGAAAGGCCCTAAAACGCATGTTCCGCTCAGTCAAAAGTGGGGGCAGATCAAACAGCTGATCGGCTCCCGCATGATGCTCGGCATCTATCTCGGCCAGTACTGCATTAACGCCCTGACTTACTTCTTTATCACCTGGTTCCCGGTCTATCTGGTGCAGGCGCGCGGCATGTCGATCCTGAAAGCAGGCTTTGTCGCCTCGGTACCGGCCATCTGCGGCTTTGTAGGCGGCGTGCTGGGCGGCGTAATTTCCGACTGGCTGATGCGTCGTACCGGCTCGCTGAATATCGCCCGTAAAACGCCTATCGTGCTCGGCATGATGCTGTCGATGGTGATGGTGTTCTGTAACTACGTTGAAACAGAGTGGATGATCATCGGCTTTATGGCGATGGCGTTCTTCGGCAAAGGCATTGGCGCGCTGGGCTGGGCGGTGATGGCGGATACCGCGCCGAAAGAGATCAGCGGCCTCTCCGGCGGACTGTTCAATATGTTCGGCAATGTCTCCGGCATCGTCACGCCGATCGCTATCGGCTATATCGTCGGCACCACCGGCTCCTTTAACGGCGCGCTGATTTACGTTGGTATCCATGCGCTGGTGGCGGTACTGAGTTATCTGGTGCTGGTGGGTGACATTAAACGTGTCGAACTAAAACCTGTGGCGGGACGTGAATGATGAATACACAGGCAACTCCCTTAATTGCCAGCATGCGGGTGATCCCAGTAGCCGGGCACGACAGCATGCTGATGAATATCGGTGGCGCGCATAACGCTTACTTCACCCGCAATATCGTGGTGCTGACCGATAACGCCGGTAACACCGGCGTCGGTGAAGCACCGGGCGGCGAAACCATTTACCAGACGCTGGTGGATGCCATTCCGCTGGTAGTGGGGCAGGAAGTGGCCCGTCTGAATAAAGTCGTACAGCGGGTCCACAAAGGCAACCAGGCCGCGGATTTTGACACCTTCGGCAAAGGCGCATGGACGTTTGAGCTGCGCGTTAACGCGGTGGCCGCGCTGGAAGCGGCGCTGCTGGATCTGCTGGGCAAAGCGCTGAACGTGCCGGTGTGCGAACTGCTCGGTCCCGGCAAACAGCGCGATGCGGTGACCGTGCTTGGCTATCTGTTTTACGTCGGTGACCGCACGCAAACGCCGCTGCCGTACCTTGACGCGACGCCGGGCAATCACGACTGGTATCGCCTGCGTCATCAGCACGCCATGACCAGCGAGGCGGTGGTGACGCTGGCGCAGGCGGCGCAGGATCGCTACGGCTTTAAAGACTTCAAACTCAAGGGCGGCGTACTGCCCGGCGAGCAGGAGATCGAAACCGCACGCGCGCTCAAGAAAGGTTTTCCGGATGCGCGTATTACCGTGGATCCCAACGGCGCATGGCTGCTCGATGAGGCCATTCGCCTGTGTAAGGGACTCAACGATGTGCTGACCTATGCGGAAGATCCATGCGGGGCGGAGCAGGGCTTTTCCGGACGCGAAGTGATGGCGGAGTTCCGCCGCGCAACCGGGCTGCCGGTCGCCACCAATATGATCGCCACCAACTGGCGGGAAATGGGCCACGCCGTCATGCTCAATGCGGTCGACATTCCGCTGGCGGACCCGCATTTCTGGACGCTGTCCGGGGCGGTGCGCGTGGCGCAGCTGTGCGATGACTGGGGCCTGACCTGGGGCTGTCATTCGAATAACCATTTCGATATTTCGCTGGCGATGTTTACCCATGTCGGCGCGGCAGCACCTGGTACGCCAACGGCCATCGACACCCACTGGATCTGGCAGGAAGGCGATGCCCGCCTGACGAAACAGCCGCTGGAAATTAAGCAGGGCAAAATCGCCGTCCCTGACACGCCGGGGCTGGGCGTGGAAATCGACTGGGGCCAGATTGAGAAGGCCCACGAGCTCTACAAAACCCTGCCGGGCGGCGCGCGTAATGACGCCGGCCCCATGCAGTATCTCATCCCGGGCTGGACGTTTGACCGCAAACGCCCCGTCTTTGGACGCCATTGATTAGAGTAAAAGGATGACAGAATGAGCACCACTACCCCCGTTGTTACTTCCATGCAGGTGATCCCGGTTGCCGGTTACGACAGCATGTTAATGAACCTGAGCGGTGCCCATGCGCCGTTCTTTACCCGCAACATCGTGATCATCAAAGATAACGCCGGACAGACCGGCGTGGGCGAAATTCCCGGCGGCGAAAAAATCCGCACCACGCTGGAAGACGCCGCCGCGCTGGTGGTGGGTAAAACCATCGGCGAATACAAAAATATCCTCACCGCCGTGCGTCAGGCATTCGCCGATCGCGACGCCGCTGGCCGCGGCCTGCAAACCTTCGATTTGCGTACCACCATTCACGTGGTGACCGGTATTGAAGCCGCGATGCTCGATCTGCTCGGCAAACACCTCGGCGTTAACGTTGCCACCCTGCTGGGCGACGGGCAGCAGCGCAGCGAAGTGGAAATGCTCGGCTATCTGTTCTTTGTCGGCGATCGTAAACGCACGCCGCTGCCGTACCAGAGCCAGCCGGACGACAAATGCGACTGGTATCGCGTGCGCCACGAAGAAGCCATGACCTCGGATGCGGTGGTGCGCCTGGCGGAAGCGGCCTATGAAAAATACGGCTTTAACGATTTCAAACTCAAGGGCGGCGTGCTGGCGGGCTTTGAAGAAGCGGAGGCAGTTACCGCGCTGGCTAAACGCTTCCCGCAGGCGCGCGTGACGCTCGATCCGAACGGCGCCTGGTCGCTGGATGAAGCCATCGCTATCGGTAAATCCCTGCGCGGCGTACTGGCCTATGCCGAAGATCCGTGCGGCGCAGAGCAGGGGTTCTCCGGGCGTGAAGTGATGGCGGAATTCCGCCGCGCCACCGGCCTGCCGACCGCCACCAATATGATCGCCACCGACTGGCGGCAGATGGGGCACACGCTGTCGCTGCAATCGGTGGACATTCCGCTGGCGGATCCGCACTTCTGGACCATGCAGGGCTCGGTGCGGGTGGCGCAGATGTGTCATGAATTCGGCCTGACCTGGGGTTCACACTCCAACAACCATTTCGACATCTCGCTGGCGATGTTCACTCACGTGGCGGCCGCAGCGCCAGGCAACATCACCGCCATTGATACACACTGGATCTGGCAGGAAGGCAATCAGCGCCTCACTAAACAGCCATTCGAAATTAAAGGCGGCATGGTGCAGGTGCCGACTACGCCGGGCCTCGGCGTTGAGCTGGATATGGATCAGGTGATGAAGGCGAATGAACTGTATCAGAAGCATGGCCTGGGCGCGCGCGACGACGCCATGTGCATGCAGTACCTGATCCCCAACTGGACGTTTGATAATAAACGCCCGTGCATGGTGCGTTAAAGAAATCCCGCCGGTTCTTGCGGGAACCGGCGCTTTCCCGTGTCGGGAAAGATAATACTGGCAGTCAACATACCTAAGGACAGCATATGAAAATAGTGATCGCACCGGACTCATACAAGGAAAGCCTGAGTGCCCTCGATGTCGCTACCGCCATTGAACGCGGTTTTAAAGAGATTTTCCCGGACGCGGAGTACGTCAAACTGCCGGTGGCAGATGGCGGCGAAGGCACGGTCGAAGCGATGGTGGCTGCCACCCACGGCAGAAAAGTGCAGGTTAAGGTGACCGGCCCGCTCGGCGAACCGGTGGCGGGTTTTTACGGTCTTTCCGGCGATGAGCAGAGCGCCTTTATTGAAATGGCCGCCGCCAGTGGTCTGGAACTGGTGCCGCCAGCAAAACGCGACCCATTAATTACAACATCCTGGGGGACGGGCGAGCTGATCCGTCACGCCCTCGATGCGGGCGTGAAACACATTATTATCGGGCTTGGCGGCAGCGCCACCAATGACGGCGGCGCCGGAATGGTGCAGGCGCTGGGCGCGAAGCTGTTAAATGCGCAGGGCAAGGCGCTGGGGCAGGGCGGCGGCGAACTGGAAACGCTGGCGCGCATTGACGTCAGCGAACTGGATGCGCGCCTGAAAACCTGTCGCATAGAAGTGGCCTGTGACGTGACAAACCCGCTTACGGGTGACCAGGGCGCATCGGCGGTTTTTGGCCCGCAAAAAGGCGCGACGGGCGAAACCGTTGCCCGTCTCGACCACGCGCTGCACCATTATGCGAAGATCATTCAGCGCGATCTGGATGTGGATGTGCTGACGCTGGCAGGCGGGGGCGCGGCGGGCGGCATGGGGGCCGGGCTGTATGCATTTTGCGGCGCGGAGCTGCGTCGCGGCATTGAGATCGTCACCGACGCGCTGCATCTGGCGGAGCACGTTGCCGGTGCCGATCTGGTGATCACCGGCGAAGGGCGCATCGACAGCCAGACCGTGCACGGCAAAGTGCCGGTCGGCGTGGCGAAGGTTGCGAAGCGTTACAACAAACCGGTAATTGGTATTGCCGGCAGCCTGACGGCAGACGTGGGGATCGTCCATGAGCACGGTCTGGACGCGGTATTCAGCGTCATCTACACCATCTGTTCACTGGACGACGCGCTGAAAAATGCCGGGGAAAACGTACGCATGACCGCGCGCAACGTCGCGGCGGTGTTAAAAGCCGGGCGGGGATTACCGCCGTCAGCCTGACAACGTCTCCCTCTCCCTGCGGGAGAGGGCCGGGGTGATAGGGAGTATTATCCCAGGATCTTACTCGCTTCCCGCCCCACGTTATCCATCTCATCCAGCAGTTCGAGGAATTCCGGCTCCAGATCCGCGGCGGGCGTTCCGCTGCGTAACTGGTGCTCAATCAGATGGCAGAGATTTTTCAGCCGTGGCACGCCGCTGTAGCCACAACTGCCATGCAGCTTATGAATGGCCTCCGTCAGTCCTTCCGGCGCTTCTCCCACCAGCTGTTCTTCCACCTTGTTGCGGATCTCCGGCAGGAAATCGAGCAGCATCTGTAACATTTCCCGCGCCAGATCATTCTTTCCGGCGGCCTGACGCAGCGCCATCTGCCAGTCGAGGGTGGCGTTCGGGTTGACCGTGGCTGCCACCGGCTCAGGAAGCGGCTGCGGCTCAGGCGGCGTAAGCCACTGGCTCACGCCGGGGCCGGGCAGATAGCGCAGCAGCAGGCTGCGTAACTTATCTTCTTCGATCGGTTTCGCCAGATAGCCGTTCATGCCCGCGCTGAACAGCTTCTCTTTCTGATCGGCGAGGGCATGAGCCGTGACCGCCACCACCGGCGTCTGCTGCTGGTGCGGCAACTGGCGGATTAACTCGCAGGCGCGAATGCCGTCCATTTCCGGCATCTGAATATCCATCAGGATCAAATCGAACTGCATCTGCCGCGCCCGGTCAACGGCCTGTTGCCCGCTTTCGCACAGCTCCACCTGCTGCACCTGATCGTCAAGCAGCGCGCCGATCAGCTTCAGGTTGGCGGGATTATCATCCACCGCCATGACGCTCATCGCCAGCTTATCCGCGTTCTCCAGCAGCGGCGGCGCACGGCGGTTCAGGCGACAATATTCATTGAGCGCGGGCAGCAGTCGCGCCGCCGTTAGGGGCTTGAGCAGACAGGCCGCCGCGCCATTTTGTTTCAGCTCTTCGGCGTTAATTTGCGCATGGCAGGGCAGCGCCAGCAGCAGGTAATCGGTCATCTGCGACGCCTTCGCCAGCCGGGTATGCTGCATGGTCAGCGGCTCCTGCAGGGGCACCGGCACCGCCAGCAGCAGAATATCGTAATGATCTTCCGGCAGCCCTGACAGCGTCGGGCTGTAGATCACCTCCAGCGGCGTACTGCTCAGTAAATCCAGCGTGCTCTGCGCCGCCGCCGTGTTCGGCTCAATGTAGGCCAGCCGTTTACCCGTAAGGCACAGCGTTGAAGGCCCTTCGCCGATGACGTTTGGATTGAGATCGAGATTGATGTGGAACCAGAAGGTGGACCCGCGCTGCGGCTGGCTGTGGAAAGAGATATCGCCGCCCATTTCATTAACCAGTTTTTGCGTAATCACCAGCCCCAGTCCGGTACCGCCATGTCGCCGCGAAATACTCGCATCCGCCTGACGGAAGGCCTGGAACAGCCGCGACTGATCCCGCTCGGGAATACCGATACCGGTATCGCGGATCTGCACCTCGATCTGCACTTTGTTATTACTGATGGAGCGTTTTTCCACCAGGATGTCTATGTTGCCGTTTTCGGTGAACTTAATGGCGTTACCCACCAGATTAGTGATCACCTGTTGCAGGCGCAGAGGATCGCCAATGACGTTGTCCGGCACGTCGTTCTTGATGTTCAGCGTCAGCTCAAGGCCCTTATCATGCGCGGCATGGGCCAGCAGCGTCACCACTTCGTCCAGCGCATTGCGCAGCGGGAAGGGAATGCTTTCAAGGATCAGCTTACCGGCTTCAAGCTTCGAAAAATCCAGCACGTCATTAATGATGGTCAGCAGATTATTGGCAGAGCGCTCAATGGTATGCAGATGATCTTTCTGGGTGGGCGTCAGTTCGGATTTCAGCGTCAGGCGGGTAAAGCCAATCACGCCGTTAAGAGGCGTGCGCAGCTCATGGGACATGTTCGCCAGAAACTCGGACTTGATGCGCGCCGCTTCCTGCGCCCGTTTTTTCGCCAGATCCAGCTCAACGTTCTGGATCTCCATCTGCTCCAGCGTTTCCCGCAGATCGGAGGTGGCCTGATCGATATTGTGCTGCATCTCCTCGTGATAGGCCGCCAGCGACATCGCCATCGAATTAATGCCGTTTTTCAGCATATCCAGCTCGCCGAGCATGAAACCTTCCACGCGGCTGTCCAGCTGGCCGCGACGGATGCGATCAACGGTATTGACCATATTGCGGATCGGGCCGGTGACGTCGCGCATCAGCCGCCAGCCAAAGATCAGGGCGATGCCGATACAGAACAGCATCATCACCGAGGAGACAAAAATCTCTTTGTACTGCTGCAGGCGCACGGAACGCAGATCCAGCTCCAGCGCCACATAGCCCAACATATTATTCGCCTGCTTGGCATCCGCCGTGGAAGATTCGTCAGGTGAATACCTTTCTGAGATAATCGGCGTACGCAGGATCATAAAATCGCCGTTGCGCACCACGCTTAAGCGGCGCGGGAAAGGCGTGCCTTTCGACAGTTTTAGCTCGTCCGGGTCGAGATGGAAATTTGAGGTAACAAACAGATTGTTACGCTCATCGTAAATGGAGATCGCCCGCACGATGTCCGAATGGCGACGGTGCAACACGCTGATGAGCTGCCCGATAGACTCACGGTTTTGCAGATTCATGCCGTATTCGCTGGAGACGGCGAGCGGCTCAATAATGCTGGCGCCGGCGTCTTCAAGCTGACGCTGTAAGTCATTGTAGCGGTGGACAACAAAGAAGATGCTGAGCAACAAACCGATCAGTACGGTGGGGGCCAGAATCAAAATCATCATGCGCGCGCGCAGGCTGTAGTTGGTCATGGAGTTCCGTTATGGGACAATTAGGGCAATTATGTTTGATTGAGAAAATTCCCGGCAATGGCGCAATTCTACTCTGCAAAACGACGCGTGGCGACGCGTCAGATCATAACTGTTGAAGTGAGCGACCTCGATCCTTTTGGTCAGGGCGTGGCTCGTCACAACGGTAAAGCGCTGTTTATCCCCGGACTACTGCCCGGCGAACGGGCGGAAATCATGGTGACGGAAGACAAACGTCAATATGCCCGCGGGCAGGTTAAGCGTCGTCTTAACGACAGCCCGGAACGGGAAACGCCGCTGTGCCCGCATTTTGGCGTCTGCGGCGGCTGTCAGCAGCAACATGCCAGCGTGGCGCTGCAACAGCGCAGTAAGCGCAGCGCGCTGGCCCGCATGATGAAACGCGAGGTGGACGAAGTGATCGCCGACCAGCCCTGGGGCTATCGTCGTCGCGCGCGCCTGAGCCTGAACGTGGCGGCAAAAAGCCAGCGTCTGGAAATGGGTTTTCGCAAAGCGGGTTCAAACGACATCATCGACGTGAAGCGTTGCCCGATTCTGGTGCCCCGTCTTGAGGCGCTGCTGCCATCATTGCGCAGCTGTCTGCAGGCGCTGGACAATCCGCACCATCTTGGACACGTCGAACTGGTGCTGGCCGATAACGGCCCGCTGCTGGTATTGCGTCATACCGCGCCATTAAGCGCCAAAGATCGTGAAAAACTGGAACGCTTTTCGCATTCCGGGGACGTGGCGCTGTTTCTTGCGCCGCAAAGCGACATACTGCAACCCGTAACCGGCGAGGCGCCCTGGTACACCTCGGACGGGCTACGCTTAACCTTCAGCCCGCGTGATTTCATTCAGGTGAATGATGGAGTGAATCAGCAGATGGTGGCAAAAGCGCTGGCGTGGCTGGACATTTCCCCTGGCGATCGGGTGCTGGATCTGTTCTGCGGGATGGGCAATTTTACCCTGCCGCTGGCGAAACGCGCCGCAAGCGTGGTGGGCGTGGAGGGTGTCGCGGCGCTGGTGGAAAAAGGGCGGCAAAACGCCGAACAGAATGCGTTGCACAATGTGACATTTTTTCATGAAAACCTGGAAGAAGATGTCACCGCGCAGCCCTGGGCGCGCCACGGCATAGACAAAGTGCTGCTCGATCCGGCGCGCGCCGGTGCGCCGGGCGTCATGCAGCACATAATAAAACTTGCCCCGTCAAAAGTAGTCTATGTTTCCTGTAACCCGGCCACGCTTGCCCGCGACAGTGAAGCATTATTAAATGCGGGGTACCAGATTCAGCGGCTGGCGATGCTGGACATGTTCCCGCACACTGGGCATCTGGAATCTATGGTGTTATTTGCACGCAGTGTGAGCACAGGTAATTAACTTCGGCTTGTCGAATTCGACAGGCTTCGTCCCTGAAAGGAGAGGACAATGGTTGCGGTAAGAAGTGCACATCTTAATCGGGCAGGAGAATTCGATTCTGAAAAATGGATCGCCAGTCTGGGAATTTCCAGTCAGCCCTCGTGTGACCGCTTAGCCGAAACCTGGGCGTACTGCCTGCAAAAAACCCAGGGCCATCCTGACGCCGATCTGCTGTTGTGGCGCGGCGTCGAGATGGTGGAAATCCTCTCCATGTTAAGCATGGATATCGAAACGCTGCGTGCGGCGCTGCTGTTTCCGCTGGCGGACGCCAACGTCGTCAGCGAAGACGTCCTGCGCGAGAGCGTCGGTAAAGCCATTGTCGATTTGATCCACGGCGTGCGTGATATGGCCGCTATCCGTCAGCTGAAAGCCACGCACAACGACTCCGTTTCTTCTGAACAGGTGGATAACGTTCGCCGGATGCTGCTGGCGATGGTCGATGATTTCCGCTGCGTGGTGATCAAACTGGCCGAGCGCGTGGCGCATCTGCGGGAAGTGAAAGATCTGCCGGAAGATGAACGCGTACTGGCGGCCAAAGAGTGCACCAATATCTATGCGCCGCTGGCGAACCGTTTAGGTATCGGTCAGCTGAAATGGGAGCTGGAAGATTACTGCTTCCGCTATCTGCATCCCGATGAATACAAGCGCATCGCTAAACTGCTGCATGAGCGCCGTATCGATCGTGAACATTACATTGATGAATTCGTGGGTCATCTGCGCTCGGAAATGAAAACCGAGGGCGTGAAGGCCGAGGTGTATGGCCGTCCGAAGCACATCTACAGCATCTGGCGCAAAATGCAGAAAAAGCAGCTCGCCTTTGACGAGCTGTTTGACGTGCGCGCGGTGCGTATTGTGGCCGAGCGCCTGCAGGACTGCTATGCGGCGCTGGGTATCGTACATACTCATTATCGCCATCTGCCCGACGAGTTTGACGACTACGTCGCCAACCCGAAACCGAACGGTTACCAGTCCATTCACACCGTGGTGCTGGGGCCGGGCGGCAAAACCGTTGAGATCCAGATCCGTACCCGTCAGATGCATGAAGATGCCGAACTGGGCGTGGCGGCGCACTGGAAGTACAAAGAAGGGGCAGCCGCGACAGGCGCGCGTGCGTCAGGTCATGAAGATCGCATAGCCTGGCTGCGTAAGCTTATCGCCTGGCAGGAAGAGATGGCCGACTCCGGCGAAATGCTCGACGAGCTGCGCAGTCAGGTGTTCGACGATCGCGTTTACGTCTTTACGCCGAAAGGCGATGTGGTCGACTTACCGGCAGGCTCCACGCCGCTCGACTTCGCCTACCACATTCACAGCGACGTCGGCCATCGCTGCATCGGGGCGAAAATCAGCGGACGCATTGTGCCCTTTACCTATCAGCTTCAGATGGGCGATCAGATCGAAATCATCACCCAGAAGCAGCCGAACCCCAGCCGCGACTGGCTGAATCCTAACCTTGGCTATGTCACCACCAGCCGCGGACGGGCCAAGATCCATAACTGGTTCCGCAAACAGGATCGCGATAAAAATATTCTCGCCGGGCGGCAGATCCTTGATGACGAGCTTGAACATCTGGGGATCAGCCTTAAAGAGGCGGAAAAACAGCTGTTGCCGCGCTACAACTTCAACGAAGTGGAAGAGCTGCTGGCGGCCATTGGCGGCGGCGATATTCGCCTTAACCAGATGGTTAACTTCCTGCAGTCGCAGTTTAATAAACCGAGCGCCGAAGAACAGGACGCCGCTGCGCTTAAGCAGTTACAGCAGAAAACCTGGGCGCCGCCGCACCGTAACACCAACAAAGATAAAGGCCGCGTGGTGGTGGAGGGCGTTGGTAATCTGATGCACCACATCGCCCGCTGCTGCCAGCCGATCCCCGGCGATGAGATCACCGGTTTTATCACTCAGGGACGCGGCATCTCTATTCACCGCGCCGACTGCGATCAGCTGACCGAACTGCAATCCCACGCGCCTGAACGAATTGTCGACGCGGTATGGGGCGAGAGCTACTCGGCGGGCTATTCGCTGGTGGTGCGCGTGACCGCTAACGATCGCAGCGGTCTGTTGCGCGACATCACCACCATTCTCGCCAATGAGAAGGTCAACGTGCTGGGCGTGGCAAGCCGTAGCGACACCAAACAGCAGCTGGCCACCATTGATATGAATATCGAAATCTATAATCTGCAGGTGCTTGGCCGCGTCCTCGGCAAACTGAATCAGGTGCCGGATGTGATAGACGCGCGTCGCCTGCACGGCGGTTAATTCTACTTTTTCGGCCCGACGGCGGGTTGCTGTCGGGCCTGTGTTTTCAGGACATTTCAATGACGCAAATCGATCGCCTGCTGGGCATCATGCAACGCCTGCGCGACCCGGAAAACGGCTGTCCGTGGGATAAAGAACAGACCTTTGCCACCATCGCCCCTTACACCCTCGAAGAAACCTATGAAGTGCTGGACGCCATTTCCCGGGAAGATTTTGATGATCTGCGCGGCGAACTGGGCGATCTGCTGTTCCAGGTGGTGTTTTACGCGCAAATGGCGCAGGAAGAGGGGCGTTTTGATTTCAATGATATTTGCGCGGCAATCAGCGACAAGCTTGAACGCCGTCACCCGCATATCTTTGGCGATGCCACGGCAGAAAACAGTACTGAGGTATTAGCGCGCTGGGAGCAAATTAAGCACGAAGAGCGCGCCGAAAAAGCACAGCATTCGGTGCTGGATGACATCCCGCACAGCTTCCCGGCGCTGATGCGCGCGCATAAAATTCAGAAGCGCTGCGCCTCGGTCGGCTTTGACTGGGCCACCCTCGGCCCGGTGGTGGAAAAAGTTTACGAAGAGATCGATGAAGTGATGGACGAGGCGAAACAGGCGGTCGTCGATCAGGCGCGGGTGGAAGAAGAAATGGGCGATTTGCTGTTCGCCACCGTGAATTTATCCCGTCATCTGGGCGTCAAAGCGGAAGTGGCGCTGCAAAAAGCGAACCTCAAATTTGAGCGTCGTTTCCGGGAAGTGGAGTGTATTGTTGCTGCCCGTGGGCTGAGCATGACCGGTGTGGATCTGGAAACTATGGAAGAAGTCTGGCAGCAGGTAAAGCGGCAGGAATCTGATCTCTAACGACTTTTGCGGATCAAGCGCGATTTGTGTGATTTTTTAAATAACAAGCGCTTGATTTGCGTCAAAAACATTTAGCCAAAAGGGGCTATTTTCTCACTCCTTATTATTGTCAGAACCTGTGGAAGAGGAGGAAGAATGAAAGTTTGTGGCAACTGCCCGGTTCCGGTATACTGCTTTCCCGTCCTGGTTATTCCATCGTCTTTTAAACCTAACTTCTCAGGTTCAGCATGACAACGAACTATATTTTTGTGACCGGCGGGGTCGTATCCTCTCTGGGAAAAGGCATTGCCGCAGCCTCCCTCGCAGCCATTCTTGAAGCCCGTGGCCTCAGCGTAAGCATTATGAAACTGGATCCGTACATCAACGTCGATCCGGGCACCATGAGCCCAATTCAGCACGGGGAAGTGTTCGTTACTGAAGACGGCGCTGAAACCGATTTAGACCTGGGCCACTACGAGCGCTTCATTCGCACCAAAATGAGCCGCCGTAACAACTTCACTACCGGTCGTATCTACTCCGACGTTCTGCGTAAAGAGCGCCGTGGCGACTATCTGGGCGCGACCGTTCAGGTTATTCCGCACATCACCAACGCCATCAAAGAGCGCATCATCGAAGGTGGCGAAGGCTACGACGTGGTGCTGGTTGAAATCGGCGGTACGGTAGGCGACATCGAATCTCTGCCGTTCCTTGAAGCGATTCGCCAGATGGCCGTGGAAGTGGGCCGTGAACACACCATGTACATGCACCTGACGCTGGTGCCATACATGGCGGCGGCAGGTGAGGTGAAGACCAAACCGACACAGCATTCTGTGAAAGAGCTGCTTTCTATCGGTATCCAGCCGGATATTCTGATTTGTCGCTCAGATCGCGCGGTTCCTGCCAACGAACGTGCGAAAATTGCTTTGTTCTGTAACGTTCCAGAAAAAGCCGTTATTTCTCTGAAAGACGTCGATTCTATTTATAAAATTCCGGGCCTGTTGAAATCTCAGGGACTGGACGATTATATTTGTAAACGATTCAGCCTGAACTGTCCGGAAGCTAACCTGTCTGAATGGGAACAGGTTATTTACGAAGAAGCGAATCCGGCGGGTGAAGTCACCATCGGCATGGTCGGCAAATACATTGAGCTGCCGGATGCCTATAAATCGGTGATCGAAGCGCTGAAACACGGTGGTCTGAAGAACCGCGTAACCGTCAACATCAAGCTGATCGATTCGCAGGATGTGGAAACGCGCGGCGTTGAGATCTTAAAAGGTCTGGACGCGATCCTGATCCCGGGTGGTTTCGGCTACCGCGGCGTTGAAGGTAAGATCGCCACTGCACGCTTCGCGCGTGAAAATAATATTCCTTATCTGGGCATTTGCCTGGGTATGCAGGTTGCGCTGATTGAGTTTGCGCGCAACGTAGCGGGAATGGACAACGCCAACTCAACGGAATTTGTGCCAGACTGTAAGTACCCTGTCGTGGCGCTCATTACCGAATGGCGTGATGAAGATGGCAATGTCGAAGTCCGCACTGAAAAGAGCGACCTGGGTGGTACGATGCGTCTCGGCGCACAGCAGTGCCAGTTGGATGACGACAGCCTCGTTCGTCAGTTGTACGGTGCGTCTACCATTGTTGAACGTCACCGTCACCGCTATGAAGTCAACAATATGCTGTTGAAACAAATTGAAGCTGCGGGTCTGCGTGTCGCGGGCCGTTCCGGCGATGATCAGTTAGTTGAGATCATCGAGGTGCCAAACCATCCGTGGTTTGTCGCCTGTCAGTTCCACCCGGAATTTACTTCAACGCCGCGTGATGGACATCCGCTGTTTGCAGGCTTTGTTAAGGCCGCAAGCGATTTCCAGAAGCGTCAGGCGAAGTAAGAGTTAGAACGACAATGCACCCTGCCGGGTGCATTGTTTGTCTGGAGTTTTAGTTTAACTTGTACTGAGGAAATCCTAATGTCCAAAATCGTTAAAGTCATCGGTCGTGAAATCATCGACTCCCGTGGTAACCCGACTGTTGAAGCCGAAGTACACCTTGAAGGTGGTTTCGTCGGTATGGCTGCTGCCCCGTCAGGTGCTTCTACTGGTTCCCGTGAAGCTCTGGAACTGCGCGATGGCGACAAATCCCGTTTCCTGGGTAAAGGCGTAACCAAAGCGGTTGCTGCGGTTAACGGCCCGATTGCTCAGGCAGTGCTTGGCAAAGACGCCAAAGACCAGGCTGGTATCGATAAGATCATGATCGATCTGGACGGTACTGAAAACAAATCTAACTTCGGCGCGAACGCTATCCTGGCTGTGTCTCTGGCTAACGCCAAAGCCGCTGCGGCTTCTAAAGGTCAGGCGCTGTACGAGCACATCGCTGAACTGAACGGCACTCCGGGCAAATACTCCATGCCGGTTCCGATGATGAACATCATCAACGGTGGCGAGCACGCAGATAACAACGTTGATATTCAGGAATTCATGATCCAGCCTGTTGGCGCTAAGACGCTGAAAGAAGCTGTGCGTATGGGTTCTGAAGTGTTCCACAACCTGGCTAAAGTTCTGAAAGCTAAAGGTATGAACACTGCAGTTGGCGACGAAGGCGGCTACGCGCCGAACCTGGGCTCCAACGCTGAAGCACTGGCTGTAATCGCTGAAGCGGTTAAAGCAGCAGGCTACGAACTGGGCACCGATATCACTCTGGCGATGGACTGCGCAGCGTCCGAGTTCTACAAAGACGGTAAATACGTTCTGGCCGGCGAAGGCAACAAAGCCTTCACCTCTGAAGAATTCACCCACTTCCTGGAAGATCTGACCAAACAGTACCCGATCGTTTCCATCGAAGATGGTCTGGACGAATCTGACTGGGATGGTTTCGCATACCAGACCAAAGTGCTGGGCGACAAAATCCAGCTGGTTGGTGACGATCTGTTCGTAACCAACACCAAGATCCTGAAAGAAGGTATCGAAAAAGGCATCGTTAACTCCATCCTGATCAAATTCAACCAGATCGGTTCTCTGACCGAAACTCTGGCTGCGATCAAAATGGCGAAAGACGCTGGCTACACTGCGGTGATCTCTCACCGTTCTGGCGAAACTGAAGATGCGACCATTGCCGACCTGGCAGTAGGTACCGCTGCAGGCCAGATCAAAACCGGTTCCATGAGCCGTTCTGACCGCGTTGCTAAATACAACCAGCTGATCCGTATCGAAGAAGCGCTGGGCGAAAAAGCACCGTACAACGGTCGTAAAGAGATCAAAGGCCAGGCATAATCCCCTGACTGACGTTCTTTAAAAAAACCCGCTTCGGCGGGTTTTTTTTGGTCTCTACAGCAGCAGCGGTAAGGTCGCGCTGGCAGTTTGCTGGCTGGTATCGCTGTAATGCGCGTCATAAGACATTAAGGCAGTGATCAGCAGTTCCACCAGCAGCATGGCGCCGACCTTGGCATTCAACGCCCCGGCGCTGAGCGGCCCTTCCGGTTTTGCCGCAACCAGCAGCATATCGCTGATCGACGCCAGCGGACTGCGCGGCGTATTGCTTAACGCCAGCACCGTCGCACCACGTTTACGGGCCAGTTTCACCACATGCAGCAGATCGCGCGTGGAGCCGGAACTGGAGATCGCGATCACCAGCTCATCACTTCCCAGTGTGGTGGCATTCATCGCCGCGCGATGCATATCGCTGAACAGCTGCGCCGTTTTGCCGAGGCGTAAAAGTTTGTAGTGCAGATAATCGCCGATGATGGCGCTGGCCGCCACGCCGTAAATCTGCACTGTGCGCGCCTGATGCAGTGCCATTGCCGCCCTGGCGAGCACCTCACGGTCAAGCAGCTTCGACGTATCCCGCAGCGCCATGACCGACTCTTCCACCAGCGTATCAATCTCATCGCCCTGCTCAGGCGGCGTCCCGGCGCGCTGCACATCCAGCGCCAGCGCCATTTTGAATTCCGTATAGCCTTTACAGCCCAGCATACGGCACAGGCGTGTAACGCTGGCTTCGCTGGTGGCGCTCTCCCGTGCCAGCTCGGTGATGGTCTGATAAAGCACCCGCGAAGGTTCTGCCAGTATGTATTCCGTCAGCTTCTGCTGCGTGGGGCTGTAACCCGACATTCCCTGGCGAAGGCGCAGCAGCACATTTTCATTTTCAGACATTCCGGGATCCTTTACGTCGTTAATGCCCGATAGTGTGGCGGAAAGAGGGGACTGGTTGCCAGTCATTTTAAAATAGTATGATCCGCTTCCGCTTTTTTGATGATAATTTTCACGTTAAATATTTATTGTGGTAAAAATTTTCATCAACAAGCGGCGAGCGGAGATAGAGTATGACAATGTTCAGTGGTGCCTCCCCTGGGGGCTGGTTTGAAAAAGCGCAGCGTTTTGGTAAATCTTTTATGCTGCCGATTGCCGTACTTCCGGCGGCGGGGCTGCTGTTGGGGATTGGCGGCGCGCTGTCGAATCCCAATACGCTGACGGCCTGGCCTTTCCTGGATGTGGCCTGGCTACAGGCGATTTTCACCATCATGAGCAGCGCCGGGGCGATTGTTTTTGCTAACCTGTCGGTACTTTTTGCGGTGGGCGTGGCGGTGGGGCTGGCGAAAACCGATAAGGGCACGGCGGGACTGGCCGCGCTGCTGGCGTATCTGGTGATGAATGCCACCATTAATGCGCTGCTGACGCTCACCGGTACGCTGGCGAGCAGCAATCCCGGCGCGGTCGGGCAGGGCATGACCTTAGGTATTCAGACGCTGGAAACCGGCGTGTTTGGCGGCGTGGTCATTGGCCTCGTCACCTGCGCGCTGCATCACCGCTTTAATAAGATCGCGCTGCCGCAGTTTCTGGGCTTTTTTGGCGGCTCGCGCTTTGTACCCATTATCAGCTCGCTGGCGGCGATCCTTGTCGGCGCTATCATGACGGTGGTCTGGCCGCATTTTCAAAAGCTGATTTTCGGTCTTGGCGGGCTGGTGGATGCCACCGGCTACCTCGGTACTTTTCTCTACGGCTTTATTTTGCGCATGCTTGGCCCCTTCGGGCTGCATCACATCTTTTATCTGCCCTTCTGGACGACGGCGCTGGGCGGCAGCGAGATCGTCAATGGGCAACTGGTGGAAGGCACGCAGCGCATTTTCTTCGCGCAGCTGGCCGATCCCGCGACGCAGCAGTTTTACGAAGGCACCTCACGCTTTATGTCCGGCCGCTTCATCACCATGATGTTCGGGCTGGTGGGTGCCTGTCTTGCGATGTACCACACCGCGAAACCCGAAAACAAAAAGCGGGTAGCTGGCCTGCTGTTCTCGGCGGCGCTGACGTCCTTCTTAACCGGCATTACCGAACCTATTGAGTTTTCGTTCCTGTTTGTCGCGCCTGTGCTGTACGTTCTGCACGCGTTGTTCGACGGGCTGGCTTTCATGCTGGCGCATATGCTGCATATCACTATCGGGCAGACATTTTCCGGCGGCTTTATCGACTTTGTGCTGTTCGGCATTTTGCAGGGCGAAGCGAAGACCCACTGGCTGTATGTGCCGCTGGTCGGCATTCCGTGGTTCTTCCTGTACTACTTCACCTTTCGCTTCCTGATTAAGCGCTTTAACTTCCTCACGCCAGGCCGCGAAAAAGAGCAGGCGGAAATCTCTGCCGTCAGCGGCACCGAACGGGCAGAGGCCATAGTGGCGGCGCTGGGCGGGCGCGGAAATCTGGACGAGGTCGACTGTTGTGCCACACGCCTGCGCGTAACGGTGAAAGCGGGCAGCAAAGTGGATGAAGCCGCCCTGAAAGCGACAGGCGCGCGCGGGGTGATCGTTCGTGGTAACGGGGTCCAGGTGATTTACGGGCCGCACGTCACCATCATCAAAAACGAAATGGAAGAGATGTTAGCGTTATGAATGCATTAGAACAGATCAAAAAGGCGCTGGTGGTGTCCTGCCAGGCGCTGGAAAACGAACCGCTGCACAGCGACTTTATTATGTCCCGCATGGCGCTGGCCGCAGTGGAAGGCGGCGCCGCAGGTATTCGCGCCAACAGCGTGGTGGATATCAAAGCCATCAAGGCGCAGGTGTCGCTGCCGGTGATCGGCATTATTAAGCGTGATTACCCTGACAGCGAAGTGTTTATCACCGCCACGCTGCGCGAAATCGACGAGCTGATGACGGTCGCCCCGGAAATCATCGCGCTGGATGCCACCCAGCGTAAGCGGCCTGGCGGCGATACCCTGGCCGCGCTGGTCAGTGAGATCCGCCGCCGTTATCCGCAGGTCTTGCTGATGGCGGATATCGCCACCCTGGATGATGCGCGTATTGCCGGTGAGCTGGGCTTTGACTGCCTCGGCACCACCCTTTATGGCTATACGGCTGAAACGGCGGGGCACCGGCTGCCGGAAAACGATCTGCAATTTTTAAAAGAGGTACTTTCCATCGCCACTATCCCGGTGATCGCCGAAGGCAATGTCGACACGCCTGAGCTTGCCGCGCAGTGCCTTGCGCTGGGGGCGCATTCGGTGGTGGTGGGCGGCGCCATCACCCGGCCGCAGCAAATTACCGCGCGTTTTACCCGCGCGATTAATGCGCAGGGCGCGAATGGCACATGATCGTCTGGCCGGGATCTGCGATACTTAGGGTTTAGATCCTGAACAGAGATGAGTATGCAGTACCCGATTAATGAAATGTTCCAGACCTTGCAAGGCGAGGGTTACTTTACCGGCGTTCCTGCCATTTTTATTCGTTTGCAGGGATGCCCGGTTGGCTGTGCCTGGTGCGACACCAAACACACATGGGACAAGCTTTCCGATCGGGAAGTGTCGCTCTACAGCGTTATCGCCAAAACCAAAGAGAGCGATAAATGGGGCGCGGCGAGCAGCGAAGATCTGCTGGCGATTATCAGCCGTCAGGGTTATACCGCGCGTCATGTGGTGATCACCGGCGGTGAGCCCTGCATACACGATCTGCTGCCGCTGACCTCACTGTTTGAGAAGAACGGTTTTAGCTGCCAGATCGAAACCAGCGGCACGCACGAAGTCCGCACCACAACCGGCACCTGGGTCACGGTATCGCCGAAGGTAAACATGCGCGGCGGATATGACGTGCTGACGCAGGCGCTGGAGCGCGCCGACGAGATCAAACATCCGGTAGGCCGTGTGCGGGATATTGAAGCGCTGGATGAACTGCTGGCGCGTCTTGACGATGACAAACCCCGCGTTATCGCCCTGCAACCCATCAGTCAGAAAGAAGACGCCACGCGCCTGTGCATCGAAACCTGCATTGCCCGCAACTGGCGGCTGTCGATGCAGACGCATAAATATCTGAACATCGCCTGACCAGACGCCCTCTCCCACGGGAGAGGGTCACATGACAGGAAATCACTCCCCGCGATAAATACAGCCCGCCGTACAGGTTTCTTTCACCATCACCGCGCTCAGCTGCGGCACCAGCGGCTTCATTTCGTTCCAGATCCACGCGGCCAGCACTTCGCTGGTCGGGTTTTCAAGCCCCGGAATATCATTCAGATAATAGTGATCCAGGCGATCATACGTCGGCTTAAATGCGCGTTTCAGCTCGGAAAAATCCATGATCCAGCCGGTATGCGGATCGACTTCACCGGTAATTTCCAGGCGCACCATAAAGGAGTGACCGTGCAGGCGACCGCATTTATGGCCTTCCGGCACGTGCGGCAGGTGATGGGCAGCTTCGAAGGTGAAATCTTTAAACAAGGTGGTGATCATTATCATTTCTCTGTAAGGCAAAAACCGCCGTAGGGTAGCGGATATGACCTTTTTTAGCATTAACAAAAACCGGGAAAAGTGTTTAACCAAAGTATTTGTCAGAGTTATGGGTTTTTTATTATTAAAATTCAAATGCTTAATTGACCGGTTTTAGTGTTAATAACTATAGCTAAAAGAGGTTAGTCATTTTGGTTATTTGTTATTTCCAACCCTTCTTTAGTTGTTATTATTCGCGCCGTTAACCTTACTCTCTGTTCTGTTTTTCCCCCTTATAAAAACAGCTTTTACTGGAACTGGACGACGCATGACGACTCAGGCCCCACCTTCCGCTTTGCTGCCGCTTAATGCGGAGCAAATGTCGCGCCTAACGGCGGTGACATCCGAACTTACTCCGACTCAGCTTGCCTGGGTTTCCGGCTATTTCTGGGGCGTGCTTAATCAGCAGCCTGGAACCGTTGCGGGCACAACCACGCCTGCCGCGCCTGCCGCGAAAGAAACGCCAGCTATCACGCTGATTTCCGCCTCGCAAACCGGCAACGCCCGCCGCGTGGCGGAAGCCCTGCGCGATGATCTGCTGGCGGCGAAGCTTAACGTCAACCTGGTGAACGCGGGCGACTATAAATTCAAACAAATCGCTCAGGAAAAACTGCTGGTTGTCGTGACCTCCACGCAAGGGGAAGGGGAGCCGCCGGAAGAAGCCGTCGCGCTGCACAAGTTCCTGTTCTCGAAAAAAGCGCCCAAACTTAACGGTACGGCCTTCGCCGTCTTTGGCCTGGGCGATTCCTCTTATGAATTCTTCTGCCAGAGCGGCAAAGATTTTGACAGCAAGCTGGCGGAGCTGGGCGCTGAACGCCTGCTCGACCGCGTTGACACTGACGTTGAATATCAGGCCGCTGCCGCCGAATGGCGCGGGCGCATCCTGGACGTTCTGAAATCCCGCGTTCCGCAGGAAAGCCCGGCGCAGGCTGCGGCTACCGCCAGCGGCGTGGTCAACGAAGTCACTTCCAGCCCCTATACTAAAGAAGCGCCGCTTTGCGCCACGCTGTCGGTCAATCAGAAGATCACCGGGCGCGATTCCGAAAAAGATGTGCGTCATCTGGAGATCGATCTGGGCGACTCCGGCCTGCGCTATCTGCCGGGCGATGCCCTGGGCGTGTGGTATCAGAACGATCCGGCGCTGGTCAAAGAACTGGTTGAACTGCTGTGGCTGACCGGCGACGAACAGGTGAATGTTGATGGCAAAACTCTGCCGCTGTCCGAGGCGTTGCAATGGCATTTTGAGCTGACGGTGAATACCGTCAACATCGTGGAAAACTACGCCACCCTGACCCGCAGCGAAACCTTACTGCCGCTGGTGGGCGATAAAGCGAAGTTGCAGCACTACGCCGCAACGACGCCGATTGTCGATATGGTGCGTTTCTCCCCGGCGCAACTGGATGCTGAGGCGCTTATCGGTCTGCTGCGTCCGCTGACGCCGCGCCTGTACTCCATCGCCTCGTCCCAGGCGGAAGTGGAAAGCGAAGTGCACATTACCGTGGGCGCGGTGCGTTTTGACATTGAAGGCCGCGCGCGGGCTGGTGGCGCCTCCAGCTTCCTCGCCGATCGCGTGGAAGAAGATGGCGAAGTCCGCGTGTTTATCGAACATAACGATAACTTCCGTCTGCCGGAAAACCCGGAAACGCCGCTGATCATGATAGGGCCAGGTACCGGCATCGCGCCGTTCCGCGCCTTTATGCAGCAACGTGCCGCCGATGAGGCCCCCGGTAAAAACTGGCTCTTCTTTGGTAACCCGCACTTTACGGAAGACTTTTTATACCAGGTGGAGTGGCAGCGCTACGTTAAAGACGGCGTGCTGAACCGCATCGACCTGGCCTGGTCCCGCGATCAGAAAGAAAAAATATACGTACAAGACAAACTGCGCGAACAGGGCGCAGAGCTGTGGCGCTGGATCAATGACGGCGCCCACATTTATGTCTGCGGCGACGCCAATCGTATGGCGAAAGACGTTGAGCAGGCTTTGCTGGATGTGATTGCCGAATTCGGTGGCATGGATACCGAAGCGGCGGATGAATTTTTAAGTGAGCTGCGCGTTGAGCGCCGTTATCAGCGAGATGTCTACTAATGAGCGAAAAACATCCTGGCCCGCTGGTGGTCGAAGGTAAACTGGCTGATGCCGAGCGCATGAAGCTGGAAAGCAACTACCTGCGCGGTACTATTGCGGAAGATTTAAATTACGGCCTGACCGGCGGTTTTTCTGGTGACAACTTCCTGCTGATCCGTTTTCACGGCATGTACCAGCAGGACGATCGCGACATTCGCGCCGAACGCGCCGAGCAGAAACTGGAGCCGCGTCATGCGATGATGCTGCGCTGCCGTCTGCCGGGCGGTATCATTACCCCGCAGCAGTGGCTGTCGGTGGATAAATTCGCCACCGAGAAAACCATCTACGGCAGCATCCGTCTGACCAACCGTCAGACGTTTCAGTATCACGGCATCCTGAAAAAGAACGTTAAACCGGCGCATCAGATGCTGCACGAAGTGGGACTGGACGCGCTGGCAACGGCGAACGACATGAACCGTAACGTGCTTTGCACCTCTAACCCGGTGGAATCTCAGCTGCATGCCGAAGCGTACGAGTGGGCGAAAAAGCTCTCTGAGCACCTGCTGCCGCGCACCCGCGCCTATGCGGAAATCTGGCACGACGCGGAGAAAGTGGCGACCACCGACGAAGAGCCTATCCTGGGGAAAACTTATCTGCCGCGTAAGTTTAAAACCACGGTAGTGATCCCGCCGCAAAACGACATCGATCTGCACGCCAACGACATGAACTTTGTCGCCATCGCCGAAAACGGCAAGCTGGTGGGCTTTAACCTGCTGGTAGGCGGCGGATTGTCCATTGAGCACGGCAACAAGAAAACCTACGCCCGTACCGCGACCGAATTCGGCTTCCTGCCGCTGGAGCACACGCTGGCGGTCGCCGAAGCCGTGGTCACCACGCAGCGCGACTGGGGCAACCGTACCGATCGTAAAAATGCCAAAACCAAATACACCCTGGAGCGCGTCGGCCCGGACGTCTTCAAAGCGGAAGTGGAACGTCGCGCAGGCATTAAATTCGCGCCGATCCGCCCGTATGAATTTACCGGTCGCGGCGATCGTATCGGCTGGGTGAAAGGCATCGATGATAAGTGGCACCTGACGCTGTTTATCGAGAATGGCCGTATCCTGGATTACCCGGATCGTCCGCTGAAAACCGGTCTGCTGGAGATCGCGAAGATCCACAAAGGCGACTTCCGCTTAACCGCGAATCAGAACCTGATCGTGGCGGGCGTGCCGGAAAGCGACAAAGCGAAGATCGAAAAGCTGGCGCGCGATCATGGTCTGATGAACGCCGTGAAACCGCAGCGTGAGAATTCCATGGCCTGTGTCGCTTTCCCGACCTGCCCGCTGGCGATGGCGGAGGCCGAGCGTTTCCTGCCGACCTTTATCGATAAAGTGGAAGCGGTAATGGAAAAACACGGCCTTGGTCATGAGCATATCGTGCTGCGTGTTACCGGTTGCCCGAACGGCTGTGGCCGTGCGCTGCTGGCGGAGCTGGGGCTGGTCGGTAAAGCGCCGGGACGCTACAACCTGCATCTGGGCGGCAACCGTATGGGCACGCGCATCCCGCGGATGTACCGTGAAAACATCACCGAACCGGAAATTCTCGACACCATCGATGAACTGGTGGGGCGCTGGGCGAAAGAGCGCGATGCCAACGAAGGCTTCGGTGATTTCACCGTTCGTGCTGGCATCATCCGTCCGGTGCTGGATCCGGCGCGGGATTTCTGGGAATAACGTAACACGCCGGATGGCGGCGTGAACGCCTTATCCGGCCTACAGGGCTAAACCGTAGGCCGGGTAAGCGTAAGCGCCACCCGGCACACCCGCCATTCTGTAGGCCGGGTAAGCATAAGCGCCACCCGGCATAAGTGAGGAATCTATGTCCGTACTCGATCTAAACGCGCTCAACGATCTGCCAAAAGTAGAACGCGTACTGGCCCTCGCCGAAACGAACGGCCAGCTTGAAAAACTCAGCGCAGAGGAGCGCGTTGCCTGGGCGCTGGAAAACCTGCCGGGCGAATATGTGCTGTCGTCGAGCTTTGGTATTCAGGCGGCGGTCAGCCTGCATCTGGTGAATCAGATCCGCCCGGATATTCCGGTGATCCTCACCGATACCGGCTACCTGTTCCCGGAAACCTACCAGTTTATTGACGAGTTAACGGACAAACTCAAACTGAACCTGCAAGTGTATCGCGCGAAAGAGAGCGCCGCCTGGCAGGAAGCACGCTACGGTAAACTGTGGGAGCAGGGCGTCGAAGGCATCGAAAAGTACAACGACATCAACAAAGTCGAGCCGATGAACCGTGCGCTGAAAGCGCTGAATGCGCAGACATGGTTTGCCGGCCTGCGCCGTGACCAGTCCGGCAGTCGTGCCAGCCTGCCGGTGCTGGCCATCCAGCGCGGCGTTTTTAAAGTGCTGCCGATTATTGACTGGGATAACCGCACCGTCTTCCAGTACCTGCAAAAGCATGGCCTGAAATACCATCCGCTGTGGGATCAGGGCTACCTGTCGGTTGGGGATACCCACACCACCCGTAAATGGGAACCGGGTATGGCTGAAGAAGAAACCCGCTTCTTCGGGCTAAAGCGTGAGTGCGGATTGCATGAAGGCTAAGCAACGCTAAACAAAAAAGCCGATCTCCGCCGATCGGCTTTTTTTATGGGGTCTGCTGCGAAGATGATGCTTTCAGGTCTTCGCCCGTGCCAGTTCCTTCACCAGCGGCAGCATGATGCGCATTACGTCGCGGCTGCGGCGTTCGATGCGGCCTGGCAGGGCGCTGTCGATGTGCTGCTGGTTATCCAGACGCACATCGTGCCAGCTGGTGCCGTCCGGGAATGAACGGGTTTTGGCGCGCTGCTGGTTACCGTCTTTATTGCCCAGCGACCAGTTTGTCGCTTCCACCGACAGCACCGGAATTTTTGCTTTATCAAACACCTCAACATCGTGGCAGCACGACGTGCCTTTCGGGTATTGCGGATTCAGGCCAGGATTGGTGGCGGCGGCGATGCCGCGACTGCGGGCAATGGCCAGCGCGCGGTCGCGGGTCAGCTTGCGTACCGAGGCGGGGGTATTTTTGCCGCTGTTGAAATAGAGCTTATCGCCGACGATCAGATTATCGAGATTAATCACCAGCAGGGTATTTTTCCGCTCTGCCTCGCTCATGCGCTTCAGAAAGTTTTCCGCGCCGAGCTGGCCTTCCTCCTCGCCGCTGGTGGCAACAAAACGGATGCTGTACTGCGTCGGGACATCTTTCAGCGCGTCGGCCAGCTCCAGCATCACGCCAACACCGGCAGCGTTATCGTCAAGCCCCTGTAAGGTCAGGCCGCCGAGATTGTTATCAATATCCGCATCGCTGCGCGGCGCGTAGGTGTCGAGGTGCGCCATGATAATAATCTGCTCCGGCTGCTTGCCCTCATGCGCGGCGATCACCGTGCTGCCGGTAATGTTGTGCCAGTTACGCTGATTGGTTTTCGAGGTATAGATAAAGCGGCTGGTGAACTTGCGGATATCGCTCTGGTAACCCATCTGCGCAAACTGCTGTCGCACATAATCCGCCGAAAGCATCTCTGCCGGCGTGCCGGTCATACGGCCGGGGAAATAGGTTGCAATATAACGTGCCTGGTGGCTTGCCATGTCACCGGGAGGCAGCAACGCCGCCTGAACGGGAAGAGTAAAGCATACGCCGAACGCCAGGGCAGCGGTACGGTGGCGCAATGCGGAAAACATAGTGAGTCCTTAAACATGCCGGAAATTTTTGACCGGCTTAGTATGAAACTGTGATCGGCCTTACACAATTTGAATTGCGCCTAAACGCACGAATTTTCTGGCGTTAAGCACTTTTTGATATTTGCTTTCCCGCGTCGTTATTCCTTTGCGGAACTACTCATTCCAATTCGTAATTTCATTCGCTCACAGCCGCCCCCTATAGTCCCCTTATTCCTGAATGTTAGCGAGCTGTTACCTTGTGGATCACCTGCCCATTTTTGCTGCGGTAAAAAACCGACCCGTACTGGTTATTGGCGGTGGCGAGATCGCCGCCCGCAAAATCGCGTTCTTATTACGCGCGGGAGCGAAGGTGCAGGTTGTCGCCCGTGAACTGGGCGCAGAGGTGCAGCGTCTGGCGGATGAACAGGCGCTGGTGTGGCTGGCAACCGAGTTCGATGAAACGCAGCTTGATGCTGTGTTTCTGGTTATCGCCGCCACCAGCGACCGCGCGCTTAATCGTCGCGTCTATGACGCCGCCGACGCCCGCCAGCGGCTGGTGAACGTGGTGGACGACCAGCCGCTGTGCTCCTTTATTTTCCCGTCAATCGTCGACCGCAGCCCGCTGGTGGTGGCGATCTCTTCCGGCGGTAACGCTCCGGTGCTGGCGCGTCTGCTGCGGGAAAAAATCGAAGCGCTGCTTCCGGCGAATTTAGGCCGCATGGCGGAGGTTGCCGGACAGTGGCGCGAGCGCATCAAAACCTTTCGTAAGACCACAGACGCGCGTCGTCGTTTCTGGGAAGCGGCCTTTCGCGGGCGCTTCGCCAGCCTGATGGCTGCCGGGAACGAACAGGCCGCCGAAGCGGTGCTGGCGGAAGAGCTGGCATCGCCAGGCAGTGCTGGCGGGGAAATTATCCTGGTGGGCGCAGGGCCAGGCGATGCCGGGCTGCTGACGCTGCGCGGCCTGCAGGTTATTCAGCAGGCGGACGTGGTGTTTTATGACCATCTGGTCAGCGATGAGGTGCTGGAGCTGACGCGGCGCGACGCCGACAAAATCTGCGTCGGCAAACGGGCTGGCGGCCATGCGGTGCCGCAGCATGAAACCAATCAGATGCTGATTGATGAAGCGCGGGCGGGCAAAACCGTGGTGCGGCTGAAAGGCGGCGATCCCTTTATTTTTGGGCGCGGCGGCGAAGAGCTTCAGGCTGCTGCCGCTGCGGGCGTGCCTTTCCAGGTGGTGCCCGGCGTGACGGCGGCGTCCGGCGCAACGGCTTACGCAGGCATTCCGCTCACGCACCGTGATTTTGCCCAGAGCGTGACCTTTGTGACCGGGCATTACAAAGCCGACAGCACGCCTTTCGACTGGTCGCAGCTGGCGCAGAGCCGTCAGACGCTGGCGGTGTACATGGGCACCATGAAGGCGGCGGAAATCAGCCAGCAACTTATTTCGCACGGTCGCGATAAAGCGACGCCGGTGGCGGTGATCTCGCGCGGTACGCGCCGCGATCAGTCAGTCAAAACCGGCACATTAGAACAATTAGAGAACCTGGCGCTTAACGCCCCGATGCCAGCGCTGCTGGTGGTGGGCGAAGTGGTGCACTTACGCGATGCGCTCGCCTGGTTTCAACACTCTACAGGCACGGGATCTTTTGATAACTCCGTGGTAAATCTGGCTTAAGGAACGGTTATGGATCAAAAACGACTCACTCACCTGCGACAACTGGAGGCGGAAAGCATCCATATCATTCGCGAGGTGGCGGCAGAATTTGGCAATCCGGTGATGATGTATTCCATCGGCAAAGACTCCAGCGTGATGCTGCATCTGGCGCGCAAAGCGTTTTATCCGGGCACGCTGCCGTTCCCGTTGTTGCATGTGGATACTGGCTGGAAATTCCGCGAGATGTATGAGTTCCGTGATCGCACCGCCAAAGCTTACGGCTGCGAGCTACTGGTGCATAAAAACCCCGAAGGCGTGGCGATGGGCATTAATCCCTTCGTGCACGGCAGCGGCAAGCACACCGACATCATGAAAACCGAAGGGCTGAAGCAGGCGCTGAACAAATACGGTTTTGATGCGTCCTTCGGCGGCGCGCGCCGTGACGAAGAGAAATCACGCGCCAAAGAGCGTATTTACTCGTTCCGCGACCGTTTCCACCGCTGGGATCCGAAAAACCAGCGCCCGGAGCTGTGGCACAACTACAACGGCCAGATCAACAAAGGCGAAAGCATTCGCGTATTCCCACTCTCCAACTGGACCGAGCTGGATATCTGGCAGTACATCTTCCTCGAAAATATTGAAATCGTACCGCTGTACCTGGCCGCTGAGCGACCGGTGCTGGAGCGTGACGGTATGCTGATGATGATCGATGACGATCGCATCGACCTGCAACCGGGCGAAAAAATTGAGCAGCGCATGGTGCGTTTCCGTACCCTCGGCTGCTGGCCGCTGACCGGCGCGGTGGAATCCGAAGCGCAAACGCTGCCGGAGATCATCGAAGAGATGCTGGTGTCCACCACCAGCGAACGACAGGGACGCGTCATTGACCGCGACCAGGCCGGCTCTATGGAGCTGAAGAAACGCCAGGGTTATTTCTAAGGAGCCGCCATGAATACGACTATTGCACAACAAATTGCCAGCGAAGGTGGCGTGGAAGCCTATCTGCATGCGCAGCAGTACAAAAGCCTGCTGCGTTTTCTGACCTGCGGCAGCGTCGATGACGGTAAAAGTACGCTGATTGGGCGTCTGCTGCACGATACCCGCCAGATTTATGAAGATCAGCTCTCGTCGCTGCATAACGACAGCAAGCGTCACGGCACCCAGGGCGAAAAACTGGATCTGGCGCTGCTGGTGGATGGTTTACAGGCCGAGCGCGAGCAGGGCATCACCATCGACGTGGCCTACCGCTATTTCTCCACCGAGAAGCGTAAATTTATTATCGCCGATACGCCGGGTCACGAGCAGTACACCCGCAATATGGCGACCGGCGCGTCCACCTGCGACCTGGCGATCCTGCTGATGGATGCGCGTAAAGGCGTGCTGGATCAGACCCGCCGCCACAGCTTTATCTCCACGCTGCTGGGGATCCGTCATCTGGTGGTGGCGGTGAATAAAATGGATCTGGTGGAATTCAGCGAAGAGAAATTCAATCAGATCCGCGAAGACTATCTGACCTTTGCTGAACAGCTGCCGGGCAGCCTCGACATCCGCTTTGTACCGCTGTCGGCGCTGGAAGGCGATAATGTGGCGAGCCAGAGCAGCAACATGCCGTGGTACAGCGGCCCGACGCTGCTGGAGGTGCTGGAAACCGTTGAGATCCAGCGCGTGGTGGAGACGCAGCCGATGCGTTTTCCGGTGCAGTATGTGAACCGCCCGAATCTCGATTTCCGTGGCTTCTCCGGCACCATTGCGTCCGGCAGCGTCAACGTCGGCCAGCGCGTCAAAGTGCTGCCGTCGGGCGTCGAATCGACGGTGGCGCGTATCGTCACCTTTGATGGCGATCTGCAACAGGCCGGGGCAGGGGAAGCGGTCACCCTGGTGCTGAAGGACGAAATCGACATCAGCCGCGGCGATTTACTGCTGGATGCGCAGGACGGGCTGAAAGCAGTGCAGAGCGCGTCGGTGGACGTGGTATGGATGGCGGAGCAGCCGCTGACGCCGGGCCAGAGTTACGACATCAAAGTCGCCGGTAAGAAAACCCGCGCCCGCGTCGATGGCATTCAGTATCAGGTGAACATCAACACCCTCGAACATAATCAGGCTGAAAACCTGCCGCTGAACGGCATCGGGCTGGTGGATCTGACCTTTGACGAACCGCTGGTGCTGGATAAGTATCAGGAAAACCCGGTGACCGGCGGCATGATCCTGATCGATCGTTTGAGCAATGTCACCGTGGGCGCAGGTATGGTGCGGGAGCCGAACGAGCAGGCAAGCCATGCGCCGTCGGAATTCAGCGCTTTTGAACTGGAACTGAACGCGCTGGTGCGTAAACACTTCCCGCACTGGGGCGCGCGTGATTTGTCAGGGGGCAAATAATGGCGCAGCACGATGAAAACGTCGTCTGGCATCCGCATCCGGTAACCGCCGGGCAACGTGAACAACTCCACGGTCATCGTGGGGTTGTGCTGTGGTTTACCGGGCTGTCTGGCTCGGGGAAATCCACCGTTGCCGGGGCGCTGGAAGAGGCGCTGCACGGGCTTGGCGTCAGCACCTATCTGCTCGATGGCGATAACGTACGCCACGGGCTGTGCAGCGATCTGGGTTTCAGTGATGATGACCGCAAAGAGAACATCCGTCGCGTCGGGGAAGTGGCGCGTCTGATGGTCGATGCCGGGCTGGTGGTATTGACGGCGTTTATCTCTCCGCACCGCGCCGAACGTGAAATGGTGCGAGAACGCGTCGGGGAAGGGCGCTTTATTGAGGTGTTCGTCGACACGCCGCTGGCCATCTGCGAAGCGCGTGATCCCAAAGGGCTGTACAAAAAAGCCCGTGCCGGGGAACTGCGTCACTTTACCGGTATCGATTCGGTCTATGAAGCGCCTGCAACGCCGGATGTGCATTTAGATGGCGAACAATTGGTAACAAATTTAGTGGGTCAATTATTAGACCTGCTGAGACAGAACGATATTATCAGATCCTGAGACATGTCCGATTTTGCTATCACGGACAGTCAGGTCACAGGATCCAATATGCGCAATAGCCAGAACATTTATCTGTCACGGTCTGAGACCGCTGCCCGCGAGGAAACCACCTGGTCATTTCCGGGGGCGATCGTTGGCTTTGTGTCGTGGTTGTTGGCGCTCGGCATACCCTTTCTGCTCTATGGCCCGAATACACTGTTCTTTTTTCTGTATACCTGGCCCTTCTTTCTGGCGCTGATGCCCGTCGCCGTGGTGGTGGGCATCGCCATGCACTCATTGCTGGACGGCAGGCTGCTTTACAGCAGCGTGGCGACGGTAATTATCGTGGTCACCATGTTCGGCGCGTTATTTATGTGGCTGATGGGCTGAGCCGTTCCATACTTCAAAGCGTAACGCTCGTTAAGGCAATGTGTCAGAAATGCGCACCTGTGCGCCCGCCCGTAAATAGTGCTACATTTGGCCGCGATGACGCGGTATCGGCTTAGTGTGGAGTCTGCGCGCAAGTTATGGGATGATGATGCCGATTTTCAGGGGGCACGATGGGTAAATTAACGCTGCTGTTGCTGGCACTGCTGGTCTGGCTACAGTATTCACTGTGGTTCGGCAAAAACGGCCTGCATGACTTCAGCCGTGTCAACGACGATGTGGCCGCGCAGCAGATAACAAACGCCAAACTTAAAGCGCGCAACGATCAGCTTTTCGCCGAAATTGACGATCTCAATGGCGGCCAGGAAGCGATTGAAGAGCGCGCACGTAACGAACTCAGTATGACCAGACCAGGCGAAACCTTTTACCGTCTGGTGCCGGATGCGTCTAAACGCACGCCAGGGTCACTGCAAAATAATCGATAAGCGAAGCCCGGGTTTACGACATGGCAGCAATAATTCCGGACGTTTGTGCCGTGGTGCCGGCCGCCGGATTTGGCCGCCGCATGCAAACGGAATGTCCTAAGCAGTATCTCTCAGTTGGCAATAAAACGATCCTCGAACACGCGGTGGCTGCGCTGCTGGCGCATCCACGGGTGGCCAGCGTCATTATTGCCATCAGCCCTGGCGACGAGCGCTTTGCGCAGCTGCCGCTGGCAGATCATCCGCAGGTCACCGTTGTTGACGGCGGCGCCGAGCGGGCGGACTCCGTGCTGGCGGGGCTTAAGGCCGCAGGGGACGCGCCCTGGGTACTGGTGCACGACGCCGCGCGTCCCTGTCTGCATCAGGACGATCTCGCCCGCCTGCTGGCGCTCAGCGACACCAGCCGCGTCGGCGGTATTCTTGCCGCCCCGGTGCGCGACACCATGAAGCGCGGCGAGCCTGGCATCGCCGCCGTGGCGCATACTGTGGATCGTAACGATCTCTGGCATGCCCTGACGCCGCAATTCTTCCCGCGTGAACTCCTCCATGACTGCCTGCAACGCGCCTTAAATGACGGCGCGACCATCACCGACGAAGCCTCGGCGCTGGAGCATTGCGGCTATCACCCGGTGCTGGTCAGCGGCCGCGCGGATAACATCAAAGTCACGCGACCGGAAGATCTGGCGCTGGCAGAATTTTACCTCACCCGAATGACCGGAAAGGAGATGGCATAATGCGTATTGGACACGGTTTTGACGTACACGCCTTTGGCGGCGAAGGCCCGATTATTATTGGCGGCGTGCGCATTCCTTTCGAAAAAGGTCTGCTGGCCCACTCCGATGGCGACGTGGCGCTGCATGCGCTGACGGATGCGCTGCTGGGCGCGGCGGCGCTTGGCGACATTGGCAAGCTGTTCCCGGATACCGATCCGGCGTTTAAAGGCGCCGACAGCCGCGAGCTGCTGCGCGAAGCCTGGCGTCGTATTCAGGCGAAAGGCTTTACGCTCGGCAACGTCGACGTGACCATTATCGCCCAGGCGCCAAAAATGCTGCCGCATATCCCGCAGATGCGCGTGTTTATCGCCGAAGATCTTGGCTGTCATATGGATGATGTGAACGTTAAAGCCACCACCACGGAAAAGCTTGGCTTTACCGGCCGTGGCGAAGGTATCGCCTGTGAAGCGGTGGCGCTGTTAGTCAGGGCGGCAAAATGATTGCGTTCGACGACCTGACGTTTCTGCATGGCAAACCCCAGGCCTCCGGCGCGCTGAAAGTCAGCCCGGAAGATTTTGTGGTGGTGGAAGATTTAGGTTTTGAACCTGATGGTGAAGGCGAGCACATTCTGGTGCGCATTCAGAAAACCGGCTGTAATACCCGTGCGGTGGCGGACGATCTGGCGAAATTCCTGAAAATTCCCGCCCGCGAAGTGAGCTTCGCCGGGCAAAAAGATAAGCACGCGGTCACCGAACAGTGGCTGTGCGCCCGTGTGCCGGGCAATGCTATGCCGGACATTTCCGCCTTCCAGCCGGAAGGATGCCGGGTGCTGGAATATGCCCGCCACAAGCGTAAGCTGCGCTTAGGCGCGCTGCGCGGCAACCAGTTCAGGCTGGTGCTGCGCGACATCAGCGATCGCGCGGAGGTGGAAACGCGCCTGCAAGCCATCGCAGAGCAGGGCGTGCCGAACTATTTTGGCGCGCAGCGCTTTGGTCTGGGCGGCAGCAACCTGCACGGCGCGCTGCGCTGGGCGCAAAGCAATGCGCCGGTGCGCGATCGCAATAAACGCAGTTTTATGTTGTCGGCGGCCCGCAGCGCGTTGTTTAATCAGATTGTCAGCGAGCGGCTGAAAAAAACAGACTTTAATCAAGTTGTTGACGGCGATGCGCTACAATTAGCCGGGCGCGGAAGCTGGTTTGTCGCCACCCCTGAAGAACGCGCAGATTTACAGGCCCGCGTGAATCAACGCGAGCTGATGATTACGGCTGCCCTGCCGGGGAGCGGTGACTGGGGAACGCAGCGTGAAGCGCTGGCGTTTGAGCAGGCGGCGATTGCCGATGCCCCCGAATTACAATCCTTGCTGTTGCGTGAAAAGGTTGAGGCGGCGCGGCGCGCCATGCTGCTCAACGTGCAGCAGTTAAGCTGGAACTGGTGGGATGACGTGACCGTCGAGTTACGTTTCTGGCTACCGGCAGGTAGTTTTGCCACCAGTGTGGTAAGGGAACTTATCAACACATCGGGTGATTATGCGAATATTGCTGAGTAACGATGACGGGATCCATGCGCCAGGCATTCAGGCGCTGGCGAAGGCCTTGCGGGAATTTGCCGACGTACAGGTCGTCGCGCCCGATCGTAACCGCAGTGGCGCGTCCAATTCGCTGACCCTCGAATCTTCATTACGCACCTTCACCCATGAAAATGGCGACATCGCCGTGCAGATGGGTACGCCTACCGACTGCGTGTATCTGGGCGTCAATGCCCTGATGCGCCCCCGCCCGGATGTTGTCGTCTCCGGTATTAACGCCGGGGCTAACCTGGGCGACGATGTGATTTACTCCGGTACCGTCGCCGCCGCTATGGAAGGGCGACATCTCGGCTTTCCGGCGCTGGCGGTGTCGCTTAATGGTTATAAGCATTACGACACGGCCGCGGCGGTGACCTGTTCGATCCTGCGGGCATTAAACCGGGAGCCGCTGCGCACCGGACGTATTCTGAATATCAATGTCCCGGATCTGCCGCTTGCTGAAATCAAAGGCATTCGCGTCACGCGCTGCGGCACCCGTCATCCGGCGGATAAAGTGATCCCGCAGGAAGATCCGCGCGGCAATATGCTCTACTGGATCGGCCCGCCAGGGGAGAAACACGACGCCGGGCCGGACACCGATTTTGCCGCTGTCGATGAAGGCTATGTGTCGGTCACGCCGCTGCATGTCGATCTCACCGCTTACAGCGCGCAGGAAGTGGTGAGCGGATGGCTTGAGCGCGCCGGGGTGAATACGCAATGGTAACAAAACGCATACAGGCGCTGCTGGAACAGTTACGCCAGCAGGGGATCCGTAGCGAGCCGGTGCTTGACGCGCTGGCGCAGGTGCCGCGTGAAAAATTCATTGATGAGGCGTTTGAACACAAAGCCTGGGAAAACGTCGCCCTGCCTATCGGCCAGGGGCAGACCATTTCGCAGCCTTATATGGTGGCGCGCATGACCGAGCTGCTGGAACTGACGCCGGAGTCGAGGGTGCTGGAAATTGGCACAGGTTCAGGCTATCAGACGGCGATCCTCGCCCATCTGGTGCACCATGTTTGTTCCGTCGAACGTATTAAAGGCCTGCAATGGCAGGCCCGTCGTCGTCTTAAGCAGCTGGATCTACATAATGTTTCCACCCGTCACGGCGATGGCTGGGAAGGGTGGCAGGCACGTGCGCCCTTCGACGCCATTATTGTGACGGCTGCACCGCCGGAAATCCCTGTGGCGCTGATGTCGCAGCTGGATGAGGGCGGCATTCTCGTTTTACCTGTGGGGGACGAACACCAGCAACTTAAACGGGTTCGTCGACGGGGAAGCGAATTTATCATCGATACCGTGGAAGCCGTACGCTTTGTTCCACTTGTGAAAGGGGAACTGGCCTGATTCCTGGAATTGTCTGAGGGATTTCAGCGCATATCCGCGTAGGGTGTAGCTCATTTGCTAATGACCGCCACGGTCATCATTAAGTCACTGACAGTTAACACATTCCTGGAGGATAAATGAGCACGGGAAGCCCAAAATTTACCGTAAGTCGCCTCGCGGCATTATCACTGGTTTCGCTCTGGCTTGCAGGATGCTCAAGCTCGGATAACGCGCCAGCGCCGGTCAGCTCCGTCGGCGGCAACAGCGCTTCCAGTTCAGGTTCCGGAATGTTAATTACGCCGCCGCCCAAAATGGGCGCGTCTGCGCAACAAACGCCGCAAATTCAACCCGTCCAGACGCCTGCTATTCAGCCGATGCCTGCGCAATCCCAGACCCAGCCAATGGCAGAACAGCCGGTTCAGACCGAAAACGGTCGTATTGTGTACAACCGTAAGTATGGGAACATTCCGAAAGGTAGCTATACCGGCGGCAGCACTTATACGGTCAAAAAAGGTGACACGCTGTTTTATATCGCCTGGATCACCGGGAACGATTTCAGGGATCTGGCCCAGCGAAACAACGTTGCCGCCCCGTATGGCCTGAATGTCGGGCAGGTTCTGCAGGTTGGTAATGCATCGGGTACGCCGATAACGGGCGGAAATGCTATCACTCAGGCTGATGCTTCTGCGCAAGGAATCGTCACTCCACCTGCACAAAATTCAACCGTGGTGGTTGCGCCGAAACCGACAATTACGTATTCTGAGGACTCAGGTGAACAAAGTGATAACAAGATGTTGCCAAACAACAAGCCTGCGACTACCGTCACAGCGCCTGTAACCGTGCCATCTGCTACCACTACCGAACCGACCGCCAGCAGTGCATCTACCAGCGCCCCTATATCGACCTGGCGCTGGCCGACTGAAGGCAAAGTTATCGACAACTTCTCTGCCACCGAGGGTGGTAATAAAGGGGTTGATATCGCTGGCAGTAAAGGGCAGGCTATTATCGCGACCGCTGACGGACGCGTGGTATATGCCGGCAACGCACTGCGCGGTTACGGTAATTTAATCATCATTAAACATAACGATGATTACCTGAGTGCCTACGCCCATAACGATACAATGCTGGTCCGGGAACAACAAGAAATCAGGGCGGGGCAGAAGATAGCTACCATGGGTAGCACCGGAACCAGTTCAACACGCTTACATTTTGAAATTCGTTACAAGGGGAAATCCGTCAACCCGCTGCGTTATTTGCCGCAGCGATAATTTGGCAGAGTCATTGGCTCACTCTTGTTTCGTCCCTGCAGCGCGCTTAATCGCCGTTGCAGGGTAAAAAAACAAACAGTGAAGTTAATGCTTTGTCCAGGGATCACGGGTAGGAGCCACCTTATGAGTCAGAATACGCTGAAAGTTCATGATTTAAATGAAGACGCGGAATTTGATGAGAACGGAGTTGAGGTTTTCGACGAGAAAGCCTTAAATGAAGAGGAACCCAGTGATAACGACCTGGCAGAAGAGGAACTGTTATCGCAGGGCGCCACGCAACGTGTGCTGGACGCGACTCAGTTATACCTTGGAGAAATTGGTTACTCTCCGCTGTTAACTGCTGAAGAAGAAGTTTATTTCGCACGACGCGCACTGCGTGGGGATATTTCCTCCCGCCGTCGGATGATTGAAAGTAACCTGCGTCTGGTGGTGAAAATCGCCCGTCGCTACAGCAATCGTGGACTGGCGCTGCTGGATCTGATTGAAGAGGGTAACCTCGGCCTGATCCGTGCGGTAGAGAAATTTGACCCTGAACGTGGGTTCCGTTTCTCCACTTATGCCACCTGGTGGATCCGTCAGACCATCGAACGGGCGATCATGAATCAAACCCGTACGATTCGACTGCCAATCCACATTGTTAAAGAGTTAAATGTCTATCTGCGTACCGCTCGCGAATTGTCCCATAAGCTGGACCACGAACCGAGTGCAGAAGAAATTGCAGAACAGCTCGATAAACCTGTTGATGATGTCAGCCGTATGCTGCGTCTCAACGAGCGCATTACCTCGGTAGACACCCCGCTGGGTGGCGATTCCGAAAAAGCGCTGCTGGACATCCTGGCCGATGAAAAAGAAAACGGTCCGGAAGACACCACGCAGGACGATGACATGAAACAAAGCATCGTCAAATGGCTGTTCGAACTGAACGCCAAACAGCGTGAAGTGCTGGCGCGTCGTTTCGGTCTGCTGGGTTATGAAGCCGCCACGCTGGAAGATGTTGGCCGTGAAATTGGACTGACGCGTGAACGTGTCCGCCAGATTCAGGTAGAAGGTCTGCGTCGTCTGCGTGAAATCCTGCAGGCGCAGGGGCTGAACATCGAAGCACTGTTCCGCGAATAATCGATTCTGTACAAAAAAGGCCAGTCATTTGACTGGCCTTTTTCTTTGCCCGCTCCTGAGCAAGCGGGTGGAGCACACGCCTTAGTTCAGCGTATAATCCAGTGTGATTTCAGCATTGAACAGCTGAGACACCGGGCATCCGGCTTTCGCTTTCTGGATGATCGGATCAAACTGATCTTTCTCGATCCCCGGCAGCTTCACCGTGCTGTTCAGCGCAATTTTGGTGATTTTAAAGCCGCCATCAACCTGATCCAGCGACACATCCGCCGTGGTGTCGATGCTTTCCGGCGTAAAGCCCGCTTCGCCCAGCATTAACGACAGCGCCATTGAGAAACAACCTGCGTGGGCCGCGCCAATCAGCTCTTCCGGGTTAGTCCCGGCTGCGCCTTCAAAACGAGTATTAAAACCGTAAGGCTGCTGCTTCAGCGCGCCGCTTTCGGTGGAGATGGTGCCTTTACCGCGCTTAATATCGCCTTCCCAGTGTGCCTGCCCTTTCTTATGAATGGTCATGTATTTACTCCATTTTGTTGCTGAATGAAGTAACAAGTATAGAAGCTCAGCCATGGCTTGCCCGGCAACTCGGAATACTACGAAGAGGTGCAGACACAACAGGGGGAGGTTGTAGGCCCGGCAAGCCTGCGCCGCCGGGCAGGGGGTCAGACCAGACTCTTCAGACGATAGATCCACTCCAGCGCCTGACGCGGTGTCAGCGTATCCGGATCCAGCGCCTCCAGCGCTTCCACCGCCGGGCTGGTTTCTTCCGCAGGCATCAGCAGCGACATCTGCGTACCGTCCACCTGGGTGGCTGCCGCGTTCGGGGTAATGCTCTCCAGCTCGCGCAGCTTCTGGCGCGCGCGCTTGATCACCTCTTTCGGCACGCCCGCCAGCGCCGCTACCGCAAGACCATAGCTTTTACTGGCCGCGCCGTCCTGTACGCTGTGCATAAAGGCGATGGTGTCGCCGTGCTCCAGCGCATCCAGATGCACATTCGCCACGCCTTCCATTTTTTCCGGCAGCTGCGTCAGCTCGAAATAATGAGTGGCGAAGAGGGTCAGCGCTTTAATGCGGTTCGCCAGATTTTCCGCACAGGCCCAGGCGAGAGACAGACCGTCATAGGTTGACGTGCCGCGCCCGATCTCATCCATCAGCACCAGGCTGTTCTCGGTGGCGTTATGCAGAATATTGGCGGTTTCGGTCATCTCCACCATAAAGGTCGACCGCCCTGACGCCAGATCGTCCGCCGCGCCCACGCGGGTAAAGATACGATCGATGGGACCAATCTCCACTTTCTGCGCCGGCACGTAGCTGCCGATATAGGCCAGCAGGGTAATAAGCGCCGTCTGGCGCATATAGGTGCTTTTACCGCCCATATTCGGGCCGGTAATAATCAGCATCCGGCGCTGGGGCGACAGCGACAGCGGGTTGGCGATAAAGGGCTCGTTCAGCACCTGCTCGACCACCGGATGACGCCCCTCGACGATGCGGATCCCCGGTTTATCGCTGAAGGTCGGACAGCTGTAATTGAGCGTGTCAGCGCGCTCGGCAAGGTTCACCAGCACGTCGAGTTCTGCCAGCGCGGTGGCGCTCTGTTGCAGATCCCCCAGATGCGGCATCAGCAGATCGAACAGCTCTTCATACAGCTGTTTTTCCAGCGCCAGCGCTTTGCCTTTTGAGGTCAGCACCTTGTCTTCATATTCCTTCAGTTCAGGAATGATGTAGCGTTCGGCGTTCTTTAACGTCTGACGGCGTACGTAATGAATGGGCGCAAGATGGCTCTGGCCGCGGCTGATCTGAATAAAGTAGCCGTGCACGCCGTTATAGCCCACCTTCAGCGTATCCAGCCCGAGTTTTTCACGCTCGCGAATTTCCAGTTTATCCAGATAATCGGTCGCGCCATCCGCCAGTCCGCGCCACTCATCCAGTTCGGCGTTATAGCCCGGCGCGATCACGCCGCCATCGCGCACCAGGACCGGCGGCGCGTCAATAATTGCCCGCTCCAGCAGTTCACGCAGTTCGCTGAACTCGCCCATTTTTTCACGCAGCTGCTGTACCGGCTTGCAGTCGACGTCCGCCAGCTGCTCGCGCAGGATCGGCAACTGCTGGAAGGCGTGACGCATACGCGCCAGATCGCGCGGGCGGGCAGTGCGCAGCGCCAGACGCGCCAGAATACGCTCCAGATCGCCAACCTGACGCAGCACTGGCTGCAACTCAGCGGTCAGCTCCTGTAACGCGCCAATGGTCTGCTGACGTTCTGTCAGCACTGCGGTATCACGCACCGGCATATGCAGCCAGCGCTTGAGCATACGGCTGCCCATCGGCGTGACGGTGCAGTCCAGCACCGACGCCAGCGTATTTTCAAAGCCACCGGCCAGGTTCTGGGTGATCTCCAGATTGCGGCGCGTGGCGGCATCCATAATGATGCTGTCCTGCTGGCGATCCATGGTGATGGAGCGGATATGCGGCAGCGAGGTGCGCTGGGTATCTTTGACATACTGCAACAGGCAGCCCGCTGCACAGAGGCCGCGCGGCGCGTTTTCCACGCCAAAACCCACCAGATCGCGGGTGCCGAACTGTAAATTCAGCTGCTGGCGGGCGGTGTCGATTTCAAATTCCCATAGCGGACGGCGGCGCAGACCGCGGCGGCCTTCAATCAGCGAGGTCTCCGCAAAGTCTTCGGCGTAGAGCAGCTCCGCCGGATTGGTGCGCTGCAGCTCTGCCGCCATGGTCTCCCGGTCTGCCGGTTCACTGATGCGAAAACGGCCGGAACTGATGTCCAGCGTGGCGTAACCGTAGCCTTTGTTGTCCTGCCAGATGGCGGCGAGCAGATTATCCTGACGCTCCTGCAACAGGGCTTCGTCGCTGATGGTGCCCGGCGTGACGATGCGCACCACTTTGCGCTCCACCGGGCCCTTGCTGGTGGCCGGATCGCCGATCTGTTCGCAAATCGCCACCGATTCGCCAAGGCTGACCAGCTTCGATAAATAGTTTTCCACCGCGTGATGAGGAATGCCCGCCATCGGGATTGGCTCGCCTGCCGATGCGCCGCGTTTGGTAAGCGAAATATCCATCAGCTGTGACGCGCGTTTGGCATCGTCATAAAACAGCTCATAGAAGTCGCCCATACGGTAAAACAGCAAAATATCCGGATGCTGCGCCTTGAGCTTCAGGTACTGCTGCATCATTGGGGTGTGGGCGTCGAAATTCTCTGATGTACTCATTGGCGTATGATGTCCATGTTCTTAACTTTTAATGAATGAGTGAGTTTTTTATTTTTTTACGTCTCACCGCAACCTGTTCGGTTTATAAGGCATAGCGAGCATGATAACGGAGTCTGTAGGGCAGGAAAACAACAGGGGAAGGCTTTACCCGTTTAAGTGCGCCAGAAGGTATGCAGACAGGCTGCGGTATGACGTTATGGGTAATACTTGATATACTATTAGTCTTACATGTGACTGACAGGAGACGCTATGCGAAACAATCAAAAAGGTCAGCAAGGCTATACCAGCCCTTCACGCGCTGACATTGCGCGCGCTGTTGTGACCTCAACAGCGGTTGAAACCGGTCAGCCTTCAGCCAAAGTTGAAGCTTCGCTTGAAGCGGCGCGTAAAAAATTCGCCCATCTTCGTCTTGCCTAATCCTTTCTTAACGCCTGGCTCACCCAGTATTTCATCGGTTCGTAATTCATCGCCATGCCCGCATGAATAGCTGAGATGTACCGGGTTTTGTTCTGCTCCCAGCGTTGATAGTCCAGCGGCTTATAGCCCCCCTGAACCGCCATCACATCGGCTAAAAGTCGTGATAATCGCCCATTTCCTTCTATGAAAGGGTGGACGAGTATGAGTTCCACATGTGTGATTGCGATAGCTTCAATCAGCTGCTCTTCGCTCATACCGGTACAGGGTGTGTAACGGGCAAGGTATTTCACATCAAAATCCTTCAGCAGTTTGGGCAGCTGTGCTGAAGGAGCAAACATAAAGCCGCCTTTACTGATATTGACCGTCCTTTCTTGCCCCGCCCACGCATAAATATTGCCTAACCAGCGTCGGTGCCAGCTTTTTAGGATCTTAACTGTGATCAACCCCAGCGGAAAATGCTGTTCAAAGACAGCGTGATAGAGTTGCTCGAGGAGTACCAGTTCTGCGTCATCAATGTCATGAGCATCACTAATCCCGAGCTTATTCGCCAAAATTTGTTCGCCAGAGCCTTTCTCAAACTGGCCTTCGCTATTGGTTACATGGTATCGGCTCATTGCAATACCCTGATTTATAAGGCACAGCGAGCATGATAACGGAGTCTGTAGGGCAGGAAAACAACAGGGGAAGGCTTTCGTTTAAAGGGACATCGCGCAGGATGAAAAGCCGCTATGCTGCCAGTCGGTTTCAGAGCCTGCGCGTATCATTAAAGATGCATCAGCGGCGTTCACGCAGCGCGGCGATATCCTCTGGCGTCGTGCGGCAGCATCCGCCAATCAGTTTCGCCCCGGCCTCTAACCACTGTGACACATGTCCCGCCAGGGATCCGCAGCTGTCGCCATGCGTATGCCAGGCCTTGCTTACCGCGTCGTAGGTTTCACCGGAATTAGGATAAACCACCAGTGGCAGCGCGCTCAGGCTTTGCAGGTGCTTCAGCGCGGCGGTGGTTTTATTCAGCGCGATACAGTTAATCCCCAGCGCAATAACTTGTGGACAGGTGGCAAGCGTATTCACCACCTGAACGAGCGGTGTGCCATCGCTCAGATGCTGGTCATCCCTTAAGGTAAAGGAGAACCACGCCCGCGCCTGCGGGTACTCTGTCAGCAGGTCGGCCAGCGCTGTGATCTCGGCAAAAGAGGGTAAGGTTTCACAGGCCAGCAGATCGGCCCCGGCATTGAGCAGGGCTTCAATGCGCGGGCGATGAAAGGCCTTAAATTCTTCCGCAGGGCGTACATAATCGCCGCGATATTCAGAACCATCGGCCAGATAAGCGCCGTATGGCCCGACAGATCCCGCCACCAGCAGCGGACCCGCGGCTGGATCCTCACGCAGATAAATTTCCCGCGCTTCTTTCGCCAGCGCAACGCTCTGTTCAATCAGCGCTGCCGATTGCGCCTCCGTCAGTCCACGTGCCGAAAAGCCCAAAGGCGTGGCCTGGTAACTGGCGGTAATGGCGATTTGCGCGCCCGCGCGAAAATAGTCCAGATGCACGTCCCGGATAAGCTGCGGATTTTCCATTAACACTTTCGCGGACCAGAGATTATCCGCAAGGTTGCATCCGCGCGCTTCCAGTTCGGTGGCCAGCGCGCCATCAAGTACGGCAAAAGGATGACTCTCAAGCAGAGCGGTAAGGGGATTAATCTGCGGCATAGTCAGTCTCCTTCGATGTGGTTTTATGAGTCAGAAAATAGCTGGCATAGCAGAGGGCAACGAAAGGTACGCCGCACCAGAGCGCAATACGCTGGTCGGGATCGAACGCCAGGCCGATACAGGCGAGCAGACACAGCAGGAAGCCGAGCACCGGCACCAGGGGATACCAGGGCGCCCGGTATTGCAACCCGGCGAGCGGCTTACCTGACCGGATGTGGCGGCGACGAAATACAAAATGAGAGGCGCAGATGCTGAGCCAGACGGCTACCACGGCAAAGCCAGATATGGCGCTGAGCGCAACAAATACCGTATCAGGGGCGATCACGCTGGATAACAGCGCCAGCAGTCCGCCGATCATAGAAGCGGAAAGCGCCACCAGCGGCACGCCGTTTTTATTAACGCGGGCAAAACAGACCGGCAAGGTTTTTTCATTGGACAGCGACCACAGCATGCGGCCCGATGCATAGAGACCGGAATTCGCCGCAGAAAGAATTGCCGTCAGAATGACAAAGTTGAAAATATCCGCTGCGTACGGAATGCCGATTTTTTCAAAGACCAGCACAAAGGGGCTTTTCTCAACGCCCGCGACTTCCATGGGGATCAGCGCTGCGAGAACAAAGACCGTACCGATAAAAAACACAATCAACCGGGCGATAGTGGCCCGGATCGCCACCGGGATCGCCTGATGCGGATTTTCCGTTTCCCCTGCCGCTATGCCAATAAGCTCCGTGCCGGAAAACGCGAAATTCACCGCCACCATGGTCATCAGAATGGGCAGACCGCCGTGGGGGAACCAGCCCTCGCGGGTGAGATTAACCAGCCCAGGCGCGGAGGATCCATCCTTCATCGGGATAAAACCGAAGATCGCTCCGCAGCCCAGGATAATAAAGACGAGAATAGTCGCGACTTTAATCAGGGAGAACCAGAATTCCCCTTCGGCAAAAAAGCGCGTTGAGACCGCGTTAAGGGAAAAAATCAGCACGCAAAACAGGGCGCTCCATATCCAGACAGGGACGTGTGGAAACCAGTACTGCATACAGAATCCGGCGGCGGTGAAGCTCGATCCCAGCGCCACTGTCCAGGTAAGCCAGTATAACCATGCCACGGTGTAGCCGGTTGCCGGGCCAATATAGCGCGCCGCATAAACATGGAAAGCGCCTGTCACGGGCATCGCCACGGAAAGCTCCCCGAGGCACTGCATCACCAGCCAGACCACCAGCGCGCCAATCAGGTAAGCCAGCAGCGTCCCTGCCGCGCCTGTGGTGGAAATGATGTAGCCCGTGTTAAAAAACAACCCTGTGCCAATGACGCCGCCCAGGGAAAGCATGATCAAATGCCGGGGTTTCATGGTGCGCTTAAGCTCGCCATTTTCTTGTTGCCTTTGCATATCACCTTCTAAACGTATGGATGTCTGAATGTCCGTATGGCGTTCTTTATAGCCTGATTGTTAACAAAAGACCAGCCCGGGGCATGGGGGAGCGCGCGCCAGTGGTCACCGGGTGCCGGATGCAGAAATTTTTCAGGGTAAAGGTTAATAATTATTAAAACGCCATAAATATTGGTCGCGTGTTTTAACACCGTTATGAATTGATTAATCTCACAATTAAAATTTCCATGATAGATATTTATTATTTTAACGAAGTTTTTATTAGCACTTTCTTGTGCAAATTATTTCGTTGATTAGCAGACGAACTAAAATTAATTACAGCCAGGATTAATCTTATAAGTACCCTTAAACATTTATCTTTCTGCCCGTTTGCTAATTAGGCTCTATTCTTATAAAGCAGCGCAATCTCTTAATAAAACTCTCTTTAATGCTAAAGAAACCGAGCGGTTCCCCGGAATAATTTATCAATTTTATTTTTCATTCACGTCCCGTGTGCGCATGAAAAGTATCATTGCGGAGACGTTGCTATGCAGGTGTTCAGATCGTTCTGGCAGGCGGGGTATGAGGGTGCCGATCATATCACCCGAAATAATGATGCGCTTTCAATGAATAACGCCACAGCCCATGATAAAAAGCATCGGCAGGATTATCAGGCGCTCGCGCCATTTCAAATTACCACCGTCAGGGAAAGCGTCGGCTGGCGGCTGGTGGAACAGGAAAATGGCTACGACTTTTCTTCCGTTGCTGAAAAAATGGCAGCAGCGCAGGACAACGGCATTCAGATTTGCTGGACCATTTGTCATTACGGCTGGCCGGAAAATATTGAATTCTTTTCCGAAGATTTTATTTCGCGCTTCGCTCAGCTGTGCGGAGCGCTGGCTACATTCCTGCGCCCGTATTATGACGAGGCGCCAGTTTATTCGCCGATCAATGAAATGTCTTTTACCAGCTGGGGGATATCGGTCGGACTATTTGCGCCTTCTCTCAGCGTGCGCGATCCGACCGGTATTCGCAGCAAACGTCAACTTGTTCGCGCCACGCTTGCCGCCTGCGATGCCATCTGGCAGGCGGATCCCCGGGCGCGATTTTTACACTGCGATCCCATTATTCATCTGGTATCGCCGGACGACAGCCCCGAATCGCAGCAGAACGCGGCAGGCTGGCACAACGCGCAGTTTCAGGCCTGGGATATGCTCGCCGGGCGTCTGGAGCCGGAACTGGGCGGCGCGCCGCGTTATCTGGATCTGATTGGCGCGAATTACTACCACGACAACCAGTGGGAAAGCGAAACCAACCGCCGTCTCTGGTGGCATCTGGGCGACAGTCGGCGCAAAAGGCTGCACAGCCTGCTGGCAGAACTTTATCAGCGTTACGAGCGCCCCCTCCTGCTGGCTGAAACCAGCCATGTGGGCAGCGGGCGGGGTGCCTGGATCACGGAGATTGCCCGGGAAGTCGCCCAGGCGCAGATCGCGGGCGTGGAGATGATGGGGATCTGTCTTTATCCCGTCATTGACCGGCCGGACTGGGAAAACCACGCCGTCTGGCATCGCAGCGGCTTATGGAATATCGACCCCGAAGGACATGACCCTTTTGAACGTCAGCTCGATCCGGTCTATGCGCAGGCGCTCAACCGCGCCCGGCAGATGCTCGATCATTTCCAGTGTTTATTTAGCGTGGCGCACAGGGCCTGCAAAGAGAGAAAACCTATGAAAAGAATCTATGTTTTTAGCCATCTGCGCTGGGATTTTGTATTTCAGCGCCCGCAGCATTTGATGACCCGTCTGGCTGAGCACTATTCGATATTTTTTATCGAAGAGCCGGTATTTTCCGCCGATGAACCGGCGCTTTACCTGAGCCAGCCCGCGCCTAATGTGACCGTCGTGAAGCCGCATACGCCATCACCGGTTACCGGTTTTCATGACGGGCAGATCGAGTATATGCAGTCGTTGCTGGCGGAAATTACCGAAGACGACGAAACGCCCATCGTCTGGTTTTATACCCCGATGGCGCTGCCGCTGCTGAAAGTCTTCTCGCCCGCGCTGGTGGTTTACGACTGCATGGATGAGCTGGCCGCCTTCGAAAAAGCGCCGCGTCAGCTGCTGCAACGTGAATCCGCGCTGCTCTCACGGGCGGATATTGTTTTCACCGGCGGGCCAAGCCTGTATGCAGCGAAAGCCGGGCGGCATCACAACGTGCACTGCTTCACCAGCAGCGTCGATGCGGTGCATTTTGAACAGGCGCTGGATCGCGCTAACCATCATCCTTTACAGGACGATATTCCCCATCCACGTTTGGGATTTTGCGGCGTGATTGATGAGCGTATGGATCTGGACATTATCAGCGCGCTGGCGGACGCGCATCCCGACTGGCAACTGGTAATGGTCGGGCCGGTGGTGAAAATCGATCCGGCTTCGCTGCCGCAGCGACAAAATATCCATTATCTCGGCATGCAGCCCTATCAGGCGCTGCCGCAGTTCCTGGCGGGATGGGATGTGTGTCTGATGCCTTTTGCGCTCAATGCCGCGACGCAGTTTATCAGCCCCACCAAAGTGCTGGAGTATATGGCGGCGCAGTTGCCGGTGGTCAGCACGCCCATTACCGACGTGGAAAAACCATATGGCCACGTGGTGGCGATTGCCCGTACGCCCGCAGAGTACGTTCGCGCCTGTGAAGCGGCGCTGCAGATGAGTGACGCGGCCCGCCAAAATCAGCAGCAGGCGATGCAGGGCATTGTGGCGGCGACTTCATGGGATCACACTGCCGAAAAAATGCATACGCTGATGGATAATCTGCTGCACAGCACGCCGCCGGAAAATGTGCTCAGCGCCGCAACGGACATGGCGGAGATCAACGACCCTTCGGTATTACGCCTGACGCCGCCGCACCATGCGCCGGCAGTGTCCACCCGCTGTCTGATTCTGGGAGCCGGACCGACAGGGCTGAGCGCCGCCTTTCATTATGGCGAAGGCGCGACCCTGCTGGAGCGCAATGCCACCGTCGGCGGCCTGTGCCGATCCATCGAGGACAAAGGATTCACCTTCGATTACGCCGGACACATTATGTTTTCCGAAGACAGCTACGTGAAAGCGCTGTACGACATGCTGCTTGGCAGTAACCTTCACTGGCAGGCGCGAGAGGCCTGGGTCTACACCGAGGGCGTCTATACCCGCTATCCTTTCCAGGGCGCGCTCTACGGCCTGCCGCCCAATATCATTAAAGAGTGTATTCTCGGCGCGATAGAGGCGCGTTATGGCGTGGCATCCGCGGCGAAAACCGTGTCGATCCGTAGCGATAAAGAGGCCTCCTGTGACAGCAGCGCCGGTCAGGTGGTGGACTGCTGCGCGGATGGCAGCATCCCGGATCTGAGCAGCAATGACAGCGTGCAGGACGCCATGCCGCCGGACAATTTTGAAAGCTTCATCTATAAAACCTGGGGCGCGGGCATCGCCAGGCACTTCGCCATTCCGTACAACAAAAAATTGTGGGCGGTGCCGCTCGCCGAGATGGAAACCTCCTGGCTGGGCGGACGCGTACCGCTGCCGGATCTGGCACAGATCATTGAAGGCGCGCTGACCGAAAAGGGCAAACCGATGGGGCCGAACGCTTTCTTCGGCTATCCGCTGAAAGGCGGCTTCCAGGCGCTGATGACGGCATTTTTACCCTATATCAAAGGTACGGTGGAAACCGGGGCGGAAGTGAAACAAATCTTTGCCCAGCAGCATCTGGCGGTGCTGGCGGACGGCAGGCAGTATCGGTACGAACAGCTGATCAGCACCATGCCGCTGCCGCAGCTTATCCATATTATGGGTGATGAAGTGCCGTCATCGGTACGGGCGGCGGCGAATGGCCTGCGTCATGTGTCGGTGCGCTGCGTCAATCTGGGAATAGGCCGGGCGAATTTAACCGATAAACACTGGATCTATTTTGCGGGCAGAACCGTCTTCCACCGTATTTTTGTTCAGGGCAACGCCAGCCCACACTGTAATCCGGAAAATGGCTTCGGGCTGACCTGCGAGATCACCTATTCACCGGACAAGCCGCTGCCGGAGCAGGGACAGGCGCTGATCGACAGATGCATCCGGGAATGTATTGAAGTGGGGATCTTTACCGCTGACGATCCCGTGCTGACCGCAAGCCAGGTCGATATTCCCTGCGCGTATGTGCTTTACGATCATCAGCGTAAAGCAAATGTTGAAACGGTCAGAAAATGGCTGTTATCCCGTGACATCATTCTGTCCGGACGCTACAGCGAATGGGAATATTACAATTCCGATCATGCTTTTATTGCCGGTAAAGTTGCCGCGGAAAAAGTGAAAAACGACGAATATCGTCATTCAGGTTTATAGTCTGTGTTAACACCGGGCAGGTATCTGCCCGGTGAATATAGTCAATGTTATTAATCTATTACCCGCCTGCATTTCCCCGCCTTTTCAGATTTCATCAAGAGATATCAATTACCTGTTTATTTAAGATGTGTCGCTAACTGACAGGGGTGATTGTTTTTTAAACATATTACCGGTCAGTCACACTATTTCATGGAATACGCCCATCAGGAAGATGAGCGTTAAAAGGAAGACGACAATGAAACGACACCCACTATTATATTTATTAGGCACCTCGCTGTTATTGGGGGCCAGCCAGGTCAGCGCCGCGGATAATAGCCTTTTTATCAAAAGCAAATTACTGAAATCCTCCAGCGAAACCCGCGCCATCGCCGCGGATCCTGCAACGGCCTCGGTTGAGGTTATCGGCATTAACAGCAACATTATTGCCGACTCCACGCCTTTTCTGACGGTGCTGCTGCCGGGCCAGACGAAGGAAGAAAAGGTCTGGTTAGCCAGCTTCAGAAAAACCGATCGTGGGATGCAGGTCTGGCGCGGCCGCTATAACCGCAAAATGCTGAAAAATACCGCCATGAAGTCACTGAAGGCGGCTGATTTTGATTCGGTGATCCTGGTACGCAAAGGCGATAAGGTCACCGGCACCGTGCGTCGCAACGGACAGCTGTACCGCATCCAGCCGCTGAGCAGCGGCCAGCATGCGGTGATCAAAATCAACGAAGCCGCCGTACCTTACGACACGGAACATCTGGAAACAGTGGTTTCAGATGTCACCTACGAAGAAAACGACGCGCCTGATTTATCCCGCCTGGGTTATACGCTGCCGTGCCAGTCATCCTGGGGGGCCGATACCACCTATCCGGAAAAAGGCTGGATGGTGAGCTACAACGAGCGTAACTACCGCAGCCGCTGGGAAACCAAAGGCGAAATGCCGGGTGTGTCGCCGGTATGGGAGCCAAATGGCGTCTGTGTTCAGACTGGTGAAGCCCCGGCGCCACTACCATTACCTGTACCCGTGCAGGTCTGTGCGGCGGAATGGGCGGCGCAGAACAGCTATCCGCAGGCGGATCTGTTGGTGAGCTACCAGGGCATCAACTATCGCAGCCGTAATAAGGTGGCGGCGGATGATGTGCCGGGCGTTAACCCGGTGTGGGAGCCGCAGGGCACCTGCTATGTGCCCGCAGTGCCGCAGCCTGAAAAGACCAGGGTGAGCGTGCTGGTTGCTGCCACACCGGCGGCGGCGAAAAGCCTGGGCGATCTGGATGCGGTGGCGCAGCTGGCGGTGGAAGAAACGAACGAAGGCTACGAAAACAGCGGTATCGATCTGAAACTGGTGCTGGCAGGGACCATGATCGATCCGTCCTATGTTGAGCCAGCGAATTCATCCGACATGCTGCGCGATCTGAAAAACACCAATGACAACAAGCTGGAAGAAGTGCACTACCAGCGCGGCCTGACCAATGCCAATATTGCGGTTCTGCTGGCGAAGAAGTACGGTTTCTGCGGCCAGGCCTATGTAAACGCCAGAGCGTCAACCGCCTTTGCGGTGGTGGAGGCTTCCTGCGCGGTGGGCGGTTACAGCTTCGGTCATGAAATTGGCCATTTGCTGGGGGCGGCGCTTAACAAATCCAGCGCCAACGCTTATGCCTACAGCTATGGTTTCGGCTGGCAGGATCCGGAATTCCTGTTCCGTACCATCATGTCCTATGGCTGCGCCAAATCCTGCCCGCGCATCAACTATTACTCTCATGCCACTATGGAGTACAACGGTAAACCGATGGGCAACGCGACTGAAGCAGACAACACTCGCGTGCTGAAAGAGCGCAAGGAAACGGCTACCACCTGGCATTAATCCTGTCGCGCTCTGCGATATATCGTATTTAATCAGAAGGCGGGCATACTGGCCCGCCTCTTTTTTTGTAAGATTATTAAATATAAATAAATATATTTTTACTCTGCCGCTTCGTTATATTTCATGTCTCGCTTTAAGATAATTCCAGGCACTCCTGGCACGATTAATATAATGGCTTTTATATTTGCATCTTCGCTGGCAGACGCTATAGTTAATATTGCCTGACGGGGAAATACTTCCCCTGATTTACCAAAACTCAATGAGGTATTAATTATGACTCAGCAACGTGGCGGTTCCGGTAATTTCTCACAAGATCGCGAACGCGCATCCGAAGCAGGGAAAAAAGGCGGCCAACAAAGCGGCGGCAACTTTAAGAATGACCCTGAAAGAGCCTCAGAAGCGGGTAAAAAAGGCGGTAAAAACAGCCATGGCGGCGGACGTTCTTCCTGATCCGTCAATGCGCTAACCGGTGTTCTTTCATTTGCTGACGTGAATGATGACGTTAAAAATTAAAGAACCGGTACTGGCAATCCTGCACTTACGTGTGGGGTTGCCATTTTGTTTTTCAGGAAATGATAAATAAAAAGTGCTATCAGGATTTTAATTCTTCCAGCAGCAGAATAGTGCCGGCCATGGCGTAATTCGCCGCCTGCAATAATACTGCCTCACTGTCCCCTTCAAATTGTTTACACTGGGTATAGGTTTCTGACCCCGGTAATTGCCATGCAAACCAGATAGTTCCCGCGGGCGTGCCGTCTTCGCCACCATCAGGCCCGGCGTAACCGCTGACCGCAATTGCCACGTCCGCGCCCGAATGAGCAATAGCACCTGCCGTCATCTCAATCACTGTCTGCTGACTCACGGCAGTGTGCGTCTCAATGGTTTTCTTCTTAACGCCGAGGGTGGTGATTTTTGCTTCATCCGTAAAAGTGACAAAACCGCTGCCATAAAAAGAGGGGGTGTCTTTTGCCGCACATAATGCAGAGGCAATTTGCCCGCCGGTACAGGACTCAGCAGTGGTCAAAAAGAGTTTTTTTTCCGTCAGTAAGCGACCTAATTCATTGGCAATAGACGCCGAAGGCATTGTCATAACAAACTCCTTAACTGAGCGAGCCCGGAATAAGATCCGGGCTCGCTCAGAATGCATTGAAAAAAATTAAACGTCTTTTTTCGCTGCGGTATTTTCAATCGGCTCTGCAACAGATCCCAGGTCAGTGCCGGTGACCGGATTGATAGCTGGGTCGGACTGCGTGCGCTTAATCATCGCCAGCAAATCACTTTCCTGCTGCGGAGGCAGCGTGACAGAGGCTTTACCGTCGCCGCCGTCAACGGCTGGCTGCGGATCGGCAACATAGTTGAAGTTCTCGTCGCTGTTCCAGCTGCCACGAACTTCTTCCCCTTCAGACATATTGAAGTAGGTGTTGGCATACTGCTCAATTGGCGGCAATTTACCCGGCGGGAAGTTGTTGCGAATTGAATACAGGGCTTTTTCGAAAGACATCTGGTGCGCCACTTCGCGCGTCATCAAAAAGCCCAGCGCATCTTTCACGCCCGGATCGTCCGTCAGGTTAATAAGGCGTTCATAGATGATTTTCGCACGTGCTTCAGCAGCGATGTTAGAACGCAGATCCGCGGTCGGTTCGCCGATGGTATCGATATAAGCTGCGGTCCAGGGCACGCCCCCGGAGTTCGTCAGCGGCGTACCGCCGCCGTACAGCAGAGAGGTGATATGGCTGTCGTTGCCGCGGCCGGTCAGCGAGCGATAAAGCTCTGCTTCTTTTTCAGTCCCTTCCGCCAGTTCACCTTTGGCACCCTTGTTCAGCATGCCGACCAGCGTACCGATGATTTCGAGGTGGCTTAGCTCTTCGGTGGCGATATCCAGCAGCATATCTTTGCGTCCCGGATCGTCGTCACTCAGGCCCTGGGTAAAGTAGCGGCAGGCAGCAGCCAGTTCGCCCTGCGGGCCGCCAAACTGCTCAAGTAAAAGGTTAGCGAGGCCTGGATTAGGCTCCGCTACACGAACGGTGTACTGTAATTGCTTCACATGTCTGAACATAATTTCCTCTGTATTATCATCATCGCCCGAAGGCGTGGTCTGCGCCGGTTCTCAGTGGAAAGATTACTTTTTAGCTTCGGTGTCCGGTGTCGCCGAACGGATCAGGAACTGCTCGGTGACGTCAGGAATATGGGTGATGCACCATTCCGCCATCGCTTTTTCCTGCTCCAGGATTTGTGCAAATACGCGTGCGCCTTCTTCGTCACCGGCCATTTTCGCCGCAGCGATCAGGGAGGTGTAACAGGCAATTTCGAAGTGCTCAAACACATAACCGCTGATGGCGCCTTTTACCACTTCATCAGGCGTCATCATGCCGCCAACGGCCTGACCCAGCGCCGCCATTTTGCTCATGGCGTCTTTTACGATAGAGGTGGAAACGCCATTGCGTTCGATCACTTGATCAAGCAGGACTTGTTGCTGACGGGTTTCTTCGATGTGCTGCACGATGCGGGCTTTCAGATCGGGGTAATGCTCCAGGCGGTCTGCCATTTTGGACAACATTGACTCAGCTTGTTTTTCCATCGCATGAGCATCACGTAACCAGTCATGATAATTTTCCAGATGAGTCATATTAATTTCTCCTGATAGAACATTGTTGTAGGCAATATATGTGGCGGAAAAGTTGCTATCATCACAATGATAATTCCCCCCCACATTTTTGTTTACCGGACACAATGGAAACAGCGAAACATCATCATTATTATGTTTCAATGTTTTCATTGTTTTACTTTCTGATAGTTAAGCGTAGCACAGGCTTCGGGTTGCGCTAATTTAATGCAAATTTTTTTGTAAATCAGTGGCTCATACGCAGGTATTAGTTTCTGACCAGGATCAAGAAGTTCAGTCTGCATAATATATTTTACATTTTATTTTTACGTTTATTAGTTCAGCTTCGTTTTTTGTACATAAGACAAATCCTGAACGTTTGCTGAAATTTTTCGGGCAACTGTGGCTTGACAGTGTTTAATATGAGTCCAGACTTAAAGAGTCTTTTTTGAAAATAAAAGACTGGAATTAATAATATTCCTGAGTTTATTTGCGCTTCGTTATTGATGCGTATTTAGTAGCCTGAACATATGTAATAAAGGAGGGCACGATGAAATATATGATGAACCCTATGGCTGGTCAAAAAGACGATCCATCTGAAGCGCCGGAATCCGGCGACAAAACTGATGCCGATCCGAAAAAGTAATGCCAGTCCGCTGATATAACCAGTCAGCGGCAGACTCTGGCAACGGAAGGGGAAAAACCAACGCTTAGCGGCGTCTGTTTTTCCCCTTTTGCTTATCTGGCGACAGATGTCAACGGCGGCGTATTATCCAGTTGACGAATGGAAGGAGTGAAGCAGACGGCGATGGTCGCCGTCACAATGGCCACGGCTGACGCCAGCAGCACATTACTGCTGCCATAGTGTGCCGCCAGTGGCCCCGCAGCCAGTTCGCCTGCCGGGATAGCCACAAAGGAGCCGAGCGCATCATAAGCGTACACGCGGGCCAGCTTATCAGGTGGGATATGCGTTTGCAGCGACTGCGCCCAGGACACGCCGAATAATCCGAATCCTGCGCCTGCCATAAAAAAGGCCGCCATCAACAGCGCGGGCGAAGGTAACAGGCTGAGCAAGGCTACCGGCAGGGCGCAGAGGTTGACCAGTATGACGCCGATAAACAGATCCCGGCGGGGCCGCCAGCGAAGCGCGATAAGCGATCCTGAGATCAGGCCGAGGCTTTGCGCGGCAATAATAAATCCCCAGTTCGCGCGGCCAAAGGTGGCGTCGGCGACTACCGGACCCAGCACCATCACGATACCGCTGAACGCCGCATTGACGATAGCGAACTGCGCGACAATCGCCCAAACCCATGAACGGGCGATAAACTCTTTCCAGCCGTCGCGCAGGTCCTGCAAAATATGGGACGCCGGACCGTCAGACGCGTGCGCGACGGCGCGGGTCAACAGATACAGCGGCGCGGCGGCGGCAAAGCCCAGCGCGTCCACCGCCAGTCCCCAGCCAGGGCCAATGGCGCTGATCAGGATCCCGCCCAGCGAAGCGCCGATAACGGTGCCGCCGTAAATTCCCAGTTGAATAAAAGCGTTGGCTTCGCGCAGCGTCGGCGCGGGCACCGTTTGCGGTACCATCGCGGAAGAGGCCGGAAGCGCAATGCCCGCCGCTGCGCCGTTGATGGCGCCCAGCACCGTCAGCAGGGTGAACGTCGCCGCGCCATCCAGCACTGACCATGCCACCAGGCCTTGCGACAGCGCAGCGATGATGGATGAGGACACCAGCACCATACTGCGGGAGTAACGATCTGCCAGTACGCCGCCAATCAGCAGAAAGGCGACGTTAAAAATCGAACGCGCCGCCACGACGATCCCAAGCTCGGTCGCGCTGCCGCCCATATCCAGCACCGCGAACGCCAGCGCAATGGGCGCGATGCCGTTACCTAAAACGGTAAACAAGCGGGCAAAAAACAAATGGCGAAACGGCGCATAATAAAAGGCCCGTCGGATTCGCGGCGCGTGGTTGTCTGGCGTCATGGGATGTCCCCAGTGGCGTTAACCTGCCCAACCCAGGTCGTAAAGCGGGCTATACCCATGCTGATTTCCTCTCCCTTGCAGGTAATTTACCCGGTGATATACCGGATAAAGGCGCATTACACTACTCCGTGCACGGGCGGATGATCAACTGCCCGAATTCGACCACAACCGATACCGCGGCCCCGGTGGGAAAGCCCGCTTCGGCGAGCCAGTCGCCCTGTAAGGACAAACTCGGGTGCAGGCTGTAACGCCTGGGGATTTTGGTTTTGCGCTCTTCATGACGTCTGCGCACATACCCCACCGTGATACGGCGCATCGCTTTAGACATTTTTACCTCTGAAACTACTGGCTTCCCGGTCATACACCACTCCTTTTCCACTTATCGGTTGTTGAACATACCGTCATAAACCGCTGTATAAATTAACAGTAAAATGCCGGAAGGCAAGGTGAGGAATTGCGAGGCGGATTCCAGAAATGCAATGCAAAAACAGCAACGCGTTTCATTCAGGAAAGAATATATTGTGAAATAAGCTTTTCCTTATTTTCCTCATGCGAAAGTGTTAGTGGATTTGTATATATGTCTTATATTAATAAGACTATTCATGAGGGACGCCGATGAACATACCTGCACTGCCCGCCAATGAAACTGAACGTCTTAAATCTCTCTATATGATGGATTTGCTGGACAGAAAAGATGATGAGCGATTATCACGCTTAACCCGTGTGGCAAAGGCGACCTTCAATGTGCCTATTGCGCTGATCTCCCTGCTGGATCGCGACAGGCAGTGGCTGATCTCCCCGATCAACGAGAATTTACGACAGACCTCGCGAAATGTTTCCTTTTGCGCCCATGCCATTTTGTTGCAGGGGATTTTGATCGTCAAAGATGCCCATAAGGATGAGCGCTTCGCGAAGAATCCTTACGTCACAGGCGCGCCTTTTGTGCGCTTTTATGCCGGGTGCCCGGTGCATTTACCCGACGGTTCCATTGCCGGCACCATCTGCATTATTGACTCAAAGCCCCGCGATTTCAGTTCCGATGAAATTAATTTACTGCTCGACCTGGGGGCAGTAGTGGAAGATGAATTTCTGATCATCAGCCAGGCGATGACTGACAAGCTGACCGATCTGCCTAACCGTCGTGGTTTTTATCGCCTTGGCGACAAACGTTTTAAAGAGATGACCAGCACGCAGACGCCGTTCAGCCTGCTTTATTTTGTGGTGGACAACTTACAGTCAATTAATGACATCTGGGGGCATGCCGAGGGTGATAACGTACTGCGCGGGTTTGCCCGCAGTCTTGGCAGCTGTCTGCATAAAGATGATATTTGTGGGCGGGTGGACGGTAGCGCCTTTGCGGTACTGCTACAGCAGAAAAACGATCACGACGCCGATGCGTTTCTGTTTAAACTGCAAACCAAAATCGATGAGTTAAATCTTAATGCGGATAACAAATATCACATCAACTATGCCTATGGCCTGCTGCAAAGCGATGCGGAAAAATACGCTGATATATTTGAAATGCTCAATGACAGCGATACGGTGATGTATTCCGAACATCGCAAGAAAAAGCACAGATAAGCGCCAGACTTAACGCCAGCGCGTGCGCTCAATGCCGCTTTTTTGAGGCTTACCGATGGGCATTTCATCTGCCCATTTGGTGGCGTCGTTAATCATTTCGGCGACAATACCGCGCGTCAGTCCGACCTTTTTCGCTTCCAGACTCGCTTCTTCCCACTGACGGTTTTCATACAGCTGCGCCAGATTCACCAGCTGAAACAGCATCCCCTTACGTTCCTGTAAGGCGATGCGCACGTCGGCGGAGATCACCACCTGCTCTATCAACTCTTCCTGGGGGATGCCGAGAATCACATCCAGCAGGGAAAACAGGCCGACCATAAAAGCATCGTTTGAAGAGTGGATGCCGAGCAGCCGGTTGGCGGCGAGTTCGCAGAAACGGGCACGGATCAGGCTTAAATAATAAATTTCATTAGTTTTGGGGCTATTAAACGAAGTCAGGCAGGCCACCAGCACAAAGCGGCGCAGTTCGGTGACACCAAGATAAACCACGATGTCTTTGATGGACTGACTGCGGCTGCCGCGAATGCCGCGGGCGTTGTATAAAATATTCTGCGCGTAGCGCATTATTTTGAATGAGAGCGCGATATCGCGCTTGAGCAATTCTTCTATCTGCATCAGATCCGGAGATTCGGCGTTAACTTCCTGAATAAGTTTCAGTGCAATAATCTGGTTCTGAATGATTTTTTTACTTTTGAAAATAACCGGCTTACTGAAAAAGTGCCCCTGAAACAGGGTGAAGCCCATATTTCTGCAGGTTTCGAATTCTTCGATGGTTTCAACTTTTTCTGCCAGAAATATTGTCCCGTTGAGTAAAGCGCGGTGGTGCAAAATATAAGCCTGAATTTCCTGTAAGGTGCTTTCACGCACATCAAACTTAATAATGTGGACATAGGGCAGAAAGGCATTCCAGTTATCGCTGAGCGAAAAATCATCCAGCGCGATGCGGAACCCTTTGTTATGCAGTTGCTTAACGGTTTCCAGCAGGCGTGGATTAGGCTCCGCCGTTTCCAGAATCTCGACGATCACCCGATCTTTGGGCAGCGTCTCAGCCAGGCCTTTAATCAGCAGCTCATAGGGAAAATTCACAAATACCGCGCTGGCAGCGCTCTGGCGGTCGGTCGGGACACCGAGAAATTGTTCTTCAATAAGCTGAGCGGTCGCTTGTTCAGGCGAGACATTGGGAAACTGGTTAGTCATGCTATCCCTGAAGAGCAGCTCATACCCGAAGGTATTGAGATTTTCATCAAAAATTGCCTGTCTTGCGACAAAAGAAAACATTCTCCATCCTCACCCGGAACCATCAGCGGGTCGCCGAAAAAACCGCAACCAATTTAAGTTTAAGACAGGAGCCATTTTGCTGCCTGCTGGCGTAATTTGTAAAGTTTAGTCACAGTAAGTTGATGAGTTTTTTATCGTTTTAAAACAAGAAATTGACATTAATAACGTTTTTATGCCGCCGGAGGCGTCTGGCGCGCTCCGGCGGACACTTAATTTATGGCTGTTGCCCGGCGATCCCGCCAGCCTGCAACGATGAACGCGACGATAAAGACGCCAGTGAAAAGCACGACAATGGTCGGCGCGGGGGCGCTGTCGAGCCAGAAAGAGAGGTAAACCCCGGCAAAGGAGACCACCACGGCAAGTATCACCGCCAGCCACAGGGCATGGGCGAAACGGCGCGTCAGCAGCACCGCGACCGCGCCGGGGGCGATGAGCAGCGAAATCGACAGAATAATCCCCACCGATTTTAAGGTGGCGACTATCGTCAGGGCGATCATGCACAGCAGGCCATAATGGAGCAGGGCGGTGTTCAGGCCGCAGGCTTTTGCCTGCTGCGCATCAAAGGCATGCAGTAAAAAATCCTTCCATTTTACCAGCATCACCAGCGCCACTCCGGCGGCTATCAGGCTGCTTTGCAGGATGTCGCTTGTTGCCACGCCCAGCATGTCGCCAAATAAAATATGGTCGAGATGCACTTCCGACTGGATGGAGATATAGAGGATCAGTCCTGCGCCAAACATGCCGGAAAAGACAATGCCCATCAGCGTATCGCGCTTAATGCGGCTGTTATCGTCGAGATAGCCGGTAGCGATGGCGCAGAACAGTCCGGCGATAAAGGCACCTATGGCGACGGGGATACCGATGATCCAGGCGATCACCACGCCGGGAAAGACGGCGTGGCTCATGGCGTCACCCATCAGCGCCCAGCCTTTCAGCACCAGAAATACCGACAGCAGGGCGCAGGGCACGGCGACAATCACCGAAATCGCCAGCGCGTTTACCATAAAATCAAACTGGAAGGGTTCGAACATTATGCCGCCTCCTGATTTGCCAGCCGCGCCCGGCGGCGGTTCGCCAGCAGACCATGTTTAGGCGCAAACACAAAGGCCAGCAGGAACAGCAGCGTTTGCGCCACCACGATGATGCCGCCGGTTGCGCCGTCCAGGTAATAGCTGACCCAGGCGCCGAGAAAGCTGGTGATACTGCCAATCGCCACCGCAATCGCCAGCAGGCGGGGGAAGCGGTCAGTGAGCAGCCAGGCGGTCGCGCCCGGCGTCACCACCAGACAGATCACCAGAAAGGCCCCGACGGTTTGCAGCGCGGCGACGGTGGACACCGACAGCAGCGTAAAGAACAGTAGCTTCAGACGCGCCGGGTTGAGGCCAATGGAGCGGGCATGGTTCTCATCAAAAAAGGTCACCATCAGGTCTTTCCATTTCAGAAACAGAATGACCAGCGAGACAATGCCGATAATGGCGAGCTGAATGACGTCATCCGGCGCGATGGCCAGAATATTGCCCAGCACGATGGTCTGAATATTTACGGACGTGGGATTGAGCGACACCATAAACAGGCCAATGCCGAAAAAGGATGAAAAAATCAGGCCGATAATGGCATCTTCTTTCAGGCGCGAGCGCTGATTAAGAAACAGCATCGCGCCCGCCGCCAGCCCCCCGGATAAGAACGCGCCGAGGGAGAAGGGCAGGCCGAGCATATAAGCCCCCGCTACGCCCGGCACAATGGAGTGAGACAGCGCGTCGCCGATCAACGACCAGCCTTTAAGCATCAGATAGCAGGATAAAAACGCGCACACGCCGCCCACCAGCGCCGATACCCACATGGCGTTAAGCATGTATTCGTAACCGAACGGCTCCAGGATCCAGTTCACGGCTGCTCTCCTTTTGCAGGAGGACGGCGGGAAATAAAGGGGCGCTCGTCATCGGTGATGATGTGCTCCTCACTGCCGCTTAACACCACGTGACGCAGCACGCCGCTGAACGCCTGTTCAAGGTTTTCTGCGGTAAAGGTGGTTTCCGTCGGCCCGCTCGCCAGCACCGTGCCTTTGACCATCACCGTGTAATCACAGAATTCTGTGACGGAGCCTAAATTGTGCGTCGACACCAGCATGGTGCGCCCCTCGTCGCGCAGCTCGCGCAGCAGTTCGATGATCTTCGCTTCGGTCTGCACATCGACACCGGTGAATGGCTCATCCAGCAGAATGACCTGCCCGTCCTGGGCGATGGCGCGGGCAAGAAACACCCGCTTTTTCTGCCCGCCGGAGAGCTCGCCGATCTGCCGGTGACGAAATTCCAGCATCCCCACGCGGGCAAGGGCGGCGTCCACCGCCTGATGATCCGGCGCTTTCGCCCGGCGCAGCATCCCCATATGCCCGTAACGGCCCATCATCACCACATCTTCCACCAGTACCGGAAAGGACCAGTCCACCTCCTCGGCCTGTGGGACATAGGACACCAGATTTTCCCGCAGCGCCTGTTTAACAGGCCGCTGAAGGATGGAAATCTCACCGCCCGCCAGCCGTACAAAGCCCATCAGCGCCTTGAACAGCGTGGATTTACCCGAGCCGTTGATGCCCACCAGCGCGGCTATGGAACCCCGCGGCACGCTAAAACTGGCGTCACGCAGCGCGGTATGGCCGTTGCGATAGGTGACGGTAACATTCTGAATATGCAGGCCTGGCGGCTGGGTTTGCGCTGAGGTATTCATTTTTGCGCCTCCACGCCCTGCTGAATACCTTTCACCAGGGTTTCACTGGTTACGCGCAGCAGATCGAGAAAGGTCGGCACCGGGCCGCCGGCGGCGCTGAGGGAGTCAACGTAGAGTACGCCGCCGTAGAGCGCGCCGGTTTCCCGCGCCACCTGTTTCGCCGGTTTATCCGATACCGTACTTTCGCTGAACACCACCGGAATATGATTTTTCTTGATCGCGTCGATCACTTTGCGCACTTGTTGCGGTGTGCCCTGCTGATCGGCATTGATCGGCCACAGGTACAGCTCTTTGAGATCATAATCCCGCGCCAGATAGGAGAACGCCCCCTCGCTGGTCACCAGCCAGCGTTTGTCCGCAGGCAGTGAGTCCAGCTGCGCGCGCACCGGAGCCAGCGTTGCCTGGATCTTCGCTTTATAGGCTGTCGCGTTTTGCTGGTAGATTTGCGCGTTGTCCGGATCGTATTTCACGAGCGCATCACGAATGTTATCCACGTAGATCAGCGCATTTTCGGCAGACATCCATGCATGAGGGTTAGGTTTACCGTTATAGGGGCCTTCGCTGATGCCCATCGGTTTTACACCATCAGATACCACCACCTCCGGCACGCCGGACAGATGCTGATAAAAACGCGCAAACCACAGCTCCAGATTCAGACCATTGGCGAGGATCAACTGCGCGCCCTGGGCGCGTTTAATGTCGCCGGGCGTCGGCTGATATTCGTGGATCTCCGCCCCCGGTTTGGTGATCGAACTGACCTCTGCCGCATCTCCCGCCACGTTTTGCGCCATATCTGCGATCACGGTGAAAGTGGTGATGACCCTGAATTTCTCTTTTGCCTGCGCGGGCGAAAGGGCGAACAGCGCAACCAGGGCAGCGGCGAACACGAATCTCAGACGTGATGAGTACGGCATGGTATCCCTCATGATGGCGTGGTTAATAATACAGCGAATATAGCCTTTGCTATGTTATATAGCACACGCTATAGGTCTGAGCGATAATTATTCGCATTTAATAGCCAGACAGACAAAAAATCACCGATCTGGTGGCAGGGAATGGAAAGTTGTAAAATAAAAGCATGTTTATATTCAGGAGCGCGTTCCTATGTCCGGCAAACGCATTGCCCGCGAAAAACTCACCATCCGTAAAATGATCACGCTCTATCAGCGGCAGTCACCCGATGCCGTTGCCGATGCGGAGCATTACGACGCGCTGTACGCCTATGCGGAAAAACGGCTGGATAAATGCGTGTTTGGCGAGGAAAAGCCGGCGTGCAAACAGTGCCCGGTGCACTGCTATCAGCCGGTAAAGCGTGAAGAGATGAAGGCGATCATGCGTTGGGCGGGGCCGCGGATGCTGTGGCGGCACCCGGTGCTGACGGTGCGCCATCTGATCGATGATAAGCGGCCGGTGCCGGAACTGCCGGAAAAATACCGCCCCAAAAAATAGCCCGACCTTTATTCCGCCGGGCCATCCGTTTAGTGCAGCGTATCTTTATCAATCCCCAGCCGCTTCATCCTTGAGAGTAGCGTCGTGCGTTTTAACCCCAGCCGCTGCGCCGCGCCTTTTGGCCCGGCGACCACGCCGTTGGTTTCACGCAGGATCCTGACGATCAGCTGATATTCATCTTCGCCCTCCTGCGGCGTTTCCACCGCCGCATCGCAGCGTTGGGGCACGCTCATTTCCGCCATCGACAGTTGCAGAACGTTGCCCCGCGTCAGCAGCACGGCGCGCTCGACAACGTTTTCCAGCTCGCGCACATTACCCGGCCACGGCTGGTTGCTTAAAATACGCAGCGTTTCGGCGGGAATGCTGTCGATATTGCGCCCCAGCCGGTGGGCGATTTTGAAGGTGAAGGCTTTGACCAGCAGGGGAATATCTTCCGGGCGTTCACGCAGCGGCGGAATGCGGATCGGAAAGACATTCAGGCGATAGTAGAGATCGCTGCGAAATTCGCGATCGGCCACCATCTGTTTCAGATCGCGGTTGGTGGCGGCGATCAGCCGCACATCCGTCTGGATCAGTTTATTGCTGCCGAGGCGTTCGAACTCCTGCTCCTGCAATACCCGCAGCAGCTTAGGCTGAAGTTCGAGCGGCATATCGCCCACTTCATCCAGGAAGAGCGAGCTTTTATCCGCCAGCTCAAAGCGACCGATGCGCTGGGCGCTGGCCCCGGTAAAAGCCCCGCGCTCATGACCAAAGAGATCGCTTTCCAGTAGTCCGGCAGGCATGGCGGCGCAGTTCATTTTCACCATGCGGCGCGCGTTGCGTCCGCTGAGATTATGAATAGCGCGGGCAATCAGCTCTTTCCCGGTGCCGGTTTCGCCGAGGATCAGCACCGTACTGTTGCTTTTCGCCACCATTTCCACCTGTTGCAGCACGCTGTACATGGCTTCGCTGCGGCCGATAATCTCCCCGAACTCGCTGTCCACGTTGTTGAGCTGCTCGGTGAGCGCCAGGTTTTCATCCACCAGCCGTTCTTTCAGGCGGTGAATTTCCTGATAGGCCTGCGCATTGTCGACGGCAATGGCCACCCGTTCAGCGATCTGCCGCAACAGCGACAGGGTGGACGGCGTAAAGGTTTCGCCATCGCACTGCGCAAGTTTAAGCACGCCGAGCAGCGTGCTGCCGGACATCAGCGGCAGCAGGCACAGCGTCTGGATCTTATTGCCCCAGGTTTCAAACAGCCGACGCTCATAAGGGGCCAGTTTGTCGCGCTCGTGCAGTTTCAGCACCAGCACATCCTTGCTGTTAAATACCCGCTCGGAGAGCGTACCCGCCTCGTCCACTTCACTTTGCTCATGCACCGGCGAGCGGTCATTCGGATAATGGGTGGAGTAAATATTGAGTTTGCCTTTACGACTGCTGCGCAGCACGATGCTGATGGCGTCGATGTGGAAATAGTGGTGGATCTCTTTCGCCACCTCGCTGACCAGATCGTCAATGTCCAGCCGGGACAATACCGCATTGGTAATGGCCACCAGAATGCGGAAGTTATCCCGCTCGCGGCACAGCAGTTCGTGATCGGATGCGCCGTCAGGGTGCTGCTGAATATGTTCCATCACCACGCCGGTGAGCTGGGCGAGGGTATGCAGACGGGCGTACTCTTTCTCGCTCCAGGGCCTGTCCGCCTGACGAATAAACTCGCAGCCGCCGAAGATCCGCCCGTCAATCGCCAGAGGCAGCAGACAGTAGTGCCCCCAGGGATCGTACAGGCCGCTGGCCGCCAGCTGTGGCCAGGTGTCGCAGAACTCCGCGTAATTGCAGTGCAGCGCTTCCGGGCGTGACAGAATGCGCCGCACCGGGCCGTGCGCCAGCAGCGTGTCATCTTCATATTTCACCGCGCGGCCATCTGCCCGCGTGGCGTAATAGCGGGCATGATGATCGTCGGCGTTCCACAATACGATCGCTGCGCTGTCCGCCAGGTCTGACGCCTTAACCAGCTGCGTCAGGCTCTGACAGAGCGACGGCAGATCAGGCTGATGTAATAACGTGCGCGTAATTTCAAACAGGCCCTGCTGCCCGAGATCGCTCATCGGTGTATACGACATATCGCTAGTCCAGAAAGGCACCGAAAGCCGGTGCAAAAAGTGTTTTAATTAATACAGGTGGCGGCGGCGCTAATATCAGCAAATGCGTGGCAGCGGCTCAGCGTGCGGCAGATCCAGTATGCGCTTCACGCCATATAATCCGGCGAGACGCACGCCCTTGCGCCCGACTACTTCGCCAATCAGCGCCGCGTCGCGGCCGAGCGGATGGGCGCGCAGTCGCTCCAGTACCGCATCGGCGGCATGGCGTTCCACGGCGATCACCAGTTTACCTTCATTGGCAAAATTCAGCGCCTCCAGCCCCAGCAGTTCACAGACGCCGCGCACCGCCGGTTTCATCGGCAGGTCGGCCTCGCGCAGTTCAATCCCATAGCCGCAGCTGGCGGCAAACTCATGGGCCACCGCGTTGACGCCGCCGCGCGTGGCATCGCGCAGAGCTTTGACGCCGGGAATGTCGCGCAGAGACTGGACAAGCGGCGTCAGTACAGCGCAGTCGCTCACCAGATCGCCATCCAGACCGAGGTTTTCCCGTAGATTGAGGATGGTCGCGCCGTGATCCCCGAGCGTGCCGCTCACCAGCAGCAGATCGCCGGGTTGCAGCTGTTGCGCCCCCCAACGGATCCCGGCGGGGATAGCGCCGATCCCGGCAGTGTTAATAAAAAGCTTATCCGCCGCGCCGCGCTGCACGACTTTGGTATCGCCGGTAACAATCGCGATACCGGCGGCTTTCGCCGTCGCCGCCATGCTGTTGACCACTGTTCGCAGCGTGTCGAGGGGTAGTCCTTCTTCAAGGATAAACCCACAGGAGAAAAAGCGCGGCAGCGCGCCGCTCACCGCCACATCGTTAGCGGTGCCGCAGATGGCGAGCTTGCCGATGTCGCCGCCGGGGAAAAACAGCGGATCGATAACATAGCTGTCGGTGGAAAAGGCCAGCCGGTCGCCCGCGGCGCTCAGCATGGCGAGATCAAGGCGCGCCTGATCTTCCTGCTCCGCCAGCCAGGGATTGTCAAAGGCCTGCATAAACAGGCTGCCGATCAACTGCTGCATCGCCTGGCCGCCGCTGCCGTGGGCCAGTTGTACGGTACTCATGCTTCACTCTCCTGACTGCGATACTGATACCAGGCGGCGCAGGCTCCCTCTGAGGAGACCATCAGCGCGCCAAAGGCCGACTGCGGATCGCAGGTTTTGCCGAACAGCGGGCACTGGTGCGGTTTGCATTTACCGGTCAGCACGTCGCCGCAGCGGGCGCGCGGATCGTCATACGCCTGCTGCGGGGCAGGGCGAAAATGCGCCTGCGCATCAAATGACTGGTACGCCGGTGTCAGCTGCACGCCGGAGTGTTCGATCATGCCAAGCCCGCGCCACTCGCTTTTGCCTTCGACGCAGAACACCTCGGCCATCGCCTGACGGGCCAGCGCGTTGCCGCCATCGGGCACCACGCGGCGGTACTGATTTTCAACCAGACTGCGGGCTGCTATTTTCTGCTCAACCAGCATCAGTACGCCTTGCAGTAGATCAAGAGGTTCGAAACCCGCCACCACTAACGGTCGCTGAAAGTCGCTGGCGATAAAGCCGTAGGCGTCGATACCGATCACCATGCTGACGTGCCCCGGCGCTAAAAAGGCGTCGATGCCGTTGTCCGGCGCTTCCAGCAGGCTGCGCAGCGTCGGGATCAGCGTGATGTGCTGGCAGAAAAAATAGAAATTATCGAGCCCGCGCGCCTTCGCCTGTTGCAGCGTAATGGCGGTGGCGGGCATGGTGGTCTCAAAGCCGAGGCCGAAAAACACCACTTTGCGCTGCGGGTTTTCCGCCGCCAGCGTCAGCGCGTCCATCGGCGAATAGACAATGCGGATATCCGCGCCGCGCGCTTTCGCCTGCAACAGCGAACCGTTTTTTCCCGGCACGCGGATGGCATCGCCGAAGGTGCAGAAAATCACCTCCGGACGGCTGGCGATCTCCACGCAGGTGTCGATGCGTCCCATCGGCAACACGCAGACCGGGCAGCCAGGCCCGTGAATGAATTCGATATTGTCCGGCAGCAGCTGATCGAGGCCGAATTTAAAAATCGCGTGGGTATGGCCGCCGCACACTTCCATAATGCGCAGCGGGCGGGAAGCGGTGTAAGAGAGCAGGCGGGCGCGATCCCGCAGGCGATCAATAAGCTGCATCACCTGTTCCGGGGCGCGGTATTCATCAACAAAACGCATCACCGGCCTCCGCTGTTGTGGGCATCACCGTACAGCAGCCCGCCGACGTCCGGCTCTACCTCGAACATATTTTGCAGGGCGCTCAGGGTGTCGCGGGCTTCCGCTTCGTTGATCACGCTCATCGCAAAGCCGACGTGCACCAGCACCCACTGGCCGAGGCGCGACTGGCCTGTTTCATCGGTGCTGCCCACCAGCGTCAGATCCACATCACGCTGAATGCCGCAGACGTCCACTTTCGCCTGTAAACCGTCGATGGCGCTGATCTGCCCCGGTACGCCTATGCACATTGTTGTGCCTCCAGCCAGGCAAGCCAGCTGTCCATGCCTTCGCCGCTGGTGGCGGAGATCAGGATCACTTCTATCTGCGGATTCACCGCCCGCGCCGCCTCTAAACAGCGTTCGACGTCAAAATTCAGATAGGGCAGCAGGTCGATTTTATTGAGCAGCATCAGCGAGGCGGCGGCAAACATATGCGGATATTTCAGCGGCTTGTCTTCGCCTTCGGTGACCGACAGCACCGCCACTTTATGCCGCTCGCCCAGGTCAAAGCTCGCCGGGCACACCAGGTTGCCGACGTTTTCGATGAACAAAATCCCGCCGTCGTTAAGCGGTAAACGCGGCGCGGCGTCGGCGATCATCTGCGCATCCAGATGGCAGCCTTTGCCGGTATTCACCTGAATGGCCGGGGTGCCGGTGGCGCGAATACGCGCGGCGTCGTTTACCGTTTGCTGATCGCCTTCAATCACCGCGCAGGCGGTTTTCCCTTTCAGGCGCAGCAGGGTTTCGGTGAGCAGGGTGGTCTTACCGGAGCCGGGGCTGGAAACCAGATTCAGCACCAGCAGTTCGCGGGCGGCGAAGCGCGCGCGGTTGCGGGCGGCAAGCTGATTGTTTTTATCCAGCACGTCGATTTCCACTTCCAGCATCCGGCGCTGGCTCATGCCGGGCGCATGGGTGCCCGCCTCGCCATGACCATAATGCAGATCGCCGCTGTCGGTTCGCGTCGGACTAAAGGCGGTTTTCATGCCGGTAATGGTAAGCCCGGGCCGGGCGGCAGGCGCGAAGGGCGCCCCGCGAAACGCCGAGTGCGGATTGTGCTCGTCGCCTTCGATAGAGAGATTGCCTTCACCGCAACCACAGGTGGTACACATATTTCACTCCTGTTCAATTTCCAGACGCTGAATTTGCAGACCGTCGTCGGCGACAATCTGTAAGCCGTCACTGTGACACAGCGGACAACGGCGCACGCGCTGGCTCAGTAAGGTGACGTACTGCTGACAATGCCCGCACCAGCACTCGGCCTGTTGCTCATCGAGATGCAGTGTACAACCTTCCGCCAGGGTGCCACGGCATACCAGATCAAAGCAGAAGCTCAACGCGCTGCTTTCGACGCAGGAAAATGCGCCAATTTTTAACCACACGCCGGTGACGCGCCGTGCGCCGTGCGCCGCCGCCTGCTGTTCGATAAGTTCCAGCGCGCGCTGGCAAAGGGTAATTTCGTGCATAGCGCCTCCCGTTAGTCGATGGCCTAACGAATGCAATAACGATGCCAGCTCTTTTTGACATGTCACTGACGATGTCGACGCTGACGAAATGACATGTCATTTTTGCAATGGTTTTGTTTTTTATCTTTAAAATTCAATGCATTAAAAACTGGCATAAAAACTGCTAACAGCGGTTATCGCAACTAATTGGGTAACCTGACATGACCATCTGGGAAATTAGCGAAAAAGCGGACTACATTGCCGAACGGCATCAACGCCTCCAGGATGAATGGCGTCATTACTGCAACTCACTGGTTCAGGGGATCACCCTGTCAAAAGCGCGGCTGCATCACGCCATGAGCTGCGCGCCGGACCGGGATCTGTGCTTTGTCTTATTCGAGCACTTTCCGGTTTACGTCACCCTCGCCGACGGCTTCAACAGCCACACCATCGAGTATTACGTCGGCAGCAAAAACAGCGACGACAAACTGTTGATTGCGCAGGCGCAACTGGGGCTGGACGGCCGGGTTGACGGCCACGTCAGCAACCGCTCCCGCGAAGCCGTACTCGAACACTATCTCGATAAAATCGCCACCGTTTACCACGGCCTGTATGCCGCCATTGAACAGGATCTGCCCATCGATCTGCATCAGCTGGTAAACCGCCCGTTACAAAGGGCGCAGGCGTAACCGCACGGGTGTCGATGAGTGTCGAAACAGACAGTACATCGGCATGATTTCGTCAAAAATGACCACCTGAGGAATGCCTGGTGAATCGTTTTGTAATTGCTGACTCCACCCTCTGCATTGGCTGCCACACCTGTGAAGCCGCCTGTGCCGAGACGCATCGCCAGCGCGGTTTGCAGTCTATGCCGCGCCTGAAAGTGATGCGCAACGAAAAAGAATCTGCGCCGCAGCTATGTCATCACTGCGAAGACGCGCCCTGCGCCGGGGTCTGCCCGGTGAATGCCATTAACCGCGTCGATGGCGCGGTGCAGCTCAATGAAAGCCTGTGCGTCAGCTGCAAGCTGTGCGCCATCGCCTGTCCGTTTGGCGCGATCGAAATGTCCGGCAGCCGCCCGCTGCATATTCCGGCCAACGCCAATACGCCGAAAGCGCCCGCCGCGCCGCCTGCGCCAGCCCGTGTCAGCACGCTGCTGGACTGGGTACCAGGTATCCGCGCCGTGGCGGTGAAATGCGATCTGTGCAGCTTCGATGACGCCGGTCCCGCCTGCGTGCGCACCTGCCCGACGCAGGCGCTGCATCTGGTCGATAACCATGACATCGCCCGCGCCAGCAAACGCAAGCGCGAGCTGACCATTAACGCGGATTTCGGCGATCTGTCGGCGCTGATGCTGCCGCCAGGAGGTACACATTGAACGCGCTTTCACTCATTAACAGCGCGCTGCTGTTTTTTTCCGCGGCGGCGTTGCTGGCAGCGGCATTTTCATTTTATAAGCCGCTGAGCGGCGTGATGGCAGGGCTGGGCGGCGCGCTCGCCAGCGTCATGACGGCGGGGGCCGGCGCGCTGGTACTGCTCGACGGCGTGGCGGTGCAGGGCACGGTATCGCTGGCGGGTATGGGGATGCTTATCACGCCGCTGTCTGCGATCTGGCTTATCACCCTCGGCCTGTGCGGGCTGTTTGTCAGCCTGTTTAACCTTGACTGGCATCGTCATGCCGGGGTGCAGGCGAACGGTCTGCTGATGAACGCCCTGATGGCGGCGGCGGTGTGCGCTGTCGTTGCAGATAATTTTGGCGTGCTGGTGGTCATGGCGGAGATCATGGCGCTGTGCGCGGTGTTTCTCACCGGCTGCGGCCAGTCGGCAAAACTGTGGTTTGTGCTGGGCCGGGCGGGCACGCTGCTGCTGATTATCAGCGGCGGGCTGATCTGGCAGCGTTATCACACGCTGGATCTGACGCAGATGAATATCGCCGCCCGGCAGTTGCCTCTGAGCGCCGGGATCTGGCTCACCGGCGTGGCCGGATTTGGCCTGCTGGCGGGGATCATCCCGCTGCACGGCTGGGTGCCGCAGGCTCATGCGAATGCCAGCGCGCCCGCCGCGGCGCTGTTCTCCACCGTGGTGATGAAAATCGGTCTGTTCGGCATTCTCACCCTGTCGCTGGCGGGCGGCAACCCGCCGCTGTGGTGGGGCGTTGTGCTGCTGGTGTTGGGCATGGTGACGGCTTTTGTCGGCGGGCTTTACGCGCTGATGGAGCACAATATTCAGCGTCTGCTGGCGTACCACACGCTGGAAAATATCGGCATTATTTTGCTGGGTCTGGGTGCCGGTCTGACCGGCATCGCCCTGCAGCAGCCCGCGCTGATCGCCCTTGGCATGACCGGCGGCCTCTATCACCTCATCAACCACAGCCTGTTTAAAAGCACGCTGTTTCTCGGCGCGGGCAGCGTCTGGTATCAGACCGGACACCGCGACATTGAAAAACTGGGCGGTATCGGCAAACGCATGCCGCTGATCTCGCTCGCCATGCTGGTGGGGCTGATGGCGATGGCGGCGCTGCCGCCGCTCAACGGCTTTGCCGGGGAGTGGGTGATCTACCAGTCCTTCTTCCGCCTGAGCAGCAGCGAGCTGTTTATTGGCCGTCTGCTTGGCCCGCTGTTAGCCGTGGGACTGGCGATCACCGGCGCGCTGGCGGTGATGTGTATGGCGAAAGTCTATGGCGTGACCTTTCTCGGCACGCCCCGCACCCCGGAGGCGGCAAACGCCCGTCCTGCGCCCTTGCTGATGACCTTCTCCGTGGTGGCGCTGGCGCTGTGCTGTATCGCGGGCGGCGTGGGCGCGCCCTGGCTGCTGCCGCTGTTATCAACGGCGGTACCGCTGCCGCTTGCCACCGCGCAGACCAGCGTGTCACAGCCGATGATCGCGCTGCTGCTGGTGGCCTGTCCGCTGTTGCCGCTGATCATCATGCTGTTGTTGAAAGGCGACCGTTTACCGGGACGCCAGCGCGGGGCGGCATGGGTGTGCGGTTACGATCACGAGCCGTCGATGGTGATCACCGCCCACGGTTTTGCCCATCCGGTGAAAGCCGCTTTTGCCCCGGTGCTGAAGCTGCGTCACTGGCTGAACCCGGTCGCCCGCATTCCTGGCTGGCAGCGTGAAGGGGCGGCGGTACTGTTCCGTCGCCTGGCGCTGATCGAGCTGGCGGTGCTGGTGGTGGTTGTGATTTCCCGAGGAGCCTGAACATGAATCTGCTGTTTCCGTTACTTCAGGCGCTGGCGCTGTTTGCCTTCGCGCCGCTGCTGTCCGGCGTAACCCGCGTGGCGCGCGCCCGTCTGCATAATCGTCGCGGGCCGGGGGTGCTCCAGGAATACCGCGACCTGATCAAGCTGTTCGGTCGGCAGAGCATTGCGCCGGACGCGGCGGGCTGGGTGTTTCGCCTGATGCCGTTCGTGATGGTCGGCGTGATGCTGACCATCGCCACCGCGTTGCCGGTGATCACCGTCGCCTCGCCGCTGCCGGTGCTGGGCGATCTGATCACCCTGATCTACCTGTTCGCCATTGCACGCTTCTTCTTTGCCATCGCCGGGCTGGATACCGGCAGTCCCTTTACCGGGCTGGGGGCCAGCCGTGAGGCGATGCTCGGCGTACTGGTAGAGCCGATCCTGATCTTAGGACTGTGGGTCGCCGCGCTGGTGGCGGGTTCGACGCACATCTCTTATATCACCGCCGCGATTTACCACTGGCCCGCTGGTCGCAGCCTGCCGCTGTTCCTTGCGCTCTGCGCCTGTGCCTTCGCCACCTTTATTGAGATGGGCAAACTGCCGTTCGATCTCGCGGAAGCGGAGCAGGAGTTACAGGAAGGGCCGCTGACCGAGTACAGCGGCAGCGGCTTTGCGGTGCTGAAGTGGGGCATCTGCCTCAAACAGCTGGTGGTGCTGCAACTCTTCGTCGGCGTCTTTTTCCCCTGGGGGCAGATGATGCACTTCAGCGTCACCGGCCTGTTGCTGGCGCTGGTGATTGCCGTGGTGAAACTGCTTGTCGGCGTGCTGGCGATCGCCCTGTTTGAAAACAGCATGGCGCGGCTGCGTTTTTGCGCCACCTCGCGCGTCACCTGGGCCGGTTTCGGCTTTGCCTTTTTAGCCTTCGTCTCCTTGCTGGCGGCGTGATTTAAGAGAACTTATGTATGTCTGAAGAAAAAATCGGTCAACACTACCTCGCCGCCCTGCATCAGGCCTTTCCGGGCGTAGTGCTGGATGAAGCCTGGCAGACCCGCGATCAGCTCACCCTGACGGTGAAAGTAAATTATCTGCCGGAAGTGGTGGAGTTTCTCTATTACCAGCAGGGCGGCTGGCTGTCAGTGCTGTTCGGCAATGACGAACGCCAGCTGTGCGGCCATTACGCCGTCTACTACGTGCTGTCGATGGAGCAGGGCACCAAATGCTGGATCACGGTGCGGGTGGAAGTGGACGCCAGTACCCTTGAGTTTCCGTCGGTGACGCCGCGCGTACCGGCGGCGGTCTGGGGCGAGCGCGAAGTGCGCGACATGTACGGCCTGCGCCCGGTCGGGCTGCCGGATGAGCGTCGTCTGGTGCTGCCGGATGACTGGCCGGACGAACTCTATCCGCTGCGTAAAGACAGCATGGATTACCGCCAGCGTCCGGCGCCGACCACCGACAGCGAAACCTACGAGTTTATTAACGAACTGGGCAGCAAGAAAAATAACGTCGTGCCCATCGGCCCGCTGCACGTCACCTCCGACGAACCGGGCCATTTCCGCCTGTTTGTCGATGGTGAAAATATTATCGACGCCGATTACCGCCTGTTCTATGTCCATCGTGGCATGGAAAAGCTGGCGGAAACCCGCATGGGCTATAACGAAGTGACTTTTCTGTCGGATCGCGTGTGCGGCATCTGCGGCTTCGCCCACAGCACCGCCTACACCACCTCGGTGGAAAATGCGATGGGCATTAAGGTGCCGGAGCGCGCGCAGATGATCCGCGCCATTCTGCTGGAAGTGGAGCGGCTGCACAGCCATCTGCTGAACCTCGGCCTGGCCTGTCACTTTGTCGGCTTTGACTCCGGTTTTATGCAGTTTTTCCGCGTGCGCGAAACCTCCATGAAAATGGCGGAGATCCTCACCGGCGCGCGTAAAACCTACGGCATGAACCTGATCGGCGGCATTCGTCGCGACATGCTGAAAGACGACATGATCCAGACCCGTCAACTGGCGCAGCAGATGCGCCGCGACGTGATGGAACTGGTGGACGTGCTGATGAGCACGCCGAATATTGAACAGCGTACCGTCGGCATTGGCCGTCTGGATCCGCAAATTGCCCGCGACTTCAGCAACGTCGGCCCGATGGTGCGCGCCAGCGGCCATGCGCGCGATACCCGCGCCGATCACCCGTTCGTCGGCTACGGGCTGCTGCCGATGACCGTGCACAGCGAACAGGGCTGCGACGTGATCTCCCGCCTGAAAGTGCGCATCAACGAAGTGCTGACCGCGCTCAATATGATCGACTTTGGTCTCGATAACCTGCCCGGCGGCCCGCTGCTGGTGGAAGGCTTTACCTATATCCCGCACCGCTTTGCGCTCGGTTTTGCCGAAGCGCCGCGCGGCGATGATATTCACTGGAGCATGACCGGCGACAACCAGAAACTCTACCGCTGGCGCTGCCGGGCGGCGACCTACGCCAACTGGCCGACCCTGCGCTATATGCTGCGCGGCAACACGGTATCCGACGCGCCGCTGATCATCGGCAGCCTCGATCCGTGCTACTCCTGCACCGACCGTATGACGGTGGTGGATGTGCGCAGGAAGAAAAGCAAAGTGGTGCCGTACAAAGAGCTTGAGCGCTACAGCATCGAGCGTAAAAACTCGCCGCTGAAATAAGGAGTCGCCATGTTTACCTTTATCAAAAAAGTCATCAAAACCGGCGCGCCGACGTCGTCGTACCCGCTGGAGCCGATTGCCGTCGATAAAAATTTTCGCGGCAAGCCGGAGCACAATCCGCAGCAGTGCATCGGCTGCGCCGCCTGCGTGAACGCCTGTCCGTCAAACGCCCTGAGCGTGGAAACCGATCTGGCCCGTGGCGAGCAGGCCTGGCAGTTTAACCTCGGGCGCTGCATTTTTTGCGGTCGCTGCGAAGAGGTCTGTCCGACGGCGGCCATTACCCTGTCCCAGGCCTATGAACTGGCGGTATGGAAGAAAGAGGATTTCCTGCAACAGTCGCGCTTTGCGCTGTGCGAATGCCGCGTCTGCGCCCGCCCGTTCGCCGTGCAAAAAGAGATCGACTACGCCATCGCTCTGCTGCAACACAACGGCGACACCCGTGCGCACGAGCACCGGGAGAGCTTCGAAACCTGCCCGGACTGCAAACGTCAGAAATGCCTGGTGCCGTCAGATCGGATCGAACTGACCCGCCACATGAGGAAGGCCAGCTAATGCAAAACCTAATTGGACCGCGTGACGATAACGGCATTCCGGTGCCGATGACGGTGGATGAATCCATCGCGCGCATGAAAACCTCGCTGCTGAAAAACATCAAGCGTTCCGCCTATGTCTACCGGGTGGACTGTGGCGGTTGCAATGGCTGCGAAATCGAGATTTTCGCCACGCTTTCGCCGCTGTTCGACGCCGAACGTTTCGGCATCAAAGTAGTGCCGTCACCGCGTCATGCCGACATTCTGCTGTTTACCGGTGCAGTGACCCGCGCTATGCGCTCCCCTGCGCTGCGCGCCTGGCAGTCAGCGCCGGATCCGAAAATCTGCATCTCTTACGGCGCCTGCGGCAACAGCGGCGGCATCTTCCACGATCTCTACTGCGTGTGGGGCGGCACCGACAAAATTGTGCCGGTGGACGTTTATATTCCGGGCTGCCCGCCGACGCCTGCCGCCACCCTGTATGGCTTCGCCATGGCGCTGGGCCTGCTGGAGCAAAAAATTCACGCCCGTCTGCCGGGTGAGCAGGACAATCAGCCTGCTGAACTTCTGCATGACGACATGATGCAGCCGCTGCGCGTGCGGGTGGATCGCGCTGCCCGCCAGCTGGCCGGTTATCGTTATGGCCGCCAGATTGCCGATGATTATCTGCGGCTGCTGGGCAAGGGCGAACAGCAGGTGGCGCGCTGGCTGGAAGCAGAAAACGATCCGCGGCTGAATGAAATCGTGCAGCGGCTTAACAGCGTGGTGAACGAGGCGCGTATCGGATGAGCGAGAAGGTCGTTTTCAGTCAGTTGAGTCGCAAATTTGTCGACGAGAATGATGCCACGCCGCCCGCCGCGCAGCAGGTGGTCTATTACAGCCTGGCGATCGGTCATCACCTGGGGGTGATCGACTGCCTGGAAGCGGCGCTGACCTGCCCGTGGCAGGCATATCTGGCGTGGATCGGCACGCTGGAGGAGGGCAGCGAGGCGCGGCGCAAAATGGAAGGCGTGCCGAAGTATGGCGAGATCGTTATCGACCATTCGCACATCAGCATGCTGGCCAACGCCTTTGATCGCGCCCGGGCGCAGCAGACGCCGGAGCAGCAGGCCTGGAGCCGGACGCTGCTCGGTATGCTGCACGATATTTATCAGGAGAATGCCATCTACCTGATGGTGAGGAGATTACGTGACTGATGTTTTACTCTGCGTCGGCAACACCATGATGGGCGACGACGGCGCAGGTCCACTGCTGGCGGAAATCTGCGCGGAGCGGGGCTGTGAAGGGTGGACGGTGATTGACGGCGGCAGCGCGCCGGAAAATGACATCGTGGCGATCCGCGAGCTTAAACCCGCGAGGCTGATGATTGTCGATGCCACCGACATGGGGCTGAACCCCGGCGAGATCCGCATTATCGATCCCGATGACATCGCCGACATGTTTATGATGACCACCCACAATATGCCGCTCAACTATCTGGTCGATCAGTTAAAAGACGATGTCGGCGAGGTGATTTTTGTCGGCATTCAGCCGGATATTGTTGGCTTTTATTATCCGATGACGCCGCCGGTAAAGGCGGCGGTGGAAACGGTGTATCAGCGCCTTGCCGGATGGCAGGGGAACGGCGGTTTTTCACCGCTGTGATTGAAACTCTGCCCGGTGGGAAATGCCGGGCGGCGCTGCGCTTGCACCGGCCTACATAATTTCGACAATGCGGATTTTTGTAGGCCCGGTCAGGCGAAGCCGCCACCGGGCAATGCAATTTATTCCAAATCCGCGCCATTACTGGCGATCACTTTCTTATACCACCAGAAGGATTTCTTGCGCGTGCGGGCCAGCGTGCCGTTGCCGGCATCGTCGCGATCCACATACACAAAACCGTAGCGCTTGCTCATCTCGCCGGTGGACGCGGCCACCAGATCGATACAGCCCCAGGAGGTGTAGCCCATCAGGGGCACGCCGTCTTCGATGGCATCGCCCATCGCGCGGATATGCTCGCGCAGATAGCTGATGCGGTAATCGTCGTTGATCTCGCCGTTAGCCTCGATTTCATCCCGCGCGCCGAGGCCGTTTTCCACCAGGAACAGCGGCTTCTGGTACCGGTCATACATCATATTCATGGTGATGCGTAAGCCCAGCGGATCGATGCCCCAGCCCCATTCGCTGGCCTGAATGTACGGGTTTTTCAGCGACTTCACGATATTCGCCGCGCTGGTATTCCCGGCGTTCATATCAGCCGATGCGCAGCGGGAGGCGTAATAGCTGAACGACACGAAATCGACGGTGTTTTTCAGGATCTCATCGTCCCCCGGCGCTTTCTCAATGTTTACGCCTTTCTCGCGGAACACGCGGGCGGAATAGGACGGATAGGCCCCGCGCGCCTGCACGTCGATAAAGAACAGGTTTTCGCGATCTTTCTCCAGCGCCATCCACACATCTTCCGGCTTGCAGGAGTAGGGGTAAAAATTACCGCCCGCCAGCATACAGCCCACCTGATTCTGCGGGTTCACTTCATGGGCGATTTTAGTTGCCAGCGCGCTGGCAATCAGCTCATGGTGCGCCGCCTGGTATTTCACCTGGTCCTGATTTTCACCTTCTTCAAACGCCAGTCCCGCGCCGGAGAACGGGCTGTGCAGCATGATGTTGATTTCATTGAACGTCAGCCAGTACTTCACCAGCCCGTCAAATTCTTCAAAACAGGTGCGCGCATAGCGGGTGAAGAACTCCACCATCTTGCGGTTGCGCCACGAACCGTACTCCACCACCAGATGCATCGGCACGTCGAAATGGCACAGCGTTACCAGTGGTTCAATGTTGTACTTTCTGCACTCCTCAAACACTGCTTTATAGAAGGCGATGCCTTCCGGGTTGGGCGTCAGTTCGTCGCCATTCGGATACAGACGCGCCCAGGCAATGGAAGTGCGGAACACCGTAAAGCCCATCTCCGCCATCAGGGCGATGTCTTCCTTGTAGCGATGATAAAAATCAATCGCCTCGTGGCTGGGGTAGAACTCATCATCACGCAGCGCCACGCGCTTTTCCTGGCCCAGCTTCACCGGCAGGCGGTTTGCGCCATGAGGGATCATATCAACGGTGGTCAGGCCCTTGCCGCCTTCGCGATATGCCCCTTCAGACTGGTTGGCGGCCAGAGCGCCGCCCCATAAAAATCCTTCCGGAAATACTGACATACTTACTTCTCCTTAAATCAGGCTCTGGCTTCGGTACTGACGGTCGCTTTCGCCGCCTGCAACTCACGCGCCTTCGCCGCTTCTTTTTCCACCGGAATATCTTCAAAGCCCAGCATCAGCGTGAGCACAAAGGACAGCACCACCGCCAGCGCCATCACGCCGAATACCCAGACGATGCTCATCGGATTGGCCGGATCGAAGAACTGCACGCTGGTAAACAGTCCGGGTGCTGCCATTGAATGGCTGGCGAGTCCGGCAATGCCCGCCACCGCGCCGCAGATAAAGCCGCTGATGAGGCTGGCGATAAGCGGTCGTTTCAGTCGTACCGCCACGCCGTACAGCGCCGGTTCCGAGATGCCCGCCAGAATGGCAGAGGCGGCGGCCGCCAGCGCCGTCTGACGCAGTTCCGGGTTTTTGGTTTTCCACGCCACCGCCAGCGACGAGCCGCCAAGGGAGAGGTTAGCGCCAATTTCTGACGGCATCACCATGCCTTCTTTACCAGTTTCGGCGATGGTCTGAATAATAGTCGGCGTAAATACGCGGTGCATCCCGGTCATCACCAGCAGCGGCCACAGCGCGCCCATAATGGCGACGGACAGCCAGCCAAGATAATCGTGAATTGTGTATACCAGCGCAGAGATGGCGCTGCCGATCCAGATACCGATTGGGCCGATGAGCACGATGGCGAGCGGGGCGGCAATCAGCACGATCAGCATCGGCTTGAGGAAGTTTTTCGTCACCGCCGGGGTGATCTTATCGACCCAGCGTTCGATATAAGACAGGCACCAGGTCATCACCAGCGCCGGGATCACCGTGTAGGTGTACTTCACCGCCGTTACCGGGATAAAAGCGAATTCGACGTGCTCGCCCTGAGCCGCTTTCGCCATCAGCTCGATAAAGCTTGGGTGCACCAGCACGCCGGCAATGGCTATCGCCAGCGACATGTTGGTTTTAAATTTGATCGCCGCCGAAGCCGCCACCATCAGCGGCAGGAAGAAGAAGGCCCCGTCGCCGATCACCGTCAGGATGGTCAGCGTTGGCGCGCCTTTTTCCAGCACGCCGGTCATCTCCAGAATCATCGCCAGCAGCTTGACCATCGATCCGCCGATGATCGCCGGGATCAGCGGCGACATGGTGCCGATCAGCGCATCGAGAATGCCCGCGCCGATGCGCTTTAGGGTCAGCTTTTGTTTTGATGCGGTTTCCACCGGCTGCATATCTCCCGGCAGCAGGCTCACCACTTCGCGGAACGCCTGCGAGACCGTGTTGCCGATGATCACCTGGCACTGGTTATCGTTACGCACCACGCCCATTACGCCGCTGATGCTTTTCAGGCCGGGAGCGTCGATGAGCGATTCATCTTTTACTACAAAGCGCAGACGCGTCATGCAGTGCGTCACGGCAGCGATATTGTCAACGCCGCCCAGCGCAGCAATCACAGAGTGGGCAAGCGCCGCATAATTCTTAGCCATCGGTAATTAATCCTGTTTTATCAGTAAGATACGCTTTCATTGTCAGACAATGACACAGCAGATAGGAAACCGGTTCCACAAAAGAATGATGAGTTCTGGTAAATCAAACAATTATTTTTATTTTAATTTGTGATGAGGTTCGCTAAATATTTGGTTGGCTGTAGGCCGGGCCAGACGCCGTCGCCGCCCGGCACCAAAGCTGCAAACTGCGTGAGGGTGAAGTACACTGCCGCTTATCGACATTAAAGGGACAATGATCATGACGACGATGCTGGAGGTCGCAAAGCGGGCAGGGGTGTCCAAAGCCACGGTATCCCGCGTGCTGTCAGGGAATGGCTATGTGAGCCAGGAAACCAAAGACCGGGTGTTTCAGGCGATTGAGGAGAGCGGCTACCGGCCTAATTTGCTGGCGCGCAATCTGGCGACGAAAAAGACGCAGATGCTGGGTCTTGTGGTGACCAACACCCTCTATTACGGCGTCTATTTCAGCGAGTTGCTGTTCCATGCCGCGCGGATGACGGAAGATCATGGCCGCCAGCTGATCCTCGCCGACGGTAAACACAGCGCGGAAGAAGAGCGCCAGGCGATCCAGTATTTACTCGATATGCGCTGTGACGCGATCATTATTTATCCCCGTTTTCTCAGCGTCGATGAACTGGATGCGCTTGTTGAAAATCACACCCAGCCGGTGATGGTGCTTAATCGTCGGCTGCGGAAAAACAGCAGCCACTGTGTCTGGTCCGATCAAAAACAGTCCAGCTTTAAAGCGGTGTCGACTTTATTAGCGCGCGGCCACCGGGATATTGCTTTTATTACCGGCTCGCTGGATTCGCCAACCGGTATTGAACGTCTGGCGGGCTATAAAGACGCGTTAGCGCAATACGGCGTTGCGCTGCGCAACGATCTGATCGTCGAAGGAAAATGGACGCCTGCCAGCGGCGCAGAGGGCGTGAAAACGCTACTCTCACGGGAGCAAACCTTTACCGCGCTGGTGGCCAGTAATGACGACATGGCGATTGGCGCAATTAAACAGCTGCATGAGGCGGGAATAACGGTTCCCGATCGGGTTTCCGTGCTGGGATTCGATGACATCGCGCTGGCGCCTTATATTGTGCCGTCGCTGTCCAGCGTGCGTATTCCGGTCACGGAAATGATCAAAGAAACCATTAACCGGTTAATCTTTATGCTCGACGGCGGTGAATTTAAATATCAGCAAACCTTTGCCGGGGAATTACATTCCCGCGACTCCATCATTGACGGGCCACACGCCTGACGTCGACAGGTGTCATCGTCACTCGTGTCGATGACACTTCCTTTCTGCCTCGTCTTTTCTAAAATATACATAAATATCAATATATTAAAATCTGGCACGATTCATGAATAGCTCCGCGGTAACCTTTACAGCCGGAGAACCCGATGAACCGTTTCATCATGGCGGATGCCAATAAATGCATTGGCTGCCGCACCTGCGAAGTCGCCTGCGTGGTTTCGCATCAGGAAGATCAGGACTGCGCCGCCCTGACGCCCACCACCTTTCTGCCGCGTATCCATGTGATTAAAGGCGTGAATATCTCCACCGCCACCCTGTGCCGCCAGTGCGAAGACGCTCCCTGTGCCAACGTCTGCCCGAACGGCGCAATCAGCCGCGATAAAGGCTTTGTGCATGTGATGCAGGAACGCTGCATCGGCTGCAAAACCTGCGTGGTGGCCTGTCCGTATGGCGCAATGGAAGTGGTGGTGCGCCCGGTCGTACGCAACAGCGGCGCGGGCCTGAACGTGCGCGCCGAAAAAGCCGAAGCCAACAAATGCGATCTCTGCCATCACCGCGACGCCGGTCCGGCGTGCATGGAAGTCTGCCCGACACGAGCGCTGGTCTGTGTCGATCGCAATATGCTGGAAAAAATGAGCGCCGATAAACGCCGTCGTTCCGCCCTGGATACCACCGGCATGCTGTTTTAACCCGAACCCGATTTCAACTTTTAACAGGTCTGTTACTGATGAAAAAAATCACAAGCGTATGTCCCTACTGCGGCGCAGGCTGCAAACTTAAACTGGTCGTTGAGAACAACAAAATCCTGCGCGCGGAAGCCGCCGAAGGGGTGACTAACCAGAACCAGCTGTGCCTGAAAGGTTACTATGGCTGGGATTTTCTGAACGATACTAAGCTTCTGACGCCACGCCTGACGCAGCCGATGATCCGCTATGAAAAAGGCGGCAAACTCACGCCGGTCAGCTGGGACGAGGCGATCCGTTATACCGCAAAACGCCTGGGCGAGATCCGCGCGCAGTTCGGCCCGCGCGCCATTATGACCACCGGTTCGTCCCGCGGAACGGGAAACGAAACCAACTATGTGATGCAGAAATTCGCCCGCGGCGTGCTCAATACCAATAACGTCGACTGCTGCGCGCGCGTCTGCCACGGGCCATCGGTGGCGGGATTACAGGAAACGCTTGGCAACGGCGCGATGAGTAACTCCATCGGCGACATTGAAAATTCCCGCTGCCTGCTGGTATTTGGCTACAACTGCGCGGATTCGCATCCCATTGTGGCGCGTCGGGTGATCAAGGCGAAACAGAACGGCGCGAAAATTATCGTCTGCGATCCGCGCCGTATCGAAACCGCGCGCATCGCCGATCAGCATCTGCAAATCAAAAACGGCTGTAATATGGCGCTGGTTAACGCCTTTGGTTATGTGCTGCTGGAAGAGCAGCTCTACGACAAAGAGTACGTCGCCAGCTTTACCAGCGGGCTGGACGCCTACCGGGAAACGGTAAAAGATTATGCGCCGGAAAAGGTAGAGCACCTGACCGGCGTGTCGGCGCAGCAGATCCGTCAGGCGATGCGCACTTACGCCGCCGCGCCGTCGGCCACCATTATGTGGGGCATGGGCGTGACGCAGTTCGGTCAGGCGGTGGACGTGGTGAAAGGGCTGTCGAGCCTGGCGCTGCTTACCGGCAATCTGGGGCGCGAGCACGTCGGCGTCGGGCCGGTGCGCGGGCAGAATAACGTTCAGGGGGCGTGCGACATGGGCGTCATCCCTAACCAGTTCCCCGGCTATCAGGATGTGGTGGATCCGGCGGTGCGCGCAAAATTCGCTGCCGCCTGGGGCATTAACGTTGACGATATGGACGATAAACCCGGCGTACGCATCACCGAAGTGCCGCATCTGGCCATCGAAGGCAAAGTGAAAGCCTATTACATCATGGGTGAAGATCCATTGCAGACCGAAGCGGATCTGGGCCTGGTGCGCAAAGGCTTTGCGGCCCTTGATTTTATCGTCGTGCAGGACATTTTCATGACCAAAACCGCCGAGCAGGCGGACGTGATCCTGCCCGCCACCTCCTGGGGCGAGCACGGCGGCGTCTTTACCTGCGCCGACCGCGGCTTCCAGCGCTTCGAAAAAGCCATTGAGCCTAAGTACAACGTCAAACGTGACTGGGAAATTATCAGCCTTATCGCCACCGAAATGGGCTACCCGATGCACTACGACAATAATCAGCAAATCTGGGATGAACTGCGCGAGCTGTGCCCGCTGTTCTATGGCGTGACGTATGAAAAAATGGGCGATATGGGACACGTGCAGTGGCCTTGCCCGACCCTCGATCACCCCGGCACGCCTTTCCTCTACAAAGGCAATAAATTTGATACGCCGGACGGCAAAGGGCATCTATTTGCCGCCCCGTGGCGCGCGCCTGCGGAAGTGCCGGACGCCGACTACCCGCTGGTGCTGTGCACCGTGCGCGAAGTGGGGCACTACTCCTGCCGCTCGATGACCGGTAACTGCGCGGCGTTGCAAACTCTGGCGGATGAGCCGGGTTTTGTGCAGATCAACCCGCAGGACGCCCGCGCGCTGGGCATTCAGGATCGGCAACTGGTGTGGGTTTCCTCGCGCCGTGGCAGGGTGATCAGCCGTGCCGACGTTAACGAGCGTATCAACACCGGCAGCGTGTACATGACCTATCAGTGGTGGATTGGCGCCTGTAATGAACTGACCCAGGACAATCTCGATCCGATCTCCAAAACCCCGGAAACCAAATATTGCGCGGTGAAGGTGAGCGCGATCGACGACCAGCGCTGGGCGGAAGATTACACTCAGACCACCTATCTTGAGATGAAAAACCGGCTGCGCGACGCAGTGGTATGACAGGACAGAATGAGTAATAACGGCGTACTGATCCGTGTGCGCGGCAAGGTGCAGGGGGTGGGTTTCCGCCCCTTCGTCTGGCAGCTGGCGCAACAACTCGATCTGCGTGGCGATGTCTGCAACGACGGGCACGGCGTCGAAATCCGGCTGTCTGGCGAGGCCACGCGTTTTCTCAGTGAACTGTATCAGCACTGCCCGCCGCTGGCGCGCATTGACGATACCGAGGTGACCCCCTGGCAGTGGGACGACGCGCCCACCGCCTTCACCATTCGCCACAGCACCGGCGGCAGCATGGACACGCAGATTGTGCCGGACGCCGCCACCTGCCCGGCCTGTCTGGCGGAAATGAACGATCCTGCTGAACGCCGCTATCGTTATCCCTTTATTAACTGCACCCACTGCGGGCCGCGGTTTACTATCATTCACGCCATGCCTTACGACCGCCCCTTTACCGTGATGCGCGCCTTTCCGCTGTGCGAGGCGTGCGCGGCGGAGTACCGCAATCCGGCGGATCGGCGTTTTCATGCCCAGCCGGTGGCCTGCGCAGAGTGCGGCCCGCAGCTTGAATGGCAGGCAGCAGGGGTAAGCGAAGTGGGCGAGGCGGCGTTGCAGGCGGCGGTCGCCATGCTGGCGGCGGGAAAGATCGTCGCCATTAAGGGCCTGGGCGGTTTTCATCTCGCCGTTGATGCGCAAAACCAGCAGGCGGTGAGTCGGCTGCGGGAACGTAAGCGCCGTCCGGCCAAACCACTGGCGGTGATGATCCCCCACGGCAGTTGTGAGGCGGCGGCAGAACATCTGCAAACCGCCGCCGCGCCCATTGTGCTGGTTGCGAAAAGCGCGTTGCCGGAACTGTGCGAGGCCATTGCGCCGTCGCTTGCGGAGGTGGGCGTGATGTGGCCCGCCAGTCCGCTCCAGCATTTGCTGATGCAGGCGCTGGAGCGTCCGCTGGTGATGACCTCCGGCAACCTCAGCGGTAGACCGCCTGCGCTGACCAACGACCAGGCGCTCAACGATCTGGCGGATATTGCCGACGGCTTTTTACTGCATAACCGCGATATCGTGCAGCGCATGGATGACTCGGTGATGCGCGTCAGCGGTGAGATGCTGCGCCGGGCGCGCGGCTTTGTGCCGGACGCGCTGCCGCTGCCGCCGGGCTTTGACGCCGTGCCGCCGCTGCTATGCCTCGGGGCGGACATGAAAAATACCTTTTGTCTGCTACGGGGCGACCGGGCGGTGCTGAGCCAGCATTTTGGCGATCTGACCGAGGACGGGGTGGAAACCCAGTGGCGCGCCGCCCTTGAACTGATGCAGAAAATTTATGACTTCGTGCCGCAGCAGGCGGTGTGCGATGCCCACAGCGGCTATCGCGCCACGCAATGGGGCGAGGCGCTCGGCCTGCCGGTGAGCCACGTGCTCCATCATCACGCTCATGCGGCGGCTTGTCTGGCAGAACACGGCTGGCCGCGCGACGGCGGCGATGTCATCGCGCTGATCCTTGACGGCATCGGCATGGGTGAAAACGGCCAGCTGTGGGGCGGGGAGTGCCTGCGGGTGAACTACCGCGAATGCGTGCACCTTGGCGGCTTACCGGCGGTGGCGCTGCCCGGCGGCGACCTGGCGGCACGACAGCCGTGGCGCAACCTGCTGGCGCACTGTCTGGCCTTTGTGCCGGACTGGCAGCGTTATCCGCAAACCCGCGTGCTACAGGATAAAAACTGGCCGTTGCTGGCGCGGGCGATAGCGCAGGGGATTAATTCACCCTGCGCGTCATCCTGCGGGCGGCTGTTTGACGCCGTGGCCTGCGCGCTCGGCTGCGCGCCGGAAAGCCTGAGCTACGAGGGCGAGGCGGCCTGTCGGCTGGAGGCGCTGGCAAGTGAATGTTCCGGCGTGGCTCATCCGGTGCAGTTGCAGCCGCATGATCTTACGGAATTCTGGCAGACATGGCTGACGTGGGACGCCACGGTAAGCGAAAAAGCCTGGTCGTTTCATGATGCGCTGGCAAAAGGGCTGGCGGGACTGATGCGGCGCGAGGCGCAGGCGCGGGGGATCACGACGTTGTGTTTTGGCGGCGGGGTGATGCACAACCGGCTGCTGGTGGCGCGCTTACGGCATTATCTGGCGGATTTCCGGTTGTTGTTTCCGAAGGGGTTACCGGCGGGGGATGGGGGGATTGCCTTTGGGCAGGGGGTGATCGCGGCAGCGCGGCTGGTTTCTGATTAGATGGGCGGGGGTTGCGCTCTTATTTGCTCTGGCGAACGACTTTAACTGTGGGCGCACAGAGCGCGCAGGGGGTGGCCAGTCGCCGCCGCCCCCTGCACCCCCGGGCTCCCGGCAGGAAAATCGCCGCTTCGCGGTGCCCTCGGCTTATCCCTTCCGGCTTCGGGTCGGGCGCGATGCAGCGTCCCTGCAAGTCGCGGCCTCAGCCCGCATCCATGCGGGCTGCCCCGGCCTACAGGGAACGCCTCAGCGATTTTCAGCCGGACTCCCCCCACACTTCATGATTTCTAAATAAATTAACTCAGCAGTTCCTGTAAGTTCTGAAAAACAGAAAGCCACTTCGTCGCCTTATAAAAAATAAAGATAATGACGCGAGGGGTTGAGTCCCCGCTGAAACCGGCGAGCCGGAGGCCGGATGACAAGGGCTGGACGCCATGGATGGCGGCCAGAGGCGATATGAGGCAGGAGGCCGAATTGAGCCGACCGCGGGCAGACGGGCGGGAGGTGAGCGCAGTGCGCAGCACCGGTTTCTGTGCGGGGCCGCGGGGATTGCTAAGGGGGCCGCGGTGGCCCCCTTAGCACGTTCACCGTCAGCGGCGTCACGCCTGACACGGAACGCAAAGTGAACGGAATATTCCACCACACCGAACATTCCACCACACCAAACATCCCACCGAACAGCCCCAATAAACCTACCCGTTCAGCGCCTTCAGCAACCCAAACGCCTCCTTCATCCGGTCCTCACTCACCACAAACGCCCGCAGCTTCTCCCCCTCAAACCCCTTCGCCACCATCCCGTCCGGGCGCGCCTCGATCTGCCAGTGCAGATCCCCGCGCTGCGTCTCGCCCGCCAGATGCAGCGGCAGATCCGGCGTCTTCACCTTCACCAGCATCGGCGGCAGCGACAACGTGGCCTGCTGGCCCAGCAGCGTCTTCGCCAGCCACATCGCGCAAATCTGGATCGGTTGCAGGAAGGGCAGCAGCTTACCGTTGATCTCCGCGCAGTCACCCAGCGCATAAATATCCTCGACGCTGGTGCGCAGATGGTTGTCGACCACGATGCCGCGTCTGACGGCAATACCCGCCTGACTCGCCAGCGCCGTCTGCGGTTTCAGGCCAGTGGCAGCCACCACTGCATCCACCTCAAGGAGGCGATCGCGATCAAAGCGGGCCTGAATGCCCCCGGCGGTGGCCTCCAGCCCAAGCAGCTGCGACTTCAACAGCAGATGCACACCGCTTTCCGTCAGACGATGTTGCAGGCGGCTGCTCACTTCCGGCGGCATCAGCGAAGAAAGTATGCTGGCGGCGGTATCCACCAGCGTCACCGTTTTACCGGCGCGGTTAAAATCCATCGCCAGCTCAGTGCCGATAAGCCCGCCGCCGACAATCAGCACGCGCTGCGCATCGCGCAGGGTCGCGCCGCACGCCTGATACTCCTGCTGACTGTTCAGCGTCAGCATCAGTTCGTTGCCCGGCACCGGCGGCACAAAGGCCGAGGCCCCCGTCGCCAGTACCAGCTTGTCGTAAAACCATTCCTGCTGCTGGCTTTTAACGCAGCGGCGGGTTGAGTCGATTTCCGTCACCCGCGTCTGCGGGAACAGGCGCAGATTAAACTGTTCCGCAAACTCCCCCGCTGGCTGGCGGGTGAGATCGGCTGCCGACTGGCCGAGGCTGATCACGTGGCTGAGATCCGGTTTGTTGTATTCGTCCATGCTGTCAGCGGCAATCAGCGTGACCGGAACCTGCGCGTCCTGTTTGCGGATATTTTTTACCAGCTGTCGGGCGGCGAAGCCCGAACCAATAATGACGATACCCTGATTCATTTTGCCTCCACGGCCAGCACATCAAACACGTCTTTACCCAGTGAACATTCCGGGCACAGGAAGTTGTCCGGCACCTCGTCCCACGGCGTGCCGGGGGCGACATCCTGCATTGGCTCGCCGGTGGCCGGATCGTAGATCCACTGGCACACGCTGCACTGCATGCACGGACCGAGATCAGCGACGGCAGGCTCGCTGACGCTTTCTTCCTGCGGTTTTACGTCCGGGGCAGCAGCGGAAGGCAGCGGGGTAAGCGCCCACTGACGGGCAATATCACGGCCATGCTGACGGCAGATTTCCAGCGCATCAATATCCGGACGCCATTTGGCTTTCAGGCTGAGTGACATCTCAAAACCGGCATCCTGCAAACGTGTGGACAGGCGATCCACCGCGCCGCCGCTCCAGCCGTGAGAGCCAAAGGCGCTGGCGCGTTTATTGCGGAAGCGCAGCCCGGTCATCTCTTCCACCAGCCCGGCGATTTTCGGCATCATCACGTTGTTCATGGTGGAGGTGCCCACCAGCACGCCTTTGGAGCGGAACACGTTGGTCAGCACCTCGTTTTTATCGCTGCGGGCGACGTTGAAGATTTTCACCGCCACGCGGGGATCCACTTCGTTGATGCCCTGGGCGATGGCGTCGGCCATCATGCGGGTATTGTTCGACATGGTGTCGTAGAAAATGGTGATGCGATCTTCCTGATAATCTGCCGCCCATTTGAGGTACAGCTCGACGATTTGCGTCGGGTTATCACGCCATACCACGCCGTGGGAGGTGGCGATCATATCCACCGGCAGGTTAAAGCCGAGGATTTCGGTGATTTTCGGCGTCACCAGGCGGCTGAATGGCGTCAGGATGTTGGCGTAGTAGCGCTGGCACTGTTCGAACAGTTCCACCTGATCCACTTCGTCATTAAACAGGTGTTCGTCGCAATAGTGCTGACCAAAGGCGTCGTTGCTGAACAGCACCGCGTCGCCGGTCATATAGGTCATCATGCTGTCCGGCCAGTGCAGCATCGGCGTTTCAACGAAGATCAGCTGTTTGCCGTTACCAATGTCCAGGGTGTCGCCCGTTTTCACCACGTTGAAATTCCACTCCGGATGATGGTGATGACCGTTAATGGAATCGATGGCGTTATTGGTGCAGTAAATCGGCGTGTCCGGGATGCAGGACATCAGCTCGGTCAGCGCCCCGGCGTGATCTTCTTCCGCATGGTTGATGATGATGTAGTCAATATCCGCGAGGTCTATTTCAGCACGCAGGTTCTGCACGAATTCACGGCTGAATTTGTGGTCGACGGTGTCGATGAGCACGTTTTTCTCTTCGCGGATCAGATAGCTGTTATAGCTGCTGCCGCGCAGGGTTTTGTATTCGGTGCCGTGAAAATCACGTACTTCCCAGTCACGTTGTCCAACCCAGTGAATATTATTTTTTACATGAATAGTCATATTAACCTCAGCCACTCTGAAATTGAGAAAGATGACTGAGCTATATCAAGATGCGTGCCAGTTTTTAATTGTGATATAAATCAATGTTTTAATAAAATAACGTGAAAGGCGCTTTGTCAAAATGACTATGCTTTTAATGGTCAATATGACACTATGCATTGTCAAAATGACTGTGAGGTGGGTATGCGTTTTTCCGTGGAAGCACTGGCGAAAATCGCCATTGAACTGCAAAGCGATATCGGTCATCAGGATCGCTTTTCCCGGCTGATCGCCACGCTGCGCCAGGTGCTGGGCTGCGATGCCTCGGCGCTGCTGCGCTATGAGGCGCACCAGTTCATTCCGCTGGCTATCGACGGGCTGGCGCAGGACGTGCTGGGGCGGCGCTTTTCGCTGGCCGGACACCCGCGCCTGGAGGCGATTGCCCGCGCCGGGGACGTGGTGCGCTTTCCGGCAGACAGCGATCTGCCCGACCCCTACGATGGCCTGATCCCCGGTCAGGAGAGCCTGAAAGTGCACGCCTGCCTGGGCCTGCCATTGTTTGCCGGGCAAAAGCTGATTGGCGCGCTGACCCTCGACGGCATGGAGCCGGATCAGTTCGACGGCTTCAGCGACGAAGCCCTGCGTCTGATAGCCGCGCTGGTGGCCGGGGCGCTGAATAACGCGCTGCTGATTGCCCAGCTGGAAAGCCAGAACGTGCTGCCCGCCGGGGAAAGCAGCTTCACGCCGGAGCGCGGGCAGGAGATGATCGGCCTCGCCCCGGCGATGCAGCAGCTGAAAAAAGAGATCGATATCGTTGCCGCCTCGGATCTCAACGTGCTGATCAGCGGCGAAACCGGCACCGGCAAAGAACTGGTGGCAAAGGCCATTCACAGCGGATCGCCACGGGCGGTGAATCCGCTGGTCTATCTGAACTGCGCGGCGCTGCCGGAAAGCGTGGCGGAAAGCGAACTCTTCGGCCATGTGAAAGGGGCCTTTACCGGGGCGATCAGCAACCGCAGCGGCAAGTTTGAAATGGCCGATAACGGCACGCTGTTCCTTGATGAAATCGGCGAGCTGTCGCTGGCGTTGCAGGCGAAGCTGCTGCGCGTGTTGCAGTACGGCGATATTCAGCGCGTCGGCGATGACCGCAGTCTGCGGGTGGATGTGCGCGTACTGGCCGCCACCAACCGCGACCTGCGTGAGGAGGTGCTGGCGGGGCGGTTTCGCGCCGATCTGTTCCACCGCCTGAGCGTCTTTCCGCTGTTTGTGCCGCCGCTGCGGGAGCGGGGCGAGGATGTGATCCTGCTGGCGGGTTATTTCTGCGAGCAGTGCCGGATGCGGCTCGGGCTGGCGCAGGTGGTGCTGAGCCCCGGCGCGCGGGCGCAGCTGCTGGCGTATGGCTGGCCCGGCAACGTGCGCGAGCTGGAACATGCCATTCATCGCGCGGTGGTGCTGGCGCGGGCGACGCGGGCAGGGGATGAAGTGGTGCTGGAAGCGCATCACTTTGCCTTCACCTATGAGGCTGCGCCTGCGGCAACGCCCGCCATCAGCCCGCCAGTGAACGACGCCGCGCTGAACCTGCGGACGGCTACGGAAGATTTTCAGCGCCAGCTGATTGAGAATGCCCTGCGCGCCCACAACCATAACTGGGCGGCAAGCGCGCGGGCGCTGGAGATGGACGTCGCCAACCTGCACCGGCTGGCGAAGCGTCTGGGGCTGAAGGGCTAGAGAATGCCCGCCTGGTAGAAGTCCTGTAAGTTGATTGCGCCGGTGAGCACGCCGTTTTCATCCACCACCGGGGCGGCGGCGATTTTGCGCTTCATCAGGATCTCTTTGGCATCAATGGCGCGGCTCTGCGCCTGTAGCGTGACGCCGCCCGGCGTCATGGCGTCACGTACCGCGGCGTCCAGCGTACCGCCGCCCACCAGCCAGCGGCGCAGGTCGCCATCGGTAAACACCCCCTGAACGTGCTGCGCGCTGTCGCATACCGCCACCAGCCCCAGCCCGGTGCGGCTTAGTTCCAGCATGGCGTCCATCACGCTGGTGTCGAGCTGCACCTGCGGCAGGGCGTCACCGGTACGCATCAGGTGATGCACTTTATTAAGCAACCGCGCGCCCAGCGCCCCCGCCGGATGCGAACGGGCGAAATCCTCTTCGTTGAAACCGCGCGCCTGCATCACCGCCATCGCCAGCGCGTCGCCCATCATCAGCGTGTTAACGGTGCTGGAGGTGGGCGCAAGGTGCATCGGGCAGGCTTCACGCTCCACCGAAATGTCCAGCCAGGCTTTGGCGGCCAGCGCCAGCGGGGAGCGGGATTTACCGGTCATCGCCAGCAGCGCGACGCCTTTTTCTTCCAGCCGCGGGATGATCAGATCCAGCTCTTTTGCGGTGCCGGAATAGGAGATAAACAGCAGCAGGTCGCGGCTTTCAATCATGCCAAGATCGCCGTGCAGCGCTTCCGCCGGATGGACAAAAAAGGCCGGGGTACCGGTGCTGGCGAGGGTGGCGGCGATCTTCTTGCCAATGTGTCCGGATTTGCCGATGCCGGAGACAATCACTTTGCCTTCGCAGTGCAGGATGGCGCTGGCGGCGCGCACGAAGTCGTCCCCGAGGCGTTCCGGCAGACGGCTGGCTTCCTGTAATTCCAGCAGCAGGGTCTGGCGGGCAGTATTTAACAGATGTTCACTCATGGTTCTCTCCGGCAATAATCACGTCAATTCCTTTGTCTTCCAGTGCGGCGCGGAACTCCTCGGAAATTCCCGCGTCGGTGATCAGTTTATCCACGCTCTCCAGGCTACAGACGATATTCGGGCTTTTGCGGCCAAACTTTGAGGAGTCGGCCATCAGGATCACTTCCCTCGCGGCGTTGCACATGGCTTTATTGACGGTAAACACTTCGTTGAAGGTGGTGACGCCCGCGCTGAGATCGATGCCGTCGGTGCCCATAAACAGCTTATCGAAGCTGAAATGCTCAAAGGCGTTTTCCGCCAGCTGACCGTGGAAGGAGGCGGATTTTTTACGGAAAGTACCGCCCGGCATCAGGATAGTCTGCTCGTTGTCCAGCTCCGACAGGGCGTTCACGATGTGCAGGCTATTGGTCATGACCGTGATGTTATTAAAACGGCTGAGCAGGGGCACCATTTGCAGCACCGTACTGCCTGCGTCGAGGATCAGCGAATCACCATCGTGAATAAAGCCCACCGCCGTTTCGGCGATGCGCGCTTTCTGAGCGGTGTTAATCAGCGCTTTATGATCGATAGGCGGATCCGCTTCGTCCTTATTAAGCACGACGCCGCCATAAGTGCGGATCACCGTACCGGCGTGTTCGAGGATCACCAGATCTTTGCGGATGGTGGTGCCGGTGGTGTCGAACTGCTGCGCCAGTTCATCTACCGAACATTTACCCCGCTGATGCAGATGTTCGAGAATAGCGGCCTGGCGCTGACGTGGTTTCATAGGCGTTGGATCCTGCGTGAAATTGCGAACTGATAATTTCGCAAGCTAAAAGCGTTCACAACGAAATTACCCATGTTTCATTTTAAGCGCTAATGATAGAGCATTCTGACAGCGCGGATCATGGGGAAAGATCACATCAGGGTGTAATTCATCACGATGTTTGCCGGTAAGCGCGGAAATTTTTAACGGTCTGGCGAAAACCGTCAGTCCTTTCATCAGTAAGGTGTCCGTCACGCGCTGCTGTTCATCCAGCGCGACGGCGATGACCACGCGGGGCCGGAAGCGTCCACCAGCCCGCCCGACGCCGACCCGCCCGCGCTGGCACAGCTGCTCAAAGGCGCGGTTAAACTGGCGGATCTGCCAGCCGCCCAGCGCCATCTGGCCGATCCAGGCGATGGCGGCGACGGTGATAAGTGCCGTTACCATAGTGACTCCTTAATTGCCGGAATTGCCGGGTGGCGGCTGCGCCTTACCCGGCCTACGGTCATGGAGGGTTGTAGCCCCGGTAAGCGCAGCGCCACCGGGGAATGCATTCACGGGAATGAACTCAAAACATCACCTGCCCGCCGGTGATATTAATCGACTGCCCGGTGCAGTAAGACGCCAGCGGGCTGGCGTAAAACAGCAGCAGGTTAAGCACATCCTGATAATCGCAGCCGCGCTTCAGCGGCACTTTATCAATGTAATGCTGCTCCACCTGATCGGCGGGAATACCGAGCTTGCTGGCATACTGCGGGATCAGCGACTGGAACATCGGCGATTTCAGCAGATTACCGAGCATCAGCGAGTGCACGGTAATGCCGTACTCCGCCAGATCCAGCGCCAGCGACTGCGTTAACCCCACGCCGCCGAACTTGGCGGCGCTGTAGCCTGAATTGTGTTTGCTGCCCACTTTGCCGGATTTCGAGTTGATCTGGATGATGCGCCCGGCGATGCCGTCGCGGATCATCAGCCGTGAAAACTCCCGCGCGCAGAGGAAATAGCCCACCAGATTCACCTGCAACGAGCGGTCAAAATCCCCCAGCTCGACATCGCTGATAAAGGCCGCTTTGGCGATCCCGGCGCTGTATACCAGCAAATCGACGCGGCCAAAAATCTCGTCCACGCCTCGGGAGAGCGCCAGCACGCTCTGTTCGCTGGTGGCGTCGGCCCCGAAACCGTACGCCTTACCTTCGCCGAATTCGGCATTGATCTGCTGTGCGGTGCTGGCGGCTTTATCGCTCTGAATATCCACCACCGCCACACGATAACCCTCTGCGGCCAGCCCACGGCACAGGAACGCCCCTAAGGTCTGTCCTCCGCCAATGACAACGGCAACCTGATCCATACTTTTCTCCTCAACTACGCAGTAAATTTTAAAATGCAGCCCGGCTGGATCGCTGACGGCACCGGCCCGGCGACGTGCACCGTGCCGGGGAATTCCGCCTCACGCTCGCCGTCAAACCGCAGGGTGATATGACCCAGCTCGCGCAGGTTTTCGCCTGCCACCGCCCCCACGGCGGTGACGGGATAGCGCTGTTCCCCCAGCTCAAATACCGCGCCGGGTTGCAGGCTGCCGTGCATTTCGCCGTGGCAGTGAATGAAACAGAACGCCTGAATGTCGGCCGGCGCGCCCTCGCGAAAGGTGATCAGCATCTGTTCGTCCAGCGCCTCCGCTGCGCTGTCGCCAATATGGGTGATGGTGGTCTGGTAGATCACGGACATCGTTTATGACCTCTTATTGATAGATGAAACCTGAAACAAACCAGGCGATAAGGACGGTAGGCGCGCCGGTGAGAAAACGGCTGACCAGTACAGAAGGAACGCCGACGCGCACCGTGTCCTGACGCGCTTCCGCCAGCGACAGCCCGACCGGGATGAAGTCGCACGCCGCCTGGGCGTTAATCGCAAACAGGGCGGGCAGGGCGAGATGCGGCGGGATGTGCCCGAGGCCAATCTGTACGCCGATCAGTACGCCAATCACCTGGGCGATGACTGCGCCGGGGCCGAGGAAGGGCGACAGCAGCGGGAAGGAGCAGATCAGCGCCAGCGTCACCAGCCCCAGCGGATGGCTGGCGAGCGGGGCGAGGCCGTGGGCGATCCAGTCGCCCAGACCGGACGCCATGATGATGCCGATCAGCGCCGCGACGAACGCCATAAACGGCAGGATGGTTTTCAGCACCGTATCAATGGTGTCGCGCCCGGCCTGAAAGAGTACCGCCACCGCCGAGCCCATCCCCATGCCGACCTTCGCCAGCAGGCCGTCGCTCTGCTCGGTGATCTTCTTACTGGTGTCGTAATCCCGCGGCGCAGGATTTGCCGTGGCGGCCTGTTCGTGACGAATGTTTTCCTCTTTCACGCCGGAGACGTAAATGTCTTCGGTGATGTACTGCGCCAGCGGGCCGGACTTGCCGGTGGCATGAATATTCACCGTCGGAATACGGCGTTTCGGGTAGATGCCGCAGCGCAGGGTGCCGCCGCAGTCGATCACCGCCACGCCGATCTCTGCTTCCGCAGGTTCTCCCTCTTTGAAGCCGTCCACCGCCTGCCAGCCGGTGAGCTGCGCCAGCTTGTCGACGATGGCCGGGCGCGTTCCGGCCGTGATATAGACGATTTTTTTCGGCGTGGCGGCGTCAAACATCAGCGGGCCGCCCCAGCCGCCGGTGCCTTTTTCAATCACAATGCGCGTCATGATGTTGCTCCTGCCAGGCGGACTTTCTGCTCCAGTTGAATGCCCATTTTTTTCTCAAAAATGGCGGTGGTGAGGTCAGTGACCCAGCCGCGAAAGAAGTTGGTGACGAGGCCGACCAGCAGGTAGCTCACCGCCAGCGGGCCGAGGGGTAAACCCAGCGTAGTGAGGCCGCTGGCGATGCCCAGATAGACAAACAGTTCGCCGGGGTTAATGTGCGGGAACAGGCCATTCATCGAGTGGCAGCTATAGGACGCGGCGGCGTAATAGCTCGGCTTGTATTTTTCCGGCATAAAGCGGCCCAGGCTTAGCGTCATCGGATTACAGAACACAAAGGTGCCGACCAGCGGCAGCAGCAGATAGCGGGTAACGGGATTACCGGCGCAGCCCTGCGCCAGTCGTTCGATACGTTGCTGACCAATAAAGTTAATCAGCGCGTTCATGATCACCAGCAGACTGATCAGCAACGGCAGAATGCCCGTCACCATGCCGGTAAATACTTCGCCACCTTTCTGAAACAGCCCGATAAACCACTCGGCGCCGTGCGTGATGGTTTCGATCATTCTTTTCTCCTCCAGGGTAGGGTCTTTTGCACGGCTAATAATAATCACTTTGAAAGGTTTGAAAGTGTTATTCAGATCTCATTATGAAAGATAAAATGATCGAAATGAAAGATTTTAAGGAAAAGAAGGGGAGTAAACGTTCGTTTTGCAAGATTTAGGCGGGGCGCAGGAGAATGTTGCGGCGACTTCTCTTTGCCGCTTCCTTGTGGACAGGCAGATGCTTTACCATAATTCCCTCTCGCCGAATTCGTTATCTTATATGGATGTCCCATGTTTAAGCGTCGTTACGCAGCTCTTTTACCTGTGCTGGTTCTGCTCTCCGCCTGTAGCAGTAAACCAAAATCCACTCAGGCTCCCGCCACTGCGGGCACGCCGCCTGCCGGCGGATTCCTGCTGGAGCCGCAGCATACTATGCTCAATCCGGCCGGCGATTTTGCCAACAACCCGGCGGCTGAACAGTTCATTGATATGATGGTCAGCAAACACGGTTTTGACCGTCAGCAACTGCATGAGATCCTCTCGCAGGCGAAGCGCCTTGATTCCGTGCTGCGCCTGATGGATCGCCAGGCGCCGACCGCCAGCGTACCCTCAGGGCCAACCGGTGCCTGGCTGCGTTACCGTAAACAGTTCATCACGCCGGATAACGTGCAAAACGGCGTAGCCTTCTGGGATCAATATGAAGATGCGCTCAATCGCGCGTGGCAGGTGTACGGCGTGCCGCCGGAAATCATCGTCGGCATCATCGGCGTGGAAACCCGCTGGGGCCGCGTGATGGGGAAAACCCGCATTCTGGATGCGCTGGCAACCCTGTCATTCGCCTATCCGCGCCGCGCCGCCTATTTCTCTTCCGAGCTGGAAACCTTCCTGCTGATGGCGCGCGATGAGAGCGACGATCCGCTCGATTTGAAAGGTTCTTTTGCCGGGGCGATGGGCTACGGACAGTTTATGCCGTCCTCCTATAAAGAGTATGCCGTTGATTTTAATGGCGACGGGCATATCAACCTGTGGGATCCGGTGGATGCTATCGGCAGCGTGGCCAACTACTTCAAAGAGCATGGCTGGGTGAAAGGCGATCTGGTGGCAGTACCGGCCATCGGGCAGGCGCCGGGGCTGGCGAACGGCTTCAAAACCAAATACAGCGTTGCGCAGCTGGCGGCGGCGGGCTTAACGCCGCAGCAATCGCTGGGTAATCATCAGGAAGCGAGCCTGCTGCGCCTCGATGTGGGCACCGGCTACGAATACTGGTACGGTCTGCCGAACTTCTACGCCATAACCCGCTATAACCACAGCACCCACTATGCAATGGCAGTCTGGCAGCTCGGTCAGACGGTGGCGCTGTCGCGCGTTAAGTAATAACGATAAAGGCCGGCGTCCGCTGGCCTTTTTTCTGAAGCCCCCTCGTAAAATCGACTTCCCGCCCCCACCTTTATTGAGAAGATGCTATCTTGTCTGCCATGTTTTTATTCACTTACGGGAGTCATGATGACAGACAGTGAATTGATGCATCTGAGCGAGCGTATCGGACAGGCGCTCAAAGCGCGGGGCGCCACGGTCACCACCGCTGAATCCTGCACCGGCGGCTGGGTGGCGAAAGTCATCACCGATATTGCGGGCAGTTCCGCCTGGTTTGAACGCGGTTTTGTCACCTATAGTAACGAAGCGAAAGCGCAGATGATTGGCGTTAAGCCCGCCACGCTGGAACAGCATGGCGCGGTGAGCGAGCCGGTGGTGGTTGAGATGGCGATAGGCGCCATTAAAGCCGCCCGCGCGGACTATGCGATCGCCATCAGCGGCATTGCCGGACCGGACGGCGGCACGGCTACCAAGCCCGTCGGCACCGTGTGGTTTGGCTTTGCCAGCGCCGCAGGCGAGGGGATCACCCGCTGTGAATGCTTCAGCGGCGACCGCGAAAATGTGCGTCGTCAGGCCACGGCTTATGCCCTGCAAACGCTATGGCAACAATTTCTACAAAACACTTGATACTGTATGAGCATACAGTATAATTGCCGCAACAGTTAAGAATTCCCGGTTGAGCACCACCTGCTTTACCCGGCATGACAGGAGTAATAATGGCTATCGACGAAAACAAACAGAAAGCGTTGGCGGCAGCACTGGGCCAGATCGAAAAGCAATTCGGTAAAGGCTCCATCATGCGCCTGGGTGAAGACCGTTCCATGGATGTGGAAACTATCTCCACCGGTTCGCTTTCTCTGGATATTGCACTGGGCGCAGGCGGTTTGCCGATGGGCCGTATCGTAGAAATCTACGGGCCGGAATCCTCAGGTAAAACAACCTTAACCCTTCAGGTTATCGCGGCGGCGCAGCGTCAGGGTAAAACCTGTGCGTTTATCGATGCTGAACATGCGCTGGACCCTGTCTACGCACGTAAGCTGGGCGTGGATATTGATAACCTGCTGTGTTCTCAGCCGGATACCGGTGAGCAGGCGCTGGAAATCTGTGACGCGCTCGCGCGCTCAGGCGCCGTTGACGTGCTGGTGGTTGACTCCGTTGCAGCGCTGACCCCGAAAGCCGAAATCGAAGGCGAAATCGGTGACTCTCACATGGGCCTCGCGGCACGTATGATGAGCCAGGCGATGCGTAAACTGGCGGGTAACCTGAAGCAATCCAACACGCTGCTGATCTTCATCAACCAGATCCGTATGAAAATTGGTGTGATGTTCGGTAACCCGGAAACCACCACCGGTGGTAACGCGCTGAAATTCTACGCTTCCGTGCGTCTCGACATCCGCCGTATCGGCGCGGTGAAAGAGGGCGATAACGTAGTGGGCAGCGAAACCCGCGTGAAGGTTGTGAAGAACAAGATCGCCGCGCCGTTCAAACAGGCTGAATTCCAGATCCTCTACGGGGAAGGTATTAACTTCTACGGCGAGCTGGTTGACCTGGGCGTGAAAGAGAAGTTCATCGAGAAAGCAGGTGCATGGTACAGCTACAACGGTGAGAAAATCGGTCAGGGTAAAGCGAACGCCACTACCTGGCTGAAAGAGAACCCGGAAACGGCTAAGGAAATTGAGAAGAAAGTGCGTGACGCGCTGCTCAGTAATCCGGATACCAAGCCTGACTTCACCGTTGATGACAACGATGAACACGCGAAAGAAGGCGACGAAGATTTCTGATAATCTTATGTAACCGATAAAAAGGGCTGCTTATGCAGCCCTTTTGCTATTCCATTTCCAGCAGGTGTGCTATGTCTGATTCTGATACTACGCCCCGTCGTTCCGCCTATGCCCGGTTACTGGATCGGGCAATGCGTATCCTCGCGATGCGCGATCACAGTGAACAGGAATTTCGCCGCAAACTCACCGTGCCCGTTATGACCAAAACCGGGCCGGAGCCGGTGGATGCCAGCGAAGAAGATATCAATAACGTCGTTAACTGGTGCTTTGAAAACCGCTACCTTGATGACGATCGTTTCGCCCGCCAGTTTATTGCCAGCCGCGGACGCAAAGGTTACGGCCCGTCGCGCATCAGCCAGGAGCTAAACCAGAAAGGCATTGGCCGGGAAGCCGCGCAGGCGGCGATGCGCGAGTGTGAGATTGACTGGACGGCGCTGGCCCGCGAGCAGGCCTACCGCAAATATGGCGAGCCGCTGCCCACCGCCTTCGCCGATAAAGTGAAAGTACAGCGATTTCTGATGTACCGCGGCTTTATGATGGAAGATATTCAGGCGCTGTGGCGAAATTTTGATGATTGACTGCATACGGGATTTTACTTCGCAGTAAAGAAAACTTATCTTATTCCCACTTTTTCCGGTAGTTGGCGGCGGTCTCTACGCAGTCAACCGCCGGCTACGATAATACGTTAGCTTGATTTCAGGATAATTATGAGCAAGAGCACCGCTGAGATCCGTCAGGCGTTTCTCGACTTTTTCCATAGTAAGGGCCATCAGGTAGTTGCCAGCAGCTCCCTGGTTCCAAATAACGACCCGACTCTGCTGTTTACCAACGCCGGGATGAACCAGTTCAAGGATGTATTCCTTGGTCTCGACAAGCGTAATTATTCCCGCGCGACCACCTCGCAGCGCTGCGTGCGTGCGGGCGGTAAACATAATGACCTGGAAAACGTCGGTTACACCGCGCGTCACCATACCTTCTTCGAAATGCTGGGTAACTTCAGCTTCGGCGATTACTTCAAACACGAAGCCATTCAGTTCGCATGGGAACTGCTGACCGGTGAAAACTGGTTTGCCCTGCCGAAAGAGCGTTTGTGGGTGACCGTGTACGCCACTGACGACGAAGCGTACGACATCTGGGAAAAAGAAGTCGGCATTCCGCGCGAACGTATCATCCGCATCGGTGATAACAAAGGCGCGCCATACGCTTCCGACAACTTCTGGCAGATGGGTGACACCGGTCCGTGCGGCCCGTGCACCGAGATTTTCTACGATCACGGCGATCACATCTGGGGCGGGCCTCCGGGTAGCCCGGAAGAAGACGGCGACCGCTACATTGAGATCTGGAACATCGTCTTTATGCAGTTCAACCGCCAGGCCGACGGCACCATGGAACCGCTGCCGAAGCCGTCCGTGGATACCGGTATGGGCCTTGAGCGCATTGCCGCCGTACTGCAACATGTGAACTCTAACTACGACATCGATCTGTTCAGCAAACTTATCGAAGCCGTAGCGAAAGTGACGGGCGCGACGGATCTGAGCAACAAATCCCTGCGCGTCATTGCCGACCATATTCGTTCCTGTGCCTTCCTGATTGCGGATGGCGTGCTGCCGTCGAATGAAAACCGTGGCTATGTGCTGCGCCGCATCATTCGTCGCGCGGTGCGTCATGGCAACATGCTGGGCGCGAAAGACACCTTCTTCTACAAACTCGTCGGTCCGCTGATCGCGGTAATGGGCGCGGCAGGCGAAGATCTGCAACGCCAGCAGGCGCAGGTTGAGCAGGTGCTGAAAACCGAAGAAGAGCAGTTTGCCCGCACGCTTGAGCGTGGCCTGGCGCTGCTGGATGAAGAGCTGTCGAAGCTGACCGGCGACACGCTGGACGGTGAAACCGCCTTCCGTCTGTACGATACCTACGGTTTCCCGGTGGATCTGACCGCCGACGTGTGCCGTGAGCGTAATCTGAAAGTGGACGAAGCGGGCTTCGAAGCCGCAATGGAAGAGCAGCGCCGTCGCGCGCGTGAATCCAGCGGTTTTGGCGCCGATTACAATGCGATGATCCGCGTTGACGGCAGCACCGAATTCAAAGGCTACGACCACCTTGAGCTGACCGCAAAAGTCACCGCGCTCTTTGTCGACGGTAAAGCGGTAGACGCCATCACAGCCGGTCAGGATGCGGTGGTGGTGCTGGATGAAACGCCTTTCTACGCCGAATCCGGCGGTCAGGTGGGTGATAAGGGCGAGCTGAAAGGCAATGGCTTCACCTTTACTGTTACCGACACGCAGAAATACGGTCAGGCGACTGGTCACCAGGGCAAACTGGCGTCCGGCGTGCTGAAGCTGGGCGATGGCGTAAAAGCGGAAGTTGACGAGGCTCGCCGCGAACGTATTCGTCTGAACCACTCCGCCACGCACCTGATGCACGCCGCGCTGCGCGAAGTGCTGGGTACGCATGTGGCGCAGAAAGGTTCTCTGGTTAACGACAAGATCCTGCGCTTTGACTTCTCGCATTTCGAAGCGATGAAACCGTCAGAGGTCCGTGCGGTTGAAGATCTGGTGAACGCGCAAATCCGCCGCAACCTGCCGATCGAAACCAATATTATGGAACTGGAAGCCGCACGCGCGAAGGGTGCAATGGCGCTGTTCGGCGAGAAATATGATGATCGCGTGCGCGTGCTGAGCATGGGCGATTTCTCAACGGAGCTGTGCGGCGGGACTCACGCCTCACGTACCGGTGACATTGGCCTGTTCCGTATTGTGTCGGAATCGGGCACCGCCGCTGGCGTGCGTCGTATCGAAGCCGTCACCGGCGAAGGGGCGATTGCCAGCCTGCACGCGGAAAGCGATCAGCTGCATGACATCGCGCAGTTGCTGAAAGGCGACAGCCAGAACCTGGGCGAGAAAGTGCGCAGCGTTCTGGATAAAACGCGTCAGCTTGAGAAAGAGCTGCAACACCTGAAAGAACAACAGGCAGCCCTGGAGAGCGCAAGCTTGTCCAGCAAAGCCGAAGACATCAATGGCGTGAAGCTGCTGGTCAGTGAACTGGCAGGCGTTGAGCCGAAGATGCTGCGTACCATGGTCGACGATCTGAAGAATCAGTTAGGTTCTACTATAATCGTGCTGGCTACGGTGGCAGAGGGTAAGGTTTCTCTGATTGCGGGTGTGTCTAAGGATGTGACCGACCGCGTGAAAGCAGGGGAACTGGTAGGAATGGTAGCCCAACAAGTGGGGGGCAAAGGGGGCGGTCGACCGGATATGGCGCAAGCCGGCGGTACCGATGCGTCAGCGCTTCCCGCAGCACTGGCCAGCGTTAAAACCTGGGTAAGTGCGAAGCTGTAAATAACGAAAAAGCGCAGGCAAATGCCATGACTCAGGTTATGGCATTTTTGCCACTACGCTTTTGATAACGATAAAGTCAGGTTGAAGTTGTGTATATCGGCTAAACTTACGTTTAACAGAAAGTAATAGTGGTGATAGCTGTCGCTTCAGATACTGGTCATCACATACTTTTTTGACGTTTATGATGGATAATGCCGGGATACAGAGAGACCCGACTCTTTTAATCTTTCAAGGAGCAAAGAATGCTGATTCTGACTCGTCGAGTTGGTGAGACCCTCATGATAGGGGATGAGGTCACTGTGACTGTTTTAGGCGTTAAGGGCAACCAGGTACGTATTGGGGTCAATGCTCCTAAAGAAGTGTCCGTTCACCGTGAAGAAATCTACCAGCGTATCCAGGCTGAAAAATCCCAGCAGTCCAGCTATTGATATTATCGCGTCTCGCCCCCCGGCGAGGCGCGGTTCATTCCCGCTATTTTCCTCCTCTTTCGTGACACTATCATTTCCTTTTAATTTCCCTGTGCACCCGCACGTGCAAATTCTTTGGCTATTCTGCGCTTTTTTATCGCCATGGGGCTGAACCGCCTCCGCCAGCTACAGCGGCCGCGCCTGCTAAAATCTGCTGATAAAACATCCTTTTTGCGCTTTTTGCAGCCTAATTGTCTGCGAAGTGTGCAATCGATTCAGGGCTGGGAAAAATTGTTTGACTTATAAGTCCCAGAAAGTAATATGTGCGCCACGCAGCGACGATGAGCAGAAACAAGTTCTTCGAAGCACTCGTAAGAGGCGTGTGGTGAGGTGGCCGAGAGGCTGAAGGCGCTCCCCTGCTAAGGGAGTATGCGGTCAAAAGCTGCATCCGGGGTTCGAATCCCCGCCTCACCGCCATTTTGCATCCGTAGCTCAGCTGGATAGAGTACTCGGCTACGAACCGAGCGGTCGGAGGTTCGAATCCTCCCGGATGCACCATTCTCCTCTGGTTGTTTCAGTAACAATCAGCGCAGTAAAGCAATACCTGATGCATCCGTAGCTCAGCTGGATAGAGTACTCGGCTACGAACCGAGCGGTCGGAGGTTCGAATCCTCCCGGATGCACCATCTCTTTTGATTGTTTCAGTAACAGTCAATGCAGTACCTTAGTAATTCCCGATGCATCCGTAGCTCAGCTGGATAGAGTACTCGGCTACGAACCGAGCGGTCGGAGGTTCGAATCCTCCCGGATGCACCATCTCTTTGATTGTTTCAGTAACAATCAGCGCAGTACAGCAATTCCCGATGCATCCGTAGCTCAGCTGGATAGAGTACTCGGCTACGAACCGAGCGGTCGGAGGTTCGAATCCTCCCGGATGCACCATACTTCCCCGGTCTTTCAGCAACAGCGATTCATCAAAGAATCTGCAATGCTGTTACAAGCACCAGGGAGGATAACGTTGCTTTAGCAACGGCCCGCAGGGCAAGGCGCAGCCGAGTAATCCTCCCGGATGCACCATTCTTCGTACCTCCTCCCAAATCTAAAAATTCCCAATATTCTCCTTGCGCTGCCAGCGACAAAAATCCTTGTTTACGTTACAGTATCCTTCTGTTATCCGGTTGTGAGAACGCGATGTACGAACGTTACAGTGGACTAATTTTTGATATGGATGGCACCATCCTGGATACTGAACCTACGCACCGTAAAGCCTGGGATGACGTCCTTGGGCGCTATGGTCTGCGCTATGATTTGCAGGCGATGATTGCCCTTAACGGCTCACCGACCTGGCGTATCGCGCAATCTGTTATCGAATACAATCAGGCCGATCTTGATCCACATCTGCTGGCGCAGGAAAAAACCGCCGCCGTGAAGTCTATGTTGCTCGATGGCGTGCGTCCGTTGCCGCTGGTAGAAGTGGTGAAAGCGTGGCACGGTCGTCGCCCGATGTCCGTCGGCACCGGCAGCGAAAGCGCCATTGCCGAAGCGCTGCTTGCGCATCTGGGCCTGCGCCACTATTTCACCGCCGTGGTCGCCGCCGATCATGTGACTCACCATAAACCCGCCCCCGATACCTTTTTACGCTGCGCCGAGCTGATGGGCGTGCCGCCCGCCGAGTGCGTGGTGTTTGAAGACGCGGATTTCGGCCTTCAGGCGGCACGCGCAGCTGGCATGGACGTCGTGGACGTGCGCGTATTGTGAGTGACGGCCTGTCACTCTTCTCATTGTTTGCCGGCAGTTTTCTCAGCGCCACGTTATTACCGGGCAATTCTGAGGTGCTGCTGGTCGCCTTACTTCTTTCTGGCGTGAGTCAGCCCTGGCTGCTGGTATTAATAGCAACAATGGGTAATAGCCTTGGAGGGCTGACTAACGTTATCCTTGGTCGCTTCTTTCCGCTGCGTAAAACATCACGCTGGCAGGAAAAAGCCACAGGTTTTCTCAATCGTTATGGCGCAGCCGCGCTATTATTGAGCTGGATGCCTGTTATTGGTGATTTGCTGTGCCTGCTGGCGGGATGGATGCGCATCTCGTGGGGGCCAGTTCTCTTTTTTTTATGCCTTGGCAAGGCGTTGCGCTATGTTGTTGTGGCATTCGCAACGCTTCAGGGCATGACGTGGTGGCACTAATTGCATTGCTGGCCTTAAATCGTCAACCATTACAATTATGCTGTGTAGAAATGATTTCGACAGGCGGGAGGTCAATTTGATCCCGGACGTATCACAGGCGCTGTCCTGGCTGGAAAACCACCCTCAGGCTTTGAAGGGGATCCAGCGCGGGCTGGAGCGCGAAACGCTGCGCGTTAATGCAGATGGCAGTCTGGCGACTACCGGACATCCGGAGCAGCTCGGTTCAGCGCTGACACATAAATGGATCACGACCGATTTCGCGGAAGCGCTGCTGGAGTTTATTACTCCGGTCGACGGCGATATTGATCATATGCTGACGATCATGCGCGATGTGCATCGCTATACCGTGCGTCAGCTGGGCGACGAGCGGTTATGGCCGCTGAGTATGCCCTGTTACATCGAGAACGGTCAGGACATTGAGCTGGCGCAGTACGGCTCCTCAAATATTGGTCGCCTGAAGACGCTTTACCGTGAAGGGTTGAAAAACCGTTACGGCGCGCTGATGCAGACCATTTCCGGCGTGCACTATAACTTCTCACTGCCGATGGCCTTCTGGCAGGCAAAATGCGGTGAAACGGATAAAGAAGCGATCTCGGCAGGGTATTTCCGTCTGATCCGCAACTACTACCGTTTCGGCTGGGTGATCCCGTACCTGTTTGGCGCGTCGCCGGCGATTTGCCCGTCGTTCCTGCAGGGCAAGCCGACCTCGCTGCCGTTCGAGAAAACGGAAAACGGCATGTATTATCTGCCGTATGCCACCTCGCTGCGTTTAAGCGACCTTGGCTACACCAATAAGTCGCAGAGCAACCTCGGCATCACCTTTAACGAGCTGAACGAGTACGTGGCGGCGCTGAAGCGGGCGATTAAAACCCCGTCTGAAGAATACGCGAAGCTGGGCCTGACGAAAGACGGCAAGCATCTGCAAATCAACACCAATATCCTGCAGATTGAAAACGAGCTGTACGCGCCTATCCGTCCGAAACGCGTAACGCGCAGCGGCGAAACGCCGTCGGATGCGTTACTGCGCGGCGGCATTGAGTACATTGAAGTGCGCTCGCTGGATATCAACCCGTTCTCACCGATTGGCGTTGATGAGCAGCAGGTACGCTTCCTCGACCTGTTTATGGTCTGGTGCGCGCTGGCGGATGCGCCGGAGATGAGCAGCGACGAACTGCTGTGCACGCGCACCAACTGGAACCGCGTGATCCTTGAAGGGCGTAAGCCTGGCCTGACGCTGGGTATCGGCTGTGAAACGGCACAATATCCGCTGGCGAAAGTGGGCAAAGATCTATTCCAGGATCTGAAACGCGTTGCGCAAACTCTCGATGGTATTGACGGCGGTGATGCGTATGCGAAAGTATGTGATGAACTGGTGGCCAGCTTTGACGATCCTGAACTGACTTTCTCGGCGCGCATTTTACGCTCGATGATTGATAACGGGATTGGCGGCACCGGCAAATCACTGGCGGCGCAATATCGCGATATGCTGCGTGAAGAACCGCTGGAAATTCTGAAAGAAGAAGATTTCAGCAAAGAGCACGATGCGTCATGGGCGCGGCAGCGGGAAGTGGAAGCGGCGGATACCGAGTCGTTTGAAGAGCTGCTGGCAAGACACGCCTGACAGAAAAGAAAAAGGCCACATTTCTGTGGCCAAATATTCATCTCTGAAAACAGGGATGATGATAACAAATGCGCGTCTTTCATATATTCAGACTCGCGGTTGTTCGAAGAGTTCAGTTTATTTTTAAAAAAATCACTCCGGAGGTGACAAGATGCCATTGTTGGATAGCTTCACAGTCGATCATACCCGTATGGAAGCGCCTGCTGTGCGCGTTGCCAAGACCATGAACACGCCGCATGGCGACACCATTACCGTTTTCGATCTGCGTTTCTGCATTCCGAACCAGGAAGTGATGCCGGAAAAGGGCATTCATACGCTTGAGCACCTGTTCGCCGGTTTCATGCGCGATCACCTGAACGGCAACGGCGTTGAGATCATCGACATTTCCCCGATGGGCTGCCGCACCGGTTTCTATATGAGCCTGATCGGTACGCCGGACGAGCAGCGTGTGGCGGATGCCTGGAAAGCGGCGATGGCGGACGTGCTGAAGGTTAAAGAGCAGAACCAGATCCCGGAACTGAACGTCTACCAGTGCGGCACCTATCAGATGCACTCGCTGGACGAAGCGCAGGAGATCGCGCGTCATATTCTGGATCGCGACGTGCGTGTGAACAGCAACGACGAACTGGCGCTGCCGAAAGAAAAACTGCAGGAACTGCACATCTAGTTTCGGTCAGTGAGGTATAAAAAAAGCCAGTTCAGTGAACTGGCTTTTTTATTTGCCGGGGTTGCCGGGTGGCGCGTTGCTTACCCGGCCTACGGGGCGAAGGGGTTGCCGGGTGGCGCTTCGCTTACCCGGCCTACGGTGCTGTATTATGTAGGCCCGGCAAGCAACGCGCCGCCGGGCAAAACAACACAATATCAATGCGCGCCGCCACCGCCACCCGCGCCGAACGGCGGTCTGGCGAACCACACCAGCCCCAGCAGCAGAAGGAAGATCCCGGCGGAGATCCAGAAAATCTCATTCGCCGAAATGATCAGCCCCTGATTGGTGATCTGCTGGGCGATCCACCCGGACGCCTGCTGCTGCGACATGCCCATTCCCTCAAGCTGCCCGTAGATTTGCTCAGTATTCGCGTTATAAGGATTCACCGACTCGGTCAGCTGCGCATGATGCATCGACTCACGGCTGGTCCATAGCGTCGTGGTAATCGACGTACCAATCGAGCCTGCCAGCGTTCGCGTAAAGTTCGACAGACTCGACGCCGCCGCCAGCCGTTCAGGCGGCAGACCGGAGAGCGTAATGGTCGTCAGCGGCATAAAGAAGCAGGCGACCGCGAAGCCCTGAATAAACTGCGGCCACGCAGACGCGCCAAAGTCCATGCCAGGCTCAAAGGTATACGCGCGCCAGTAGAAGCACACCGCATACATAATGAAGCTGAAGGTCACCAGACGACGCATATCCAGCTTATGGGCAAAACGGCCGATAATCGGCGACAGGATCACCGGGATAATGCCGACCGGCGCGGACGCCAGCCCCGCCCAGGTTGCCGTGTAGCCGTATACCTCCTGCAACAGCTGCGGCAGCAACACAATAGCACCGAAGTAGAGCATATAGGCAAGGCTGATACACAGACAGCCGATGGTAAAGTTGCGCGACTTGAACAGCGATAGATCGACAATCGGATGGTCATCCGTCAGCTCCCAGACAATCAGGAAGGAGAGAGAGACCACCGCAACCACCGTCAGCACGATAATCTCGGTCGAGTTGAACCAGTCCAGCTCTTTACCCTGGTCGAGCATCACCTGCAGGCTGCCGATGCCGACGATCAGCAATGCCAGCCCGACGCCATCAATGCGCCGCTGCTCGGTACGGGTTTCGCGTCCGCGCAGCGCCTGCGCCGCCATCAGCACCACCACCAGACCAATGGGCACGTTGATAAAGAAGATCCAGCCCCAGTGATAGTTATCGCTGATATAGCCGCCGAGGATCGGCCCGCAAATCGGTGCGACGATCACCGTCATCGACCAGAGCGCCAGCGCCACCGAACGTTTGGCGGGCGGGTAGTTGCTCAGTAACAGACTCTGCGACAGCGGGATAAGGGGACCTGCGACAATACCCTGGATCACGCGGAAGAAAATCAGCATGTTCAGGCTGCTCGACACCCCGCACGCCCAGGAGGCGATAGCAAAGGCGACGGTGGACCATAAAAAGAGTCGCACCTCGCCGACGCGCTTCGCCAGCCAGCCGGTGATCGGGATGGAGATGGCATTCGCCACGCCAAACGAGGTGATGACCCAGGTGCCCTGGCTCAGTGACGCGCCCAGGTTACCGGCGATGGTCGGGATCGCCACGTTCGCAATGGTGGAGTCCAGCACCTGCATGAAGGTCGCAAGGGACAGCGCAATGGTCATAATGACCAGTTGCGCGCCCTCCAGCGGTTTACGCTGCTGCATAGCACTCACCTCAGGATTAACCCGCGTTGGCCTGAACGATGTTATTGATCAGGGTATTCACCGGCTCCAGGCTGATTTCCCGCGCATTACTTTCATACGCTGGCGTACTGCGCGCCTGGCTTGCCAGCACCTGGCCGTCGCGGTTGGTGGTATCCACCGTCACCAGCGAAGAAAGGCCAATGCGCAGCGGGTGATCGGCGAGTTGTTTCGCATCCAGCTCAATACGTACCGGCAGACGCTGAACCACTTTGATCCAGTTGCCGGTGGCGTTTTGCGCGGGCAGCAGCGAGAAGGCGCTGCCGGTACCCATATCCAGACCGACCACTTTACCGGTGTACTTCACGTCATCGCCGTAGAAATCGCTGATCACCGTTGCCGTCTGACCAATGCGCATATGCGCCAGCTGCGTCTCTTTAAAGTTCGCGTCCACCCACAGACCCGTTGCCGGGACCACGGCCATCAGCGCGGTGGTCGGGCTGATTTGCGCGCCAGGCTGTACCGCACGGCGGGAAACATAGCCGGAAATCGGGCTGACGATTTTGGTACGTTGCAGCGCAAGCCAGGCGTTACGCACTTCGGTGGCGGCCTGTTGCACCGCCGGCTGATCTTCAAGGCGGGTGCCGAGGATCATCGCCTGGTTAGCATTATATTGCTGCACTGCCACATCAAGCTGCGCCTGCGCGCTGGCCACCGCATCGCGGGAGTGTTGCAGCTCTTCGCGGCCAATCAGGTTGGCGCTGCCCAGCGGTACACGACGATTCAAATCGCTCTGCGCCTGGGCGAGGGCGGTTTTTTTCACTTCGATGTTAGCCTGATACTGACGGCTGTTGATCATCAGCTGGCGGGTCTGACGCACGCTGGAAGCCAGCTGCGTCTGCGCTTTTTCAAATGCCTGCTGGGCATCCGTCGGATCAAGGGTGACCAGCACGTCGCCCTGTTTTACATAATCGGTGTTGTCATGCCAGACTTTCGTCACGCTCCCCGACACCTGCGCCATAATCTGCACCTGGTTGCCAGCCACATACGCATCGTCGGTTTCTTCGACGTGACGCAGTACCATGAACCAGTAAATCCCGTATGCCACAGCAATAATAATAAAGAGCAAGGTCAGAAGAAGCAGGGCACCTTTACGTTTGCCTTTCTTCCTGACCGGTTGCTGCGGGGTTTGAGTCTCCGCATTTGCGCTCATGTGTGTTCTCCACGATCTTTTTATATATTCGGCAACGCCGACCTGTTCACCAAAAAGCCAGCATTAAAAATGCTGGCCTGGCGGATTTCTTATTTAATCAGGATGTCAGAGCTAATCGTCGCGTTAGCGCAGCGCCTCAAGAATGACGTCTTCTTCGTCCATCTGGTCGAGGCGGTTCAGTAGCTTACGGGTGATTTGCTCAAGCTGTTCTTTCTCGGCGGGGCTCAGAGAAGACCAGAGCAGGTGCAGACAGTTATGCTGCGGGGGTAAAACCTGACGCAAAAATTCGTGACCTTTTTCGGTCAATTGCAGATGCAGACAACGACGGTCGTTGTCGCTCTCACGGCGTTCGATCCAGCCGCGTTTTTCCAGTTCATCGGCAATACGGGTGGCATTGGTGCGCGACGAACCCAGCGCACAGCTCAGCTCGGAAGGCTGAATGCTATGATTTTCCTGCGACTCAAGGGTAATTAACGCCATGAACAACGTTTCGTTGATCCCCTGCGCTTTCAGCATTTTGTTGCGGTTATCCAGCAGTTTGCCCTGCATATGCATACACAAACGCGTCAGCAGAATTTCCTGAAACGGAAAATCTTCATAACGACTGGCACGGAACTTCAGCATTTGCTCAATGGGCGTGAACGAACTTTCCATCTCAATATGACCTCATTAATTACAGCCGATATAGTAACGGCGGTGACAAATAATGTAAATGTATTATTTTCCTTAAGTGATTAGTTTTAAGAATGGTTTCAGCCCTGCTGAAGCCGATCCTGACGGTGATAGCCCAGCCACCAGACCAGCAGATTCAACAGCGCCATCACGCTGCCTGCCACACAGACGCCCGCCCAGCCCGCATGCTGCCATGCTGATGCAGAAATCAGCGAGCCTGCCGCGCCGCCGATAAAGTAGCTGGTCATATAGCCCGCCGTCAGACGGTTACGCGCGTCCGGCTTCACCAGATAGATCACCGTCTGGTTGGTGATATGCACGCCCTGTACGGTCAGATCCAGCACCAGGATACCGATGATCAACGCAATGGCAGAAGTATGACCAAACCAGATCGCCACCCAGGAGAGCAGCAGCAACAGTAAACCGGTGGTGGTGGTGATATGCGCCTTGCCTTTATCCGCCATGCCGCCGGCAGGCCGCGCGCCCAGCGCGCCCGCCGCCCCGGCCAGGCCAAACAAACCGATCACGCCTTCGGAGTAATTAAACGGCGGCGCGGCCAGCAGAAACGCCATTGAGGTCCAGAGAATGCTGAAATTGGCGAAGGTCAGACAGCCGAGCACCGCGCGGGTACGCAGCAGCGAGTCGCGGGTGAAGAGGGAAAATATTGAGCCGAGAAGCTGGAAATAGTTGAGATGGTTGTCCTGCTTCACTTTCGGCAGCCCGCGCCACAGCGCCAGCGCCATCACCAGCATTAACGCGCTCGCCACCCAGTAGACGGTGCGCCAGCCGCCAAGTCCCGCCAGCAGGCCGGAAACCGTACGCGCCAGCAAAATGCCCAGCAGCAACCCGCTCATGATAGTACCCACCACTTTGCCACGTTTTTCCGGCGAGGCGAGGGTGGCGGCCAGCGGCACAAGGATTTGCGCCACCACCGAGAACAGCCCGGTCAGCGCCGTGCCGAAGATCATCATCCCCGCCGAATGGCTGGTGGCGGTGATCAGCAGGCCGCAGGTGGAGAGCAGCGTCATCAGCACAATCAGCGTCCGGCGTTCAAACATATCGCCGAGCGGCACCAGAAACATCAGGCCGACGGCATAGCCGAGCTGCGCGGCGGTGACGATAAATCCGGCCTGGTTGGGGGTGAGGGAAAAGGCGCGGGCGATGGTATCAAGCAGCGGTTGCGCATAGTAGTTGCTGGCGACGGCGAGACCGGTCGCGACGGACATCAGCACGATCAGAGCCGGGCTGAGGGTGTGGGTGGAATTTTTCATTATTATTGAAGTCGTTAGTTGAGTGGTTTTCTTGCCAGAATTCAATGATAACGAATTGGGGGATTGTTGGGGAATTGTTACGTGTCCGAACGTGCGGTTAAAGATGCCCCTCTCACAGCAGGAGAGGGGTACCTGAATATTACTTCTGCGCTGCCAGCGCTGCTTTCACCCAGCCGTCAAACTGCTGCTGGTGGGCTTTGATCCAGCCATCGACATGACCGTTAATATCGGCTTCTGAGGCTTTACCGGCATGCATCATCGCGTTCTGCGCGTTAATGTCAGCCAGCGGCAGTTTCATCACCGAGAACAGCTTCGCCGCCGCCGGGTTTTTTTCCGCCCAGGCTTTGTTCGCCACAATGTGCATCGTGTTAACCGGGAAGCCGTAGTTCATGCCGTTCGGCAGTTTAGTATCAATATCTTTCTGCTCGCCCGGCAGGGAGGAGAACGGCACCTGCAACCACACCACGTCTTTACCTGGTTTCAGGACGTCGCTCACCCAGTAAGGGGTCCAGGTGTAATAGAGCACCGGCTTGCCTTCTTTAAAGCGCGCAATGGTATCCGCCATCATCGCCGAGTAGTTACCGTGGTTCACGGTCACGGTATCCGTCAGCTTATAGGCCTCGTTCTGGTGGTTGATCACCGCCTCGCAGCCCCAGCCTGGCGTGCAGCCCATCATGTCGGCTTTACCGTCGCCATTGCTGTCGAACAGCTTCGCGATCTTCGGATCTTTCAGCTGCTCAATATTGGTGATGTGATATTTTTCAGCGGTTTTTTTGTCGATCAGATACCCCTGGGCCGCGCCGGTAACAAACACCCCTTCGCGGTAAAACTTCTTATCGCCGCCCGCTGCGGCATACATATCGTCATGCAGCGGCTGCCAGTTAACGGCGGTAAAGGTGGCATCACCGGAGGCAATGGAGGTATAGCCAACGTTGTAATCCACTTCGCTCGGCTTATTCACGGTGTAGCCGAGCTTTTCCAGCGCGCGGCTGACCAGCTGTGTCTGGAAACTTTCTTCTGAGATGGTGCTCTGGATCGGTTGTACGGTAATGCCTTTACCCGGCAGATCGGCGGCGAAAGCGCTGGTGGAGATAAGGCTGGCAAACGCTGTGGCAATGATTACATTCTGTCGCATCGTTGTTCCTCAAGCTAAACATTAGTCAGGCCCGGCAGGCGCAGCGCCGCCGGGCAACAGGATCACTTACTGAACGGACGGGTCAGCAGACCCAGCGGGCCGGTCTGATACCAGCGGCGGTTGCCACGACTGCGGGAGTCGCGACCCACGGCCTGGGTCAGACGGTCAAGGATAATGGCGAGGATGACGATCCCGACGCCGCCCACGGTGGCCAGGCCCATATCAAGACGACCGATACCGCGCAGCACCATCTGACCCAACCCGCCAACGGCGATCATCGAGGCGATCACCACCATGGAAAGGGCCAGCATCAGCGTCTGGTTCACGCCCGCCATAATGGTAGGCATCGCCAGCGGTAGCTGAACCTTAAACAGCATCTGCCGCGGGCTGGCGCCGAAAGAGCGCGAGGCTTCGATCAGATCTGCCGGCACCTGGTTAATGCCGAGGATCGTCAGACGCACAATCGGCGGCAGGGCGAAGATAATCGTCACCACCACGCCGGGCACGTTACCGATACCGAACAGCATGACAATCGGCACCAGATACACGAACGCTGGTGTGGTCTGCATGGCGTCCAGCAGCGGGCGAATAATCTTCGCCGCCCGCTGGCTGCGCGCCAGCCAGATCCCCAGCGGCAGGCCGATGATCATGCAGAACAGCAGCGCGGTCAGCACCAGCGCCAGGGTGATCATCGCCTGCGACCAGGCGCCGATAGCGCCGATAGCGACTAATGAAATCAGCGTCGCCACGCCCATGCTGAGGCTCGACATCTGCCAGGCGATCAGCGCGAAAATAACAATCGCCACCGGCGCAGGCATACCCAGCAGCAATTGCTGGAAGGCGCTGAGGATATAATCCACCGGCACGCGAATGCCCTGGAACAGCGGGCGGAAATGCACCACCACCCAGTCGATACCCTGCGTCACCCAGCTGTCGAGCGGGATCAGCGTTTTATGGAAGGGATCCATAATATTGAAATGCTCCGGCGCAGGCGGCGCGCTGGAAAGCCAGTCAGTACCGCCGCCATCGGCTGGCGCCCCTGACGGGCTGCCCCATGCATCTGCGGACTGTGCGGCGCTGTCGGCAGCCGGTTCGCTGCCCCACGGATTAGATTGATCAGCCATTGTTCACCCCATCGCGATCTAAAGCCCTGAGCAGCGCACCTTTGGAGATGCTGCCCATATACTGTTGCTCCTCACCCACTACCGGTACGGCGCAGGGCGCCTGTCCGACAAGGGAGAGCAGTTCGCTGAGCGGCGTTTCGGCTTCCACCGCAGCGGGGGACTCCAGTAACGCCGCATCGATACCCAGATTCTGGCCCAGCGCCGTTTTCAGGGAATCAACAGAGACAATGCCGACAAATTTATTTCCGCGCTCGATGACGTAACCATAATCACGATCTTCATCCTGCAATAATTTCAGCGCCGAGCGCGGGCCGAAACCAGGCGTTTTACGGATCAGACCCGCCTGAGTACGACGGGCAATATCTTTGGCGCTGAACACCTGACTAATATCCACGCCGCGGAAGAAGGTGCGGACATAATCATTGGCCGGATTATTGAGAATTTCATCGGGCGTACCGACCTGCACCACTTTGCCATTTTGCATAATGGCAATGCGATCGCCGATACGCATGGCTTCATCCAGATCGTGGGAAATAAAGACAATGGTACGCTGATGTTTCGCCTGTAATTTTACCAGCTCATCCTGCATTTCCGTGCGGATAAGCGGATCGAGCGCTGAAAAGGCCTCGTCCATTAATAAAATATCAGGATTAATGGCTAATGCGCGTGCCAGACCGACACGCTGACGCATACCGCCAGAGAGTTCATCCGGGTAAGAATGGGCATAATTTTCCAGCCCCACCTGACGCAACGCGTCCAGCGCTTTGGTCTGGCGTTCAGCGGCGGGCACGCCCGCTAATTCCATACCGAAGGCGGTATTATCCAGCACCGTCATATGAGGCATCAGCGCAAATGACTGGAAGACCATCGCGATCTTTTTCCTGCGCACCTCGCGGAGTGCGGCGTCTGATATTTTGGCGATGTCTTCGCCGTCAATCAGCACCTGCCCGCGGGTGGGTTCAATCAGGCGATTGAGAAGGCGAACCATGGTCGATTTACCTGAACCAGATAATCCCATGATGACGAAAATCTCGCCTTCTTCAATGGCCAGACTGGCGTCAATGACGCCAAGCGATAGCCCTGTTTTTTCCAGTATCTGTTCTTTCGAAAATCCTTTTTCGATATATTTGAAAGCTCGCTGTGGATGCTCACCAAATATTTTATAGAGATTTTTAATTTCGAGTTTAATTGCCATGCAATAAATGAGTTCCCGTTATTTATTTATATCAATACAGTTCCTGATGGAAATAATGAGCGGGCTATACCCTAACATACTCAGATTCTGTGACAACCCTCAAATGCCAGCTGGCACGGAAATTGCCGAAGCGCATCTGGCGGCATTTCCCATGATATAAGGGCTGAGAGCGAGTCTTACAAAGTGATATTTTTTTTGAAAAGCACGTGAAATGGCAGCTGAAACGGGAAGCTTCAGGTGAAAGGAATTAGTTGGGAGCAGTGTAGTTCACAGGGAAATATTCGTGTGATGAAAACGGAAATATTATGAAATATCCATCCGGGAAATACGGAAATATTTCCCGGAGAGGGGAGGATTAAAAATCCCAGTCTTCGTCGGTGGTTTCCACCGCTTTACCCATCACATAAGACGAGCCTGAACCGGAGAAAAAGTCATGGTTTTCATCGCCGTTGGGCGACAGCGCCGCAAGGATCGCCGGATTCACATCAGCCATTTCCGGCGGGAACAATGCTTCATAGCCGAGGTTCATCAGCGCCTTGTTAGCGTTGTAACAAAGGAAAGCCTGCACATCCGCTTCAAGGCCGGTGCCGCCGTATAAATCCGCGGTATAGGCCAGCTCGTTGTCGTAGAGATCCATCAGCAGATCCAGCGCAAAAAGCTTTAACGACTCGCGCTCTGTTTCGTCGACTTTTTCGAGGCCCTTCTGGTATTTATAACCGATGTAATAACCGTGTACCGCTTCGTCACGGATAATCAGCCGGATAAGATCGGCGGTATTGGTCAGCTTGCCGCGGCTGGAAAAATACATCGGCAGCCAGAAGCCGGAATAAAACAGGAAGGATTCCAGAAAGACGCTGGCGATTTTCTTTTTCAGCGGCGCATCGGCGGCGTACTGCTCGAGGATCAGCTGCGCTTTGCGTTGCAGCGGCGCGTTTTCCTCGCTCCAGGCATAGGCGGCATCCACATCTTTGGTCTGACACAGCGTCGAGAAAATCGAGCTGTAAGAGCGGGCATGTACCGCCTCCATAAAGCTGACGTTCGACAACACCGCCTCTTCATGGGGCGTCAGCGCATCGGCCATCAGCGCGGGCGCGCCCACGGTATTCTGGATGGTGTCGAGCAGCGTCAGGCCGGTGAACACGCGGATGGTAAGCTGCTGCTCGGCCTGGCTCAGCGTCTGCCAGGCGGGGATGTCGTTAGACAGCGGCACTTTCTCCGGCAGCCAGAAATTGCTGGTCAGGCGGTTCCACACTTCCAGATCTTTATCGTCCTGGATCTTGTTCCAGTTAACCGCACTGACGCGGGATAAACGGCTCATCCTTTTCTCCTTACAGCGCGCATGACACGCAGCCTTCAATTTCGGTGCCTTCCAGCGCCAACTGGCGCAGGCGGATGTAATACAGCGTCTTGATGCCTTTCTTCCACGCATAAATCTGCGCGCGGTTGATGTCGCGCGTGGTGGCGGTATCCGGGAAGAACAGCGTCAGCGACAGCCCCTGATCGACATGGCGCGTGGCGGCGGCGTAGGTATCAATAATTTTTTCCGGCCCGATCTCATAGGCATCCTGATACATCGCCAGATTGTCATTGGTCATAAAGGGGGCAGGGTAGTACACGCGCCCGGTTTTACCCTCTTTGCGGATCTCGATTTTCGACACAATCGGGTGAATGCTGGAGGTGGCATGGTTGATATAGGAGATCGATCCGGTCGGCGGCACCGCCTGCAAATTTTGATTGTAGATACCGTGGCGCATCACATCGTCGCGCAACTGCTGCCACATGGCGCGCGTCGGCAGCACAATGCCCGCGCGGGCAAAGAGTGTGCGCACTTTTTCGGTTTTCGGCTGCCACTCTTCTTCCAGATAGGGCGTGAAGTATTCGCCGCTGGCGTAGCGGGAGCGCTCAAATCCGGCAAAACGCTGGCCACGCTCGCGGGCGATCATCATTGAGGTATGCAGCGCGTGCCAGGTGATGGTGTAAAAATAGAGATTGGTGAAATCAATGCCTTCTTCGCTGCCATAGAGTATGCCTTCCCGCGCCAGATAACCGTGCAGGTTCATCTGCCCGAGGCCGATGGCGTGGGATGCGGCATTGCCGTTTTCAATGGATGGCACCGAGCGGATATGGCTCATGTCCGACACCGCCGTCAGACCGCGCACCGCCGTTTCCACCGTGCGGCCAAAATCAGGGGAGTCCATGGTATGGGCGATGTTCAGCGAACCCAGATTGCAGGAGATATCCCGCCCGGTCTGCGCGTAATCCAGGTTTTCATCGTATTCCGACGCGCTGTTGACCTGCAAAATCTCTGAGCACAGATTGCTCATGTTGATGCGCCCGGCAATCGGGTTGGCGCGGTTAACCGTGTCTTCATACATGATGTACGGGTAGCCGGACTCGAACTGGATCTCCGCCAGCAGCTGGAAAAAATCGCGCGCGTTAATGTACGTTTTACGAATGCGATCGTCAGCCACCATCTCGTGATAGTGCTCGCTGATGGCCACATCGCCGAACGGTTTGCCGTAAATACGCGCCACGTCATAAGGGGAAAAGAGCGCCATCTGCGCATTGTCTTTCGCCAGCTGGAAGGTGATATCCGGGATCACCACGCCAAGGGAAAGGGTTTTGATGCGAATTTTTTCGTCAGCGTTTTCCCGTTTGGTATCCAGAAAACGCAGAATATCTGGATGATGAGCGTGCAGGTACACCGCCCCCGCCCCCTGACGCGCGCCGAGCTGATTGGCATAAGAGAACGCATCTTCCAGCATTTTCATCACCGGAATAACGCCGGAGGACTGATTTTCAATGCGCTTGATGGGTGCGCCCGCTTCCCGCAGGTTAGAGAGCAAAAACGCCACGCCGCCGCCGCGTTTGGAGAGTTGCAGCGCGGAATTCACCGCCCGGCCAATCGACTCCATATTGTCTTCGATACGCAGCAGGAAGCAGGAGACCAGCTCACCGCGCTGCATTTTGCCGCAGTTGAGAAAAGTCGGCGTTGCGGGCTGGAAGCGTCCGGCGAGGATCTCCTGCGTCAACTGCTGCGCGAGTTGCTCATCACCCTGCGCCAGCGTCAGCGCCACCATCACCACCCGATCCTCAAAGTGTTCCAGATAGCGTTTGCCGTCGAAGGTTTTCAGCGTGTAGCTGGTGTAATACTTCCAGGCGCCAAGGAAGGTCTGGAAACGAAAACCGCTGGCGTGCGCCTGCGCAAACAGGTCGATCACGAAGGCGCGATCGTAGCGCGCCAGCACACTGTCATCGTAATAGCCCTCTGCCACCAGATAATCCAGGCGACTGTTCTGATCCGCAAAGGTGACGGTGTTGGGCAGCACATGAGCGGTATAGAACGCGTCCACCGCCTGATGATCTTTTTCAAACTGGATGCGGCCCGCTTTATCGTACAGATTCAGCATGGCGTTCAGCGCGTGATAGTCCGTGGAGGCCTGCATTACGCGTTCTGCGGTTGTCGTTGCCAAAATTCGCTCACTCCTTTTCGCACATTTAAGATGTCACGCGGCGTACCCATCAGCTCAAAACGGTACAGATGCGGCACGCTGCATTTTTGCGCGATGACATCCCCCGCACGGCCATAAGCCTCGCCAAAATTGCGGTTACCGGCGGCGATCACGCCGCGGATCAGGGCCCGGTTGTGCGCATCGTTTAAAAAGCGGATCACCTGACGCGGCACCGCGCCTGCGGTTCCGCCGCCGCCGTAGCTCGGCACCACCAGGATATAGGGCTCGTCTACCTGGATGCGCTCACGCTCATTCAGGGGAATACGCACGGCGGGCAGCCCCAGGCGGGTGATAAAGCGGTGCGTATTCTCCGAGCTGCTGGAGAAGTAGACGAGGGTGCTCATGCGCTGGCGACGCGGGGGGCGCTGCCCAGACGGTTAATCATATCCGGGCGAAAGCCGGACCAGCGGGTGTCACCGGCGATCACTACCGGCAACTGGCGGAATCCCAGCGCGCGCAGTTCGTCTGCCGCTTCCGGCACCAGGTCCACATTCACCAAATCGAACGCCACGCCACGGCTTTCCATGGCGCGTTTCGTTGCATGGCACTGCACACAGTCGTTTCGAGTGTAAATAGTAATGCGCATGATTCGTATTTCCATCTAAGATAGCGGGACGACGCGAAAAATCGCGCCGGGTTGTGTGTCACTTGCTTAAGGAAATACTAGATGTAGTTATAAATATTATCAACCACACAATATCCAGGAATTTTTCGATCAATTTCATCCCGCTGAAGAACTCAGCGGGGAAGGGATTTTTGTCGCTAAATTACATGCGCATAGCGATGGCGAGACGGTTAAAGGCATTCATCAGGCTGATGGCGAAGGTCAGATCGCTGATTTCCTGAGCGCTAAAATGTTCCAGCATGGGCTGATAAACATCATCCCCCGCATGGGTCGTGGAGATGTGCGTCAGCGACTCCGCCCAGGCCAGCGCGGCTTTTTCCTTCGCGCTGAAGTGCGGGCTGATATGCCAGCCTGCCAGCGCATCAAGCTTGCTCTGGTCGGTGCCGGTTTTGCGCAGCGCTTTGCTGTGCATCTCCAGACAAAACGCGCAGCCGTTAATCTGCGACACACGTAAATAAACCAGCTCCAGCAGCGGTTTGTCGGTAGCGCTGCGCTCCAGCGCCTGGCTGGTCTGAATGAGGCCGTTATATGCCTCCGGGCTGAGTTCGGAATAGGGCAGGCGTAAATCAGTCATGGTCATCTCCTCGTTTAGATGGCGAGAAGGTAGCACTATAATGGTCTGCACCAGAGAGCCATATTTTAACTAAAAAAGCAGACCATAATGGACGCCCGATACCAGCAAATTGCCCGCCTTCTGAAATCTTCCATCACCTCCGGCGAGCTTGCGCCCGGCGCCCGGCTGCCGTCGAGCCGTACCTTCGCCCGGGAAAACGGCGTGTCGCGCGCCACCGTAGAGCACGCTTATGCCGAGCTGGTGGCGCAGGGCTGGATTGAGCGGCGCGGGCAGGCGGGAAGTTTTGTCAGCGACACCGTGACGCCGGGCAGCGCTTTACCCGTGGCGTCCCTGACGGAGGGGGCAGATAACATTCCGCAGCCGTTTCAGATGGGGTTGCCCGCACTCGATCTCTTTCCGCGCGCTCTCTGGGGGCGACTGATGGGGCGGCGGCTGCGTACCCAGACACGCTTTGATCTGGGGCCGGGCGACGTGGCGGGAGAGCGGCTGTTGCGCCAGGCCATCGTCGATTATCTGCGTTTTTCCCGCAGTATTGACTGTACCCCCGGGCAGATATTTATCACCGCCAGCTACGCGATGTCGATGACGCTGATCCTGCGCACGCTCGCCGCTGCCGGTGATGGCATGTGGGTGGAAGATCCGGGCTTTCCGCTGATCCGCCCGGTGATCGCCCGCGAGCAGGTCAGGCTGTTGCCAGTGCCGGTCGATGAGAACGGCATGAATATCGACGCCGCCCGGGCATTACACCCGCAGGCGCGTTTCGTGTTGCTGACGCCCGCGCATCAGAGCCCGCTCGGCGTGGCGCTGTCGTTGCCGCGCCGTCGGCAGTTGCTGGACTGGGCGGCGCACCGTGAGGCGTGGATCATCGAAGACGATTATGACAGTGAGTTTCGCTATCACGGCAAACCGCTGCCGCCGCTGAAAAGCCTCGACGCCCCGCAGCGGGTGATCTACGCCGGGACCTTCAGTAAATCGCTGTTTCCGGCGATCCGTACCGGCTGGATCGTGGTGCCTGCGCCGCACGTAGCCGCTTTCCGTCGCCAGGCGGCGATGTATCCCTGTACGGTGCCAGGGCTGGTTCAACTGACGCTGGCGGATTTTATCTCGCAGGGTCATTTCTGGCGGCACCTGAAAAACATGCGTCAGCATTACGCCCGGCGGCGTGAATGGCTGGAAAGAGCGCTTGATAAACAGGGTTTTGACGTGGCGGCGCAGCAGGGCGGCATTCAGCTGGTGATCGCGGTTAAGGATGACGATAAGCAACTGGCGGCACGGGCAAATCAGGCCGGGCTGGCGGTGCAGGCATTAAGCGCATGGCAGATAGAGGGGGGCGAAAGAAGGGGGCTTCTGGTCTGTTTTACCAATATTTCATCGACGGAAATGGCGGAACAGCTGGCAGAAAAACTCAGCAAGGCAATACGCCCCGCGAGCGCAACTCACGGGGCTGCAATGGACTAGCGACGCATGCTCAGGAGCGCGCCGAGGAAAATCCCGACCGCTGCCGCAGCACCTACGCTGGACCATGGTTTTTCTTTAACGAACGTATCCGCGCAACCCACTACATCGCAGGCTGCCTGTTTCACACGGGTACGGCCCTGCAGTTTTGCACGGGTTTCTTTTAACAGCGCCTGTGCTTTACGACGTGCGCCATCGGCATCATCCTTCACGTCACTGCCCCAGGACTTCAGTACGCTTTCCAGGCTGTCCGCTAAACGGCTGACATCATCATTGATATCCTGAACGCCTTGATCAACATCTCTGCGGTTCGGTCTGCTAAACATATGATCCTCCCTTGTTTTCGTTGTCATGATCAGTGTAGCGCACAAAATCCACCCTTGAAGCGGATCGCGAGATATCCCGCCCTTTATGGACTTTTCCGAAAGCGCTGCTAATGCTCATTACTGTAAGGTTGCGATGCAGTAAATGATGACGAGGAAAAAATATGTATTTACGACCCGATGAGGTGGCACGCGTTCTTGAGAAAGCGGGATTTACGATGGATGTCGCTACGAATAAAACCTACGGTTACCGTCGCGGCGATAATTATGTGTACGTGAATCGCGAAGCGCGAATGGGACGTACCGCCTTAATTATTCATCCCACGCTTAAAGAGCGCAGTTTGTCCCTTGCGGAGCCCGCCTCGGAGATCAAAATGTGCGATCACTATCAGCATTTCCCGCTCTACCTGGGCGGCGATGCGCAGGAGCATTACGGCATTCCCCACGGATTCAGTTCGCGGATGGCGCTGGAGCGTTTTCTGTCAGGGCTGTTTGGCGAATCGGCATAATGCGGCGACGGGCCTGTGCCTGTCGCCTGCCGTCAGGCTTTCGCCTGGTAGTAATTACTCACTCTGAACAGACGGCGGCAGTAATCCAGGAAGTAGCCGTAGACCGCGCCCATCAGCATCGACACCACGATATTCGAACTTACCGCCGCGGCGATCTGGTGCCAGTCGGCGCCCACCGTCAGCAAAATCGCCACGTAGACCGGTGACTGAAAGGTGACATAGGCCGCGATATCCGCCAGATTTTTCATCCAGCCCGCCGGGGTATAACGACGCGCCAGACGCATAATCGCATCCCGGTACAGGCCGTAGGGCCAGGCAATCAGGATGTTAACCGGGATGGCGACCAGTCTGGACGAGAGCGACTGCTCAAAGCTCATGCCTGAAAGAAATATCTCAATCAGCATGTTCACTACCGAACAGTAGACCACCATGGCAAAGGTGTCGGCCACGGCGTGACGCAGGCGTGACTGCGGAGAGAACATGCTAAAGCTCCTGTGAAAAATATTATCAGGTCGTTCGCCGGTGAAACCAGCGTAATGAAGGGGGATGTTTAGTGTGGATAGAGTATATCGCTACCATGAAACGCACAATTAGCGATTAATTTTTATTTAACGCGCTTTTGTCAATAAAATACTCTGTGAGCGGGCGATTTTTTCGCGCTGCGTTATATTGCGCGGAAGGTCAGAGGAAAGTCTTGATAAACAATAAGTTGAAGGAAATGCGGTGAGCACGCCCACCGCACAGGCAAAAGACGCTGATTAACAGACGCCGAAATCGCCTTCTTCTTTATACGGCGTGACGTCAACCGCTTTCAGGGTAAACTTTTCACCCTGTTCATCGCTGGCACGCACGGCAACGATTTGATCGTCATTCACTTCGATCACTTTCAGTTTTGGGCCGCCCATACGCGGCTGCACCAGATCACCTGCTGAAAACATAATTGCACTCCTTCATGAATAGTATGACTGCGTAAAGCAGAGTAAAAGCATAAGACGAAACTGGCGATACCCGCCACAATGACTACGCTTAAAGAGAAATTGTCTTTTTTTACAATAACCTGGATTTTGCTTGCAAGGGAGTAGTTATGGGTTTCTGGCGTATTGTTATTACCATCATCCTGCCGCCGCTTGGCGTGTTACTCGGGAAAGGCTTAGGCGGAGCCTTTATTCTGAATATTATCCTGACGCTGCTGGGTTATATCCCTGGTCTCATTCATGCGTTCTGGGTGCAGTCGCGCAACTAATCTTTCCGGCGGACAGGGCCTCCTGCCCGCCAGTCCTGCTTAACGCTTAAAAGGTTTCCCAGTTCGCATCACCTGCGGCGGCGGTTGCCACTGCCGGGCGTAGCATGGTTTTCGCTTTCACTACGGGTGTTACCGGGCGACGCAGTTTGTCATTCACCTGAAAGACCGCCACCGCCTGACGCAGTTGATCCGCCTGTTCTTCCAGCGCCGCCGCTGCGGTCGCGGATTCCTGCACCAGCGCGGCGTTCTGCTGCGTGACGCTGTCCATCTGCGATACCGCGAGGCTCACCTGCTCAATACCGCGACTCTGCTCATCCGACGCCGAGGCGATCTCGCCCATGATATCGGTCACTCGCGTAACGGCATTAACGATCTCTTTCATGGTTTCACCCGCTTCGGCCACCTGTGACGAACCGGTATCCACGCGGCTGACGGATTTTTCGATCAGCGCCTTGATCTCTTTGGCGGCGCTGGCGCTGCGGCTGGCCAGCGTACGGACTTCACCCGCCACCACCGCAAATCCGCGACCCTGTTCACCGGCGCGCGCCGCTTCTACCGCCGCGTTAAGCGCCAGGATATTGGTCTGGAAAGCAATACCGTCGATCACGCTGGTGATTTGCACGATCTGCTGTGAACTGTCGGCAATATCGTTCATGGTGCGCACCACATTGGTGACCACCTGGCCACCGCGATCGGCCGTTTCCGAGGCCGTCCGTGCAAGTTGAGCAGCCTGACGGGCGTTATCGGTGTTCTGTTTCACCGTGGCGGTCAGCTGCTCCATGCTGGCGGCGGTTTCTTCCAGCGACGCTGCCTGCTGCTCGGTGCGCGAGGACAGATCGTTATTACCGGAGGAGATCTCTCCCGCGCCGGTGTAGATGGAATCTGAGCTGCTGCGCACCGCGCTGACGGTGGAGACCAGCGACTGTTGCATCTCATGCAGACCCGCAGCTAACTGGCTCATTTCGTTACGCCCGTTCGCATCGATCTGGCGGGTCAGATCGCCCCCGGCAATGGCGCGAATATGCGCCAGCATGTCCTGCAAAGGTTTAAGCAACATGTGTTGCAGGCCCAGCCAGATCACTACAAAGACCGCGATCATCACCAGCAAAATGGTGCCCAGCGTCCACTGCATCTGGGTAAAACTGTGCTGATTCTGCGCGGCTGCGGCTTTCAGCAGGCCATTGTTTTCCGCCCGCCACTGGGCGAACGCGGCTTCCATTTCATCCTGCGCCTGCTGTGCATCAAGATTGCCGTAGGCTTCATAATTATTGGCTTTCAGATACTGGATCGACATCTGCAACACGTCGTGCATCTGACGCCAGTTTTTCTCCATCAGCGCGGCGACCGTCGCATCCTGCCCGCTGATACGTTCAGTACCCTTGTAACTTTCGAAGTAACCTTCTGATTTGCTGAGTGAATCTCCCGCCGTGGTCAGCAGTTTATCGATGGCCGCCAGCGAGGCCGGATCGCGCTGATTTTTCAGAAAACGGATCGCAACGCGGGTCACAGTGACGCGGGTTTTGACAAGGGTGTTCACACTGTCGCTAAGATTTTCCTGCTGTGCGTTCAGTACGCCATATTGTTGAAAGTTGCTGCGATCGTTATCAACCGCAGAATAGAACAACCCACCCGTCACCACCTGCAACATACAGAAAATGGCAAGCGCGAGGATGATCCCGGTGATGACCTTAATATTTTTAAGCATGACAGCCGTCCGTAAGTGATCCGCAAGTGCATAAGGGTTATCGACGACGGCAGGGGGATCTTTATGAACATTTAGTTAACATGTGCATAAAAATTAGCCCCGGTGGTTATAACCGGGGCGGGGGATTATTGACCGGCCTTGCGCAGCTCAACCGCGCGGGCGATAGACGGCTCCAGCAGACGGGCGACGGCGGCGAACACCGGCACGACCACGGAATTGCCAAACTGACGGTAGGCCTGGGTATCGGATACCGGAATGCGGAACGGGCGTCCGCCGGGAGTTTCAAAGCCCATCAGTCGCGCGCATTCCACCGGCGTCAGTCGACGGGGGCGGCGCGCCTGATTCGTTGGATCGGCAAACGCCGTTTCGCCCAGCGCATGATCCCAGCCGCGATCGACGAGGATCTCCGAGCCATCTTTGTGGTAGCGGGCAGACAGGGTGCGGGTCACCACGTCCGGGCGCGTGGGATCCACCAGCCCGAAGCCAAAACCGTTACCCTTCGCCTGGTGCTTTTTGGCGTAGCGGTAGAGAAAATCCCACAGCTTTTCCGACAGCACATACTTGCTGTCCACCACCGGATCCAGCAGCTCGCCGAAGGCCGGTCGCTGCGCCGGATAAAAGCGTTTAATATCGCGCAGGGTAAAGTCGTTGTGAATGTTCAGGTCGCGGCGAAATCCCACCAGCACTATGCGCTCGCGGTGCTGGGGTAAAAAATGTTTGCCGTCGATGATTTTCGGATCGTCCTTGCCGTTCACCGCCGCATCCGCCACTTCATAGCCCAGCTCGTCCAGCGTCTGCATGATCACGCTGAAGGTTTTGCCCTTGTCGTGGCTTTTGAGGTTTTTAACGTTTTCGAGAACAAAAATCGCCGGCTGTTTGGCTTTGATGATGCGCGCCACGTCAAAGAACAGCGTGCCCTGCGCTTCACATTCAAAACCGTGAGCGCGCCCCAGCGCATTCTTCTTGCTGACCCCCGCGAGGCTGAACGGCTGGCAGGGGAAGCCCGCGAGCAGCACATCATGATCGGGAATGGTGCGGTCAATGTGCGCGTAGGCCTGCGCCTCGGTCACCTCCGGGTTATCGCTCAAGGTGACTTCCCGGATGTCGCTGTTAAAGGTGTGCGCCGCGTCGTCGTTATACCAGTTGGCTTTATAGGTGCGCACCGCGTTTTTATTCCACTCGCTGGTGAACACGCACTGGCCGCCGATGGCGTCAAAACCCTGTCTGATGCCGCCGATACCGGCAAATAAATCGATAAAACGAAACGCATAGTCGGGATGATGGGCGGGCGGAGAGGGCAGCATTTTGCGCAATAATGCTTCTTCGCTGGCGGTGAGGGATTTCGGCGCGCACTTGCCGTTCACCCGGCGGTTAAGGGTTTCCCGGCTCCAGTCGTTTTTGCCCAGCTTGCGCAGCTGCTCGGCCACATATTTTTGTCCGTAGATCGCCAGTACCTTATCCAGCAGCGCTCTGTCACGCGCCTGTTGATCCTGCTCTTCCGCCTGCGCCTTCGCCAGCAGATCCTGAGCAATAACATCAAATTCCGACATAGCATCTCCTTGGTTTAATGTGTGAAAATATATCACTCATTTGACCCAGCGCCTTATTTCATTTGCGCAGCACTGCTTTTTTTGTCATTGCTATACTCTGATTTCACCCCTCTGGTGGCCTTAAGGGTACTTTGTGCGTATTGCAACTATTACCAATGTCGCCTATGTCGCGACGGTTATTCTGACGCTCGCCTCCGGCGTGGCGCTGTTTATGGCCTCCAGCGCCGACCGCACGGAGCGTAAAGCCGTAGAGCAGCGCTATGTGCTGGATAAACTCACCGAAGAGATTGAAATCGAAGCCTTCGCCTTAAGCGAACTGGCGCGCTCGATCGTCATTAATCCTGATGCTGAGGAGATCCAGCAGCTGAAAGCCGGATTCGCGAAAGAGCGGGAGCTGGAAAAACATCTGGTCGCCGTGAAAGATGTCGGCGCCTCGCCGGATGAGCTGCTGCTGTTACGGGACGGGATGGTGGTGCTCAAAGCGCTGGAGGATGAGCAGCAGGCGGCGCTGGCAGCAGTGGAACGGGGCGCTGCGGCGGAAGGGATGAAAATTGTCTTCAGCGCCGATTACGAGCAGCAGCTCGATCAGGTGCAGTATCGCTTCGATCACTTCCGGCAGCTGCTGGATCAGCGGGCGCAGGTCGCGATCGGCGAGGCGACCAAAAAATCCCAGTGGCTGCGCTCATTATCAGAAATCATGGTCGGCCTCACCGCGCTGCTGTTCCTGTTTGTGCTGGGCTTTATTATCAAGCACCGCATTCTGCGCCCGGTGGTGACGCTCAGCGATGTGGTTAACCGTCTCGCCTCTCAGGATTACGACGTCGAAGCGCCGGTGCTGGCGCAGGTGGATGAGATCGGCGACATGGCGCAGGCAATCCGCATCTTCCGTGAGAACGGCCTGGTCCGCCAGCGGCTGGAGCGCGAGCGCGATGCCGACTGGGTGACGCGCAATCTGCTGGCCCGCATGACGCAACGGCTACAGGGCTGCGACTCCAGGGACAGCATTCTGAAGGTGATCGCCCTGTTTGTGCCGCAAATTATCCCGGATATGAGCGGGCGGCTGTATATGCTCGATCGGCGCGCCAACCGTATGGTGTGCATGACCAGCTGGCTGTCGCCCTCCGGTGACGACACGCCCTTTACCCCGGATCACTGCTGGGCGCTCAAACGCGGGCAGCTTCACAGCCCGGCGCGGGATACGGTGGATGTGCCCTGCGAGCATTTAACGCCCGACGTCGCTGACAAGGCGATCTGCGTGCCGTTAATCGCGCAAAACAATATTATCGGTCTGCTGACCTTCGAGAATCGCGCGCCGGAGAAAGAGCCGCCTTACACCTATCTTGAACTGATCGCCGAAACCCTGGCTCTGTCGCTGGCTAACCAGAAGCTGCGCGATACGCTGACCGAGCGGGCAATGTACGACTCCCTCACCGGGCTGCACAATCGTTATCATCTGGAAGAAACCCTGCGAACGCTGCTGGGGCGCGCCGAAGCGAAGAAAAGCGTGCTCAGCTGTCTGATGATCGACATCGATCACTTCAAACGCCTCAATGATACTTACGGGCATGAGGCGGGGGATCAGGTACTGCGCGAGACGGCGCGGGTGATCCAGCATGCCTTAAACGAGCGCGGCATGGCGTTTCGCTATGGCGGGGAAGAGTTCCTGGTCATCCTGCCGGAAATGAACGAAGCCCAGGCGCAAAGCGTCGCCAGTAAGCTACTGCTGGCCATCTCAACGCAGCCGATGATCTACGAGACGCAGGACATTGGCCCGGTATCCGTTTCCATCGGCATCGCCACCTGGCCGGTGCACGCCCGCGCCGATAATTTGATCCGTACCGCCGACCTGGCGCTCTATCTCGCAAAAGAGCGTGGCCGCGGACAAATCGTGATGGCGAAAAAAGGCGAGTAGGGGCAGCGGCTATTACCGGGAATTAGCTCTCTTTTATGATGATGCTCTGCTGTTTATCGCCGCCCGCTCTCCGTTAGGCTAAGGGTAAATTGATGACCCAGTGAACCTGACATGACCCAGCCGACAAAAGAGCAAGTGATTGACGCGTATCGTTTGATCCGCACAGAACAACCCTGGAAGTTTGATGCCTCCGACCTGTCTCATCACCGCGTGCTGCCCTATGCCACGCGGTCGCCCTGGTTAGATGATCCTGAGTTTTTAAGCCTCTACGAAAAAATTAAAGGGCATACGCTGGTCGATTTGTACCGCTGCTATGAATTATGGCTGTTGGCAAAGCAGACCGGTAAAGTTGAAGGCGTGGTGCTGGAAGTGGGCGTCTGGCGCGGCGGCACCGGCGCGGTCCTCGCACAGGCCACCAAAGCGCTGGGTAAAAAAGTCTATCTTGCAGATACCTTTACCGGCGTGGTGAAAGCCGGGGAGAAAGACACGCTGTATAAAGGCGGTGAACATGCGGATACGTCGCTGGCGATAGTTAACGCGCTTATGTCGTCACTGGCGATTGATAATATCCAGATCCTCGAAGGTATTTTCCCGGACGATACCCAGCATTTACTGCCGGAGAATATTGCCCTGCTGCACTGCGACGTGGATGTGTATTCTTCTACGAAGGATATTGTTGACTGGTGTCTGCCGCGCATGAATACCGGCGCAATGCTGGTATTTGATGATTACGGCTTTTTTGGCTGCGAAGGCGTCACCACGTTCTGCGATGAATTAAAACTGCGCAACGATCTTATTTTCACGCACAACCTGAACGGTCACGCGGTATTTGTGAAAATCTGAATACAGTCGCTGGATAATCAGGCCCAACGGTAGCGTTGGGCCTGAAAAGCGCGATCAACAGAGACGAAGCGTTAATTACATTTTCCTGTCGGGGCTTTCAGCGGGCCGCACTTATCGAAGTCCTGCAAGATATAGCCTTTGTTTTGCATGCAGCTTTCAAGCCTGCTGATTCGCTTAGTATGCCCCTCTGAGGTTTCACCAGGACGGAGTTGGTTGCGACTGAAATCATCCGGCGCGATGTTTTTATCCAGCCCGCAGCTGTAGAGATCCCGCGTACGCTGCGCGACGTCGGTATGTCCGAGCTGGCCCGGTTTCTGAATGGTATGCGCATACGGCGGGTGGCGGAAATTGGATGAATCCATATCCGCCACAACGCACCCTGTAAGCATCAGCCCTGCGGCGGCCAGGCATACAACATGCCGGATCGCCATTAGTCTGTGCATAACCCGGTAGGGGCTTTCAGCGGGCCACAGTCATCAAAACCGTAAACCTTATAGCCCTTGCCTTTCATGCAGCTCAGCACTTTATTGCGTCGTGCATTGAACTGTTCAGACGTTTCGCCCGGATAAGAACCGTTCAGGCTCCAGTGCGGATCGTCAAGATCCACTTTTGGGTTCACGCCGCAGGCATACAGATCGGTTTTGCGCTGCTGCACGTTAGTGCGTCTGGCGGCGTCAGGTTTCTGGAACAGTTTAATCCACGGCACATAGTCGTAGTTAGAAGAGTCCATATCGGCGACCACACAACCAGTCAGCAGATAACACAGCAGCAGCACAATTTTGGGCATTCTGGCTCCTAGTTGCATTTACCGGTGGGCGCTTTTAACGGACCGCACTTATCGAAGTCCTGCAGGATATAGCCTTTGCTTTGCATACAGCTTTCAAGCTTGCCGATTCGCTTAGTATGCTCTTCTGAGGTTTCGCCGGGGCGAAGCTGGTTACGACTAAAATCATCTGGCGCGATGTTTTTATCCAGCCCGCAACTGTAGAGATCCTTTGTACGCTGCGCGACGTCGGTATGTCCGAGTTGGCCCGGTTTCTGAATAGTATGCGCATAGGGCGGGTGGCGGAAATTGGATGAATCAAGATCCGCCACCACGCAACCTGTAAGCGTTAGCGCTAATGCCGCTACCATGCCTGTACGAAATATCATAAGTCCACCTTAGTGAGAGGCATTAAAAATAAAGTCCAGCAGTTCCGGAGAAACCACTTCGCTCATCGCGAATGGCGCAGCCAACGGAATTGCTACCACAGTCCATGTCTCAGCAGCGCCTTTGGTAAACGGGCTGCGATCGCGCGAGGTATTGCCTTCGTTGTCATAGAATCCTGGCAGCTGACCGCCAATTAAATCGTGTGTTCCGGCAAATGACTCAACTATCGTATCCCCTATATCGCCCAGGAAGGAGCCCGGTTTATATTCGCCGAAAGGCACCAACAAGCCGCCCGTGGCCTGGAAGCCGCCTGTTGGCCCAAACAGACTTTTAGCTTCCGGGCTTTCTTCCAGGAATTTTTCAATAGTAGGGTATTGGGGCGTTCCTTTATAAACAACCATACCGCGTTCATCGCGTTTTAGGACGGTATTATTGTTTTCAACAACCGTCTCGCAGCGTTCATTGTTATCTCCGCAAATAGCATCCAGGCCGATCCTTACCCCGCCTGCTTTAATACCGTCATACAGTCCGTTACTCTCGCCGGAAACATTGGTATAAATCTTTTTACCGTCGGTAATACCGTCAAACAGCAGGGAATTATTAATTGTCTCCTCACGCATTTTCGTCGCTGCGAGAGAGAGTGTCCCCTGGGTAATAGCCGCGTCCGGCGAACCGGCTACCACGCCCACCAGCGTTTGCAGGAAGCGACGCTGATACTGAAGCTTATAGACTTCTGCCAGCGCGGCATCGCGTTTTTCGACATCGCCAGACTTGATCGCCGCCTGCAATTCAGCGCGCGCCGCTGCCTGCTTACCATCCAGATAAGAATTAATCTGGTTGTTAGCATTCTCTTTGAAATCGCGCGTCACTTTCACCTGCAGGTTCAGCTCTTTCAACACCTTGTCTTTATCAAAGTTGTTTGCAAGCTTACCGGAGTTCGCGGCGGCGGTTTCCGTGGTGATGACGGTTTTGACGCCTTCCACGGCCTGCTGCTGATCGGCAGGGCGGGTGACGGTGATATTGCTGGTATTGATACCGCTGCGGGTGACCGAGCTTTCACTGCCGCTGTCATGCCCGATACCAAAGCTGACGTTCTTATCCAGCGAGGCATAACCGTTTGCCGGTACGTGATAACCTTCTTCGGTGGTGACGGTTTTGTTGCTCTGGCGGGTAGCATGATAGCCCAGGCCCAGATCGGCGTTCATGCTCATGGAGCCGCCAATGCCAAAGCCGTTGCCTTCGTATTCAGAGCGGTTATTGATATCGCTCCAGCTTAACGTACCGGTACTGAACTGATTTCTGCCTGCCAGTTCGGCGCTTTCGCTGGAGGTGATCAGCCCGCCTTTCAGGTCGGTATGATCTTTCACGTTGATGTTATAGCCGTTTTCACCTGCAAAGATGCCGGACTGCTCCTGCACCGAGGCGTAATCAGCATTGACCTTCGACTGGCCGTAGTTGCCCGACGCGGAGAAACCGTAGCCAACCGTAACCTGGCCGCCCATATCTTTCTGCTGACCGTTGTAACGCGAGGTATCCTGGAGGCTTTCGATATTCAGGTTTTCCGCCGTAATATCCACGCCTTTGCCCAGCACCTGGCCGCCGCGCAGCGTGGTGGTGCCGCCACTGGTGATGGAGGTGAAACCATCCAGATCGCCGACATGGCTGTTGCGCCAGTAAACGTCGTCGCCGTTGCCATAGCCTTTGCCTTTGGTAGCGCCTGCGGTGACGCCGAAGGAGGCGCCGCCCTGGCCGTAGCTCACCGCCACCCCGGCGTTCCAGCCGCTGGATTTATTGTCGCTGCGGGAGTGGCGCTCCTGCTGCGCGGCAACGATATTGACGTCGTTATCCGCAAACAGCGTGGTGCCCTGTTTGCCGCTGACGTCAGAGCCGATGATATTGATGTCGGATTGCTCGCCGCCGGTCGCCACCACCACCGCTTGTTTCCCGGCGTTCACTTTACTGGCGAGTGCGCTGGTGCTGGTGGTGTCTTCGGTATTGGTCTGCTTGCTCTGACCGTAGGTGAGGGACACGCTGACGTTCTGCGCCACTGCCTGCGCGCCGTTATCCATCACGCCCTGCGCGGCGTTCATCATGGTGCTGGCAGCCCGCGCGCTGTCCCACGCGGCGTTGGCGGCGGCCAGCATATTGATGCGATCGTCGTTACTCTTGCCGACGGCCTGCGTGGTGTTGATGACGCTTTGCAGCGCCTGCACCACCGGCACGTTCACTGCCAGCGTAAAGCCTTTCTGCTCAAGGGTACGTTTGTACTGCGAGGCGTAGGTGTCCTGCGCGGCTTCGATGGTGACGTTTTTGCCCTGAATGCCGACGTTGCCGTTCGGCGAGGCGACGCTGCTGCCTGTCTGACGGTAGTCGTTACCGGCAATCAGCACGGTATCCCCTTGCAGGCTGCCGACCATCGATCCCTGACCTGCTTTCGCCTGGCTCGCCTGTTCGGTGGTTTCCTTGCGCGAGCCGACGGTAAAGCCGATGCCGCCGGAGCTTAACAGGCCGGATTTTTTCTCCTGTTTGAGGTGCGTTTCGTCGTTGCGGCCGCCCATGGTGGTGAGGGTTAAATCGTTACCCGCGCGCAGCGCCACGTCGTGAGTACCGACGACGCTGCTGCCCGCCACGGTCAGATCGTTGCCCGCCGCGATGTTTACCGAACCGGCGCTCAGCTCGCTGCCCTGCACCTGCTGACGGTCAATGGTGTCGCGGGTAGTGGTGGTGGTTTTCGACAACCAGCCGTTGCCGCCCACCACTTTATGCCGTTCGTCCAGCGTGCTGTCGTTCAGCACGCCTTCGATGTTGACGTCATGACCGGCATTCATGGCCAGCGCGCCGTCAGATTTCACCGCCGCGCCGCGGGCATTAATGTCATTGCCCGCGCCCATCACCACGCCGCCGGTGGCGCTCACCAGGCTGCCGGTGTGATCGCGGCTGCCTTGCGTCAGGGTGTTGTCTGCATCCCATACCAGCTTATCGCCGCGCGCGGTGGTGACGGTATCCAGGTTCAGATCGCGTCCGGCCACCAGCTGCGCCTTGCCGTTTTCACCGCTGGCGATCACCTGCGCGCCGGTCAGGGTAATGTCGCGCCCGGACTGCAACGCCAGTTTGCCGTCATCCCCCTGCACGTAAATACCGGAAACGCTGTTGATGGTGGTACGGGTGAAGCTGTTATCACCGCTAACACTCTCAGCGCTTCTCACCGTGCTGGTGACGTTAATATCGCGGCCCGCGTTTGCCAGCAGGGTATCGTTGCCGACAATGGCTCCGTCGATACTGTTGATGTCGCGGCGGGCATTAAGACGCACATCTGCGCCCTGGATCAGGCCCGCCTGGTTGGTGATGTTATCGGCGTCCAGTTGCAGCACGCGGCGTCCGGCGATGGTGCCGGTGTTAAACAGATCGCCGTTGAGCTTCATCGAGACGTTATTACCGGCGATCAACGCGCCGGAGCCGTCGATGTCTCCCGGTTTCACTTTCGCGTACACCTGCGGGATCAGCACGTTCTGCATGGAGCCGTCCGGCATCTGCACGCGGGTATTCACCAGCCAGACAATGTCGCCGGTCAGCAGCGCCATCTGCTCCGGCGTCAGCGCCACGCCCAGTTTCAGCGAGTACTGTTTGCCGAAGGTGATGCCCTTATCCATCAGCGCTTTGAACTGCTCTTCGTCGTTGTTGTAGCCGTCGAGGTAGCGCTGACCGGTGATCCCCACCACCTGCTCGCGTACCAGCCGCTGCTCGTAGTAGCCGTCGCCCAGACGTTTGATGGTGTTATCGCCGTCGTTGGTGAAGGCGTTTTGCATATAGTCGCTGCCGAGCCACTGGCGCTCGTTGGTAAAGCGCGGATCGGTTTCCACCAGATAGGGCACGTCCGCCGACGGGTTCACTTTAAACAGGCTGTTGTCCGGCAACGTAGTATTGGCGCCGATAATGCGGATCGCCCCCTGCGCCGGGTTCACTTCAAACTGTTGACCGGCTGGCGGCGTGACGGGTTCGCCCGGTGAAACCGTCTGCTGCCATGGCGCATGACCGGCATCTTTGACGCCCGCGTTCACCAGATTCGCCCGTTCAATAGTGACGTCAGTCCCCGGCGTTTTCAGCGGATTGAGGGAGATGTTGCTGCCCTGTACGCTGCCGTTGCTGACCAGCTGGCCCGGTTTCAGGGTGATGGTCTGGATCGCCGTCGGGGGCACATAGGCGGTTCTGTCGTCGCCCTGTTCATCGCTGCCTTTATGACGGATGCGGTAATAGTGGGTGACGGTACCGACGTCGGTGGTGTGGCGCTCGCCGTTTACCGCATCGTTTTTCACCTGGGTCACGCCGTCGATATCAAGCGTCCCCCCGGCGATCACCTGGCTGTTGTCGTTAAACAGCCGATCGCCGGTGATGCTCAGATCGCCGCCCGCGAGGATCTTCGCCGGATCGCTCTCCTGAATGCGCGTCTCTTCCACCGTGCGGGTGTAATCATACTGGTTGAAATTATCGTTACCATGTCCGCTGCGCTCCGGCGTATTGAGGTTGCGCAGGCCGTCGGAGGAGTTGCCATCAACGTAAACGCCTTCATCGCCCGCCTTCCAGCGGTTCGTCGAGCCGGAGTGCTGATACTCGGTGAGATCTTCCTGCGAGACGGTCACCAGCGCGGTGGAGAAATGATCGTTGATGTTGTTGATCTGTCCGGCGTTGATACGCATGTTGCCCGCAGATTCAATGGTGGAGCTGTGGTTATTGATCGTACCCGCACGTCCCGTCGCCACACCTTTATCATCCAGCGTGCCGCCGATCGCCATGTCGCCTGCGCTGTAAATCAGCGCGTGATCGCGGTTATTCAGGGTTCCGACGCCCAGATCCACCCGCTCGCGCCCGGCCAGCGTCGCTGCCGTGCCATTTTCCGTGAGGTTATTAAAGGTTCCGGCATTAATGCCCACCGCATCGCCGTAAATACGACCGCTGCCGATATTGTTCAGGGTCCCGGCATTGATGCGGGTCAGGCTGCCGTCGATCAGACCACGGTTATCCAGCGTCCCCTGTGCGTTCAGGGTGTTACGCCCGGCGGTGATCTCGCCGCTGGCGGTATTGGTAATATTCTTGCTCTGCACGTCCAGCGCGCCGCCCGCCAGCAGTTTGCCGCTGTTGGTCAGATCGCCTGCGGTGGTCACAGCGGCGTTGCCGTTGGCGGCGATGGTGCCGCTGTTATCCAGCGACTGCCCGCTGTTGAGCGTCATATCGCCCAGCGACAGCAGCTGACCGCTGCCGTCGATATAATCTGCGTCTACCGTCAGCTGTTTACCGGCTTTCGCGGTGCCGCCCTGGTTGCGTAGTTGCAGCCCGTCGCCGCCCAAATCCAGCAGGCCGGAGGAGGCCAGCGCCCCCGCGTTATTATTAAGCTCGCCGTTGTTACGCACGGTGAGGGCGTCGTCCGCCAGAATGCTGCCGCTCTGGTTATTCAGGCTGCCGGTGTTGAGCGCCACGCGCTGGCCTTCCAGCCCCTGATTGTCCCCCAGCGTGTTCTGGTTAATAAAATTAACGGCGTTGACCGTCACCGCCTGGCCGCCGCGGATCAGCCCCGAGAGGTTATCCACCACGCCGCCCGCGCTGTCGAGCAGCAGATCGCCTACTGACTGGATCTGCCCGCCGCTGTTTTGCAGCTGATTGCTGTGCAGGCGGGTGGCAGATTCGCCGATCACCCGACCGCCGTTCTGGTTATTGAGCGTGCCGGCATCAATATCAGCCACACCTTTTGCCGCCAGCGTGCCGCCCGCATTATTCAGCGCGTCGCCGGAAATATTCAGCGCCCCGAGGCTGTTTAGCGTGCCGCCCGCGTTGTTCAGATCGCGGGTGGTGACGTTGACGCCGTTGCCCTGCATCAGGCCGGAAGCGTTATTCAGCGAGGCAGCAGGGGAGAGGGCGAGGCCGTCAGTGGCGACCAGCTGTCCGTCGCGGTTATCCAGCGTCTTGCCGTCAAAGGCGATATTTTTACCCGCCAGCGCCACGCCGCCGACGTTATCAAACGCGCCTGCTGCCAGCGTCATATCGCCCAGGCTTGTGATGCCGCCTTTATCTCCGCTGTTACGGTTGCTCAGGGTGTCGGCGCTGATACGCAGCGCATCGCCGCTCTGGATCAGCCCGCCGTCATCATTGGTCAGGGTGGTGCCGTCGAGGGTCAGCGCCTGCTGCGCCGCCAGTTGCCCGCCCCGATTGCTCAGGGTGGTGGCGTTGATAGCCGCCGCGTCGCCGCTGACCAGCGTCCCTTTCTGGTTCAGTACCTGATCCGCATTGAGCGTCAGCGCCTTGCCTGCGCCCGTGACCCCGTCGCGGTTATCCAGCGTGCCGCCGTTGAGGTTCATGAGGTCGCCGGATTTCAGCGAGCCGTTCTGGTTTTTGAGGGTGGCGAAACGCGCGTCCAGCGCCTGTTCAGAACCGAGCTGGCCGCCGGTGTTGTCAATATCGCCGCCGGTAAGGGTAAAGTTGCCGCCGCTGGCGAGGAAGCCGTCCTGGTTATTGATCGCGCCGCTGCTGAGATCCAGCGCGCCGTGGGAGAGCAGCGATCCGGCCTGGTTGTTAAGCGTGCCGTTGTTGAGCGCAAGGGTCGCGCCATCCGCAACAATCACCCCCTGCTGGTTATCCAGCCCGGCGGCATTAATACGCTGAGTTTTCGCCGCTTCGATACGCCCACGGGTGTTGTTCAGGGTTTGTGCGCTGCGAATATCGCCATCGCCCGCCGAAGCGGAGATCAGGCCGTCCTGATTAGTGATCGTCCCGGCATCAAGGCTGGCGTTACCCGCCACCGCCAGCAGCTGGCCGCCGGTGTTATCAATGGACTGCGCGCCCAGCTGCATATTGCCGTTGGCGGCGATCTGCCCCTGCTGGTTATCAATGCTGCCCGGCAGGTTAACGGCCAGGGTGCCGCTGCCCGCCTGAATAAGTTTACCTTTCTGGTTCGACAGACTGCCCGCGCTCACCGTGAGCGTATCGGCGCTCAGACTGCCGCCGTTATTGTTGAGCAGTTTACCGGTGCGGGCGGTGACCTCGCTGGCGTTAACCTGGGCATTTTGCGTGTTCAGATCCCCCGCGCCGCCATCCAGCACCACGCGTTTTGCCTGAGTCTGGCTGCCGCTGACGTCCACACCCTGGCCGCGCGCGCTGAGGTTGCCGCCTGCCAGCGTCTGCCCGTTGGCGGTCAGTTGTCCGCTGGTATCCAGCTGTAAATCACCGGCATCCGCCAGTTTACCGTCGTTATTCACCCCGGCCGCCAGCACGCTGTTTTTGCTGCTGGACAGGGAGGCGGCGCGAACCTGCACGTTGTTACCAGCGGTCAGTACGCCGCTGTTGCTGAATTCGCCCGCCGTCTGCACGGCGACGTTTTCACTGCCGCGGGTGATGCCGCTGTTTTCGATGCGTCCATCGGCGGTCAGGGTAACGGTACCGGCCTGCGCGCCAATGGCTCCGGCGTTACGCACGCCGACGCCCTGTTCGGTGCCGACCATGCGGATCTTACCGGCGTACATCCCGCCGAGGCTGGAGACATCCACCGCCAGCTGCGGACGGGTGGCGACATCGTCGCTGCCTTTGCTGATCTGCTCATGGGCGGCGTCCACCTGGTTGCGCCCGGTGGTGACTTTCAGATCCTTAGCCCACAGGCCGGCGTTCACTTTCACCGAACGGGCGATGATGTCGGTGTAATCCGCGCCTGAGGTGTCCATGCCTGCGCCATCCACCACCACTTCACCGCGTTCAACGTTATAGCCGGTCAGGTTGCCGTTGTTCATCTGCGCCTGACCGGTGGTCAGGGTGGCGCGGTTGGTGTTGATAAAGCCGCAGCCGCTACAGGTGATGCCTGCCGGGTTGGCGATCACCACCTGGGCCTTTTGCCCGGCGACTTCGATCATGCCGTTGAGCTTGCTCGGATCCCGGGAATTGACCTCGTTAAGGATGACCTTCGCTTCGCCTCTCGCCAGCCACGGGTTGGCAGACACCATGCCGCCCAGCTGCGTCTGCACATTTTTATGGGAGTTGTTAAGGATCGCCCCCTGCTGGTTAACGTCAAACTTGCTGTAATTGTTGCGCGACACGCCCGCCGCCGACGGCGTCTGGATATTGACCTGCGTGGTGCCGTTGGCGCTGTTGAGCACCGTCGGCTGCTGGTTTTTCGGCGCGCCGGCGTCGGCGATAATATCCGCCTGCGCCGTGTGCACCACGCCCATCGCCAGCCACAGGCTGAAGCTCAGCGCGCTGACTTTGCCGACAAGACGGCTGTGCGTATGGCCGATGCCGGAAGAACGGGAAGAACCCGCACGGCCTGAGCGGGCGATGTCGGCCACCACCATCAGCATGCCGCGTGCTTTGTTGAAAACGATGCGGTACAGGTTCTTATTCATGGTGCATTCCTTTAAAAACTTCCGGCAGGTTGACGCTTAACGGATGGGCGTGCTGCCAGGCTTGTGCTTGTTCGCGGCTGACGTGGTTGCCGTGCAGCATCACCACGCGTTTGCCGAGTTGCTGCCCGCGATGGTGCAGGGCGCGCAGACAGTGATCGGGAAAGAGATCGCGGCGCATCAGGCTGCCCATCGCCGCGGTATGGCCAAAGGGGGCGATCCAGTCGATACACCACATGCGATCGCCGGAGGCCCAGTCTTCATCACGCATTTCAATGGCCGGGCGAGTGAGGTAGCGGGCTTCCGACTCTCGATCGAGCCAGGCCCAGCTGAAAAAGAAAATCGGCTGTTCGTCTTTCGCCACCAGTACGTACTGGCGGCGTTTAATGATCGGCAGCAGCAGCGTCGGCAGCGCGTGCAGAGGCGCATCCCGGTGCAGCGGGGAGTGCATCCACAGCCAGACGCTGGCGCCCAGGACTTCGGCTTCGTTCTCATCGCCGCCGAGGATCAGCGGCGCTTTGATGTCATACTCGCCAACGCGCATTACCAGCTCCAGTTCAGGTTAAACCCGAGGGTGGTGGAACTGGTGCGGAATCCGTCCGGCTTCGAGAACGGACGTCCGGCGAACAGGTCATAACCGGTGTTAAACGCGCTACCGCGCAGACCGACCACGCCGCCCGCCAGATGCTTGCCGATGAGATATTCCGAACTGTAGCCGCCCACTTCGCCGTAATCTGCGCCAAGATAGAGTTCCTGATTGGGAACGGGCGTGCGCCAGGCGACATCGTTACGCACATACCAGCCGTGGCTGGCGCTCAGCGTACGTTCGCCGTCAAAGCCGCGCACCGTCCAGCGGTTACCAATGGCGAACTGCTCCTGCGGCGTCAGCGGCGTGTTGCTCATCTGACGTTGATACTGGACGTTATAGCGGAACTGCTGCGAGCCAAGCTCAAACGGCAGATCCAGCCCGGCGCTGAGCTGAATGATTTTGCTCAGGGCGGTTGCGTCACCAAAATACTCTTCCGGCGCAGGCTGCGCGCCAAACCAGCGGGTGCCGCGCTGATAGCTGATCCCGGCATCCAGCGTCGCCTGACCGATATAGTGGCGGTGCTGCAAGCCGGCGCGCCAGGCGGCGGTCTGGCGATGCTGTACACCGACTTCCGTATCATCGATATAGTTGCGGGTTTCGCGGGTCAGGATCTCATAGCTAAATGAGGTTTTCTGCGAGCCGCTGCGGTGCAGCACACGGCTTAACTGCACGTTAAGGTTTTTGCTTTTGCCGCTGTAGCGGTAATCGGCGTTCTCACCGGCAACCGTCTGATGGTAATCAAAATCGCTGCCGGTGACCCCCAGCATCCAGTAACCGAAGGGCACGGAGTAGTGCGCGGTATAGTTCTTGCTGCCTTTGCCACCCTTGTTATCCAGATCGTGACTGGCGGAGAAGTATAAAAGATCGCTCAGCGAGAAGGGGTTATCCAGCGACAGGGTCGCGCCGCCCTGATAGCGTCCGGTGGTTTCGGTGCCCGAGTCATCCAGCGACAGGCCCAGACGCCACATTTTCGATTGCTTACGAGTGATGACCACATCGCTCTCGCCAGGTTTCTCGCCGGGGACAATCTCCATGCTCGCCTCGACCGTAGGCAGACGCTGTAAGTTTTCCAGCCCCTGCTCGATATCGCGCAGATCCAGCAGTTTGCCTTCGTGCGCCGGGAAGGCGCTGTAAAGCTGGATATAGTCGTCGCTGTCATCAGTCAGTGCTACGTGACGAATATTGCCCGGCACGATAGCCAGCTTCAGGGTTCCGCTTTTCAGATCCTGCGATGGGGCAAGGACACGGGTGGTGATCCAGCCGTGATCGACGATGCGGTTTTGCAGGGTGCTCATCAGCAGGTTAATGCCTTTCCCGCCCAGACAGCGACCCTCCGCCTGGCTGGCGATATGCTGTAACGGCAACCAGCGCGGCAGGGCATCTTTGCCGCTGATTTCAACGCGGTTAATGGCAAAGCAGGGCGTTTCGGTCGGGAAATTAATGCGCCCATAACCGGTAGAGGGTTCGGATAAACGAACGTCCGGGGTCTGTGGCGTTAGCTGCTGCTCAATCGCTCTTTGACGCTGCTGCTGAATAATAAATTGATTATCAGGCTCAGCGGCAAAGACGGAAAACGGAAATGGCAGGCTGCTAACAGCCGATATTATTATCGCTATTTTATGTGACGAATTCATCGGACGTTCCGCGCTGTGTAATAAAAAAGGAAGCAATGTGAAGATATGTAAAATTGTTTAAAAATCGACGACTCAAGAAAAGGGGGATTAATCCTAAAGACCGCAGATTGCGCCTCAGGACTATCCCCAAATCTGGTAGGAGGAGGTAAAACCAGCCTGCACAGGTGAAATAAGAAGCGGCTTAAGCAAGTTTTGGCAGCAGGTTGAGGGTATTGCCGAACCAGCAAAGGATCACCACCAGGCCAAATAAAATCACCAGCCCAGGAATGATTTTTCCGCCCCACACCGTGAATTGCTGTTGCGGGAATTTTTGCCGTGATTTCAGCGCCAGACAGGCCGGGACTATTACCGCCCAGATGGTGGCGCACAGGCCAGCGCCGCCGATGCCATAAATAAAGCCGTTCGGGAAGATCAGATAGAGCGCGCAGGGCGGCAGAAAAGTTAACAGCAGGGTTTTAAAGCGTCCGCCGGGAGAATTATCCATCTTGAAGAGATCGGCCAGGTAATCAAACAGCCCCAGCGTCACGCCAAAAAATGAACTGGCGACGGCGAGGTTGGAAAACACCAGCAAACAAAACTCAATGGTGCCGTTCTGCTTCGTGCCTAAAAAGGATTTCACCAGCGAATCGACGTTGCCGCCGGAGGCGATAATGCCTTTAAAATCTGCGCGCGGGATGTTGCCCATGGTGCAGTACAGCCAGAATAAATAGATGAACAGCGCCAAAAGCGAACCAAAGACCAGACTTTTAACCAGCTTATCTTTGCGTTTGCCATAGCAAATTATCAGGCTGGGAATATTGCCGTGAAAGCCAAAAGAGGCGAGGCAAACCGGTATCGCCATAAAAATATAGGGGAAGTAACCGGCTGAATGGTCGGCAACGTTACTGACATCGCGCAGAATGGAATAATCCACCTGAAAGAAAAAGGAGCCAAACACCACCACGAAGGCGATAATTTTTATGCCGAGAAACAGTGAGGTGATGCGGCTGGCCGCCAGCGAGCTGAACCATAATACGCAGGCGACAAACAGCGCAGTACCGATGCCAATGGCGCGGGCGTTCACCTCATGTCCGGATTGCATGGCGAGGGTTTCACTGATGATGGCACCGTTGGCTGAGATATACGCGTAGGTCAGAATATAAAGCACAAAGGCCACGGTGATCCCGCTGAACAGATTCCAGCGGCTGCCCAGCAGATCTTTGGTAATGGTATTGAAACTCGCGCCGACGGGATAATTGAGATTCGCTTCCAATAACAGCAGCCCGGAATGCAGCATGGAAAACCAGGCGATGATCAGAATGAACGTCCCCCAGAAAAACCACGCCCCGGCGAGATCGACAGGTAACGCAAACATCCCCCCGCCAATGACGGTTCCCGCTATCACCATGATCCCCCAGAAGGAGGAGTGTTTTGCCTCATATTTATCGTCCATGATGACCACTTGCCCGGATGTATTCATATTATGATCGCCCATAATTTATTATGAAAACGCAGTGCACAGTCAGCAGCGGGCTACAGGGATGCTGTAGCCCGGCGCGTTGCGGGAAGGAATATCAGACTTCTTTTAATTTCGCGGTAAAGTGACGTAATACTTTGGGTTCATAAGTGAAGGTTAAGCCTTTTATATTGGGCGCGTTTTCTTTCACATGCTGGAAGGCTTCGATAATAAAATCCATATGCGATTGCGTATAGGTGGCGCGTGGAATGGTCAGACGCAGTAGTTCAGCCGGGCAGGGTAATTGTTTACCGGTTTTAGGATCGCGGCCTAATAAGAAGGAGCCAATTTCCACTGCGCGGATCCCTGCCACTTTATATAATTCGCAGGCCAGCGCCTGTGCCGGGAACTGTTCTGCCGGAATATGCGGTAATAGTTTACCCGCATCCACAAAGGCGGCGTGTCCCCCGGCCTGCTGGCAGGTAACGCCGATGGCTTCCAGGCCGTCCACCAGATACTGTACCTGTTTGATACGGTAGGCCAGCCAGTCCTGATTCATGCCGTCAGTCAGGCCAACCGCCAGGCGTTCCATTGCGCCGCCTTCTAACCCGCCGTAGGTGGGGAAACCTTCCTGCACCACGCAGATCGTCCGGCATTCGGTATAGACATCAAGGAAGCTGTCGTCCTTAATGCATAACAGCCCGCCCATCGGCACCATGGCATCTTTTTTTGCCGACATGGCGAGCATATCCGCATATTTATAGGTTTCGCGGGTAATGTCTTCAACCGACCAGTCGCGGTATTCCGCTTCACGTTGCTGAATAAACCAGGCATTTTCCGCAAAGCGCGCCGAGTCCATCACTACCGGAATATCGTATTTACGGGCAATGGCGTACATGGCTTTTAAGTTGGCGATGGACACCGGCTGGCCGCCAGCGGAGTTACAGGTAATGGTGGCGACAATATAGGGAACGTTAGCGGGCCCCACTTCCTGAATGCCTTTTTCCAGTCCGTCCAGGTCAAAGTCGCCTTTGAAATCGCAGCGGGCGGAGGTATCAAACGCCTCTTTGATATAAACATTGCGCACGGTACAACCATTAATTTGGCTGTGGCCCTGAGTGGTATCAAAGAAATAGTTAGAGAAGGCCACCATTTTGCTGCGGTCGAGCCCTTTTTCCTGCTCACGTTTTTTGATCAATACCGGAATATAAATCTGCTCAGCGCCGCGCCCCTGATGGGTGGGAATGGTGTGCTGATAGCCAAAAATATTTTTTACCGCTTCCGCCAGCGCATAATAACTTCTGCTGCCGCTGTAGGCTTCATCGCCCCGCAGCATGGCGGCCTGCATATTCTGCGTGACCGCGCCGGTGCCGCTGTCGGTCAGCAGATCGATAAACACATCTTCGCTGTCCAGCAGAAAGGGATTCATGCCCGATTTAAGAATGGCCTGTTCCCGATGTTCGCGGGTGGTGCGTTTTACCGGTTCAATAACGCGGATGCGGAAAGGTTCAGGTAAGTGTTGAAAATTGTTCATTGTTCAATCCTGTATTTATGGCGATGCTAATGCCTGCGCTTTAATTATGCGCAGACATGACGGAGCGCTGCCGGATAAAGGGCGCGGCCTCGGATAAGATTTATTCAGAATATGCCGGACACACACGCAGCAGACGGATCTATCCTGCGCGGTAAGTCATGGCAAAAAAGGAGGGATTAAGGGCGGTGATTGACAATAACGGTATCGAGGTTAAACCACTTTGCGGTCATATATGTGAAATTTAAGATAATCATAGTTTATCAACTCACATTAAACATGATACTACAGTATTACATCCGCATCCTTTGTCCACGGCGGGATTTATTAATTGTGAGTTGTCTCACGATTGCTTTTTGCGGCGTTTACGGGGAGGCAGTCGTAGTTTCCTGATCATGAATATCCTTAACAGCATGGGATAAAAGAACATTTAAGCCTTAAGGCTTAATGCTAATGTTCCGGCATAGCACCATAGGGGCAGTGTTTAAAACGACAGTCGGGTTTTTTTGTGCAGCCATGAATAAACGGCTCGGTATTTCCTGGGCACTGGATATTATTGCTGAAGGACGCCCACAGCGAGGGTGAGAAGGGAAAAGCATGAATGACGTTGATATCGCGCTTACGGTCGTTAGCAACGATGCCGAAAGCGGTAGTGGATAAGGTGTTGCCTTTGTGCAAAAAATAATCTCCGCGATACCATAAGATGAGATTTAAATTCCGCACGCCAGATACAACTGCGAATGCCGTTCCCGTTTTGGGACACGCGAGAGCCTGTTTAACAAACCATTCCATATTAAGTAAATTCTCCATAACTTATTTCGAGCCAGTTAGGTAAGCTCTTAGGATTATTCTTTTATCCCACGCGCCAAGGATAACGACTGAGCGTTCAGTGTCGAGGGTGCTTTAATAAACATTCCTAAGCTGACAAAATAAATGTTTCTATATGTTTCCTTGCAAAAGATAGTTTAATAATCAGTCGGAAAGTTGAAAGCAGGGCATAATTGGCGGTTTACACTAAACTTTTATCCACTTAAGCAGATAAAAGGAGCGCTTATGAAGTTATGGCCTGTAGTGACTGGTGTGGCGATTGCGTTGACGCTGGTCGCCTGTAAATCTCCCACGCCGCCAAAAGGCGTACAGCCCATTAGCGGTTTTGACGCCAGCCGCTATCTTGGCAAATGGTATGAAGTCGCCCGTCTGGAAAACCGCTTCGAACGTGGACTGGAGCAGGTCACCGCGAACTACAGCAAGCGCAGCGACGGCGGGATCCGCGTGCTCAACCGGGGATACGATCCGGTGAAGAAAGAGTGGAATAAGAGCGAAGGGAAAGCTTATTTCACCGGTGCGCCGGATACCGCCGCGCTGAAAGTGTCGTTCTTCGGCCCCTTCTATGGCGGCTATAACGTGATCAAGCTGGATGATAAGTATCAGTATGCGCTGGTCAGCGGCCCGAACCGCGACTACCTGTGGATCCTCTCGCGCACGCCAACCCTTCCGGAAGCAGTGAAGCAGGATTATCTGAAGACCGCCCGCGAGCTGGGATTCAGGGTGGATCAGCTGGTGTGGGTGAAGCAGTAGCCTTCTGTTCTGAAGCAGATCCTGCGCAACGGCTTAAGTAAGATCTGCCATCACCTTGCGCAGGACGTCCTTCAACCAGATCAGCGCCATATCCTTGTCGCACCGCTTATGCCACAGCAGCGAAAGGGCAATTTCCGGTGTTTCCACCGGAACGGGACTGCACCCTAATCCGTAATGCGTCACCCAGTCGTCTGCAAGCCCGGACGGAACTGTGGCTAACGCTGGTATGCGCGCCAGCAAAGGCGGGAGTGAGGAAAAGTGTGGTGTCACATAGCGAACCGAACGCGCTTTACCCAGGGCTGCCAGCTGGTCATCCACCGCGCTCGAGGTTGCCCCGCGATAGGAAACCAGCACATGGTCATGTGCCACGTAGTTTTCCAGCGTCAGCGGCGCCTGCAGGGAAAGCTGTTCAGGATGCCAGAGCGTACAGAAATGATGTGACACAATCTTTTCACGGCGCAGCGTAGCGGGCGTGCTCTCGCCAACCGAAATGGCAAGATCGACTTCTCCGCGCGCGACGAGTTCAGCATCCCGGAAGGGATCGCTGGCCGTGACCTGAAGAGTAACGCCTGGCGCATCGCGGGTGATACGCGCCTGCAATTCCGGCATCAACCAGCGCTCAACCCAGTCGCTCATCCCAAGACGAAAAACATGCGTTGCCCCGGCTGGCGTAAATGACGCTGGCTGAAAAAGCACGTTCTGCATCTGTTCCATTAAAGGACCCAGCTCAGCGATCAGCGCTTCGGCACGCGGCGTTGGCTCCATGCCACGTGCCGTGCGTACAAACAGTGGATCGTCGAACATGCCACGTAAGCGCACCAGCGCATTGCTGACCGCAGGCTGACCAAGATGCAGCTTTTCTGCCGCGCGGGACACGCTGCCTTCGCGCTTCAGCACCAGCAGCACTGTTAACAGATTCAGATCGATACGATGAAAATCATTTTCATTGATAGTGAACATTACTTTAATCAATTTGAGTGATGTTTATTGCCTGAGGATACTGTGAACCACGTTCTGGTGATACTTTTTAGGAAGGTTTTTGATGAAAATTGTACTGACGCTGGTCGCTTCACTTCTTTTTTCCGGTCCGCTAGTGGCCGCTGAACAAACTACCGCCCTGGATCAACAGGCGCCGGGCTATTACCGGATGATGCTGGGAAAAGTGCGCATAACCGCCGTATCTGACGGCACGGTGGATGTTCCCCTGAACACACTGTTAACCCATATCTCTCCGGAAAAACTGCGTAATGCCATGGATAAAGATGCAATGACGCCGCAGGCCGAGACATCAATTAATGCCTACGTCATCGATGATGGTAAAACACGTGTTCTGGTGGATACCGGTGCCGGGGAGCTTTTCGGACACAACGGCGGACATCTGCTGACCAATCTGGCCGCGGCGGGTTATCCGGCGGAGACGATTGATACCGTACTGCTGACCCACATTCATGCGGATCACTCGGGCGGCGTCTCCCGGGCGGGCAAACCTGCTTTTCCAAATGCGGAAGTGTACGTGGATAAAAGAGACGTCGATTTCTGGCTTGATCCGGCTAACGAAAACAAGGTTGAGGCCAGTCAGGGGCATACTTTTGCTGAATCCGAGCGCACCCTGCGCCCGGTCATCAAAGCGGGGCGGTTGAAGACCTTCCTGGCACCGGCCATATTACCGGGCGGAATACGGGCGGAGTCTACTGCAGGTCATACGCCGGGGAGCGTGCTTTATCGCGTGGAAAGTGAAGGCCAGACGTTGGTGCTGTGGGGCGACATTATTCACGCGAAAGCGGTGCAGATGCCCGATCCGCACGTGGCAATTCATTTTGACGTCAACCAACAGCAGGCTATCGCCACACGTGAAAAAATACTCAAGCAGGCTGCGGATCAGGGTTACTGGGTGGCCGCCGCGCATATCTCTTTTCCGGGGTTAGGACATGTACAGCATGATGGTAGCGGCTATCGCTGGGTGCCGGGGAATTACACGACCCGACTCGGGCGCCAGGAGTAGTTGAGGAAATGGGGTGTTGAGGAAACGGGGAAAAGCGCATATCGCTTTTGAATCAGCGTTATACGTAAGAATGTTAGGCTTAGTTACTTGTTGCTAAGCGTTTGAATGCAAAAAAGCCCGCGTTAGCGGGCTTTCAGGACTTCATCTCAGGCTCTGGTGACCATCAACAAAGAATTTTGGTGGGCTGGCGGGAGTTGAACCCGCGTCCGAATAATCCTTAACCAATTGAATATTAATACTTTCTATCTTTTAAAAGTACTCAAGTGCATTTTACGTGCATATCTTGGTACCTCTAACGTCCTGATTCTGTCCAATATTTTGAAATGTTTAGGATAAAAAATTGCGATGTTAGGCAAAAAAAAGACCGCTTTCGCGATCTTTATTTTCGATTTCTGCCGTACTTCCTCTTTGCCTTTCTATTGCTTACCGGCTTCGCCTCACGGTTGTTATCAACTTTCTCGTGTATGTCCATATTGAACCAAGACGCATGTGATACTTCATTGAGTGGAAAAATGATACTGGTGTCAACATCCTCAAGGTCATTGTAGTCGTTTGAGAACAGCACTCTGAGCGTATCTTTATCCCTGTATCCCGACATGATGGGACTAATCGAAATTTCGAGGTTTGGTCCTTGTTTTTCGTTGGGCTCGCTTATCATATTAACGGTACCAACATAGACCTTTCGACACTTTAGGCTTACCAACACAGGCCTGTCTTCGGTCGCCGAATCGAAAAACAACTGTCCAAGCGAACCATCAGAAAGCAATTTCCCCAACTCATTTAACCTAATGACTTGCTTTGAAAAGCTGATGCTCACGTCATCTTTTGGTTCGTGAGTGATTAGCCAAGCAGCAATGTAAATGCGAAGCCGGCAGTATTGCAACCACAGCCATGCAAGACCCACCGTTGTCACTGATAGCAGAATGAGCCATGAGGTTATACGATTTTCTTTGGGGTCGGAACTGCTATCAATGAGATGAGATAGCCATGTAGCAAAGGTCAAGCCAGGGGCAAGGTACTTGATCGAATAGGCAACGATGACGGCCGCAAGGCATGCATAGAAACCGTACGTGGCCACCTTCATATAAAGAAGCTGGCCATCGTATCGGTGTAATCGGAAGAAAAGTTTGATGTTATGAGGCGAAGTTACTAGCAAAGAACCACTGACTAACAGCGGTATGATCAGTAATGCAAACATTAGTTAATCGTCGCTATCCTTAGTGTTAGCTTTGGCAGCGGCCACGGCCTCTGCATCCTGTTCTATAAACTTACGCGCAGCTTTTCTAAGGCGATTAATTTTTTCAGGATTTGCTGAACCGTCAACGATTACAGCACCCCGACCAACAACTTTAATGTTCTTCACACCCGATTTGTTCAAGCGCTCAGCCATCGCTTGTCCGCCTTTGACAAAGCCACTCAAACCAAACATCTTCATGACCAGTTCTGACATAAAGACCTCCTTTTGTTGATCTCAAATGCTCCGTTTGAGATTCCTAGACCCCGAATGAAAAAGGGCGCGGGATTGTAGCATAACCTATACAGAGGTTAAAAGTAGCCCGTTCATTCCTACAACTTTGACCACGCAGAAGGTGCCAAGTTCACTTATAACATAGATGCCAGTTGCAAGGCTTGGCAAGCCAAAAAGTGCGACAGGCTATAGGATTACAGTATCAGGGGCACGGAAATCTACATTAGCTACTGCTTGGTAAATGATGGCTTTGAAGTTGATGGAAAAGTTAACACTGACAAGAAAGGAAGCAGCAAAACTTCTGGGCATCTCAACTGCCGCAGTGACTCAGTGGGTTCTTGAAGGCAGGCTCAAAGCCTACCGGGTCAGCGATAGGCCCAAGTCACCGTACTTGTTTACAAAAGAGGATTGTCAGGCTGCTTTGTTAGCTGTGGAGGTCGAACCTACCAAGCTCAGAGAAAAAGAGCGAAAGGTTGAAGCTGAGGTGGCGTTCACTCGACGCCAGAAAGATGTGAATAAAAAATTGCGCCGGATGCTTGGTATGCCTGAAAAAGATTGAAAAAACCCGGCACGGTGGCCGGGGTGGTTCTATTTTACTAATCTTAAACCCGTTTTTTTGTTAATGGAATAAAGCTGTTCTATTTCATTGTAATATATAGAAAATACTTGCGACAATTCGCCTTCGTCATAATCAAGCTCTTGCTTGACGTGGTCAAATATCTCTTTTAACAATGTTGGCTTTTCACTGTCAGAAGATAATTGTACTGGTTCATTGAGCCTGTATCCGCGTGCAGACATCTGACGCCAGATATATTCATTTTGTCCCTGTTTTAAATAGCCTAAAGTCTTAGCTCTAAAAATTAAGGAGGCCATTGAGGTTCTCCAATAAGGCTTCAGGGTCGCAGCTTTTTCAATACTCATATCACGAAGATAAGGAGATATGTCACGTGCAGGCATTAAAAATTCTGCTGCAAAAGCATCAGCCTCGCTCTCCATGTTTGGATTAGGCGATTTGTGCATGACTAAATGACCAAGCTCGTGCGCTAGTGTAAAACGATATCTGTCAAGGGGCTGATTTCTGTTGATGAAAATAATCGGAGGTAATCCTGGAAGATTGTAGCTAACTCCAGATAAGCCAGTATCATCCATGTCACACTCGATTATTAAGCATCCAGCCCGTTCTAGAACTTCGATCAAGTTTTTCACCGGACCTGCCGGCATATACCAACTTTTTCGGGTATTTCTTGCAATTTCAGTTGCATCACCGTTGTAGTCATCAGGATCATAAGAAGGTAATTCAAACTCTGGTTCAAAATCAACGAACTGAAGAAGTTTTCTAATGTGAGCTATTCGTACATTAATTTCTGCTATGAGGCGATCTAAGACCTTTATCCCCACAGATGCTTTTTTTCTATACATTGGAGCCGCGCTGATTGGCCCACCGTATAAGCGTTCAGACATCGTAAAGAAACTTAGTGGGCATGATAATGCCTCCGAAAGTTTCTGAGCTTGTTCTGGCGTTACAGCTTTAAGTCCCTGTTCTATCTTCGAAAGGGTTCCTTGGGACATTCCCACTTTTTCTGATAAAACTTTTTGGCTGATTCCAAGCATTCTGCGGCGAAGCTCGATCATCTCATTTCTAATCAAAGAGAGAGATTCAGGAATTTGTGCCATCTTTGTTTACCACGTTTTCTTTTGCATGTTTGCGAGGTTTGATAACTTTTTTAGCGACAGTTTTAGCTGGCTCAATTGTGCTTGGTTCAAATGTCTGAGGAATTTCAGTAACATTATCAGCTTCAATATCTATTGCCCAAGCGACAAATTTGTCCTTTCTTTGAACAATTGCAATTTTGTCAATGTTAATCCCATCATCGTCTAAAACATACAGCAATTCTAAGCGCACCTCTCCGCCAAACATATCAATCTCTGGGTCATGATATTTCATAGCTGATTGAGTCTGAAGGTTGGAGGAAAGGAAGTTAGAGTCTGCCTTTTTAAACTTAATGAAGAATCTATCATTAACTGCAAATCCTTGATTGTAAGGTATTTTTGCAAACTTAATGCCGTTGTATTCACCCGTGGAAAGTTCTTTTATCATCTCGAAAAAATAATCATTCCATACGAGATTTGCACGGACGCGCTTGTGCTGCATGCGAGGTGCTATAGGACCCGTAACCCAAGAGTTCCATGCGGCATGTACAGCTTTTCGCAACAGAGGGAAATAGGGTTCAAGTTCCAGCAACGCTTCTTCTTTAGAGATAAGTGACATAACTCGCACTCTGTTATTGATAATAATGATTAGAGTACCATCAACAACAAATATGACAACAAAATATTCCTAAAAATATTCCATAATTATTAAGTCATTGAATTTAAATATTATTTAACCAATGCGCGGACTCTTCAAACATAGCCCCTCAGCATGCGGTTCAGCTTTTCCCGATCGTTTTTTGCTGGCATCGGTATTCAAGCCGTTCGCCTGCATCGGTTTCACCTTCACTTCGGCATCAGGGAAAATCTGGTGCACTCGCTTCTTCAGTTCAGCCAAGATGATCTCTCTGGCCCCTTCAAGTCCCTCAACATTACGCTTTTCATAAATCAGTTCAACGAATATAAAAGCCCCGGGTAAGTACTGTATTTACATGCAGTATTTTGCTATAAAAATAAACAGTATCAAGGTGAGCGGAGCGCGCGGATGGGATGTGTTTTTGTTACCCTTAGTTACAAATAGAAAAACCCCAGACCGTTAAATCTGGGGTTCTTTTATAGTGCACGTGCATTGCACGTGCATATTTTTGTCTTTTCTCGGTCTGCCTGCTGTCTGGTCAGTGTCCGTAAGTGGCTGTTTTTATTGCCGTCTTCCGGTTGCAGTCCTATCAAAAGTGGTGGAGCTGGCGGGAGTTGAACCCGCGTCCGAAATTCCTACATCCTCGGTACTACATGCTTAGTCTGTCTTTACATTCACCTGCCAGCTGCGAACAGACACGCCACTGACAAACTAGCCTGATTAGTTTTAACGCTTCAACCCCAGGCAGGGCATCCACGCGATCTCTTTTGGGTTTGACCTCTCTTGATCCCCGTCCTAAGAGCGGAGGCTAGGGAGAGAGGGCTCTTAGCAGGTTATTAAGCTGCTAAAGCGTAGTTTTCGTCGTTTGCGACTATTTTTTTGCGGCTTTTTACGAGGCAAACCGCCCCTCGGCATGCACCTTGGGTTTCGCAAATCCCGTCGAATCCAGAATCAGCCCCAATGTGTTGAACAGAGTATAACAGATTTTTGACCCAGCACACCACTCCATAAGTCTGTCGGACGCTGGAGACGCGCGTTCGCTCAAAGTGTGAACAGCACGGTAGTGACAGAGTGTAAGCAGCGCTTCATCCGTCTGAAGCGCTCCTGAATATTAAATAATAAATGACGGTAATCATCATAATAAGAGAATACAGGATATATTCTAATTTAATTTTTAGCTTCACATTGCATTATTCAAATTCTAAGTAATCACTTCAGTGTTCATTTAAGCAGGGCTTAACATTTATTTTAGTGGCTGAGGATATATCCTGTTTTTCAAAAAAATATGTATGAATTTGTGATATTGGAATTTGCCTATTACGAAAAAGTGATTATATATTTTAAGCAGATGATTTTCGTGGTTCTGCAATGGATGAAAAATCAAGCCCAGTAAAATCAACGCTTTGCCTCATAAATCGCTCCAGAAAACCATACCGAGCCCAATTCTGCCAGATAACTTTGGCTGCCATTGGCTTACCCAAAATAAATACGTAAGTGCGTGACATAAGGCACTTGCTGCAAGAGGAATATAATATGGCGCCGAAAAATGGCCTTCCCGGAAACGTTGATATTATAAATCAAAAGACCGGCGATATCGTGATGGAATATCCGCAAAACGCCGATCGCGTCGTTAATCTCTCGCAGACAAGTATTGTGCGCGTAAATGCTTCTCCCGCCTCGGTAAACTTTTACGAGCGCGAAGGCAATGACCTGATCGTCCATATGAAAGATGGCTCTACGGTTCGCTATCAGCGCTTCTTTTTCCTTGATGAAAATGGTCTGCACAGTGAACTGGTGTTTGAGGATGATCTCGGTGCGCACCACGCAGTGTTCCCGTTTGCCGCCGAAGCCGGACCAATGACCGCTGAAGCCATTGTCCCGGCGATGTCAGAGGTCGCAGTCGACTCGTTGATTGGCGCAGGCGGTATTTCAGCGCTGGCGGTACTGGGTGGGCTGGCTGCCGTAGGGGGTATTGTAGGTATTGCTGCCGCTTCCGGTGGCGGCGGCGGTGGCGGTGGTGGGGATAACGACAATAACAATGGCGGCACCACACCGCCGGACGGTGGCGGTACGACTCCCCCTGATGGCGGCGGCACCACTCCTCCGGACGGCGGCGGAACCACTCCGCCTGACGGCGGCGGCACCACTCCGCCGGATGGCGGCGGTACGACTCCCCCTGACGGCGGCGGTACCACACCTCCTGATGGCGGCGGTACCACGCCCGGGACGTCAACCCTCACAGTGGAACCCCTGGCTGAGGATAACCTGCTCAATCAGCTACTGGTGGCGCGCAATCAGGTGCTGAGCGGTTCGACTGAGGCGGCGAACGCCGGTAGTGTCATTACGATCATGTGGGACGACAACGTCTGGACCACGACGGTCAATCCGGATGGATCCTGGTCATTTATGTTCCCGCCGGAGGTGCTGCAAAGCCTTTCCCAGGGGCCGGGCACGCTGCGCGTACGGCTGCTTGATTTCAGGGGACGCACCGTTGAAACATCAATGGATGTGATGGTGGATACTGTTCCGCCTGTGCTGGACACGGTGCCGTTCGTACCGAACCAGGTATTTGACAGTTCCCAGCTTGGCGGGGATAAAATCCTGCGCGGCTATGCAGAGGCTGCTGATGAAGGCAGCACCGTTTTAATTACCCTTAATGGTAAAAATTACTTCGCCATCGTCGACAGTAACGGCAACTGGCAAACCACTATTCCGCTGGCTGCTCTTCAGGCGCTGAGCGATGGCGAAAGCTACACCATCAGCTACGAAATCACCGATCTGGCGGGTAACGTTACCACCGGCAGCAGCGACTTCACGGTCAATCTCACCGCACCGGCTATCAGCGTTAACCCGCTCACTGGCGATGATGTCCTGAACGGCGCAGAGGTCCAGCTGGATCAAACGCTCTCCGGCAACACGCAAAATATCGCCGCCGGGCAGACGGTCACTATTACCCTTGGCGGACAAACCTGGTATGCGGTGGTGCAGGGCGACGGCAGCTGGAGCGTAACGCTGCCCTCAGGCGATCTGCTGGCGCTTGCCAATGGCAGCAACACCATCACCGTCAGCGTGGTGGATAAAAATAACCAGACGATTACCAGCAATCATCCGATCACGGTTGATACCGCACAGACCGGCATTGCTATCGCCATCGTCTCCACCGATGACTACCTGAATGCGGCGGAAGTGACCCAGCCGCTGGAGGTGCGCGGCGTCACTACCGTATTTGGACCAGCGGTGTCAGTGCTGGTGGAATTTAACGGCAAAGTTTACGACGCCGTGGTGGATAGCGCCGGTAACTGGAGTGCCGTGATCCCCCCTGAAGATCTGGCTGAGCTGAAAGACGGCCCGCGCGAAATCACCGCCACCGTTACGCTCGGAACAGAAAACGCATCCGACTCCCATATTCTGAACGTGGCGGTTAACCATGTTCCGCAACCTTCGCTGAACACGCCCTTTGCCGACGGTATACTGAGCGCAGGCGAGCGGGATGTGGCGCAGACGATCGGGGGCAATACCGGCATCAGCGGGCCGGGGCAAAAAGTCTCGGTGCTGCTTGGCGGTAAAACCTATACAGCCACCGTCGACAGTGACGGCAACTGGGCGATCACCGTGCCGCCTGCCGATCTGCAAACCCTGCCGCAGGGAACGGTATCGATGACGGTCAACGCGTCGGATGCGGCGGGCAATACCGCAACGCTGCCGGGCAGCGCCATTGTCGATACCCTGGCGCCGGATCTGGCGGTGCTGCCGGTTGCCGGTAGCGGACGTCTGGGCCTCGAAGATATGAATACCGCACAGGTGCTGAGCGGTATCTCATCGGTGGAGGAAGCCGGGCGTCCGGTTACCGTGGTGCTGAACAATAAAACCTACACCACAACGGTGGGCAGCGACGGCAACTGGAGCGTCACCCTGCCGTCTGACGATCTTAAGCTACTGGCCGATGGCGCGAATTTAGCCACCGTCACCCTGACGGACGCCGCCGGTAACCCCCGTGTCATTGAGCAAACCATCAATGTCAAAACCACGCCGCCGACCGCCACCGTCACCTCCTTTGCCGGTAATAACGGGCTGGACGCGGCAGAAATTAAAACCGACCAGTTACTGCGCGGTACCACGACCGATGCCGAGCCGGGCAGCCGGGTAGTGGTGACGCTGGGCGGTAATACGTACCAGTCTGTGGTGGCCAGCGACGGTAGCTGGACGGTACTGATCCCGTCCGGCACGCTCTATCAGCTGACGCCGGGGGAAAACCCGGTGCAGATCAGCGTCACCGATATTTACGGCCAGACAACGAACAGCATCTATCCGGTGACGGTGGACAGCGCCCCGACGGCGGTGGCGATCAGCATCATCTCCGGCAATGACTATATTGGCGTGCAGGAAGCAGCGGGCGTGGTGACCATCAACGGTACCAGCGCCGGTCTGCCGCTCAACACCGAGGTGCAGGTGCTGGTGAACGGCGTGACCTATCCTGGTTTTGTCGATGCTAACGGCAACTGGAGTATTACGCTGGCCCCGGGCGCGCTCTCCGGATCGGCGGATGGTCCGCTGACCATCACGGCGAGCGCCGTGGTTAACGGCGTGACGGTGAGCGATACCCATACGGTTAATCTCATCCTCAATGCGCTGCCGCAGGCAAACAATGACCCGCTGTTTGGCGATGGCGTGCTGAACGGCGCGGAAATTCAGCAGAACCAGACCCTGACCGGGGAAACCGGCGTCACCGGGCCGGGGCAGACGGTCAGCGTCAATCTTGGCGGTAACACTTATACCGGCACGGTGAATGAGAACGGGCAGTGGAGCGTGACCATTCCGTCCGGCGCGCTGGACAGCTTAACCAATACCGATTCGCCGCTGCCGGTGACGGTAACGGTGACTGATATTGCCGGTAACACCGCCACCAGCACGCCGATCAACGTCAACATTGATGTTGAACCGCCGGTGCTGAGTTTTGATCCTTTTGCCACTAACGACACGCTTAACCTGGCGGAAGCGGGCGCGACCCAGACGCTCTCCGGCGTCGCCAGCGGCGCGGGCGCAGACCAGCCGGTCACTGTTGTGCTTAACGGCCAGACCTACACCACCACGACAGGCGCGAACGGCGTATGGTCTGTCGATATTCCGTCTTCGGCGCTACAGGCGCTGCCGGACGGGCAGGCGACCTTTACCGTTACCGTGACGGATGCGGCGCAAAACAGCACCACCGCCAGCCATAACATCAGCGTGCGCATCGATCCACAGAAACAGCCGCTGCTTACCGTGGATCCGGTCGCCGGGGATAACGTGATTGACGCCGCCGAACGCGGCGAAGCCATTACCCTCACCGGTAAGGTGCTGAACGTTGAAGCAGGCCAGACGGTGACCGTCACCCAGGGGACCTCCAGCTGGACCGGCACCGTGGGCACCGATGGCAGCTGGCAGGTCACCATTCCGCCGGGCGAACTGGCCGGTCTGCTTGACGGTGACTATGCGCTGAGCGTACAGGTCAGCGATTCGGCGGGTAACAGCACCAGCGCTACCCGGCCGTTTACCGTTGACACCACCGTCAGCTCGATCTCCATTGCGCCGCTCACCGGCGACGATCGGGTGAGCCTCAGCGATATTAATAACGCCAGTGGCCTGGTGGTCAGCGGCAGCTCCGTCGGACTGGCGGAAGGAACGCCGATCACGGTGACGCTGAACGGCAAGCTATACGCGGGCGCCGTTGGCGCAGGCGGGGCGTGGAGCGTGACCGTCCCGGCAGAAGAGGCGCGCGCCATCAGCGATGGCACCGCCACCCTCACCGTATCGGCCCAGGACGGCAGCGGCGATGTCGTGAGTAATAGTCATCAGTTCACTATTGTCACCACCACCCTGCCGACCGTTTCCATGAATCAGCCGTTTACCGACGGTATTGTGAACAGCAGCGAAGCGCTGACGGGCGGCACGCTGAGCGGTACGACCGGCGTCAGCGGCGCAGGCCAGCTGGTACAGGTACAGATCGGCTCCGGCGCGCAGGCGCAGACGCTGACAGCCACCGTCGATGCCAGCGGCAACTGGTCGGTGAACGTCCCTTCCACCTTGCTGAACAATTTAACCGACGGCACCGTGCCGGTGGTGATCACCGCTACGGATGGCGTGGGTAACGCGGCGGTGCTGGAGAGCAGCATCCTGGTGGACAAAACGCCGCCGGTACTCACCCTGGGCGATGTGGCGGCCGACGGCACAGTGAATGCCGCCGAAGCGGCAGGACCGATAGTGCTGACCGGCACCGCCACGCCTTACGATCCGGCGCAGCCGCAAACCGTCGTCGTGCAGATTAACGGCCAGACCTATAATGCCCTGATCCAGGCCAACGGCGACTGGAGCGTGACGCTGCCTGCCGGGGCGCTGAGCGGCATCCCGGATGGCCCGGTAAGCATGACGGTCATCGCGACTGACAGCGCAGGCAACAGTGCCGTCATCAAAGAGAGCTTTACCCTCGACGCCTCGCCGGTGAATGCGCCGCAGGTCACCATGAACAGTATCTCGACGGATAACTATGTTAACGCCAGCGAAGCCGGTTCGCCGCTGGTGGTGTCCGGCTCGACGGTGAATGTGGAACAGGGGCAGATCGTTACCGTTACGCTGAATGGCGTTGACTATCCGGCCACCGTGCAGGCCGACGGCAGCTGGAGCGTGGCTGTTCCGGCGACTGACCTGGCGGCGGTGCAGGACGGCGTGCAGCCGATCCGCGTGACCGTCACCGATGCGGCGGGCAACGTCGACGACGCCACGCAGAACGTCACCTTTATCACCCAGCCAGGCAGCCAGCCGACGCTCAGTATCGACAGCGTGGCGGGGGATAATGTTATCAGCGATCCGGAAAGCAGCGGCGCAGTTGCCATTACCGGCGTCTCCACCAATCTGGCGCAGGGCACACTGGTGACGGTGACCCTGGCGCCGGGTGGAGGCAGCTATACCGCCAGCATTGGCGCGGACGGCAGATGGTCGGTGCAGGTGCCCGCCAGCGTGGTCAGCGGGCTGGCGGATCAGACTTATACGGTCACCGCCACCGCCAGCGATGCGGCCAGCAACCCGGCCACCAGCACGCAGCAGGTGCGTGTCGATACCGTCGGGCCGGACATCAATCTGGATCCCAGCTTCCTGTCCGATGGGCTGGTTAACATCAGTGAATCCACCGTCGCCCAGACCCTGAGCGGCACCACCACGCCAGGCTCCATCGTATCGCTGACGATCAACGGTACCCCTGTCGAAACCCGGGCCGATCAGCTGGGTCAGTGGAGCATTGTCATTCCGGCAGAAGAGTTGCAGGCGCTGCCGCAGGGCCCGTCCACGCTGACCCTTACCGCCACGGATCCGGACGGCAACGTTTCCAGCACGCCGCTGCCCATTAATGTGGGCAACACGACGCTGCCTGCCATCACCATCGGCAATACGCTGATGCTGACCGATGGCATGATAAACACCGCAGAAGCGACCGATGTGGGACAGATCACCGGTACGTCATCGGGGCTGCCTGCCGGGGCGACGATCACGCTGTTTATTGGTACCGTGCAGATTGGTACTGCCTCGGTTGGCAGTGATGGCAACTGGACGGCGACCATCGCGCCGGGCACCTTTGACCAGTTTGCTAACGGTCCGTACACCATTACCGCCAGCGCCGCCGATGCCTATGCTAACCCGGCCAGCGGCAATCTGGGGATCGAAGTGGTACGCGCGGCTCCGGATGCGACGTTGCCTGCGACGCTCTTTACTGACGGCACCATCAACCAGCTGGAAGCCAGCACCGGACAGATCCTTACCGGCACCACCGGCCTCACCGGCGGCGGGCAGACCGTGGCGATCACCATTACCGGCAATGGCCTGACTGATCCGATCACGGTTGACGGCGCCGTGGATAATAACGGTAACTGGACGGTACAGCTGCCATCGACGGTCTTAACCGGGCTGAGCGACGGCGCTTACTCCCTGGCGGTGACCGTAACGGATAAAGCCGGCAACAGCGACACCAGCCCGGCTCAGGACTTTGACGTCCGCGCGGATGTGCTGCCGACGCCGACACTGGATACGGCCTTCGGTAATGGCGTGCTGATCAGCAGTGAAGTGGCAGACAGTACGCTCACCGGCACCACCGGGCTGGATAAAGCCAGTATTCAGACCATCCAGGTCAGTATTAATAACGGTCCCTTTATCACCATCACCGACGCGAATATTGGCGCGAACGGCGAGTGGACCCTGCCGGTCAGTGCCGGGACGCTGGGCACATTGCCGGACGGCACCATTCCGGTGAAAATCATCGTCACCGATACGGCGGGAAATATCGTAAATGGCGACGGTAACTTCCAGGCCGTGATCAATAATGTGCCGGAGGTGACGCTGGGCACGCTCTTTACCGATGGCGTGCTGAATAATTCGGAAGCGGCTGCAGGCCAGGTGCTGACCGGCAACACCGGGGTCATTGGTGCAGGGCAGACGGTCACCGTCACCCTGAACGGCGTGCCTTACAATACCGGCGCGACTGTGGATGCAAACGGCCAGTGGAGCGTTACCCTGCCGCCGTCGGCGTTAACCGGCTTAACCAACGGCCAGACGCAGACCGTGGTGGTGACGGTGAGCGATGCCTATGGCAACGTGGATTCCGCCACCCAGACATTTGTGCCGCAGCTGGCATTGCCGACACCGGGCGTGACTAACCTGTTCGGCGGCGATGAGACGCTGAATATCAGCGAGGCGGCAGGCCCGCTGACGCTGACCGGCAGCACGGGTCTGAGCGGCGGCAATCAGTTTGTCACCGTGACCATTGATGTTGACGGCGTCACCTATGTGGCTGATGTCGATCCCGCGGGGCAGTGGACGGTGTCGCTGCCGGCTGGCACCCTGCAGGGGCTGGATCCGGCGACGGCGCACACTATCGTCGTGCGTGCCGAAGATCAGTACGGTAACGTGCAGACCGCCTAGGTGCCATTTGACGTCGCCTTTACCGCGCCGACCGTGACGGTGAACACGCCGATCTTTGGCGATAATTATCTCAACATCAGCGAATCCACCGCGCCGGCCAGCCTGTCGGGCACCTTTACCTCACGGGATCCGGCGGCCACCACGGTACAGGTCACCATCGGCGGTAAAATCTTTGACGCTACCGTCGATCCGCTGACCAACACCTGGACGCTGGCGCTGGACAGCGACAGCTGGATCGGTGTCGATCGCGGTCAGCAGAGCGTTATCGTCACCATCACTGACGATGCCCAGAATACCGGCAACACCAGCACGCCGGTGGTGATCGCCCTTAACCAGCCGACCATTTCGGTGAACGCGCCGTTCGGCAACAGCGATCTCGACTGGACGGAAAGTCAGCAACTGCAAACCCTCACCGGTACCACCAGTAATGTGGAGGTGGGGCGCACCATCACCGTGACGCTGGGGGGGCAGACCTTTACCACCACCGTACAGCCAGGCAATACCTGGGCGCTACAGCTCACGCCGTTGCAGATGGCGACGCTCGCCAACGGCAGTACGACCCTTGAGGCAACGGTGCAGGACATCGCAGGCAACCCGGCCACCACCGGGCCGGTGGGCGTCACCATTGATACCGTACCGCCAGCCTTCAGCGTGACGGTCAACCCGGTGGCGGGCGATAACATTATCAACGCCAGCGAGTTCAGCGCCGGGCCTGCGATCACGGTCAACGGCCAGAGCAATGGGTACCCGGCAGGTACGCTGCTTAACATCACCGTAAATGGCGTGCTGGTGGGAACGGCAACGGTGGACGGCAACAACACCTGGACGACCAGCGTGCCGGTCAGCGCCTTCCCGGACCAGACGAGCTATACCATTGAAGCCACCAGTCAGGCTGCGCCGAACTCCACCTCCTCGGTGGTGGTGCAGGTGGATACGCTCGCCCCGACGCTGACCCTGAATCCGGTGTCCGGTGACGATATTATCAACGCCGCCGAAAGCGGTCAGCCATTGACGCTGGGCGGTACTGCCAGCCTGTCGGAAGCCGGGCGCACGGTGTCGGTGACCCTCAACGGCAAGACTTACTATGCGGTAGTGGGATCGGACGGCAACTGGTCAACGGTGGTACCGCAGGCGGATGTCGCCGCGCTGCCGTCGGGCAGTACGCCGGTGACGGCACAGATCAGCGATGTCGCAGGCAACCCGGCGGTGGACGGCAGGATCCTCAGCGTGCAACGCGATGAGCCGCTGCTGGAGGTCAACGCGCTTAGTGTGCCGGCGGTGCTGAATACCGTGGAAGCCGCCACCGGTATGCTGGTGGCGGGACGCGGCGAGCCGGGGAATACTGTAACAGTGACGCTCGGGCCGCTCAGCTGGAGCAGTACGGTCGATAGTGAAGGTAACTGGAGCCATACCTTCCCGGAACTGGATCTGCGCACGCTGACCGACGGGGCGCAGGTGATTAACATAACCTCCACCGATGCGGCAGGTAATACGTCCAGTAATAATGTCGGGCTGAACGTCGCCCTCAACCAGGGCCTTGGCGTGCTGGTTAACGATGTCTTTGGTACCGATGGCGTGCTGAACGTGGCGGAATCGCTGCTCACGCAGCTGGTGACCGGGCAGGTAAGCGGCGATTATCGCGGCGCGACGGTGAAAGTGACCATCGCCGGGGTGAGCGCCACTATCCCGACCACCACGGTGGGCGCCGATGGCAAATTCAGCATCCAGTTGCCGCCCGATCTGTGGACCGGGCTGACGCAGCAAACCCTGCAATTGCAGGTGGATGTCACCGATATTTACGGTAACTCCACTAATCAGATCATCAACGTCGGCACGGCGCTGACCGATCTGCCGGTGATCGGCGATATCATGGTGGCGGCAGATAACATCATCAACCTGGTCGACAGTACCACCAGCCAGGTAGTGTCGCTGGGTCTGAATAATGCGGCCAACGTCGCGGGCGTGGTGGTCACCATTGCCGGGCGCACCATTCAGGGAACGCAGGATGCGCTGGGGAACTGGATCGCCACGCTGCCGCCGTCGTTACTCGGCGCGCTGCCGGACGGTACCGTAGGGGTTGCGGTCAGCGTAACGGATAAATTTGGCAACGTAGTAAATGGCAGTACCGATCTGACGGTGGCGGTAAAAGCACAGCCTTCTATTGTGCTCGACCCGCTGTTTGGCGACGGTATGCTGAGCATTCCGGAACTGTTAAGCGGGGTGATCAGCGGTACGGCGACCGGACTGAATGGCCGCACCCTGAGCATCAAAGTCGGCGATACCGCAGCATTCACTACCAATGTGGACGGCAACGGGAAATGGTCCGTTGCGCTACCGGAGGCGGTGCAGGCAGCGCTTCAGGGGCTGGGCAGCGGTAACGTGGCGGTAAGCGTGCAGGCGACGGATCAGTACGGCAACAATGCGGCTGTGGGCGCAAACGTGGCGCTGGATCTGCTTGCGCCGGTGCTGAATGCCGTCACCCTGTTTGGCGATGGACTGCTGAACGCCGCCGATGCGCTGCTGACGCAGACCATTACCGGTAGCGTCGGGCAGGCCCCGGTCGGTTCCACGGTGAGCGTGCAGATCGGCACTAAAACCTTCGCCGGTGTGCTGGCGGGTAACGGTACCTTCAGCATTAATGTCAGCGCGGCGGATTTAGCTTCGCTGGCGGACGGCGTGCTGACGCCAGTGATCACCATTCAGACGCCGGATGGCAATACCACCACCACCAATGGCCCGGCCATCAAAGTGGGGCTGACCGGTCTGCCGACGGTGAGCGTCAATACAGGCACGCTGTTTGGCGGCGACGGTTATCTGAGCCGGGCGGAAGCGGATGCAGGCCAGATCATCAGCGGCGTCACCAGTCTTGCCAGCGGCACGGTGACCGTGCGCGTCGGCACTGCCACGCTGACGGGCACCATCAACAACGGCACCTGGTCGGTGAACGTTCCGCCATCCGTATTGCAGGGACTGGCGGATGGTAACGTCACCGTCAGCGCCAGCGTGCGTGATGATGTTGGAAACCCTGGCTCCAGCTCGCAACTGATTAACGCCGTGATCAACGCGCTGCCTTCTGTCAGCCTCAATACGCCGTTCGGCGACGGGAATCTGAGCCTCTCGGATCTGCTGGGTGCGCAGGTGCTTAACGGTACCACCACTAACCTGGCGGCAGGCACTGCCCTGACTGTCACCCTCGGCGGCCTGACCTTCAACACCACCGTCGGCAGTGATGGCTCCTGGCGTTTACCGCTGCCGACCGCCACCCTGCAGGGGCTGACGGACGGTACGTTGTCCGTGGGCGTCACCGCGCGGGATGTGGCGGGTAACGTCGCCACCGATACCAAAAATCTGCTGGTAGCCATCCAGCAGGCGCCGACGCTGGTGATCAACTCACTGTTTGGCGACGGTGGGCTGAACGCGACGGATATTCTCAGCGCCCAGACCATTACCGGCTCGGCGACCAATGCGGTCGGCTCGCTGGTAAACGTGACGCTCGGCAACAAGGTTTACCAGGCGCTGGTCGGATCCGATGGCAACTGGTCGGTCTCGGTGCCGAAAGCCGATCTCAGCGCGTTGCTCGACGGCACCTTGACGGTTAACGCCTCGCTGACCAACCCGGCGGGCAACGTCGCCGGCACCAGCGGACTGCTGAACGTGATCACCCACAGCCTGCCGTCTATTTCGCTGACCTCGCTGTTCGGCAACGATGGCTTCCTGAACGTGGCGGAGTCGAATGGTACGCAGACCATTTCCGGGCGCATCAACGGTGGCATCACCGACGGCTCCCGGGTTGTGGTATCGCTGGGCGGCACCAGCTATAACGCCACGGTGAACCCGGACGGCAGCTGGTCGTTACCGGTCAGCAGCACCGTGCTGAAAGGGTTGACCGGCGGCGCGCTGAAAGTGGGTGTGTCGGTCATTGATAAAGTCGGCAATACCAACAGCACCAGTACGGATGTGACGGTCAAACTGACCACGCCGGAGCTGACCTGGAACCCGCTGGCGACCCTGAACCCGCTGACGCTGCTGACCAAAGGGTTAACCTTAAGCGGCGGTTCGCGCAATCTGGGAGCAAATGCCGTGGTGCATCTGTCGCTGCTCAACGGCACGGTAAGCACCACCGCGATAACGGACGCCAACGGCAACTGGTCCACCACACTGAGCCTCGGTCTGAACATCCTGAACCTGTTGTCGCTCACCAGCGTGGTTAACCTGTACGCCACCGATGCCGCTGGCAACACCGGCTATCTGAACGTCGGCCTGGGCGGGAATATCATCTCCACCACGCCGCCTGCCACTCTGATGGCGCTGGCGGTGGATGACTCCAGCTTTGTGCTGCATTCAGACAGCATCAACACTGTACAGGAGACTGACAGCGCACCGGCCAGCACGCTGACCGCACGCGCTACCGCGACGGCCGCCGCTACCGAAAGTGATAGTACGCTCAACCAGACGGAGGAGGCGGCCTACACTATTGGAGGCGTCAGCATCACCCTGGCGGACGGCACCGAAGCCAGCGGCGACAGCGTGCAGGGCAGCGAGGGCAACGACACCATTCACCTTGCTACTTTGGGCTTTGTACAAATCGACGGCGGCGCAGGCACCGATACGCTGATGCTCGACGGCGTGGATCTGGTACTTAACCTGATCGACGCCGCCACCCGTGTGCACAACATCGAGATCATCGATCTGGGCAAATCGGGCACCAACAGCATCACGCTGGATCTGAACGAGGCGCTGACGGTGACCGATAAACCGGAAGATGACCTGATCATCAAGGGGAGTAAAGGCGACAGCGTGAATCTGGTGCATGGCAACAGCGACATCTGGGCGATCAGCGGCCAGCGGGAGGTGGATGGTATGCAGTTCGACATCTACCACAACAGTTCACAAAGCAACACCTTAGGCGATGTACTGGTGCAGCAGGGTCTGCACGTCAATATGGTCTGATGACCGGATCGCGGCCTCAGGGACGAGGCGAGGGAACGTAAAATATCACCACGGGCAGCCAAAGGTGGAATCATGAAATTTGCAACGATAGGGCTGTTACTGCTGGCAGTGCCCGGAACAGCGATACTGCCAGCCTGGGCTGAGGAGTATCAGTGGCAGACTGCGCCCGGGGAGCAATTCCAGGCGCAGCTGACCATCAAAGAGGCTATTTTGCGCGCCTTCGCCCGTAATCCAAAAATTGCTCAGGCGGCGGCGCAAATCCAGGTGGGGAAAGCCAATCTTTCCGAAGCGGAAAGCGCATGGTTTCCACAGGTGTCTTTACAGGGGAACGTCGGGCGTTCGCACCGTACCGATTCGGCCGGATCGCTGAGCAGTAACGGCGCGGGGGGCGTCAGCTTAAAACAGCTGATTTACGACTTTGGTAAAACCGGCGGCAGCATTGACGAGCAGCATGAGCTGTCGGATGCCTACCGTTACGATCTCTACAATGCGCTTAATGAAGTCGGCATGGAGACGCTGCAAACCTACTTGCAGGTTAAGCGTCATCAGGCGCTGGCGGACGCGGCGCGTAAAAATATCGCCTCATTGAAGGCGGTGCAGGAGATGGCGGATCTGCGCGCCCAGGCCGGGCTGAGCTCGCAGTCTGACGTTTTACAGGCGCAGACGCGCATCGCCGGGCTGAACGCCACGCTCGCACAATACGAAGCCCAGACCCGCTCCGCGCAGGCTGCGCTGAGCGTGCTGACCGGCGTGGTGTCGGATACGCTGCCGGATCTGCCCGACGATCTGATGAAACAAAAAATCACCCTCAAATCGCTGCCGTACGAGCGCAGCAATGCCGTGCGCAGCGCCCAGTCGAAACAGCTGGCGGCGGAACAGCGCATCCGTCAGGTGCAGGCCCAGCACTGGCCGACGGTGTCGGTACAGGCGGGGCGAACCCGTTATCAGAACGAAAACAGCAGCTACTGGGATGATCAGGTGCAGCTTGTCGTGGACGCGCCCCTCTATCAGGGCGGTGCGGTCAGCGCGCGGGTGGATGCGGCGGAAGGCGATCGCGCTAATGCCCGCGCCCAGGTGGAGGCCAGCAAACTGGAGATGAATCAGCGCGCCGCCACTGCCTGGGCGGATCTCACCGGGGCGCAGCAGCGCCAGCGGGCAGGAGACGCGCAGTTTATCAGCGCCGATCGCGCCCGCGAGGTGTACCGCGATGAATATCGTCTCAGCAAGCGCAGCCTCAACGATCTTCTGAGTATTGAACAGGATGTCTTTCAGGCAGACACGGCCTCGATCACCGCGCGCTATGACGCCTGGGACGCCGCCGTCCGTTATGCCGGCGCCGCAGATAATCTGCTGGATATGCTGGGCATTGAACGCAGCCGCACTATTGGCGATACCCTGCCTTCACTTTAAGGAGCAGTAATGCAAGAGCCTGATACCGAAAGCTGGATCAATGTCATGGTGCGCGCGGCGGGGCGATTCGGCCTGCCTGCCGATGCCCCCGCGGTGCGCCAGCAAATGCGCTGGTTTGAAGCGCTGCCGCAGAGCGCCCGGCTGGAGCGCTTAAGCGGCCTGATGGGGCTACAGGTGCGCACGGTGCCGCTGGAGCGTATGCGCTGGAACGCGCAAAACCTGCCGGTGATCGTCCAGCTGGAGTCCGGGGAGTTGATGCTGCTGGAGTCTATTGACGCCGACGGGCTGGCGACCTACTGGTTGTCGGAAGGGGGCGATCTGGTGCGCGAAGAGCCGCTGGAAACGCTGCTCACCCGCGTCAGGCCGGAGGTGGTGATGCTGGGCATTGCCGCCCGTGGCCGCGATGCACGCATTGATGATTTCACCAAACCCTGGGAAGCGCACTGGTTCTGGCGGCACTTTCGCCACAGCGGACGCAAGCTGTCGGAGATCGCGCTCGCCTCACTGCTCGGCAACGTGCTGGCGCTGGCGGGGATTTTATTCTCTATGCAGGTGTACGACCGGGTGATCCCGGCCCAGTCGATCCCCACGCTGTGGGTGCTGTTTATCGGCGTGCTGTTCGCCGCCATGCTGGAGTTTTTTATTCGTCTCGCCCGTACCCATGTGTCGGACATTATGGGTAAGCATATCGATCTCAACGTCTCGTCGCTGTTTTTTGCCCGCGCGCTGGCGATCAAAAACGATGCCCGTCCGAAATCCACCGGTTCGTTTATTTCCCAGCTGCGTGAAATCGATCAGGTGCGCGAGCTGCTGACCTCCACCACCGTCGGTGCGGCGATGGACATTCCGTTCGTGCTGCTGTTCCTCGGCATTATGACGCTGGTGGGCGGCCCGCTGGTGGCGATCCCGCTGATCGCTATTCCGCTGATCGTCATCCCCGGCATCCTGGTGCAGTGGCCAATGGCGAAACTGGCCAAAGAGGGGATGCGCGAAAGCGCCATTCGTAACGCGGTGCTGGTGGAGTCCATCGAAGGGGTGGAGGACATCAAAGCGCTCCAGGCGGAACCCTATTTCCAGCGCCAGTGGGAACACACTCATGCGGTAGGCGCGGGGATCGGCATGAAGCAGCGCGTGTGGGGCGCACGGCTCAGCGGCTGGGCCTCCACCGTGCAGCAAATTACCTACGCCGGAATGCTGGTGTTCGGCTGTTATCTGGTGATGGAAGGCAGTATCACCACCGGGACGCTGGTGGCCTGTAGCTTGCTGTCGTCGCGTACCATCGCGCCGCTGATGCAGCTCACTATGGTGTTCTCCCGCTGGCAGCACGCCAAAACGGCGATGAACGGCCTGAACGATCTGCTGAAAAAACCGCTGGATAAAACCGCGGGGGAAAAAATGGCGCACTGCCCGGTGCTGGCAGGCCATTTCCAGATGCAGCAGGTGCAGTACAGCTACGATGTGGAAAAGGGCGAGCAGGCGGTGCAGATCCCCGAACTGGAGATCAAACCGGGGGAACGCGTGGCGATCCTCGGAAAAACCGGCGCCGGAAAATCCACCCTGCTGAAACTGCTCTCCGGTCAGGCGCAGGCCAGTAAGGGCAAAGTGATCATTGATGGCGTGGATATGGCGCATATCGATCCTGGCGATGTACGTCGCCAGCTGGGGTACCTTTCCCAGGATTCGCGGCTGTTTTTTGGCACGCTGCGACAAAACCTGATGCTCGGCCATCCCCACGCCACCGAAGCAGAGCTGATCCAGGCGCTGCGCATCAGCGGGGCGATCGGCATGGTGCAGCAGGATGCCGCCAGCCTCGACCGTTTGATCAACGAAGGCGGGCGCGGGCTGTCCGGCGGACAGCGGCAGATGGTGCTGTTAAGCCGCCTGATCGTGCGCAATCCGCAAATCGTGCTGATGGATGAGCCCACCGCGTCGATGGATGAGCAACTGGAAGCCTGGGTGATCCGCCAGCTCTCCCAGTGGCTGACCGGGCGCACGCTGGTACTGGTGACGCACCGTCCGGCGCTGCTCAATCTGGTGGACCGCATTGTGGTAATGGAGAACGGCAAAATCGTTGCCGACGGGCCGCGCGATACGCTGATCAAGCAGGCGGTGCGCAACAGCAGCGTCTCGTCAGTCGCATAAGGAGAACGCCATGAGTCAATTAAGTATGCAGGACGATCTGGCGCGCCAGGGCCGCTTTTACTCCTCGGTGATCTGGCTGACGCTGATCGGTCTGCTGTTTTTTGTCGTCTGGGCCTGGTGGGCGGTGCTGGATGAAGTGACGGTCGGCACCGGCAAGATCACCCCCTCCAGCCACGCGCAGGTGATCGACAGCCTCGACGGCGGCATTGTCAGCGGCCTGCTGGTGAAAGAGGGGGATATTGTCGAACGCGGGCAGCTGCTGGCGCGCCTCGATCCTACCCGTTTTCAGTCGAACTACGGCGAGGCGGCGTCACGGGTGCGCACGCTGCGCGCCTCCAGCGAGCGTCTGCGTTCCGAGCTGACCGGCGAGCCGCTGCGCTTTAGCGCCGAGTCAATGCGCGAGCCGGACCTGGTGGCCCGTGAGCGGCAGCTGTATGAGTCGCGGCGGCGAAACCTCAATGAGACGGTAGCAAATCTGCAAAAAACCTATCAGCTGGTGATGTCGGAGCTGCGTCTGACGCAGCCGCTGGTGGCCAAAGGGGCGGCGAGCCAGGTGGAGGTGATCCGCCTGCAACGGCAGGCCGCCGAGTTGCAGGGCAAAATCGACGATGCCCGTAACCAGTTTGCGGTGCGCGCCCGCGAGGAGCAGGTGAAAAACAATGCCGATCTGGACGCGCAGATCCAGGTGATGTCCGGTAAAGCGGACCAGGTGGATCGCGCCTCGCTGTTTTCGCCGGTGCGCGGCATCGTAAAAGACATTCAGGTGACCACCGTCGGCGGCGTGCTGCAACCGGGCGGTAAGCTGATGGAGATCGTGCCGTTAGAAGATCAGCTGTTAGTTGAGACGCGCATCAATCCGCGGGATATTGCCTATATCCGTCCGGGCTTACCGGCTACCGTAAAGGTGACGGCCTATGATTCGTCAATTTACGGGGATTTAAGCGGCAAGGTGGAAGTGGTATCGCCGGACACCTTGCAGGATGAGGTGAAGCGGGATCAGTTTTATTACCGGGTGTATGTGCGCACCTCAAAAGCCGAGCTGCATAACAAGAGCGGCAAAAGCTTCCCGATTTTACCGGGTATGGTGGCGAACGTGGAGATCAAGACCGGACAGAAAACGGTTATGGATTATCTCATCAAGCCGCTGAACAAGGTCAACGAGGCGTTGCGGGAGCGGTAATTTCGCCCCCCTCCCGGCAAATCAGGGCCGGGGTGAGGGGAGAAGCACGGATTTAACGGCCCGCGTGTTTCATAATGCGGGCTTTATCCACCGCCCACTCTTTATCTTTCACATCGTTACGCTTGTCGTGCTGCTTCTTACCTTTCGCCACGCCGATTTTCACTTTGCACCAGGCGTTCTTCCAGTACAGTGACAGCGCCACCACCGTATAGCCATCGCGGTTGATACGGCCATACAGCGTATCCAGCTCGCGCTGGTTCAGCAGCAGTTTGCGGGTACGGGTGGGATCGCAAACCACATGGGTGGAGGCGACGGCCATCGGCGTAAAGTTGGCGCCAAACAGGAAAGCTTCGCCATCGATCAGGATGACATAGCTGTCGCTGATATTGGCTTTGCCGGCGCGCAGCGATTTAACTTCCCAGCCCTGCAGGGCCAGACCCGCTTCAAATTCATCTTCGATAAAATATTCATGGCGGGCGCGCTTGTTGAGCGCGATGGTGGCTGAGCCAGGTTTGTGTGCTTTTTTCTTGGTCATAATGCCGCTCAGTATAGGTAATCTGATGTTATAAAAACACCCCATTCCGTCCTGCGAGGTGTAACGCGTTATATTAGCACGAGTTGCGGCTAAGCGTTTTCCTTTCCTGGGAGGGAGATGTTATTATTTATAGGGTGTAGATCCCAGGAAAACGCTATGCCTCAGATTAGCCGATCTGCGTTAGTGCCTTACAGCGCAGAACAGATGTATCAGTTAGTAAACGACGTGAAGTCCTATCCGGAGTTCTTGCCCGGCTGCACCGGTAGCCGCGTGCTGGAGTCCGGTCCGACGCAGATGACCGCCGCCGTGGATGTTTCGAAAGCGGGCATCAGTAAAACGTTTACCACACGCAATACATTGACCAGCAATCAAAGCATTTTGATGCACCTGGTCGATGGCCCTTTCAAAAAGCTGATGGGCGGATGGAAGTTTACCCCACTCAGCCCCGAGGCCTGTCGCGTCGAGTTTCAGCTCGATTTTGAATTCACCAATAAGCTCATTGAACTGGCGTTTGGCCGCATCTTTAAAGAGCTGGCGATGAACATGGTTCAGGCCTTTACCCATCGCGCCAAAGAGGTTTACAGTGCCGGGTAAGATGGCGGTAGAAGTGGCCTATGCGCTGCCGGAAAAGCAGTATCTGCAACGGGTTACGCTGAACGAGGGCGCAACCGTTGAAGAGGCGATCCGCGCCTCCGGGCTGCTGGAACTGCGTCCGGATATTTCGCTGACCGGGAACAAAGTCGGTATTTTCAGCCGCCCGGTGAAGCTGGCTGACGAGCTGCACGATGGCGATCGCGTTGAGATTTACCGCCCGCTGATCGCCGATCCGAAAGAGCTGCGTCGCAAGCGGGCAGAAAAAAGCGCGGACAAAGAGAAGTAATTTTTCAGATGCGGGCTGTGAGTGTTTTCAATAGTGGATTAAGGCGGGCGCTGGCATTTTTGTATGGCGACGCGCTGTTAAACTGAATCATGCGCCCGCGAGTCCATTTTCCATACCAGGGATTGTGATAAAGCTCTTCGTCGCTCCAGCTTTCAACCAGGGCCAAAAGTTGCCGTTGGTTGTTATCCAACAGAAAAAGCAATTCTGCCCATGAACGGATATGGGCATAATCGGCGTAATATTTCTGTGCGAGCTTTCCAAGTTCATTCCATTTGAAGCCTTTCGCCGGAAAGTCGATTTCTTCGCCTGATGCTTCCTGACGATGCCAAAAGATTACCTGTTCACCCCAGCCAATTAAATAGCTCACCAACTGAGCAGCACTGATTTGTGTGCCAGAGACATGACCTGCCAGCCTATTTTCAAAGGCTATTTCTGCCGGAATGCGTTCAAGTTTTTTACGCAGGGCTTGCGAAGTTTTTTCCATTTCTTTAAGCAAAGCGATTTTACTTTCCGGTACAGGCATGACGTCTCCTAAAAAAATGACGCCATCAGGCGTCATTTCAGATTTTGAAGCTACTCGTTTGTCAGCGCAGGTTTGTTGTCTATATTGGTCAGTACGCCGTTGCTGTTAAAGGTCAGCGTCAGGGTCTGCTGCGTCACATCTTCATGGCCGGGTTGCTGACGGAAGACGTAGAACCAGGTGTTAGTACCGAACGGATCGGTCACCATCGGCGTGCCGAGCGCGTAAGCAACCTGTTGTTGCGTCATACCGATACGGATTTTTGATACGTCGTTAGGTGCCAGGTAGTTGCCCTGATTAATATCAGGACGGTACACCACTCGCTCCAGAGTGGAACAACCTGCGGTCAACATCAGAAGAACCGCTGCGGCAGCAGTCAGCGTTTTACAGCGCATAGTGATTTCATTCCTTTTCGGGCCAGAGCAGTACGCGGCTCATTGGTAATATGCCGATGATAATAGACCTTTAGTCACATTAAAACCTTTATACACTTCATCTTTCAGGCTGCCTCGTCGTTGGCTGCGTTCACTCACCCCAGTCACATAGTGAACTATGCTCCCGGGGATTCGTTCGCTTGCCGCCTTGATGCAACCTGAATGCTTTTGTGTAATTACACTTCATCCTTCAGGCTGCCTCGTCGTTGGCTGCGTTCACTCACCCCAGTCACATAGTGAACTATGCTCCCGGGGATTCGTTCGCTTGCCGCCTTGATGCAACCTGAATGCTTTTGTGTATACACTTCATCCTTCAGGCTGCCTCATCGTTGGCTACCTGAAGGTGTATGTGTAGCAGTATCCGGTCTTACGGCGATTTAATGTTTCACTATGACTCTGAATTGCTGAAAAAGTTTAGGCCGCCAGCAGCTCTTTGGCGTTTGCCAGCGTATTACGGGTGACTTCGCTGCCACCCAGCAGACGCGCCAGCTCCTGCAGACGGGCGCGTTTGTCCAGCGGCTGCATGTGCGTTTCGGTCATGGCGCCGTCCGTCTCTTTACTGACATAGAAGTGGTGATGCCCGCAACCCGCCACCTGCGGCAGGTGGGTGACGCACATTACCTGCGTGGATTCGCCCAGCTGGCGCAGCAGTTTGCCTACCACCGCCGCGGTCGGGCCGCTGATCCCCACATCCACTTCATCGAAAATCAGCGCCGGGGTTTCCATTTTACGGGCGGTGATCACCTGGATGGCCAGCGCGATACGCGAAAGCTCACCACCGGAGGCCACTTTTGAAATCGGCTGCAACGGCTGACCCGGGTTAGTGGTCACGCGGAATTCGATGCGATCCGCGCCTTCCTGGGTTAAATGGCGATCATCGAAACTGACGTCAATGTTAAACACGCCGTGCGGCATCGAAAGTGAGTGCATACTTTCAGTGATTAACCCACCCAGCTCCTGCGCATACTTCACGCGCTCGGCATGCAGTTGCTGCGCGGTAGCCAGCGCCTGCTGATGATGTTTTTGCACCGCCAGCGATAAGGTTTCCTGCGAGTCGGCCTGATCGTCCAGCAGTTGCTGTTCGTCGAGCAGATTCTGATGGAACTGCGCCAGTTCTTCCGGGCTGATGTGATGCTTACGCGCCAGCGAAATATACTTCGCGATACGCTGTTCCAGCTCGAACAGACGGTTTGGATCGAGATCGAGGCGATCGCAGTAATGGCGCAGCTCTTCGCTGGCTTCGCTGATCTGGATGGCAGCCTCTTCCAGCATATCGAGCACGCCGGAAAGTTTCGTGTCCATACCCGCCAGCTCTGTCACCAGCTGACGCGCGGTATACAGCTGGCTTTGCAGGTTGGCGTCGTCATCGTCCGCCAGCAGATTGAGCGCACTCTGACTGGTGCTGAGCAGCTGGCCGCTGTTAGCCAGACGTTTGTACTCTTCGTCGATCTGCTCGAATTCGCCCGTCTGCGGGTTAAATTCATTCAGCTCTTTCAGCTGATAGTGCAGCAGTTCAGCGCGCGCGCTGCGCTCCTGGCTGAGCTGCTGATGCTGCGCCAGTTCGCGGCAGCTCAGATTCCACTGACGATAATGCTCCGCCATCTGCTGCATCAGCACCGACTCACCGGCATAGCCGTCGAGCAGGGATTTCTGATGTTCAGGTTTGATTAACTGCTGATGGGCGTGCTGGCCATGGATCTGGATGAGCAGTTGTCCCAGCTCGCGCAGCTGCGAGAGGGGGACAGCCGTACCGTTAATAAAGCCACGGGAACGGCCATCGCTGCTGATCACGCGACGAAGTAAACACTCACGTCCGTCTTCAAGCTGATTAGCTTCGAGCCAGCGCAGCGCGGCAGGAGTGTCTTTAAGGGAGAAGCGGGCGCAGAGATCGGCGCGCGAGGCGTCGGTGCGCACCATGTCGGCGTCGGCGCGACCGCCGAGGCACAGACCGAGCGCATCAATAGCAATAGACTTACCGGCACCGGTTTCCCCGGTGATGGCGGTCATCCCGCTGTGAAAATCAATTTCAAGCTCACGTACGATTGCAAAGTTGCTGATGGTCAGTTGTGCCAACATAGCTGCTTTCCTGTATGAAAAACCATAACTGTGTTTTCGTACAGTATAAACTGGTTTTATATCCAGTAAAGCCCTGGCGCTGAAATTAAAACAATTTTTTTGACCACCCGAGCTTGGAACTTAATGTATTGAAATAGTTATAATCTTTCGGATGGATCAGATTCAGGTGATAGTCACAGCGGCGGATCAGCACGTCCTCACCCTCCTGAATCGGCAGAGCGATCTGGCTGTCGCAGCTAATTTCCAGATCGCTGCGGCGGTGCGAGAAGCGCAGGCGAATGGTGCTGCTGCTGTTGATCACCAGCGGCCTTGCCGAGAGTGTGTGCGGGAACATCGGCACCAGCGTAATGGCGTCCAGCTGCGGCGTCAGAATAGGGCCGCCCGCCGAGAGCGAGTAGGCGGTCGAGCCGGTGGGCGTGGAAATGATCAGGCCGTCCGAGCGTTGTGAAAAGGCAAACACTTCGTCGATGTAGACTTCAAATTCAATCATGTGCGCCACTTTGCCAGGGTGCAGCACCACTTCGTTAATGGCGGTGCTGATGCGCTTCTGGCAGTCCTGCTGACAGACCTGCGCTTCCAGCAAAAAACGTTTTTCCGCGATGTAATGGCCTTCTAATACGTCAGCCAGCTGCTGCTGAGCATTGTCCGGATCGAGATCGGTTAAGAAACCCAGGTTGCCACGGTTGATGCCGATGACGCTGATGTCATAGCGGGCCAGCGTGCGCGCCGCTCCCAGCATATTGCCGTCGCCGCCTACCACCACCGCCAGATCCGCCTGCTGACCAATTTCGGCAAGTGTGCCCGTCTTCACATTTTTGAGACGAAGTTCCTGGGCAATCTGTTGCTCGACAATGACATCGTAGCCATTACCGCACAGCCAGCGATAGAGCATTTCATGTGTGGTCAGGGCGGTAGGGTGGCGGGGATGTCCCACAATACCAATACACTTGAAATGATTATTCATATTCTGGAGATCCTTGTGCCGGATGATGATGACAATCTCGCTGCTTCCCTTGAATCCCGGAAACATATCCCCATAATAAGCGAAGTTAGCGAGATGAATGCAAAAAAACGCGGAGAAATTCATGAGCAGTAAAGAACAGAAAACGCCTGAGGGGCAAGCCCCGGAAGAAATTATCACGGAACAGCACGAAGAGGTCGAGGCGACAGAGTCAGACGCTTCTGTTGAGCAGGTGGATCCGCGCGATGAACAGATTGCGAACCTCGAAGCGCAATTAGCCGAAGCGCAAAATCGCGAGCGCGAGAGTGTGCTGCGTATCAAAGCGGAAATGGAAAACCTGCGCCGCCGTACTGAGCTGGACGTTGAGAAGGCGCATAAATTTGCGCTGGAGAAGTTTATCAACGAACTGCTGCCGGTGGTCGACAGCCTGGATCGCGCCCTCGAGGTAGCCGATAAATCCAACCCGGATCTGGCGCCGATGGTCGAAGGTATTGAGCTGACCATGAAATCGATGCTGGATGTGGTGGGTAAATTCGGTGTGGGCGTCGTGGCCGATACTAACGTGCCGCTGGATCCCAACGTGCATCAGGCCATTGCCATGGTGGAATCCGATGAGGTGGCTGCCGGTAACGTGCTGGGCGTGATGCAAAAAGGCTATACGCTGAACGGTCGTACGCTGCGCGCGGCGATGGTTACCGTCGCTAAAGCGAAAGCTTAAGCGGGGGTTTTAGTGCCGGGGGGCGGTTAACGCCTTACCCGGCCAGTTTATTCCCCGACGCTGTCCCGCAGCGGTTTCACCGGGATCACCTGCACCTGCTTAATCATATTTTCCTGCACATCCAGAATATCAATATCATACTGCCCGATCCGCACCCGCGTGCCGGTGGCCGGGATCTCTTCCAGCGCTTCCAGCAGCATGCCGTTGACGGTGCGCGCTTCTTCTTCCGGTAAGTGCCAGTTAAACGCTTTGTTGATTTCACGCACGTTGGCGGTGCCGTCGATGATCACCGAGCCGTCGTTCTGCGGCGTCACTTCTTCTGCCAGCGTCGGTGACATGGAAGTGGTGAAGTCGCCGACGATCTCTTCCAGAATGTCTTCCACGGTCAGCAGACCCTGAATATCGCCATACTCATTGACCACCAGACCGACTTTCTTTTTATTACGCTGGAATTTCACCAGCTGAATGCTGAGCGGCGTCCCTTCAGGGATATAGTAAATTTCATCCGCTGCACGCAGCATCACCTCTTTGGTGAACTCGTTTTTCTCGGTCATCAGACGATAAGCTTCGCGTACGCGCAGCATGCTGATGGCGTTATCCGGCGAATCCCGCCACAGCACAATACGGCCATGGGGCGAGTGCGTCAGCTGACGGACAATCGACTTCCAGTCATCGTTAATATCGATCCCTACAATGTCGTTACGCGGCACCATGATGTCGTTAACGCTGACCTTTTCCAGATCCAGCACCGACAGCAGCATATCCTGATTGCGCCGGGAAATTTGCGAACGCGATTCATTCACGATGGTACGCAGTTCGTCTTTACTGAGCGCGCCGCTGACCACCACATCCGCCTTGATGCCGACCATACGCATCAGCAGGCGCGTCACCATATTTAGCAGCCATACCAGCGGCATCATGATGATTTGCAGCGGGCCGAGCAGGACGCTACTCGGGAAGGCGACCTTTTCCGGATAGAGCGCGGCAATCGTCTTCGGCAGCACTTCCGCAAACACCAGCACCACAAAGGTCAACACCCCGGTGGCGATGGCAACGCCAGCGTTACCGTACAGGCGCATACCAACGATAGTGGCGATGGCCGAAGCAAGAATGTTGACGAGGTTATTGCCGATCAGCACCAGGCTGATTAAACGGTCCGGCTTGCGCAGCAGCTTTTCGACGCGCTTGGCCGCTCGGTTGCCGTGCTTCGCCAGATGGCGTAGCCGGTAACGGTTCAGCGTCATCATGCCGGTTTCAGAGCCGGAGAAGTACGCCGAGACGATCACCATGATGATCAGCGTGATGATGAGGGTGGTGGTTGATATATGTTCCAGGGGAAAATCCTTTGTTTCGTTAGCCTGCCAGCTGCTGTAACACGCGGCTGCCGAAGTAGGCCAGCGTCAGCAGACCTGCGCCCGCCACGTTAAACCAGACGACCGGACGTCCGCGCCAGCCTTCATGATAATGGCCCCACAGCAGCACGATATAGAGGAACCAGGCGATAATCGACAGCACGGCTTTATCAATATTTTCCATGCTGAACAGGTTGTGCATATAGAACAGCCCGGTGCACAGGGTCAGGGTCAGCAGCACGACGCCAATCTGCGTGATATGAAACATTTTACGCTCAATACTCATCAGCGGCGGCATTTCACTGCTGAAGGCGAGGCGTTTGTTCTTCAACTGATAATCTATCCACGCCAGTTGCAGCGCGTACATGGCGGCAATGATCAGCGTCGCGTAGGAGAACAGCGACAGGCCGATATGCACCATCATGCCGGGGGTGGTTTCCAGATGGGTGATGTATTCGTTAGGCACGAAAATGGCAAACGCCAGATTGATCAGCGCAAAGGCGTAGACAATCGGCAGCAGCAGCCAGCCGCGATTCTTTGAGGCGACGATAGTCATTACCGTACAAATCATCAGGCTGACCAGCGAGCCGACGTTCAGCAGGCTTAAATTCTGGCCGCCTTCGCCTGGCGGAAAAATGCGCGCTTCAAGGGCAACGGCATGACTGACCAGTGCGATAACGGCCGAGACGATAGCCATGCGCCGCCATCCACTGTTTTTTTGCAGCAAACCGGGAATAATCAGCGCCAGGCTGATGGAGTAGGCAATGAGCGCAATCAGTGCAAAAACGGGCATATAAGTGTCGATAGTGGCTAGTAGAGAAAGAAAAGCAGTATAGCGTCAGGTGACGTTGGCTCCAACCGTTGCATCACAACAAAGGCGGCTTCATGTTATACTGCGGCAAAATCGTATGTATGTGTCGCTTCATGCGGCCAACGTTTCTGACTCAGGCGAGAGACAATGTTTGATAATTTAACCGATCGTTTGTCGCGCACGTTGCGCAACATCAGTGGCCGTGGACGCCTCACCGAAGAAAACATCAAAGAAACGCTCCGCGAAGTGCGCATGGCGCTGCTCGAGGCGGACGTTGCCCTGCCGGTTGTGCGCGATTTCATCAACCGGGTTAAAGAAAAATCGGTTGGCCAGGATGTGAATAAAAGCCTGACCCCGGGCCAGGAGTTCATCAAAATCGTACGCGGCGAACTGGTCGCGGCGATGGGTGAAGAAAACCAGGTGCTTAACCTGGCCGCGCAGCCGCCAGCCGTGGTGCTGATGGCGGGTTTACAGGGCGCGGGTAAAACCACCAGCGTCGGTAAGCTGGGTAAATTCCTGCGCGAGAAGCATAAAAAGAAAGTGCTGGTAGTGTCGGCGGACGTGTATCGCCCGGCGGCGATCAAACAGCTGGAAACCCTGGCGCAGCAGGTAGGCGTCGATTTCTTCCCGTCCGACGTTGCCCAGAAACCGCTGGAAATCGTTAATGCGGCGCTGAAAGAAGCGAAGCTGAAGTTCTACGACGTGCTGCTGGTGGATACCGCCGGTCGTCTGCACGTTGACGAAGCGATGATGGACGAAATCAAACAGGTTCACGCCGCGATCAAGCCGGTGGAAACGCTGTTTGTGGTCGATGCCATGACCGGTCAGGATGCGGCGAATACCGCCAAAGCCTTCAACGAAGCGCTGCCGCTGACCGGCGTGGTGCTGACCAAAGTGGACGGCGATGCCCGCGGCGGTGCGGCGCTCTCCATTCGTCATATTACCGGTAAGCCGATCAAGTTCCTCGGCGTCGGCGAGAAAACCGAAGCGCTGGAGCCGTTCCATCCGGATCGTATCGCGTCCCGTATTCTCGGCATGGGCGACGTGCTGTCGCTGATCGAAGATATCGAAAGCAAAGTTGACCGCGCGCAGGCTGAAAAGCTGGCGACCAAACTGAAAAAAGGCGACGGCTTCGATCTGACCGACTTCCTGGAGCAGCTGCGCCAGATGAAAAACATGGGCGGTATGGCAAGCCTGATGGGCAAGCTGCCGGGCATGGGGCAGATCCCGGACAACGTTAAATCGCAGATGGACGATAAAGTGCTGGTGCGTATGGAGGCGATCATTAACTCAATGACGCTGAAAGAGCGCGCGAAGCCGGAAATCATTAAAGGTTCCCGCAAGCGCCGCATCGCCGCCGGTTGCGGCATGCAGGTGCAGGACGTTAACCGCCTGCTGAAGCAGTTCGACGACATGCAGCGCATGATGAAGAAGATGAAGAAGGGCGGGATGGCGAAAATGATGAGAGGCATGAAAGGGATGATGCCCCCAGGATTCCCGGGTCGATAAATATCCCGGCCTGGCTTGTTTGCCATTTTGACGCCGGGGTGTGCTCGTCACCGTCACGTACTACGTGTACGCTCCGGCGACTCCGCGCACGCCGACGTCAAACTGCCTGCACCGCCGACGGCCTTAAATCTCCCCTTTGCTATATCTTGATTGCATTTCCCCCAGAAATCAGTAAAATTTTCGGGCTTTTAATATAACACCGGGCTCCGTCCCTCCGAGGGGGCCCGGTGTTTTATTCACACAAGAGGATGTTATGGTAACTATTCGTTTAGCACGTCACGGCGCTAAAAAGCGTCCGTTCTACCAGGTTGTTGTTACTGACAGCCGTAACGCACGTAACGGTCGCTTCATTGAGCGCGTTGGTTTCTTCAACCCGATCGCCAGCGAAAAAGAAGAAGGCACCCGCCTGGATCTGGATCGCATCGCTCACTGGGTTGGCCAGGGCGCAACTATCTCTGATCGCGTATCTGCGCTGATCAAAGAAGCAAAAAAAGCAGCTTAATCTGTCACGGTGGTCATGATGAGCAAGCAACTCGCCGCAAAAGTCCCTGTTGAACCGGTTGTACTGGGCAAAATGGGTTCTTCCTACGGTATTCGTGGTTGGCTCAGAGTGTTTTCCTCCACCGAAGACGCCGAAAGCATTTTTGACTATCAGCCCTGGTTTATCCAGAAGGCGGGTCAGTGGGAGCAGGTACAGCTGGAAAGCTGGAAGCACCACAATCAGGATCTGATCATCAAGCTGAAAGGCGTTGACGATCGTGACAGCGCGAATCTACTGACTAATTGCGAAATTATGGTAGATACCTCGCAGTTGCCGGCCCTCACCGATGGCGACTACTACTGGAAAGACCTTATTGGCTGCCAGGTAGTGACCACCGAAGGGTACGGGCTGGGTAAAGTCATTGATATGATGGAAACCGGCTCCAATGACGTTCTCGTCATCAAGGCAAACCTGAAAGATGCATTTGGTATCAAGGAGCGGTTGGTTCCGTTCCTCGATGGGCAGGTTATCAAGAATGTCGATCTCACTACTCGCACCATTGAAGTAGATTGGGATCCTGGTTTTTAAAACCTCCGGATAAATAGTAAAAGTCGGTGCTAAGGGGATTGGCGCGTGTTTATTGGTATCGTTAGCCTGTTTCCTGAGATGTTCCGTGCGATTACTGATTACGGGGTAACTGGCCGGGCTGTAAAAAATGGCCTGCTGAGCATCCAGAGCTGGAGTCCGCGTGATTTCGCTCATGACCGGCACCGTACCGTGGACGAACGTCCTTACGGCGGCGGACCGGGGATGTTGATGATGGTACAACCCTTGCGGGACGCCATCCACGCAGCGAAAGCCGCGGCGGGTGAAGGCGCAAAGGTGATTTATCTGTCACCTCAGGGACGCAAGCTTGATCAAGCGGGCGTCAGCGAGCTGGCAACGCATCAGAAGCTGATTCTGGTGTGTGGCCGCTACGAAGGGATAGATGAGCGCGTAATCAAAACCGAGATTGACGAAGAATGGTCTGTCGGCGATTACGTTCTCAGCGGTGGAGAGTTACCCGCAATGACGCTGATTGACTCGGTTTCCCGGTTTATTCCGGGGGTACTGGGACATGAAGCCTCGGCAACTGAAGATTCCTTTGCCGATGGATTGCTGGACTGTCCGCACTATACCCGTCCTGAAGTGTTGGAAGGGATGGAAGTACCGGCAGTATTGCTGTCGGGGAACCATGCCGAGATACGTCGCTGGCGTCTGAAACAGTCGTTGGGCCGTACCTGGCTTAGAAGACCTGAACTTCTGGAAAACCTGGCTCTGACTGAAGAGCAAGCAAAGTTGCTGGCGGAGTTCAAAAAAGAGCACGCACAACAGCAGCATAAACATGATGGGCAGGCGTAAGCCCCCAAATATCAGTTTACCCAGGATAAGAGATTAAATTATGAGCAACATTATTAAGCAACTTGAACAAGAGCAGATGAAGCAGGACGTACCTTCCTTCCGTCCGGGTGACACCGTGGAAGTGAAAGTATGGGTTGTTGAAGGTTCCAAAAAACGTCTGCAGGCATTCGAGGGCGTGGTTATCGCTATTCGTAACCGCGGTCTGCACTCTGCATTCACTGTTCGTAAAATTTCCAACGGCGAAGGCGTTGAGCGTGTCTTCCAGACTCACTCTCCGGTAGTTGACAGCATTGCTGTTAAACGTCGTGGTGCTGTACGTAAAGCTAAACTGTACTACCTGCGTGAGCGCACTGGTAAGTCTGCTCGTATCAAAGAGCGTCTTAACTAAGATATCGCTTTCGCGACATCCCATCAGAAAAGGGCTGACCTCCGGGTCGGCCCTTTTTTTATTCCCCGCATGCCCAAAACCTGCCCGCCAGATTAACCAAAAACCAATAAATCGTTTACAATGACCCCCTGCATGCGGAGGAGCCGTGACACAGAGCGCATTTCATCATACCAGCATCAAGCGTAAAGCAGCATGGCTCGCCCTGTTTGCTATTTTGCTGATCCTGGTCGCGCCGCTTATCTCTGTCAGCCTGCAAAAAGATCCCATGGCAGCCATGCCGGGCATGCATCATGACATGAGCATGATGGCTGAACACCACGACAGCGCGCCGGACGTTATTCCGGTCGATCATGCCGAAGCCTGCGGCTACTGCGTACTGCTGGCGCATGTGCCGGGCCTGATCCTGCTGGCGGTGCTTTTTCTCTCCGCTACGCTTACCCGTATTTATATCGCACCGCTTCCCCCGCCCGAACGGGCATGGCGTTTTATTCCCTGGCTTTACCCTCAAACCCGCGCGCCGCCGCGCCAGTCTGCTTTTTCCTGTTAAAACCCATTAAGCCTGTGCCTGCGCACAAGGCGAACCTTTGCTTTCAGTAAGGAAAAGTATGACTACCTGCACCCCGCGCGCGGCCTGGTTAAACCTGCTGCGGCGCCTGCATTTTTATATTGGTCTGTTTGTCGGGCCGTTCATCTTTGTGGCGGCCCTGACCGGGACGCTGTACGTTGCCACCCCACAGCTGGAAAATCTGTTTTATGCCGATACGCTTTACGGTACCACTACCGGCGAACGTCAGCCGCTGGCGGAACAGATCGCGGTGGCGGAACAGGTTACCGGCGGCCATCTGCGTCTGCATGCCGTGCGTCCGGGACTCGCGGATGCGGAAACTACCCGCGTAATGTTTGCCGATCCGGCGCTCGGAGTGTCGGAGCACCGGGCGATTTTTATCGATCCGGTAACGCTGGCGGTGAAAGGGGATCACACGGTCTATGGCACCAGCGGCATCCTGCCGTTCCGGCAAATCATTGACTACGCGCATCGCTCGCTGCTGCTTGGCGATACCGGGCGGCTGTACAGCGAACTGGCGGCGTCCTGGATGTGGGCCGCAGCGCTTGGCGGCATAGTGCTGTGGTTTTATACGCGCCCGAAGCGCCGCCTGAACAATAGCTTCCAGAACACCCGGCGGGTACACGTCACCCTCGGCTGGATCCTGCTGGCGGGTATGCTGCTGTTTTCCGCCACCGGGCTGACATGGTCCCAGTGGGCGGGCGGGAACGTTGACAAAATGCGCGCTGCCTTCGGCTGGATGACGCCGCAGGTGAACACCCAGTTGCACGGCCCGGCGCAGGCAGCCGATCCCCATGCGGAACATCATGGTCATCATCATGGCATGGAGATGCCTGCCAGCGTTGAGGACTCGGTACAGTTTGATGAAGTATTGCAGGTCGCGCGTGCGGCCGGCATCAATGCGGCGAAGCTTGAGATCCGTCCGCCGCGGGATGCCAACAGCGCCTGGACGGTCACCGAAATCGACCGTGGCTGGCCGACCCAGGTGGATGCCGTGGCGGTGGATGCAAATACTATGCAGGTGATCGACAGCACCCGGTTTGAGGATTTCCCGCTGATGGCGAAACTGACCCGTTGGGGCGTGGATTTCCATATGGGCGTGCTGTTCGGGCTGCCCAATCAACTGGTGCTGATCGCCTTTGGCCTTGGGCTGTGCGTGATGATTGTGATGGGTTACCGGCTCTGGTGGCTGCGCAGGCCTGCCGGGGCGAACGTCAGCCCGGTACAGACATTGATGCAAAGCTGGCTGGCGCTGCCCGTGGCAGGACGTATTGTGGTCAGCGTGGTGGCGCTGCTGCTGGCGCTGGCATTACCGGTGCTGGGCGTCAGCCTGCTGCTGTTTCTGGCGGTGGACGTGCTGCGCTGGCGCAAAGCCTGCGCCCGCCGACCCGTCGCTGAGTAAACACCGCGCGCGGATAGCTTAATTAAGCCGGCTGTCGCGTGCTCCTTCTTCCATGCCTTTTTGCCAGTGCGCACGATAAGTGCTGGCATTTTCAAGCGTGTCACAGCCCGCCGGGTAAATTTTCCCGGCGCGGCCCCAGGCATACAGAAAATCATCCTGACAGATCTTTTTCAGGCCATCCGCGTAACCCTCTGCGTACCGGGGACGGTTAATTTCTTTGCTGTTGTGCTCGAGCGCCAGCGTCTCATTATTCTTTATGACCGCGCCGGACAGGGCATCGTCTTTACCGGCGCTGTACCAGTCCGTACCGGTCCAGGTCGGGGCATGGCTGTAAGGTTCTACGGAACAGCCGATCAATAAAAAGGGCAATAGCAAAACAATACCTGTCTTCATCACGTCCTCCTGTTTTTTATTTAAGCGTAGCCTGAATTAAAAGGTACGCTCTGATGTATCATTTTCTTTACACTATGAAAGCATATAAATGGCTATTTTATGCATACTGTAAATTAAAGTGTACGTATTTTGGATTGAAATGTTTACCGAATGTGGTATCGTTAAACCACTCTCACAACGAGACACTATCGCAAACGAGCTATACAGGATCGCCATCATGCAAAAAGACGCGCTGAATAACGTACATATTACCGACGAACACGTATTAATCACGCCCGATCAGCTGAAAGCGGAATTTCCGCTGACGGCGGAACAACAGGCGCAAATCGAGCAATCCCGCCAGACGCTGTCTGACATTATTGCCGGGCGCGATCCGCGTCTGCTGGTGGTTTGCGGTCCGTGCTCCATTCACGATCCGGAAGCGGCGATTGAATACGCGCGTCGGTTTAAAGCCCTTGCCGCAGAGGTCAGCGATAGCCTCTATCTGGTGATGCGCGTCTATTTTGAAAAACCCCGTACCACCGTTGGCTGGAAGGGGCTGATTAACGATCCGCATATGGATGGCTCTTTTGATGTGGAAGCGGGCCTGAAGATTGCGCGTCGTCTGCTGGTGGAGCTGGTCGGCATGGGCCTGCCGCTGGCGACTGAAGCGCTGGATCCTAACAGCCCGCAATATCTGGGCGATCTGTTCAGCTGGTCAGCCATTGGCGCGCGGACCACCGAATCACAAACGCACCGTGAAATGGCCTCTGGTCTATCCATGCCGGTGGGCTTTAAAAATGGCACCGATGGCAGCCTGGCGACGGCGATCAACGCCATGCGCGCCGCGGCCATGCCGCACCGTTTTGTGGGTATTAATCAGGCGGGACAGGTTTGCCTGTTACAAACGCAGGGCAACCCGGACGGGCATGTGATCCTTCGCGGCGGCAAAGCGCCAAACTATAGCCCGGCAGACGTGGCGCAGTGTGAAAAAGAGATGACGCAGGCGGGACTGAAGCCGTCGCTGATGGTAGATTGCAGCCATGGTAATTCCAACAAAGATTACCGTCGCCAGCCCGCGGTTGCAGAGTCTGTTGTCGCACAAATTAAAGACGGCAACCGTTCGATTATTGGTCTGATGATTGAAAGCAACATTCACGAAGGCAATCAGTCATCTGAGCAGCCACGCAGCGAAATGAAATACGGCGTTTCCGTTACCGATGCCTGCATCAGCTGGGAAACGACCGATGCGCTGCTGCGTGAGATCGATAAGGACCTGCGCGCGCATCTGGCGACGCGTCACGCTTAAGAGGTTGTCATGGTTGCAGAATTGACCGCATTGCGCGATCAAATTGATGAAGTGGATAAGGCGCTGCTGGATCTGCTGGCACGCCGCCTGGCGCTGGTCGCCGAAGTAGGCGAAGTAAAAAGCAAATACGGTTTGCCGATTTACGTGCCGGAGCGCGAAGCCTCGATGCTGGCATCGCGCAGAAAAGAAGCGCAGGCGCTGGGCGTGCCGCCGGATCTGATTGAAGATGTATTGCGCCGGGTCATGCGCGAATCCTATTCCAGCGAAAACGACAAAGGCTTTAAGACGCTGCATCCGACGCTGCGCCCGGTGGTGATCGTCGGCGGTGGCGGGCAGATGGGGCGGTTGTTGGAGAAAATGCTCCAGCTTTCCGGCTATGAAGTGCGCATTCTGGAAAAAGAAGACTGGCCGTGCGCCGCATCTATTGTGGCGGACGCGGGCATGGTGATTGTCAGCGTGCCTATTCACGTGACGGAATCCATTATTGCTAAACTGCCGCCGTTGCCGGATGACTGCATTCTGGTTGATCTGGCGTCGGTTAAAAGCGGGCCATTGCAGGCGATGCTGACAGCGCATAACGGCCCGGTGCTGGGTCTGCACCCGATGTTCGGCCCGGACAGCGGCAGCCTCGCCAAGCAGGTGGTGGTGTACTGTGATGGCCGTCAGCCGGAAGCGTATCAGTGGTTCCTGGAGCAGATCCAGGTCTGGGGCGCGCGGCTGCACCGCATCAGCGCGGTGGAGCACGATCAGCACATGGCGTTTATTCAGGCGCTGCGCCACTTCGCCACCTTTGCCTATGGCCTGCATCTGGCGGAAGAAAACGTTCAGCTTGAACAGTTGCTGGCGCTCTCGTCGCCGATTTACCGGCTGGAACTGGCGATGGTCGGCAGGCTGTTCGCCCAGGATCCACAGCTGTATGCTGACATTATTATGTCGTCGGAAAATAATCTGGCGCTGATTAAGCGCTACTACCAGCGCTTTGGCGAGGCGATTGGCCTGCTGGAGCAGGGTAACAAACAGGCCTTCATCGACAGCTTCCGTAAGGTGGAGCACTGGTTCGGCGATTACGCTGAGCGTTTCCAGAGCGAAAGCCGCGTATTGCTCCGCCAGGCGAACGACAGCCGTCAATAACTGAAAAGCTGCATATACTTGAAGCCAGTGGGTGATCCGCTGGCTTTTTTTATAAGAAGGGATTTGTTATGGCTGAACCGCAACCGCTGTTTGATTATACCGGCCATCTGCCGGAATGCCCGACCTGGAGTGAGGCGGAGCAGGCGCTTTACTGGGCCGATATTATTGAAGGCGAAATTCATCGTTACCATCTCGCCTCGGGCGAGCATTCTGTGCTGCGCTTTCAGGAGGAAGTGGGCTGTTTTGCGCTACGCGAGAAGGGCGGTTTTATTGTCGCCATGCGCACTGCGATATGGCTTGCCGATAAGCGCGGGCTGTTGACCAATAAAGTCTGCGATAATCCGTCCAACCCGCAACTGGCGCGTTTCAATGACGGCGGCACCGATCCGCGCGGGCGTTTCTATGCCGGAACCTTCTGGGCGCCGGGGGATTACAACGGCGCGCAGCTGATGCGTATCGATAACGATCTGACGCCGAAAGTGATCCAGTGTGACATCAAGGGTGCTAACGGGCTGGCCTTCAGTCCTGACGGCAAGTGGATGCTCACCTCGGATACGCCTGAGAAGGTGATTTACTGCACGCCGCTTGATGCCGACGGCGAGCCCGGGCAGCGTAAGGTTCTGCGTCGCTTTGCGGACGGAGAGGGAATGCCGGATGGCGCGGCGGTGGACGTGGAAGGCGGCTACTGGAGCGCGCTCTATGATGGCTGGCGCATCGCGCGCTTCTCACCGCAGGGCGAGCAACTGGAAGAGTATCGCCTGCCGGTACGCTGCCCGACGATGGTCTGTTTCGGCGGCGCGGACATGAAAACGCTGTTTATTACCACTACAAGGGAAAACATGACCCCGGAAGAAACGGCGCAATATCCGCTGTCCGGCGCCATTTTCACCCTGCCGGTGCAGGTGGCAGGGGTGAAAAAGTCCCTTTTCGTGGAACATTAAGCCGGATCGACCGGCACAACGTTTTCCCCCGGATAACAGCCCAGCACTTTCATTGAGCGGGTGATCTCGCTCAGTTCGTGCAGGGCTTTTTGCATGGCGGCGGATTCGACGTTGGCCTGAATATCCAGATAAAACATCTCTTCCCACGGGTTGCCGTGAATCGGGCGGGATTCCAGCTTGGTCATGATCAGATTGTGATTACGCAGCACCAGCAGGGCCTCTACCAGCGCGCCCGCCTGCTGACCAGTGGCAATGAGCAGGGTAGTTTTCGCCGGCACCTGATCGGATACTTTCACCGCTTTACGGGCCAGCACGACAAAACGCGTAATGTTTTGCGTCTGGTTCGCGAGGTTACGCTCCAGCACCTGCAATCCATACAGCCCGCCACCCGCTTCACTGCCCAGCGCCGCTACATGCGGCGACTGTGCCTGCGCCACGCGCTCCATGGCTGCCGAGGTGCTTTCGCAATACTCAATTTTCCAGTGCGGATAGCGATTCAAAAACTGGCTGCACTGCTGGAAGGGTTGCGGATGGCTGTAGACCGTCTGGATCTGATCCAGGCTGGTGGGGCCGGAAACCAGCACGCAGTGGTCGATAGGCACCGTCATTTCCGCCACTATGGATAAGCTGGTGTGCTGCAACAGATCGTAGACATCGTTGATCGCCCCCGAGCTGGTGTTTTCAATGGGCACCACCGCGTAATCCGCCTGGCCCGTTTCCACCTGGTTAAAGATGTCGTGAAACTTTGCGCAGCCGCTTTCGATGAACTGTTCAAAGTGGCGGGCCGCATACTGACGTGCCGCAAGGTGTGAATACGAGCCTTTGGGGCCAAGAAACGCGATGCGCGCCGAGTGCGGATTAGTTTGATTGAGATGCTGCTGAAGCAGGGCCTGCTGGGTCAGCACTGAATCTTCAATGATCAGCTGGAACAGGCGGGTAATGTAATGCGCATCCAGATGCTGCGCTTTGCCAAGCGTAATCAGGCGCTCCAGCAAATCGCGCTCGCGATCGATATCGCGAACCGGACGATGGGACGCCAGCTTCGCTTTACCCACTTCCACGGCAAGCAGACGGCGTTCCGCCAGTAACGTCAGTAATTGCTCATCCAGAGCGCTGATCTTTATGCGCAGATCCAGTAACGGGTTTTCCGGTGTCATAGTGTTGCCTTTTTTATAGTTATCAATAAAAAAGGCCCCCCGGTGTGGGAGGCCTTATTGTTCGTCTTCGCATTCTTTATCACACGACGAAACGCCTCCCGGTCAGGGGAAGGTAAAAAAGAATGCGAAGAAAAACGGAACAAGTTTCATGGTGCGATCCTGAACAAGTGTCTGAGTAAAGTAACCGTACTGTTTTCACCCTGTCAATAAAAAACGCGCCCGAAGGCGCGTTGGCGATACACTCAATGTAAAGGATTACTCTTCTTCTTCAACTTCAGCGAAGTTGGCGTCTTTCACCGAGGTGGTGGCGCGACGCGCTTCACCTTTGTGTTGCACTTTATTGAGCTGCCGTTCCAGCTTGTTGATCAAGTCGTTAATCGCGGTATACATATCTTCATGCTTCGCACTGGCGACCAGATGCCCGTTAGGTGTATTGATGGTGGCATCCGCGGTAAAGCCCTGCGGCTCTTTAGAGAGAATGATATGTGGGTTAATCAGGTGTGTTTGCCATTTATCCAGTTTGGCGAGACGGTCTGTGACATGCTGGCGAATTGCCGGAGTAATTTCCATTTGCTTGCTGGTAATGTTCATTGTCATAGATGTTACCTCTTGTCTTTCCGTCTTGGTATTAACAAGCATAACCTGCATAGTGTCAAAATGTGTGATTTGAATCACATTATTTCGTCACTTTTTGTCAACGACAGCTTTTTGTGATTTAAAACGTGAACCCGGAATTTTTACCTTGTTGATACTCATAATAGGGGGCATAGTTGACCGGATGGCCTGCACGGAAACCCGCTCCGGCGGCAGGTAAAACGCATAAAAAAACGGCAGCTCACAGGAGCTGCCGTTTTACATTGGGGAGGAAAATCAGGTATTGCTGCTGTTGGCGGCGATGATTTTCGCCACTTTGTCCGCCTGCGCATTCAGCTGCAGTTTACGGTATGCATTTTCCATCAGCGGTAACGCGTCACGCGTCGCCTGGGTATCCGGATAATCACGCAGCATGCCTTCAACACGGTTTACCACCGCCACCCATGCGCCGCGATCGGTATAGTATTGCGCGACGGAGTATTCATACTTCGCGAGGCGATCTTTCAGGAACACCAGACGTTTGGTGGCATCCGTGACATACTGGCTGTTCGGGTAGCCACGCACCAGTTTTGAGAAGTCATTAAAGGCATCGCGCGCGTGCTGCGGATCGCGGTCGCTACGGTCAACGCCGAAGAAGCCCTGCAGTGCGCTGTCATCCAGCGCCATATCGGTCAGGCCGCGCATGTACATGACGTAGTCAATGTTCGGATGAGTCGGGTTCAGACGCATGAAACGGTCAATCGCGGCCTGAGCCAGCGGCAGATCGGCGTTTTTATAGTACGCATAGATCAAATCCAGCTGTACTTGCTGGGAATACGGGCCGAACGGATAGCGGTTATCCAGCGCTTCCAGTTGCGTTATTGCCTGTTTCCAGTTACCGTCCTGCAACTTTTGCTGAGCAGTCGCGTAGATTTCATTAGGCGGATTATCAGGCACCTCTTCCTTTGAACCGGAGCAACCCACCAAAGCCAGGCTCAGCGTGGCGGCTGCCACCAGATATTTCATGCGCGTCATGACGTTTTGACTTTCCTCAAAATGTTTATGCGGGAGGATTCTCTGTTCCTGCTCCCGATTAAGACCAGCTACAATAGCACACTATATTAAACGGCAAAGCCGTAAAAACCCAAGGTTAACGAAGAAGCTGTCTATGGCACAACTAGTACAACTCACCGCAACGGTGTCCGAAAATCAACTCGGTCAACGCTTAGATCAGGCATTGGCCGAAATGTTCCCTGATTATTCACGATCGCGAATAAAAGAGTGGATCCTTGACCAGCGCGTCGAGATTAACGGCAAGGTGTGCAGCACACCAAAAGAAAAAGTATTGGGGGGCGAACGCGTCACCATCAATGCTGAAATCGAAGAAGAAGCGCGTTTTGAACCGCAGGATATTCCGCTGACCATCGTCTATGAAGATGATGACATTCTGGTGATCAATAAGCCGCGCGATCTGGTGGTTCACCCGGGTGCTGGTAACCCGGATGGCACCGTACTGAATGCGCTGCTGCATTACTATCCGCCGATTGCTGATGTTCCCCGTGCCGGTATCGTGCACCGTCTGGATAAAGACACCACCGGCCTGATGGTGGTCGCCAAGACCGTGCCTGCGCAAACGCGCCTGGTGGAGTCGCTGCAGCTGCGCGAGATCACCCGTGAATATGAAGCGGTCGCGATTGGCCATATGACGGCAGGCGGTACAGTGGAAGAGCCTATCAGCCGCCACCCGACCAAACGTACGCATATGTCCGTGCATCCGATGGGCAAACCGGCGGTTACGCATTATCGCATTATGGAACACTTCCGTGTGCACACGCGTCTGCGTCTGCGTCTGGAAACCGGACGTACACACCAGATCCGTGTGCATATGTCGCACATTACCCATCCGCTGGTGGGCGATCAGCTGTACGGTGGTCGTCCGCGTCCGCCGAAAGGCGCGTCGGATGAATTTATTGCCGCGCTGCGTCAGTTTGACCGTCAGGCGCTGCACGCGACCATGCTGCGTCTTTATCACCCGATCACTGGCATCGAAATGGAATGGCATGCGCCTATCCCACAGGACATGGTCGATCTGATCGAGGCCATGCGCGCTGACTTCCAGATCCATAAGGACAGCGTAGACTGGCTATGACACACGTGATTATCCCGCAATGGCCGCAGCCTGAGAGCGTGGAGGCCTGTAGTTCGACCCGCATCGGCGGCGTGAGCCTCGCGCCCTGGCACTCACTGAACCTGGGCGCGCATTGCGGTGATAACCCGGAGCACGTCGAGGAAAATCGTCAGCGGATGTTCGCCGCGGGCGGTTTGCCATCGAAACCGGTCTGGCTGGAACAGGTACACGGTGATCAGGTGCTGCGTCTGGACGGCGGGCCTTATGCCTCAAAACGTGCCGATGCGTCATACAGCAATACGCCCGGAACCGTGTGCGCCGTGATGACAGCGGATTGCCTGCCGGTACTGTTCTGTAACCGTGCAGGAACGGAAGTCGCGGCAGCTCATGCTGGCTGGCGTGGTTTATGCGCCGGTGTGCTTGAGAACACCCTGGCCTGCTTTGACGATAGCCCGGACAATATTATGGCCTGGCTTGGCCCGGCGATTGGTCCGCAGGCGTTTGAAGTGGGGCCGGAAGTCCGTGAGGCTTTCATGGCAGTAGATCCGAATGCGGACGCCGCATTTGTCGCCCGCGATGAAAAGTATCTTGCCGATATCTACCTGCTGGCGCGTCAGCGTCTGGCGCGCGCAGGCGTTAGCCAGATCTTCGGCGGTGACCGGTGCACCTTCACAGAAACGAACGAATTTTACTCATATCGCCGCGACAAGACCACCGGGCGTATGGCAAGTTTCATTTGGCTGAGATAACCTAAAGAATCAAGACGATCCAGTGCGCGTCATTTTCTTTCCATATTATTCAGGTCATTAACCTTGAATAATTGAGGGATGACCTCATTTAATCTCCAGTAGCAAATTTGACCTGTTTTCTATGGGAGGAGTTATGCGTCTGGATCGTCTTACCAATAAGTTCCAGCTTGCTCTTGCCGATGCCCAGTCTCTGGCGCTGGGGCAAGACAATCAATTTATCGAACCTCTTCATCTTATGAGCGCCTTGCTGAATCAGGAAGGGGGATCGGTACGTCCTTTATTAACCTCTGCTGGCGTCAATGCGGGCCAACTGCGCACCGCTATTGAGCAGGCGTTAAGCCGTTTACCGCAGGTGGAAGGCACCGGCGGCGATGTGCAGCCGTCGCAGGATCTGGTTCGCGTACTGAACCTGTGCGACAAACTGGCGCAAAAGCGCGGCGACAATTTTATTTCCTCAGAACTCTTTGTTCTGGCGGCGCTGGAGTCGCGCGGTACGCTGGCAGACTTACTGAAAGCCGCCGGTGCGAATACCGCTAATGTGACGCAGGCAATCGAACAAATGCGTGGAGGCGAAAGCGTGAATGACCAGGGGGCAGAAGACCAGCGTCAGGCCCTGAAAAAATTTACTGTCGACCTGACCGAACGGGCGGAGCAGGGCAAGCTCGATCCGGTGATCGGTCGTGATGAAGAGATCCGCCGCACTATCCAGGTGTTACAACGTCGTACCAAAAACAACCCGGTGCTGATCGGTGAGCCTGGCGTCGGTAAAACCGCCATTGTCGAAGGGCTGGCGCAGCGTATCGTCAATGGTGAAGTGCCGGAAGGGCTGAAAGGTCGCCGCGTACTGGCGCTGGATATGGGGTCGCTGGTGGCGGGCGCGAAATATCGCGGAGAGTTTGAAGAACGCCTGAAGGGGGTGCTTAACGATCTCTCTAAACAGGAAGGTAATGTGATCCTGTTTATTGACGAACTGCACACCATGGTGGGCGCAGGTAAAGCCGACGGTGCGATGGATGCCGGGAACATGCTGAAACCGGCGCTCGCACGCGGTGAACTGCACTGCGTCGGGGCGACCACGCTTGATGAATATCGTCAGTACATTGAAAAAGATGCCGCGCTGGAGCGTCGTTTCCAGAAAGTGTTTGTCGCTGAGCCTTCTGTCGAAGACACCATTGCGATCCTGCGTGGTTTGAAAGAGCGCTATGAGCTGCACCACCATGTGCAGATCACGGACCCGGCGATTGTCGCCGCGGCGACCCTGTCACACCGCTATATCGCCGATCGCCAGTTGCCGGATAAAGCCATCGACCTGATCGATGAAGCGGCGTCCAGCATCCGTATGCAGATCGACTCCAAACCCGAAGAGCTGGATCGTCTCGACCGGCGTATTATCCAGCTGAAGCTGGAACAGCAGGCGCTGCTGAAAGAATCTGACGAGGCGAGTAAAAAACGTCTGGAAATTCTCAATGATGAGCTGTCCGACAAAGAGCGTCAGTATTCTGAACTGGAAGAAGAGTGGAAAGCGGAGAAAGCCTCGCTTTCTGGCACGCAGACCATTAAATCGGAGCTGGAGCAGACGAAAATCGCCATTGAACAGGCGCGTCGTGTCGGCGATCTGGCGCGGATGTCTGAACTTCAGTACGGTAAAATACCTGAGCTTGAAAAACAGCTTGAAGCCGCCACACAGTCAGAAGGCAAAACCATGCGTCTGCTGCGTAATAAAGTCACGGATGCGGAAATCGCAGAAGTGCTGGCGCGCTGGACCGGCATCCCGGTAGCCAGAATGCTGGAAGGTGAGCGTGACAAATTACTGCGTATGGAGCAGGAGTTGCACGGGCGCGTAATCGGCCAGAACGAAGCGGTTGAAGCCGTATCTAACGCTATTCGTCGTAGCCGCGCCGGATTATCAGATCCGAATCGCCCGATTGGTTCGTTCCTGTTCCTCGGGCCGACCGGGGTGGGTAAAACCGAACTCTGTAAAACGCTGGCTAACTTTATGTTCGACAGTGATGACGCCATGGTGCGTATCGATATGTCCGAGTTTATGGAGAAACATTCGGTATCACGTCTGGTGGGCGCGCCTCCGGGATATGTCGGTTATGAAGAAGGCGGTTACTTAACCGAAGCGGTTCGTCGTCGTCCTTACTCTGTGATCCTGCTGGATGAAATCGAGAAGGCGCATCCGGATGTGTTCAACATCTTATTGCAGGTACTTGACGACGGACGCCTGACAGACGGACAGGGGCGGACAGTCGACTTCCGTAACACGGTAGTCATTATGACCTCGAACCTGGGATCCGATCTGATTCAGGAGCGTTTCGGCGAGCTGGACTACAGTCATATGAAGGATGTGGTGCTGGGCGTGGTCAGCCAGAACTTCCGTCCGGAATTTCTAAACCGTATTGATGAAGTGGTGGTCTTCCATCCGCTCGGTGAAAACCATATTGCTTCTATTGCGAAGATCCAGCTGCAACGTCTGTATCAGCGTCTGGAAGATCGGGGCTATGATGTGCATATCTCCGATGAGGCACTGAAATTGCTCAGCGCCAATGGGTTTGATCCGGTTTATGGGGCGCGGCCATTAAAACGTGCCATCCAGCAGCAGATTGAGAACCCGCTGGCACAGCAAATCTTGTCCGGGGAGCTTATTCCTGGCAAAACCATCCAGCTGGTGGTTAAAGATGAGCAAATAGTTGCCGTGCAGTAATTCACAAAACGAAGAAAACGAGCCCTGCGGGGCTCGTTTTTGTTTAAAAACCAGGCGAAAATACGCTTCACCGGCTCGTTTTGTATGAATATTGTGCGATCGATAAGTTTTTTTAATTTTAGAC